>NZ_LZJN01000137.1 GCF_001667735.1 Mycobacterium sp. E183
GGCGCGCACCACCAGCCACAGCGCCCCGAGCAGGCAGATCGTGCCCAGCAGGGAGAACTGCAGCATCGGGAAGGTCAGCACGGCGCCGTCGGCCGGCAGGTAGTGCGCCGCGCTGCCGGAGTTGCTCACCGGGCTGCGGATCGCCCGCAACAGGAACGGCAGCCAGGTGGTGCTGCCGATGGCGGCGGCGATGACGGCGATCACGCCCAGCCTGCGCAGCGGGTCGAGCGCCGCCCGCCACCCGCGGTGTCGCCAGCGCGAGCCGGCCAGCGCGAGGCCCATCAGCGCCATCGCGAACGCGGTGAAACCGAACAGCAGCGTGTACCAGGTGGCAGTGAACCCCAGGAAGAGTCCGGCGGCGATGACCGCGGCCCAGCCGCGGTGCGGCTCCGCCGGCGCCTCGAGCGTCACGCCAGCGTGGCCATGGGCGTCCGGCGTCACGCTGGCGTGACGCTCGGGGGGATCCCACCGGCCGCCGGCGCGCAGGCCCGACCACGTCAGCACAAGCACCGGCGGCAGCAGCACGGTGATCATCGCCGCGTACGGTTCGGGCGAGCCGTAGGCCAGGGTCGCCGCCGCCGTCGCGGTGGTGACGATCAGCGCGTATTCGAACCGGACCATCCGCCACCACAGCACCAGTGCGACGGCGACCGCGATGGTGATCGAGGTGATGGCCCAGGGCTTGTAGACCTCCCAGGCCGGTGTCCCGCTCAGCGCCGCGGCCCGCCCGCCGATCCAGAACCAGCCGGGCGGGTAGAACGGCGGCAGCCCGATGTAGGTCATGTCGCGCAGGGCGGGGCTGTCGGCGAGCCGGGTCAGGTACTCGGTGCGGAACTGCTGGTCGACGGAAATGCCGAACAGGTACAGCTTGGTGGCCCCCAACGGCATGCCCAGCGTCACGACGGTGAACGCGGAGACGAACGCCAGCCCGCCCAGCCGCGCCGGCCACCGCCACCGCCGCCACGCCCAGCCCGCGCCGACCAGGCCGGCCAGGCAGCCGACCTGGCCCACGGTGGTCAGCGCGTGCAGCTGATTCGATGACGGAAAGGCCGGCCACTGGACGCGAGAGATGGCGACCAGCGAGACCACGGCGACGATGACGGCCACCGCGGCCGCCAAAGCCATCTGGCCGAGGCTGGCCAGCGCGTTACGCATGATCAGATGGGCAGCTTGCGGAAGATGGGCCGGGGGATGTGTCGCAACACCATCATCACGTACCGGAATGCTCCTGGCGCCCAAACCAATTCCTTACCCTTTGCGGCCGAGGTCACCGCGAGGTTGGCGACGTACTCCTTGTCCACCGTCAGCGGGGCTTCCTTGACGTGCGCGCTCATCCGGGTGCGGACCTGGCCCGGGCGGATCACCAGGACGTGAACCCCGTACTCGCGCAGCGCTTCTCCGAGACCCAGATAGAAGCCATCCAGTCCGGCCTTGGTGGAGCCATAGACGAAGTTCGATCGTCGCACCCGCTCCCCGGCGGCCGAGCTCATCGCGATGATCTGGCCGAAGCCCTGCGCGCGCATCTTCTCGCCGAGCAGCACACCCACCGAAACCGCTGCGGTGTAGTTGATTTCGGCGGCCAGGACGGCCTTGCGCTGATCCTGCCACAGCTCCTCGGCGTCCCCGAGGATGCCGAACGCGACGATCGCCACGTCGACGTCGCCATGGGCGAACGCCGCCTCGATGGTCTTCGGATGGCTGTCGGGGTCGGTGGCCTCGAAGTCGATCAGCTCCACCGACCGCGCGCCCGCCGCCTTCATCTGGGCGACGGCGGCGTCGCGGCCCGGGTCATCGGGCATGGCGGCCAGCACGATACGGGCGTGCGCGTTCTGCAGATAGCGCTCGCAGATGGCGAGCCCGATCTCGGAGGTCCCGCCGAGCAACAGGATGGTCTGCGGGTTTCCCACAGCGTCCAGCACCATTTACAACAGCTCCAAACGTCGGGCCATGTCGGAGGCGAACACCCCGGCGGGGTCCACCTTGCGGCGCACCGCGATCCACTCGTCGATGCGCGGGTACATGGCGTGGAAGGTCTCGGCGCTCGCGCGGGAATCTTTGGCGGTGTACACCCGGCCGCCGAATTCCAATACCCGCCTGTCAAGTTCGTTGAGGAACTCGTTGATCCCCGGCTTGTTGGGGAAGTCCATCGCGACGTTCCACCCGGCCATCGGGAAACTCAGCGGCGCGCGGTTGCCCGGGCCGAAGAGTTTGAACACGTTCAGCGCCGAATAATGGCCGCGGGTCTGGATCCAGCGGATGATGGCCTTGAACTCGTCCATCGCGTCCGGCGGAACCAGGAACTGGTGCTGCGCGAAACCCATTGGGCCGTAAGCGTTATTCCAGCCGTTGACCAGGTCGAGCATGTGGTAGAACTGCGACAGGTTCATGATCTTGCCGGAGTAGGTTCCGCCCAAGCGGTAGTACACCTCGCCGATGGCCATGAAAGACAGCTTGTTCATCGCGCTGACCGGAAATATGTTCGGCACCGTCAACAGCTGGGGCGCATCGAATTTCAGCGGATTTTTGGCCAGCTTCTCGGGCAGTTGGTCCAGCTTGGCCAGGCTGCCGCGGCTGACCGCGGCCCGGCCGAGTTTGGGCGGTGGGCTGATCAAATCGAACCAGGCGCTGGAGTAGGTGTAGTTGGCCTCGCTGCCGTCGAGGTGAACGGCGACCGTCTCGTCGAGGTCCTTGGTGGCCACACCGTCGGCGATGAAATACGCCGTTTCGGTCGGCGTCATCTCGATGGTCGCGCGCAGCACGATCCCGGTCAGGCCGTTGCCGCCGACGGTGACCCAGAACAGTTCGGCGTCCTCACCGTCGGGGGTGATGGTGCGGACGGTGCCGTCGGCCATGAGCAGGTCCATCGAGCGCACGTGGTTGCCGAAGCTGCCCGCGCTGTGATGGTTCTTGCCGTGGATGTCGCAGGCGATCGCGCCGCCGACGGTGACCTGACGCGTGCCCGGCAGCACCGGCACCCACAGCCCGAACGGCAGCGCCGCCTTCATCAACTGGTCCAGACTGACGCCGGCGTCGACGTCGACCAGCCGGGTGTCGGCGCTGATCGAGTGGATGCGGTTCAGCGGGGTCATGTCGATCACCAGGCCGCCGCCGTTTTGGGCGTTGTCGCCGTAGGACCGGCCCAGGCCGCGCGCGATGACACCCCGTCCGTTCGGTCCGCCGGATTCGGCTACCCGGGCGACGGCCTTGGCGATCAGCTCGGGATCTCGGGTCGAGAGCACCTCGGCCACCGACGGCGCGGTGTGGCCAAAGCCCATCAGCCGGGTGGGGGTGGTTCCAACGTCGGTGCTCAACATCGTCAAAGAGGGTACCGCTTGCGCAACTGGCTCAGCGGATGCGGAAGATAACGGCTCGCTGCACGATGAAGTTGATGACCGTCGCGGTGCCCTGCGCGATCACGAACGCGACGGGTATGGCCCACCCGCGGTAGTGCATAAGCGCAAGGCACAGGTGGTTGAGCCCGACCTGGACGGCGAAGGTGACGGCGTAGAGGATCATGACCGCGACGAACCGGGCGGTGCTGGGGGCGGCTTGGAAAGTCCACCGGCGGTTGATCAGGTAGGCGGTGATGGTGCCGACGACGAAGCTGGTGGCCTTGGCCAGGTCGACTTGGACGCCCACCGCCTTGTACAGGGCCAGGTACAGGCTGAAGTCCACGATTCCCGCCAAGCCGCCGGTGACGACGAAACGCATCACCTGTGTCGTCAGGCTCAACTGTGGGCTGGGCGGGGCGGCATCGGGCGGCGGGGCAACCATCGGGGGGAGTCTATCCGGGCCGGCGGGCCGGCGGGCCGCGCCGGGGACGCTACGGGACGCTCTAGCGGGGCAGCTTGACCGCGATCAGCTCGACCTGATCCTCGCCCTGCGGCGTGGAGTAGGTCACCGTGTCGCCCGCCTTGTGTCCGGCTAACGCCTGGGCCAGGGGGCTGCGCGCGGTCAGGGTCTCACCTTCCCGGCCAACCGGCGTCTCTTCCACGATCGAGATCACCTGCATGGTGACCACTTCGCCGTCGGAGAAGCGCAGGGTCACCTCGGTGCCACCGGGCAGGGTCTCCGACGCGTCGGCCTCCGACGGGCCGGTGCGCAGCCGGCGGTCCAGCTCGTTGATCCGGTCGCTGAGGCCCACCAGCTCCTCGGCGCGCTGGATCGCCTCGGCGGCGTCGCCGTGATCGCCCACCATGCCGCGGTCGTTGCGGACCTCGACCTCGAGGCGGTCGCGCCGCTGCCGTAGACGGTCGAGCTCCGCGGCCAGGCTCTCTTTTGCCGCGTCCGCCACTGATTGGGCTTTCTTAGCCACTTCCGTCGACCTTTCGCCTGCGGCCAGTTGGTTTCGCCGATTATTCATTCATACGCCGCAAATCCGCGCACACGCTTTTGTGAGAAAGCCCCGAGGCCGGCCGGACAGGGTCCGGAGGCGTCGCTTCGCCGGCTCGCACACCGGCGGGTTCGTTGCAGTGCGTCGTGGAGATTTCGTGGACGGCGGTCCACCCAGCGCTGGCTTGCCCAGGTGCGGCGGGGACCTCGGGAATCCGACCGCGCCGCGTGGCCCTCACGGCCAAGTAACCTTGCGGCACAGAGGATTTCAGTACGGCCGCCGCGTTCGGGTCCGATGCCTGGCCGTGCTTCGAATTGTCGTGCAAGTCAATTGGCTTCCAGTTTCCGTACCGAAGGAATCTTTTGGCGAGTTTTCTATGACCATCGTCCGAATCGGCGATAGGATTTTGTTCGCTACGGGGTTCACTGACTGAGGTGTTCGAAGAGGGCAGGCCATGGACTTTGGGTCGCTACCCCCCGAGGTCAACTCCGGGCTGATGTACACCGGTCCGGGATCGGGCCCGCTGCTGGCCGCGGCGGCAGCCTGGGACGCGGTAGCCGCAGAGCTGGAGTCGGCGACCGCGGGCTATTCCTCCGAACTGGCGGGCTTGACCGGGCTCTGGTTCGGGCCGTCGTCGATGGCGATGAATGCCGCGGCCGC
>NZ_LZJN01000138.1 GCF_001667735.1 Mycobacterium sp. E183
CGCCGTCGACGCTACGCCCCCGGTGACCTGTCGGGACGGCCAGGGTGACCCCACCGACGCCGGAATCGCCCCGGTGTCGCGGCAACCGGCTCGGCCCCGCCGGTCCACTAGAGTTGTGGGTGCCTGACCGTGGCGCTGTCCTGGTGAGCGGGGGGCCGAAACGGTGAGGACGGGCGTAATGGCAATACAGGACTGGGCCGACGCGCCAGAGATCCATCCCTCGAAGATCCGCGTCGGTGACATCATCGGCACGCTGCGTCCCACGCAGCTGCGCTACACCGTCAAGATGATCAGCGGACCGCAGACGACCCCGCGGCAGGTGACCTACTCGGTCACCGGCACCAAGGCGCCCGGGGACATCATCTCGGTGACCTACGTCGACGCGTCCGGGCGGCGGCGTACGCAGCACAACGTGTACATCCCGTGGTCGATGACGGTCACGCCGATCTCGCAGTCCGACGTGGGCTCCGTCGAGGCGTCCAGCCTCTTCCGGGTCAGCCGGCTCAACTGCTCGATCACGACGAGCGACGGAACGGTCCTCTCGTCGAACACCAACGACGCACCGCAGACGAGCTGCTGATGGTCAGCAGGTATTCGGCGTACCGCCGCGGCGACGACACCATTTCGCCGGACGTGATCGACCGCATCCTGATCGGTGCGTGCGCGGCGATCTGGCTGGTGTTGCTGGGGGTGAGCGTGGCCGCGACCGTCGCGCTGGCGGACTTGGGCCGCGGCTTTCACAAGGCGGCCAGCAACACGCATTCCACCTCGTGGGTGCTGTATGCCGTGATCATCGTGTCCGCGCTGATCATCGCCGGGGCGATTCCGATGCTGATACGGGCGCGCCGGATGGCCCAGACCGACCCGGCCGCCCGGGGGATGACCGCGCCCAGCAGGCCGCCGGTGCGGCTGATGTCGCAGGCGCCGCGCACCGCGGCCGAGCGGGCGCGGCAACCGCGGCCCCAGGCGCCGGCTCCGGCGGGAGATTCCGACTGGTCGGGTGAGACCGTCGATCGGGTCTGGTTGCGCGGCACCGTGCTGTTGGTGACCGCGCTGGGCGGGGCGCTGGTCGCGGTGGCGACGGCCACCTACCTGATGGCCGTGGGCCACGACGGCCCGTCCTGGGCCGCGTACGCAGTCGCCGGTGTCGTCACCGCCGGGATGCCGGCGATCGAATGGCTGCACGTTCGCCAGCTGCGCCGGGTCGTCGACGGGGGGTAGGCGCCGGTCAGGACGCCTTGCCGTACCGGCGAACCGATTCGTCCTCGCCGAAGGTGCCGGTGTGTTGCGCGCCGTTGGCGTCGCGGCCGAAGAACGTCCAGCGCCGCGGGGTCGTCTGCGGTCCGCTGATCATCTTGACGGTGTAGCGCAGCTGCGTGGGACGCAGCGTGCCGATGATGTCACCGACGCGGATCTTCGAGGGATGGATCTCTGGCGCGTCGGCCCAGTCCTGTATTGCCATTACGCCCGTCCTCACCGTTTCGGCCCCCCGCTCACCAGGACAGCGCCACGGTCAGGCACCCACAACTCTAGTGGACCGGCGGGGCCGAGCCGGTTGCCGCGACACCGGGGCGATTCCGGCGTCGGTGGGGTCACCCTGGCCGTCCCGACAGGTCACCGGGGGCGTAGCGTCGACGGCGAGCCGTTTCGTTGTCAGCGGTGGTCCGTGCGATCGGTGCGGGTGCCACCCACGGGCAATGCGATTCCTCCGTCCGCCCCGCGCCCGCCGGGGCGAACGACGCCGACGTGAAGGAAACCGCCCGTGGATGCCACAACCGGCCACGACCGCCGAGCCCGTCGATGAGCGCGCCGGAACGCCGACGTCGAGCCAACCCCGTCCGGCTGTCGGTGGGGCGTGAGCTCGGGCGGGCGATCGACGGCGCGTGGTGGCCACGCGCGGACCGCATCACCAACGAGTTGCCCGAGCTGATCGCCGTCCTGACCCCGTTGCTTGGGGAGGTCGAGTCCATCAACGTCAACTGGCCACCGCTGCAGCGGCCGCCCGACCTGAACTGGTCCGGATGGGAACGGAAACGTCAGCACGTGATGACCGTCATCGGGGCCGACGCACGCGTCAACCTGCTGGTCATCCCGTACGCGACCTACAGCGCGCTCGCCCTGATGGTGTTGCGCTGCGCGGCCGACCTACCCGTCGAGGCGCGCGACCAGGTGAAGCCGGCGTTTCTGACCGCCGGCTCCATCCTGCGGGCCGCGCACCAACAGTGCGGCACGGCTGTCACCGAACCAGCGCGAGGCTAGTGGTGCTCGCCGTTCTTGCCGTTTGAACCGACGGTGCTCTCCTGGTGCTCGCGCAGGGCGGTGAGGGCGCGTTGCTCCGAGCTGTGTGCCGCCTCGCGCAGCGCCGCATCCTCCGACACCGGGTCGGCGAACAGGAAGCTGCCGTGCCCGGGTGAACCCGCCGAGCCCAGCTTGTTCATCCGCTTCGGCAGTGCCGCGCCCTGATACTCGAGCGGTAGCGGGTGGCCGTGGTCGTCGACCGGGCCGAGCGGCTGATGCAGCTCGATGTACGCGCCATGCGGCAGCCGCTTGATGATGCCCGTCTCGATGCCGTGCGCCAGCACCTCCCGGTCGCTGCGCTGCAGCGCCACGCACCACCGGTAGGCGATGAAGTAGACCACCGGCGGCAGGACCACCATTCCGATGCGGCCGATCCAGGTCGTCGCGTTCAGCGAGATCTGGAACTTCAACGCGATGATGTCGTTCATCGCGCTGAGCGTCAGCACCATGTAGAACGCGATCGCCATCGCACCGATCGCGGTGCGCACCGGGGCGTCACGCGGCCGCTGCAGCAGGTTGTGGTGGGCGTAGTCGCCGCTGAACCGCTTCTCCAAGAAGGGGTAGACGATCAGCAGGACGAAGATCAGGCCCATCAGCAGCGCCACCCAGACGGGCGCCGGGATGGTGTGGTGCCAGAAGTAGAACTCCCACGGCGGCCAGATACGCGCCAGGCCCTCGGTCCACATCATGTAAAAGTCGGGCTGTGAGCCGGCGGAGACGTGAGATGGCTTGTAGGGGCCCAGGTTCCAGATCGGGTTGATCTGCAACAGCCCACCCATCAGTCCGAGCACGCCCACGATCGCGGCGAAGAACGCGCCGGATTTCACCGCGAAGATCGGCATCACGCGCACGCCCACGACGTTCTGCTCCGTGCGGCCCGGGCCGGGGAACTGGGTGTGCTTCTGGAACCAGACCATCGCGAGGTGCAGCCCGATCAGCGCCAGGATGATCCCGGGGAGCAGCAGGATGTGCAGCGCGTACATCCGCGGGATGATGGTGCCCACCGTCGCGCACTCGTTGCCGATGCCGCCGCAGGGGAAGTCGCCGCCGAACAGCGCCCAGTGCAGCCAGGTGCCGATCACCGGCATCCCGAGCGTGATCGAGGACAGCGCGGCGCGCAGGCCGATACCCGACAACAGGTCGTCGGGCAGCGAGTAGCCGAAGTACCCCTCGAACATCGCCAGGATCAGCAGCAGCGAGCCGATCACCCAGTTCGCCTCGCGGGGCCGCCGGAACGCGCCGGTGAAGAAGATGCGGGCCAGGTGGACCATGATGGAGGCGGCGAAAATCAAAGCGGCCCAGTGGTGTACCTGCCGAACGAACAGGCCGCCACGCACCTCGAACGAGATGTCCAGGGTCGAGGCGAACGCCTTGGACATGTCCACGCCGCGCAGCGGCTGGTAGGCGCCGTTGTAGGTGACCTCGGCCATGGACGGGTCGAAGAACAGCGTCAGGTACACGCCGGTGAGCAGCAGCACGATGAAGCTGTACATCGCGATCTCACCCAACAGGAACGACCAGTGCGTCGGGAAGACCTTGTTCAGCTGCCTGCGCACCGCCGCCGAGGGGTGATAGCGAGTGTCGATGTCCTCGCCCTGACGGGCCAGAACATCGCCGATCTTCGGCGGTTTCGGGGGACTCAGTTTGGGACTCATGTTGTCGTCCTCTCCCAGAATGCCGGTCCGACGGGTTCGACGAAGTCACCGTTGGCGACCAGATACCCGTTGGAGTCGATCGTGATGGGCAGTTGCGCCAGCGCACGGGCCGCCGGGCCGAAGATCGGCTTGGCGAAGTGCAGGGCGTCGAACTGCGACTGGTGGCAGGGGCACAGGATTCGGTAGGACTGCTCCTCGTACAGCGACGCGGGGCAACCGAGGTGCGAGCAGACCTTGGTGTAGGCGAACAACTCGCCGAAGTTGAAGCTCTCCTGGCCCTGGCGCTTGACCACCCGCGGCATGTCCGTGGGCCGGATCCGGATGAGCATCACGGGGTTTCGGACGCCCTGGTTGATCGCCCGCAGCTTCTCCTGCGATTCCGGCGTGGTGCCGTCACCGTCGGATTCCCGCCACGGGAACACGGTCTCCATGCCGCCTGCGTCGAGGTCTTCGGGCCGCATCTTGATGAACGGCGACGCGCCTGCGGAGCCGGTGGCCCGCGCGAGGAAGATGGTCTCGCCCGCGTACCGCGGGGTCCACCCGGACGTCCACAGCACCGCCTTCTTCCCGTTTGCGGTGGGCACCACCGGTTTCCACGGGTTCTTGATCAGGCCGCCGGCGAAGGCCACCAGGGTCGACAGGCCGAACGCGCCGAGGCCCAGCCCCAGCGACGCCCCGATCACCTTGCGGCGGCGGACGGTCGAGCCCTCCAGGGCGTCGGTCAGGTTCGCTACCACCGTCTTGCGGTCGACGTCCCGCGAGGCGCCGTCGTGGCGCTGCTGGATCGAAATCTCTTCCGGGATAAACCGTTTCTGGTAGAGGATGGTGCCGATCGCGATCGACAGGATCGACATCCCGAAGGTCAGCCCGTACAGCGGGGTGGCCAGGTCGTAGAGCAGGCTGCCCGCGGCGCTCTTGGGCTTGTACTCCCACGGCCAGAACAGGAAGACCAGCAGCAGCGCCAGGCCGAAGCCGCCGCCGAGCAGCAGCCACAGGGCGACCCCACGCTCGGCGCGCTTCTCGGCCTTGGTGCCCTCGACGGGCCAGCGGGGTTCCTTGACGATCGTCTCGACGCCGTCGAGCTTGCCGCCCAGCGCCACCAGCTCGTCGCGCGACATGGCCGCCAGCGCGGCGTCGTCGGGTTCCCTCTCGCCGACACCATGGGCGGTTCCGCCGGTGTCGGAGCCGCGAACGTCCTTTTCGCTCATGATGCTCGTGCCCCAATCCACAGTGCCAAACCGATGGCGGCGACCATCCCGATGATCCACGCCGCCATGCCCTCGGGCGCGGGCCCGAAGCCGCCGAGGCCGTAGCCGCCGGGCTGGCGCTCCTCGGTGACCGCCTTGATGTAGCCGATGATGTCCTTCTTGGCTTCGAAGGACAGCTGGCCGTCGGAGAACTTCGGCATGTTCTGCGGGCCGGTCCGCATCGCCGCCAGGATCTGCTGCTCGTTGGCCGGCTCGAGCGGCGGCGCGTACTTGCCCGACGACAGCGCCCCGCCCTTGCCGGTGAAGTTGTGGCAGGAGGAGCAGTTCAGCCGGAACAAGTCACCGCCGCGGCCCAGGTCCTCGCCGCGCAGCGACTTCATGGCCAGGCTGCCGTCGGGGTTGCGCACCGTGGTCGGGCCGCCGCCGTTGGCCTGCACGTAGGCGCCCAGGGCGTCGACCTGCGCCTCGTCGAAGATCGGCTCCTTGCGCGGCGCCTGGGCCTCGCCCGTCATCGCGGGCATCCGGCCGGTGGACACCTGGAAGTAGACGGCCTCCTCGCCGACCCCGATCAGGCTGGGGCCGCGGTCGGGCACGCCCTGCAGGTTGGCGCCGTGGCAAGAGACGCACGACGTCTCGAACAGCTGCTTGCCGGTCCGCAGCAGCGCCGAGGACGACTCGTCGGCGACGGCCACCTGCGGGCGCGGCGTCAGCACGGCCGCCAGCCCGCCGGCGATGGTCAGCGCGATCAGCAGCAGCAGCCCGCCGGACAAGCGGCGGCGCAGCCGCCGCCGGGAGCGATCACTCGCTGCTTTTCGCGGCTTCCGGTTTCGCATGGACCCCAGCTTCTTCAACCGAGCACTCCTGTTCATTCCGTTATTCGGAGCCGTCGGCTCATCGGATGAAATAGATCACGGTGAACAGCGCGATCCACACGATGTCGACGAAATGCCAGTAGTAGGACACGACGATGCTCGCGGTGGCCTGCGCCGGAGTGAACTTGCTCATCGCGGTGCGGGCCAGCAGGAAGATGAACGCGATCAGACCGCCGGTGACGTGCAGCCCGTGGAAACCGGTCGCCAGGTAGAAGACGCTGCCGTAGGCGCTGCCCGGAATCGTCGTGCCGTGGGTGGCCAGGTGGTAGTACTCGTAGCCCTGCCCGCAAACGAAGAACAGGCCCATCAGGAAGGTGATCACGTACCACCGGCGCAGCCCGAAGACGTCGCCGCGTTCGGCCGCGAACACGCCCATCTGGCAGGTGAACGACGACGCGATCAGCACCAGCGTCACCGGTACGGCCTGATAGAGGTTGAGTTCGGTCGGCGGCGGCGGCCACTTTCCGCCCGACTGCGCACGCGCGGTGAAGTACATCGCGAACAGGCCGGCAAAGAACATCAGCTCGCTGGAGAGCCAAACGATGGTGCCGACACTGACCATGTTGGGTCGATTCAACGAATGAACCCGCGACGTGATTGCAGTACCTGAGGTCCCTACAGCGCTGGTCACATCCGCAAGTATGACGCTTTGTAGTTGTTGAACTCCACCCGGGGCGGCATTTGATGTTTTCGCGTCGCGACCACGGCGGGAGCGGGCGGCCGTATGCGACGGTTGGGGGAGGTTCGGTCCTCGTGGGACCATCGGCGCGTGGCTCTGTCATCTGAGGCTTCATCCCTCGGGGGTTCCGCCGCGGGCGCGGCGGGAACGGCGCCGTCGTGGCCGCGGATCCTGGGCCGGTTGACCGACCGCCACGATCTGCCCCGCGGCCAGGCAGCCTGGGCCATGGCCCAGATCATGTCCGGCGACGCGAGCCCGGCCCAGGTCGCCGCCTTCGCGGTGGCGATGAAGATGAAGGTGCCCACCTCGGCCGAGGTCAGCGAGCTGGCCGAGGTCATGCTGAGCCACGCCCGCCCGCTGCCCGCGGGCGTGCGCGACATCGCCTCCGGTGCCGTCGACATCGTCGGAACCGGTGGTGACGGCGCCAACACCTTCAACTTGTCCACCATGGCGGCGATCGTGGTCGCCGCCGCGGGCGTGCCGGTGGTCAAACACGGCAACCGCGCGTCGTCGTCGCTCGCCGGCGGCGCCGACACGCTGGAGGCGCTCGGGGTGCGCATCGAGCTCGAACCCGAGCAGGTCGCGCGGAGCCTCGCGGAGGTGGGCATCGGGTTCTGCTTCGCGCCGCTGTTTCACCCGTCGTACCGGCACGCGTCCGCGGCGCGCCGCGAGATCGGCGTGCCGACGGTGTTCAATCTTCTTGGGCCGCTTACCAATCCGGCCAGGCCGCGGGCGGGCTTGATCGGCTGCGCATTCGCCGACCTGGCCGAGGTGATGGCGGGGGTGTTCGCCGGTCGCCGGTCCAGCGTGCTGGTGGTGCACGGCGACGACGGGCTCGACGAGCTGACCACGACCACCACCAGCACGATTTGGCGCGTGCAGGCCGGCACGGTGGACAGGCTGACCTTCGATCCGGCCGGCTTCGGTTTCGCCCGAGCCGATCTGGGCGATCTGCTGGGCGGCGACGCGCAAGCCAACGCGGCGGAGGTGCGCGCGGTGCTGGCCGGCGGAAAGGGCCCGGTCCGGGACGCCGTCGTGCTCAACGCCGCCGGTGCGATCGTCGCGCACGCCGGGCTATCCAGCCGCGCTGAATGGTTGCCGGCGTGGGAGGACGGGCTGCGGCGCGCCGGCGCGGCGATCGATTCCGGTGCGGCCGAACAGCTGCTGGCGCGATGGGTGCGGTTCGGCCAGCAGGTCTGAATCACGTTGGGCCGCTTGCTCGTACGCCAACCGGGCCGAGCGCGCCGAGGCCGCCCACGCCGCCCACCCGCCGGCGGAGCGCAACGGTGACGCCCACCCCGCCGCGTCGGGGGAGTCGTCGACGCGGACGATGCGCACCCCCGGGCCGGCCAGCCAGCGCGCGATGAGGGCGGACTCCTCCACCAGCGCACCGCCGAGCGGGGCCGGGCTCGGCAGAATCGCTTGTGCCCCAGCCACAATCGCGTCGACCACCGGCATCGGGGGCACCCCGCGCCGGGCGGAGCCCGCCGCCGCGAGCTGGCCGTGCCGGACGACGGCGAGGTGGTAGCCGCCCTGTCCGTCGGGCGCGGCCGCGATCAGCTCGGGCAGCGCGGCCAGGGCGCGCAGCCGCTGGCCGCGCCACAGGGTCTCGACGGCTGTGGCGGTGCGGTCGCGCAGGCGGGCGGCGCTCTCGAAGTGGCGGCGGTCGGCCAGCGCCGCGACCTGGTCCACGGCGGCGGCCAGGGCGGCATTCTCCAGGCCGTCGATCAAGGCGGTGGCGTGCGCGACGGCCGCGGCGTATTGGGTCGCCGTGACGCCGCGCGCCGCGGGGCACGGCGAGACCTCGACCTCGGCGCAGGCCGGGCCGTGCAGGACCGAGCGCCCCAGCCGGGCGGTGCAGGTCCGCAGCCCGGTGAAGCGGGCCAGCAGGGCGGCCGTGTCGGCGGCGTCGGCACGCGAGCGGAACGGGCCGACGGCGCGGTCATGGCGGGGCGCCCGCACCACCGCGAGCCGCGGGAACGCCTCGTCGGTGAGCGCCACCCACCACCATCGGTGCGGGAACCGCGACCGGCGGTTGTAGGGCGGGGCGTGCGCGGCCAGCAGCCGCAGTTCGCGGACGCCGGCCTCCAGGGCGTGGGCGCACTCGACGTGGTCGACCGAGGTGGCCAGGTTGACCATCTCCTTCATCCGGCCGCGCGGGTCCGCGCCGGTGAAGTACTGGCCGACCCGGCGGCGCTGGTCGACGGCGGTGCCGACGTAGAGCACCTCGCCCGACGGCCCGCGGAACAGGTAGACGCCAGGCCGGCGGGGCAGGCCCTCGGCGAGGACCCGCTTGCGCCGCTGGGCCGGCGTGACGTCCGGCAGGTAGGCGCGCAGGTCGGCGTAGGTGTGCACGCCCTGATTGCCCACGCGCTCGATGAGGGCGTGCAGCACGTCGACGGTGGCGCGCGCGTCGTCGAGGGCGCGGTGGGTGGGCTGTGTGGCGACGGCGAACAGCCGCGCCAGGGCGGCCAGCCGCACGCTGGGGGCTTCCTCGCGGCTGAGCACCCGGCGGGCCAGCCGCACCGTGCACAGCACCCGCGGTCGGGGCCAGGCGATGTCGCACCGCGCCGCCGCGGCGCGCAGGAACCCGATGTCGAACCCGGCGTTGTGCGCGACCAGCACCGCGTCCCCGGCGAACTCGAGGAACATCGGCAACACCGCGTCGATCCTCGGAGCGTCGGACACCATCGCGGTGGTGATGCCGGTCAGCTGCACGACCTGCGGCGGGATGCTGCGTTCCGGGTCGACGAGCGTGGCAAACTCGCCGAGCACCACGCCGCCGCGAACCTTGACCGCGCCGATCTCGGTGATGGCGTCGGGGGCGTTTCCGTCCGTGCCCTTGGTGCGGCCGCCGGTGGTTTCCAGGTCCACCACCACGAATGTGGTGTCGCGCAGCGGGGCGTCGGCGGTGGCAAAGGGCGACCCCAAGTCGGCGAAGCTGAGCTGAGTCGCACCACCGGCACCCATGGCCGCGAGGTTAAGCGTGACCACCGACACCCGCGCGGCTCCCACGCCGGGGCGAGTCGAGCCTGTTGCCAGCCGAAACGCGGTGCCGGCTGGTTGTCGGTGGCTGCGGTTACCGTTCGGACAGTCCGACCTGACGTTCACCCAGCCCGACCGAGAGGACCGATCCCGATGGCACGAAGCAGCAGACCCGACGGCTACGGCGCGAAGGCGCCGGATGCGGGCGCCCCGGTGGTGATCGACTGCGACGACTGCGCGGTGCGCGGGCCCGGGTGCCGCGATTGCGTAGTCAGCGTGATACTCGGGGTCCCGGAAACTTTGTTGGAAGACGAATGCGCTGCATTGGCGGTGCTCGCCGATGTCGGCCTGGCGCCGCGATTGCGGCTGGTGCCCATCCGCCGCGAGCACGATTCGGGCGTCGCCTAGGATGCTTTGTGTGCCAAAGGCTTACGAGGGGGTCAGCGTCGTTCACACGATAATGACAGAAATCTATCCAATTTCTTAACCGCTCGCTTTGGACAAACGTCGATATCGTTTCGTAACCTGTTTGAGACCTAAACCAGCTCGACGGCGCGAGGGCGCGTCGGTGGCCGTTTAAGGAAGCAAAATCTTGAGGCTTGACTCTAGATACCCGTTTGCGCGTGTCCTCACACGAACTGCCATCGGGACGCTAGCGGGCTTCACTGTGTTAACGGGTGTCCTTGCTGCGCACGTCTCGGCCGACCCGGCCGACGACGCGCTGGCGAAACTCAACGAGTTGTCCCGCCAGGCCGAGCAGACCACCGAGGCGATGCACAGCGCGCAGCTCGACCTGAACGACAAGTTGGTGGCCGAGCGGGCGGCGGACAAGAAGCACGACGACGCCCAGGCCGCCGTCGATGCGGCCAGGGCCCGGTTGGCGTCCTACCAGAGCGCCGTCAACAAACTCGCCGCCGCCACCTACATGGGCGGCCGCGTGGACGGCATGACGGCCATGTTGACCGCCGGGTCGCCGCAGGGGCTGATCGACAAGCTGGCCATGCAGCGCCAGATGGCGACGCAGATGGCCGACCAGATGACGAACTTCCGGGTCGCCGGCGAGCAGGCCGCCAAGGCCGAGCGGGATTCCGCCAAGGCCGCCGCCGACGCCAAGAGCGCGGCCGAGCAGGCCGCCGCGGTGCGCGCGAGCCTGCAGTCCAAGCAAAGTCAGCTGCAGGTGCAGATCGCGGTCGTCAAGTCGCAGTACGTCTCGCTGTCGCCCGAGCAGCGCACGGCGCTCGCCGATCCCGGGCCCATCCCGGCCGGTCTCCCGGCACCCGGCGCGCCCGCGCCGGAGGCCGCGCCCCCGGGCGCGCCGCCGCCCGCGGGGCAGGCACCCGGTGAGGCGCCGCCTCCCGGCGGAATGCCCGGGCCGTTCGGCGGCGGGGTCGGCGGCGGTGACCGCGCGACCGTCGTGCAGGCGGCGCTGACCCAGGTCGGCTCGCCCTATGTGTGGGGCGGTGCCGCGCCCGGCGGGTTCGACTGCTCCGGGCTGGTGATGTGGGCGTTCCAGCAGGCCGGCATTTCGCTGCCCCACTCCAGCCAGGCGCAGGCCACAGGCGGCCAACCGGTGGCGCTGTCGGACCTGCAGCCCGGGGACGTGATCACCTTCTACAACGACGCGTCACACAGCGGCCTCTACGTCGGTGACGGCATGGTGATCCATTCCTCCACCTACGGCCAGCCGGTGCGGGTGGTGCCGATGAATGCCGCAGGCCCGGTCCACGACGCCCGCCGCTACTAGAGGCCCCGCCCGTCGGCTCACGCTGCTGCTGGCCTGGGTATTCCTGGTCGAGCTCATCGTCGCGGCGGCCGTGCCGCTCGAAGCCGGACGCGGTGTCGGGATCCGGCCGGCGCAGCTGGTCACGCCGACGCGCACCCAGGCGAGCGCCACGACGAAGTCGCTGGTCATCGGTGACCGCACCGTTCGGCTGGCCGGTTTCGGCGGCCCGGCCAGTGATCGCCTGCTGTCGCGGCTGGCCTCCGACCTCGGCGCCGCGATCGACGCGGTCGAGGTGTTCTGGGGCGTGCAATGGTCGCGCGAGATCTCGCTGGTCGCGGCGCGCACCGACGAGGAGTTTCGCGCCGCCGCCGGCGGGGGACCGGCGGCGCAGTGGGTCGACATCGCGGCGGTAACAGTTGCCGACCGCGTCGATCCGGCGCACCGGGCGGCGGTGGGTGAGCGGATCGTCTTTGCGCCAGGCGCGGCCACCATGACCGAGGGGGCGCTCCGAATCGTATTGGCGCACGAGCTTTTTCACTACGCCGCTCGGGCGGAGACCGCCGCGGACGCGCCCCGATGGCTGGCCGAGGGCGTGGCCGACTTCGTCGCCCGGCCCCGCACGCCGGTGTCCGCCGACGCGTTGCCGGTGCCGCTGACGTTGCCCTCGGACGCCGACCTGGACGCGCCCGGGTCGCAGCGCTCGCTCGCCTACGACCGGGCCTGGTGGTTCGCGCGTTTCGTCGCCGACACCTACGGCGCGGCCAAGCTGCGCGACCTGTATCTGGCCGTCTGCGGTGTCCGCCACACCGACGTGCCCGCCGCCGTCCACGACGTCCTGGCGACCGACTCGGCCGGCCTGCTCGCGCGCTGGCACGACTGGCTGACCCACCCGGGCTGAGGAGATGCCCCGCACGGCCCGGGTGCGCGCGCAGGCTAGCCTGACGCGGTGAGTCGGGTCCTGCTGGTTACCAACGACTTTCCGCCCCGGCCGGGCGGGATCCAGTCCTACCTGAACGACTTCGTCGGACGGCTGGTCGATGCCCGGTTGCATTCGGTGACGGTGTACGCGCCGCAGTGGAAGGGCGCCGACGCCTTCGACGAGTCGGCCGGGGCGGCCGGTTACCGGGTGTTCCGTCACCCGGGCACGCTGATGCTGCCGGGACCGGCGGTGGACGCTCGGATGCGCCGGCTGATCGCCGAGAACGACATCGACACCGTCTGGTTCGGGGCGGCGGCGCCGCTGGCGTTGCTGGCGTCGCGCGCGCGCCAGGCCGGCGCGACCCGGGTGGTGGCCAGCACGCACGGCCACGAGGTCGGCTGGTCGATGCTCCCGGTCGCCCGGTCGGTGCTCCGCCGCATCGGCGACACCACCGACGTCGTCACGTTCGTCAGCCGCTATACCCGCGCCCGGTTCGCGCCGGCGTTCGGACCCAAAGCCTCGCTGGAATACCTGCCGCCCGGGGTCAACACCGACCGGTTCCGGCCCGACCCGGCGGCCGGCGCCGAGCTGCGCGACCGGTATCGGCTGGGCCAGCGGCCGACGGTCGTGTGCGTGTCCCGGCTGGTGCCGCGCAAGGGCCAGGACACCCTGATCAAGGCGCTGCCGTCGATCCGACAACGCGTAGACGGCGCGGCCCTGGTGATCGTCGGCGGCGGTCCCTACCTGGACTCGCTGCGAAAGCTGGCCCGCGACTGCGGGGTCGCCGAGCACGTGACGTTCACCGGGGGCGTGCCGGCCGCCGAACTGCCCGCCCACCATGCGCTGGCCGACGTCTTCGCGATGCCGTGCCGCACCCGCGGCGCCGGCATGGACGTCGAGGGCCTGGGCATCGTGTTCCTCGAGGCGTCCGCGACCGGCAAGCCGGTGATCGCCGGCGACTCCGGCGGGGCACCGGAAGCCGTGCAGCACAACAAGACTGGCTTGGTGGTCGATGGACGGTCGCCGGACGTCGTCGCCGACGCCGTCACCGAGGTACTCGGCGATCCGGACCGGGCCGCGGCAATGGGGGCGGCCGGACGCGAGTGGGTGCAGGCCCACTGGCGGTGGGACACGCTCGCGGCCCGGCTGGCCGAGCTTTTGCGCGCCTAGCCGCTCGAGCGTCACGCTGGCGTGACGCTCGACGCCCCTCGTCATGCTGGCGTGACGCTCGCAAGCGGTGGCGGTCCTCAGTGCGCCACCTCGAACTGGGGAGAACGGGATGGTCGCCCACCGCTGCCGGGCGCGGCTAGCTATTCCTTTTCGTAGATCCAGTCGATGTCGGAGGCGAACTTCTCGGCCACCACGTTGCGCTTGACCTTCATCGTCGGCGTCAGCTCACCGGTGTCCTCGGTGAAATCGACCGGCAGGATGCGGAATTTGCGGATGGACTCGGCGTGCGACACGGACTGATTGGCGTGCTTGACGGCGGCGTCCACCTCGGCGACCAGGTCGGGGTCGTTGACCAGGTCGGCCACCGCCGCGCCGGCCGCCTTGTGGTTGCGCTCCTTCCACGCGCCGAACGCCTCGGGGTCGATGGTGATCAGCGCGCCGATGAACGGCTTGGCGTCGCCCACCACCATGGCCTGGCTGATCAGCGCGTGCGCCCGCAGCTGGTCCTCGAGCACCGCTGGGGCGACGTTCTTGCCGCCGGCGGTCACGATGATCTCCTTCTTGCGGCCGGTGATCTTCAGGAAGCCGTCCTCGTCGAGCGCGCCGAGGTCACCCGTCCTGAACCAGCCGTCGGTGAACGCGTCGTCGGTGGCCTGCTCGTTGCGCCAGTAGCCGCTGAACACCACGCCGCCGCGGACCAGCAGTTCGCCGTCCTCGGCGATGCGTATGCTGTTGCCCGGCAACAACGTTCCGACCGTCCCGATCCGCACGTTGCCGACCTGGTTGACCGTGATGGCCGAGCTGGTCTCCGTCAGGCCGTAGCCCTCGTGGATGGTCAGCCCGACGCCGCGGTAGAAGTGGCCCAGCCGCGCGCCCAGCGGGGCGCCGCCCGAGACCGACGCGTGGCATTCGCCGCCCAGCGCGGCGCGCAGCTTGTGATAGACCAGCCGGTCGAACAGCGCGTGCTTGGCGCGTAGCACCAGCCCGGTGCGCCCGCGGTCCTGCGCCTGGCTCCAGTCGACCGCGGTCTGCACGGCGGCGGCGAAGATGCGTCCCTTGCCGTCGTTGACCGCGCTCTGCTCGGCGGTGTTGTAGACCTTCTCGAACACCCGCGGTACCGACACCACCACCGTCGGCTTGAACACGGCGAACATCGGCAGCAGGTTCTTGATGTCGCTGGTGAACCCGACGGTCACCTTGTTGGCGAACGCCGAAAGTGTCAGCGAGCGCGCCAGCACGTGGGCCAGCGGCAGGAAGATCAGCAGCCGCTGACCCTCGTCCAGCAGCGTCGGCAGGCACTCCTTGGCGCCCCGCGTCTCGTACAGCAGGTTGGAATGGGTGAGCTGGCAGCCCTTGGGCCGTCCGGTGGTGCCGGAGGTGTAGATCAGCGTCGCCGGGTCGTCGGCGCGCAGCACCTCCTGGCGGGCGGTGAGCTCGGCGGGCTCCACCGACGCGCCGGCCTCCGCGAGCTGGTCGAGTGCCTTGGGGCCCGACCCGTCGATGTGCAGCACGCGGCGCAGCGCGGGCAGCTCGGCGGTGAGTTCGGTGACCATCGCGGCGTGCGCGTCGGTTTCGGCGAAGGCCAGCACCGCCTCGGAGTCCTGCAGCACCCAGCGCACCTGTTCGGCCGACGACGTCTCGTAGATCGGCACCGTGACGGCGCCCACGGACAGGATCGCGAGGTCGATGATCGCCCACTCGTAGCGGGTGGCCGAGAAGATGGAGACCCGGTCGCCGGCCTGCACGCCAAGGCCGATCAGGCCCAGCGCCGCGGAGCGAACCTGTGTGGCCACCTCGGCGCAGGTGACGTCGGTCCAGACGCCGTCGACCTGACGGCGGAAGATGACGAAGCCGGGATCTGATCGCTCGTGCTCGAAGACCATGGCCGCGATGTTGTCGTGCTCGCCGACGGTGAAACGGGCGGGGACACTGTACTCACGCACTCTTACTGACCTCGTTTTTTGGCTTGGCTGACGGTCCGGGGGGACGGCTGGTTGTGGTCCAGCCTAATCCGCGCGTTCGTGCAGGAATGGTGGCAGTCTGCGGGGCCTCGGGAGAGCTGTGTGAAGCTGGGGTGGTGAACAGCATCCAGATCGCGGACGAGACGTTCATCGCCGCCGACGGTGCGCGGGTCGGGGCCGCGGTCGCCGACCGGTCGTGCTGGCGTCGCTGGTGGCCGGACCTGCGGCTGCAGGTCGTCGAGGACCGGGCCGACAAAGGCATCCGGTGGGCGATCACCGGCGCGCTGACCGGCACCATGGAGATCTGGCTGGAGCCGTCACTGGACGGGGTTGTGCTGCACTACTTCCTGCATGCCGAGCCGACCGGCGTGGCGGCCTGGCAGCTGGCCAAGCTCAATCTGGCGAAAATGACACACCGCCGTCGGGTGGCGGGCAAGAAAATGGCCTTCGAGGTCAAGACGACACTGGAACGGTCACGTCCGGTCGGAGTTTCTCCGGTAGTTTAGCCGGGTCAGGCTTGCAGGGAGAGTACCGTTTCGGGCCGTAGGCCCGGGGGTCAGACCCGCACGGTAGTTCCCCGCCGGCGGCGTCGACCGCTTGCGGGAGAGAGGGCAGCACCAGGTGGCGGAAAAAACGTCGCAGACCATCTACATCGAGGCCGACCCGGGCACCGTGATGGACGTCATCGCGGACATCGATTCCTACCCGCAATGGATCTCGGAGTACCGCGAGGCCGAGGTCCAGGAGACGGACGCCGACGGCAACCCGAAAGTCGCGCGGGTGGTGCTGGACGCCGCCGTGCTCAAGGACACCTTGGTCATGGCCTACCAGTGGCCCAAGGACCGGCAATCGGTCAGCTGGACATTGGTCTCCAGCTCGCTGTTGCGCTCGCTGGAAGGCACATATCGGTTGGCGCCCAAGGGATCTGGCACCGAGGTGACCTATGAGCTCTCGGTCGACCTCGCCGTCCCGATGATCGGCCTGCTCAAGCGCAAGGCCGAACGCCGGCTGACCGACACCGCGTTGAAGGATCTGAAGAAACGAGTCGAGGGCTGAGTGAGTCCAGCCAATCGCCGGCGCCCACCCCGGCCCGGATCAGCCTCTTCGTTGGTAAGGGCGGGGTAGGAAAATCCACGCTGGCCTGCGCCACGGCCGTCAGCGCCGCGAGCGCGGGCCAGCGCGTGCTGGTGGTCTCCACCGATCAGGCGCACTCGCTGGGCGACGTGCTCGGTGTTCCCGTCCCGCCCAGTCAGGACGAACTGGTTCGGGTCCTCGCCGATGACGCCCAGGCCGGCGGTGGTTTTCTGGACGCGCTGGCGTTGGACACGTTGGCCCTGCTCGAGGTGCGGTGGCGTGACGTGGTCGAGACGCTGGATCGGCGATTTCCCGACTCGGAGCTGAGTACCATTGCTCCAGAAGAGCTTTCGGCGCTGCCCGGGGTTCAGGAGGTGCTCGGCCTGCACGCCGTCGGTGAGCTGGCCTGCTCCGGCGCCTGGGACCGCATCGTCGTCGACTGCGCCTCGACCGCCGACGCGCTGCGGATGTTGACCTTGCCCGCCACCTTCGGGCTGTACGTCGAGCGGGCGTGGCCGCGCCATCGCCGGCTCTCCGTCGGCGCCGACGACGCGCGGTCCGCGGCGGCGGTGGAACTGCTGGAGCGCATCAGCGCAAGCGTCGAGGGGCTCGGTGCCCTTTTGACCGACGGCGAATTGGTCAGCGCGCATTTGGTGTTGACGCCCGAGCGGGTGGTTGCGGCCGAGGCGGCAAGGACGCTCGGGTCGCTGGCCCTGATGGGGGTGCGCGTCGAGGAACTCATCGTCAACCAGGTCCTGGCCGAGGACGAGTCCTACGAATACCGCAACCTGCCGGAGCACCCCGCGTTTTACTGGTACGCCGAACGCATTTCCGAACAACGTGGTGTTCTCGACGAGCTCGACGCCACCATCGGTGAGGTGGCCCTGGTCATGACTCCGCATCTGTCCGGCGAGCCGATCGGCCCCAAGGCGCTGGGCGCTTTGCTCGACAACGCCCGCCGCCGTGGCGGAACGCCCCCGCCGGGACCGCTGCGTCCGACGGTGGACCTGGAATCCGGCACGGGACTTGGTTCGATCTACCGGATGCGGCTAGCGTTGCCGCAACTCGATCCGTCGGGGCTGACGTTGGGGCGCGTCGATGACGACCTGATCATCAGCGCGGGCGGGTTGCGGCGCAGGGTTCGCCTGGCATCCGTGCTGCGACGGTGCACGGTGCTGGACGCCCACCTGCGCGGTAGCGAGCTGACAGTCCGATTTCGACCAGACCCGGAGGTGTGGCCTAAGTGAGTGGGGGTCATTCCGAAATCGGTCCGGAGCTGCGCAGGCTCGCCCAGGCGATCCTGGACGGTATCGATCCGGCGATGCGGACGGCGGCCGCGCTGACGGCGGGCCGGGGAGTCGGGACCGGCAAGTGTCAGCAGGTGTGGTGCCCGGTCTGCGCGCTGGCCGCGCTGGCGACCGGTGATCAGCACCCGCTGATCACCGTCATCGCCGACCACAGCATCGCCCTGCTCGAGGTCGTGCGCGCCATGCTCGACGACATCAACGGCGCGGCCAAACCGCCGCCCGACGGGCCGACCGACGACGGTGGCGCCGGGCCGGCGAGTCCCGAGGCCACGACCAGGACCCGGTATCAGCCCATCCCCGTCACCGTCGAGGAGTGACCCGGCCGCGCCGGAGGTGGTCCGCCGCCCACGCGATGGGTACAGTTGGCGCAGAACACCGGCGGGCGGGCGAGAGGGAGGGCCATGTGGTACTGGCTATTCAAGTACATACTCCTCGGCCCGTTGCTGGCCCTGCTCGGTAGGCCGAAAGTTGAAGGCCTGGAACATATTCCGAGTTCCGGCCCGGCGATCCTGGCCAGTAATCACCTAGCGGTGATGGACAGTTTCTACCTGCCGTTGGTGGTGCGCCGCCGGATCACCTTCCTGGCGAAAGCCGAATACTTCACCGGAACCGGTTTGAAGGGCTGGTTCCAGCGCTGGTTTTTCACCGCGGTGGGCCAGGTGCCGATCGACCGGACCGACGCCGACAGCGCGCAGGCCGCGCTGAACACCGCCGAGCGGCTGCTGTCGGCGGGCAAGTTGTTGGGCATGTACCCCGAGGGCACCCGTTCGCCGGACGGCCGGCTGTACAAGGGCAAGACCGGTCTGGCGCGGCTGGCGCTGCACACCGGGGTGCCGGTGATCCCGGTGGCGATGATCGGCACCAACGTCGTGAACCCGCCCGGCTCGAACATGCTGCGCTTCGGGCGGGTCACCGTCCGCTTCGGCAAGCCGATGGACTTCTCCCGTTTCGAAGGGCTGGCCGGCAACCGCTTCATCGAGCGCGCCGTCATCGACGAGGTGATCTACGAGCTGATGGGGCTTTCCGGCCAGGAGTACGTCGACATCTACGCCGCCAGCGTCAAGGAAAACCGCAACGGGGCGTCCGGTCAGGGATCGACCGGCGAGGCCGCGCGGATTCCCGAAACCGCCGTCGGCTGAACCGTCGCGATCAGCCGACCGCTGTCACCGGCGTCAATCGCTGCGGGGCGGAATCCCGCGCGGGCGTGCGCGCGGTGACCGTCAGCCCGGCCGCGACGAGGACCGCCAGCGCCCACCAGACGTAGGACATCCCCGCGAGCTGCCGCCACCAGACGGCCGCCGCCTCGTGATGCTTGGGTAGCAGGTCGATCGTCGACCAACGCATCAGCGCCACCCCCGCCGCGCCGACCACGCCCAGCGCCACGTTGCGGCGCCGCCAGGCCAGCACGGCCAGCACCACGACCGTCGGCAGCCCCCACACCCAGTGGTGTGACCAGGAGACCGGCGAGACCACCAACCCGAACAGCGCGACGCACACGACCGCCAGCACGGGCTCGTCGGCCCGCAGCACCCTGCGCATCGCCCACACCGTCAGCGCCAGGACCAGCAGCGAGGCGGCCACCCAGAGCAGGAAGCGCTGCTGCTCGCCCAGCCCGATGCGGGCCAGCGCCCCGGCGATGTTCTGATCGGTGTTCAACGCGGCCTCGCCGATCCGGTCGGTGTGGGCCAGCGTGTGCGTCCAGTACTCCCACGAATCGCTCCACGCCAGAACGAAACCGAGCGCCGTCGCCCCCACGAAGGACATCAGCGCGGTCACCGCGGCGCGGTTGTCCCGGCGCAGCAGGAAGTACAGCAGGAACACGGCCGGCGTGAGTTTGAGCGCGATGCCCAGGCCCAGCAACAGGCCGCGCGGCCACGGTGTGCGGCGCGGCACGCAGTCGGCGATCACCAGGGTCATCAGCACGACGTTGATCTGGCCGAAGGCGAAGTTCGACGTGACCGGTTCCAGCCACATCGTCGCCGCCGCGGTGATGACGACCGCGAGCCACCAGCGGCGCAGCCACGCCGGGCCGGGCAGCGCCGTCGACGCGGCCCAGACGTCGAGGCGGGTCAGCACGATCAGCGTCGACACGACCAGCAACACCAGCGTCAGCGCCGTGATCGCGACGCTGGCGGCCGGCATGTGCAGCCAGGCGAACGGGCAGAACACGATCGCGGCGAGCGGGGGATAGGTGAACGGCAGGTTGAGCCCGATCGGTGTGTGGAACAACACATCGCCGTGGTACAGCGAATGCCCGTGCATCCAGGCCTGCGCGCCCATCTGATACACGTCGATGTCGATGCGGTAGGGCGTGTGTCCGAACAGCTGCCAGGCCACATAGCCCAGCCCCGCCGCCGCCAGCAGCCAGAGCCCGCACCACAACAGGACGCGCCCGGGGTGGCTGCCCGCGCCGGGCGTCCGCGATCTACTCATGTCGCACAACAGCGTAATGGGTGCCTGGGCGTGCGAGGTGGCCCAGCGCGGCTCCCGCGGGGCGGACGCCCACAGGCGTACGTTTCAAGAGTGCTCCACTGGTTCGTTCTGCGGGTGACGCACTGGTTCGCGAACGACATCCTCGGCGGCGGCCGGTTGCCCCTGCTGTGCTGCCTGGTGGCGTTCATCCTGACCTTCTTCGTCACGCGGACGTTCGTGCGGCTCATCCGGCACCGCGCCGACGCGGGCCGGCCGGCCCGATGGTGGCACCCGCGCAACGTCCATGTCGGCGGCATCCACATCCACCACGTGACGTTCGGCGTGGTGTTGGTGTTGCTGTCCGGGCTGACGTTGGTCACCCTGTCCATCGACGGTCACGAGCCCGAATTCACCCTGTCCGCAATATTTTTCGGGATAGGCGCGGCCCTGGTGCTCGACGAGTACGCGCTGATCCTGCACCTGTCGGACGTCTACTGGTCGGAGGACGGTCGGACGTCGGTGGACGCCGTCTTCGCCGCGGTCGGGGTGGCCGGCCTGTTGATCATGGGGCTGCACCCGCTGATGTTCTTCCTGCCGATCTGGGAGGGCACCGATTCGTGGCCGCTGCGTGCCGCGGTGGCCGGCGGCCTGGTGTTGACGCTGCCGCTGGCCGTGGTGGTGGTGCTCAAGGGCAAGGTGTGGACCGGGCTGCTCGGCATGTTCATCGTCGTCCTGCTGGTGATCGGCGCGATCCGGTTGTCGCGCCCGCACGCGCCCTGGGCCCGCTGGCGATACACCGCACAGCCGGAGAAGATGCGCCGCGCGCTGCAGCGGGAACGGACGCTGCGTCGCCCCGTGGTGCGGGCCAAGCTGTACCTGCAGTGCGCGATCGCCGGCACCCCCGGGATGCCCGACGAGCGGGTCGTCGACGCCCAGCTGGACCACGAGGTGCACCCCGCGCCGCCGCCGACCGGGCCCATCCTGATCAGCAGATAGGCTACTCATAGGCTTTCAAGGTGCGGTACTTCTACGACACCGAGTTCATCGAGGACGGCCGCACCATCGAGTTGATCTCGATCGGGGTGGTGGCCGAGGACGGGCGCGAGTATTACGCCGTGTCCACGGAATTCGATCCCGAGCGCGCCGGTGGCTGGGTGCGCGCCAACGTGCTGCCCAAGCTGCCGTCCCCGGCGTCGAAGCTGTGGCGCTCACGCAGGCAGATCCGCGCGGACCTCGAGGACTTCTTAGGCGTCGACGGGGCCGACCCGATCGAGCTGTGGGCGTGGATCGGCGCCTACGACCACGTCGCCCTGTGCCAGCTGTGGGGCACGATGCCCGAGTTGCCGCGCGCGCTGCCCCGCTTCACCCGGGACCTGCGGCAATTGTGGGAGGACCGGGGGTGCCCGCCGATGCCGCCGCGGTCGCGCGACGCCCACGACGCGCTGGTCGACGCCCGCGACCAGCTGCGGCGATACCGGCTCATCACCGCGGCGGACGCGGACGGTCCTGGCGGCGACGCGACCGGGGAGCCGGCCTGAGCCCGTCCGAACGGCGTTCGCCCTGATCAGTCACCCTCGCCGCCCGGTTACCATGGACCGATGAACTGGACCGTCGACATCCCGATCGACCAGCTACCGGCGCTGCCGCCGCTGCCGCACGACCTGCGGGCCCGGCTGGACGCCGCACTGGCCAAGCCGGCCGCCCAGCAACCCAGTTGGCCGGCCGACCAGGCGACGGCGATGCGGACCGTCCTCGAGAGCGTGCCGCCGGTGACGGTGCCCTCGGAGATCCTCCGGCTGCAGGAGCAGCTGGCCCAGGTCGCCAGGGGCGAGGCGTTCCTGCTGCAGGGCGGCGACTGTGCGGAGACCTTCACCGACAACACCGAGCCCCACATCCGGGGCAACATCCGCGCGTTGCTGCAGATGGCCGTGGTGCTGACGTACGGCGCGAGCATGCCGGTGGTCAAGGTGGCCCGCATCGCCGGCCAGTACGCCAAGCCGCGGTCGGCGGACATCGACGCCCTGGGGTTGCGGTCCTACCGCGGCGACATGATCAACGGCTTCGCCCCGGATGCGGCCGCCCGCGAGCACGACCCGTCGCGGCTGGTGCGCGCCTACGCCAACGCCAGCGCGGCGATGAACCTGGTGCGGGCGCTGACGTCCTCGGGGCTGGCGTCGCTGCACCTGGTGCACGACTGGAACCGCGAGTTCGTCCGGACGTCGCCGGCGGGCGCCCGGTACGAGGCGCTGGCCAACGAGATCGACCGCGGCCTGAAGTTCATGAGCGCCTGCGGGGTGGCCGACCGTAACCTGCAGACCGCCGAAATCTACGCCAGCCATGAGGCTTTGGTGCTCGACTACGAGCGGGCCATGCTGCGGCTGTCGGAGAGCGAGGACGGCGAACCGCAGCTGTTCGACCTGTCGGCGCACACCGTCTGGATCGGCGAGCGCACGCGCCAGCTCGACGGCGCGCACATCGCGTTCGCGGAAGTGATCGCCAACCCGATCGGCGTGAAGATCGGCCCGACGATGACCCCGGAGCTGGCCGTCGAATACGTGGAACGGCTTGACCCGAACAACAAGCCGGGCCGGTTGACGTTGGTGAGCCGGATGGGCAACAACAAGGTGCGCGACCTGCTGCCCCCGATCGTCGAGAAGGTTCAGGCCACCGGCCATCAGGTGATCTGGCAGTGCGACCCCATGCACGGCAACACCCACGAGTCGTCCAACGGCTACAAGACGCGGCACTTCGACCGCGTCGTCGACGAGGTGCAGGGCTTCTTCGAGGTGCACCGCGCGCTGGGCACTCACCCCGGTGGCATCCACGTCGAGATCACCGGCGAGGACGTCACGGAATGCCTCGGTGGGGCGCAAGACATTTCGGACCTGGATCTGGCGGGGCGGTACGAGACGGCCTGCGACCCGCGGCTCAACACCCAGCAGTCGCTGGAGCTGGCGTTCCTGGTCGCCGAGATGTTGCGCGACTAGAACAGCCCGTTCAGGTTGCTCCCGATCGTCCACGCCGCGGTGGCGACCATCCCGGTGAGCGCCAGCACCAGGGCCACCCAGATCAGCACCAAGCGCCGCCCGCGCTGGCGGGCGTAGGCGAACTCGCCGATCGGAATGCCCGCGAATTCGCCTGTGACAGGCTGGTATTCGTAGGCTTCCTCGGGCTCGTCGTCGGACACCGGTGCGCGCTGCGGCTCGGACCAGTCCTCGGGGCCGCGGGTCAACTGGCGGGTGGGGTGGCGGACCGGAGCCGCCGCCGGCGGTGGCGCGGCAAACGGGCGTTGGCTCATGCGGCTGTGGTGCAGCGCCGCCGACCGGTGCTGCGCGGAGTTGCGCGGCGCGGGGACGGAGAAGTCCGGCAGCGCAAGCTCTTCGGCGATCGCCTCGAGGTCGGCGCCCATCTCGATCGCGTCGGCGTAGCGGTTGGCCGGGTCGCGCGCCGTCGCGCGCCGGACGAACTCGTCGAACTGCGGGGGCACGCCGTCGATCGCCGCGCTGGGCGGCGGCACATCGGTATCCAGCCGTTGGTAGGCGATCGACAGCGGCGAGTCGCCGGTGAACGGGGTGCGCCCGGTGAGCAGCTCGTAGGTGAGGATCCCGGCGGCGTACACGTCGCTGCGCGGGCTGGCGTCACCGTCGCGCACCTGCTCGGGCGACAGGTACGCCGCGGTTCCCAAAATGACGCTCGTGGAAGTGATTCCGGCGGCCGCGACGGCGCGGACCAAGCCGAAGTCCGCGATCTTGACCTCACCCTGGTCGGAGATCAGCACGTTTTCGGGCTTGACGTCGCGGTGGACCAGCCCGGACCGGTGCGCCGCGGCGAGCCCGCTCAGCACCGGGCGCAACACCGCGGCCACGGCGTACGGCGGCATCGGACCGCGCTCGGCCAGCAGCTCGCGCAGCGTGCCACCCTCGATCAGCTCCATCACCAAGAACGGGTGCCGGGAGTCCAGGCCCTGGTCGTAGACCGCGACGAGGCCGGGATCCTTCAGCCGAGCGACCGAGCGGGCTTCGCGCTGGAAGCGGGTCAGGAACTGGTCGTCGCCCGCGTAGCGCGAATCCATCACCTTCACCGCCACCGGGCGGTCGAGCCGGGTGTCGAGGCCGCGGTACACCGTCGACGTGCCTCCGCTGGCGATCTTGGACTGCACCAGGTAGCGGCCGTCCAGCAACGCGTTGTCCAGCGGGTCTGCGGCGCCGGCGTCGGCCGGGCGACGGTGCGGGCCGGGACGGCCGGACGACCCGGGCGATTCAGCTTCGGCCACGGGGCCATCGTAGGTGCGGCGGTGTGATTGGACGCCGGAACTTGGGTTCAATCCGCGTGGCAAGGCCTACACTTGCGCCGTGAGCAGTGTTCCTGCCGGCGACGATGTTCTGGACCCCGACGAGCCCACCTACGACCTGCCGCGGGTCGCCGAATTGCTCCGAATCTCGGTCAGCAAGGTGCAGCAGCAGCTTCGGGAAGGCCACCTGGTCGCGGTGAAGCGGGACGGCGGCGTGGTGGTGCCGCAGGTGTTCTTCACCAAGTCCGGTGAGGTGGTCAAGAGCCTGCCGGGGCTGCTGACGATCCTGCACGACGGCGGCTACCACGACACCGAGATCGTGCGGTGGTTGTTCACCCCCGACCCGTCGCTGACGATCACCCGCGACGGCAGCCGGGATGCCGTCAGCAATGCCCGCCCCGTCGACGCCCTGCACGCGCACCAGGCGCGCGAGGTCGTGCGGCGGGCGCAGGCCATGGCCTACTGAGCGGGCCTACTGAGCCGGCCTATTGAGCCGGCACTACGCCTTTTCCAGCGCGTCGTCCGCCGCGCCCGCCCGCCGGTCCGGCGCGCGGTCCAGGCTGTACCAGGCGATCAGCGCGCAGACCGTGGCCAGCGAGAAATGCAGCCACGAGTACATCCCGTGCGAGCCATCGGGTTTGAAGATCACCATCACCCACGTCGACAGCCCGGCGATGACCGCGATCGCCCGTCGCGATTGCGCCAGCGGGGCGACCACCGCCAATGGCCAGGAGTAGTACCACGGCAGGGCCGCGGGCACGAACAGCACCACGACGAGCATCGAGACCGCGATGCCGGTCAGCGCGGCGCGGTCGTCGCGCCGGAAGCGCCACCACAGCAACGGCAGCGACACCGCGATGACCGCGATTCCGACGAGGCGGGTGATGCGCAGCATCGGGTAGAAGTGCACCACGAAGAACCCGTTGAACACGGCGTGGATGATGTTGGCGGCGGCGGTCGGCACCGTGAGCCAGTTGATGATCTTCACCGAACCGGCCAGCGCGGTCAGCCACCCCAGGCCCACCCCGGCCACGGCCGACAGGATGCCGAACACGACGCCGAAGATCAACAGCGACATCGCCGTGGCCGCCGCGAACGCCGTGGCCGGCCGGTATCCGCGGCGGTCGCGCAGGTGGCGGGTCCAGACCCACACCATGAACGGCAGCGCGATTCCGGCGGTGGCCTTGACCGCGATGGCCACCGTGATCAGCGTCGTGCCCAGCACGTGCCGCCCGGCGAAACTCAGCGCGATGCCGGCGGCCATCAAGCCCACCATCAGCATCTCGTTGTGCACCCCGCCCATCAGATGGATGAGCACCAGCGGGTTGAGGACGCAGATCCACAGCGCCGTCGATCCGTCGGTGCCCAGGTGCCGGGCCAGCCGCGGGGTGGCCCAGATCAGCAGCGCCAGCCCCGGCAGCATGCACAGCCGCAGCAGCGCCGTTCCGGCCACCACGTTGTTGCCGACGGCCATGGTGACCAGCTTCGCCACCAGGATGAATGCCGGGCCGTAGGGGGCGGTGGTGATCGTCCAGATGGGACTTACGTTGTCCAGCAAGCTGTTCGGGTTGGCGACCGGCCCCACCGCGTAGGGGTCGAGGCCGTCGCGCAGCAGCGCGCCCTGCGCCAGGTACGAATAGGTGTCCCGGCTGAAGACGGGCACCGAGAGCAGCAACGGCACCAGCCAGAAGCCGGTGGTGGCCTTCATCATGAACTCGGTCACCTCGCCGGCCAGCACGCGCCGGCCCAGGCGCAGCCAGGCGATCAGCATCAGGCCCACGCCCGCCCACAACACCACGGACGACAACACCAGCCCGTGGCCAAAACGCAGCCAGGACATGTGGATCGACTCCAGCAGCGGGTCGTGTTGGCGGGTGCTGCCCGCGCCGAGGCCGCCCACCAGGATCAGCACCGAACCGAGCATGCCCAGCTTCGCCGGTCCGGACTCCGCCGCGCCGGCGAACGCGCGCAGCTGTGAAAACCACCCGGCGCCAGCCGGTTTCGCTTCCGGCGAGTCGGACGGTGGGGTGTGCGTCGGCGTCGTCATCGGCTCAAGCGGACCGGTCGGTGGCCATTCTGGCCAGCTCGGAGAGCCCCGCTTTGGCCGCCGCGTTGATCGGCGCGGCCGCCAGCGCCGCCAGGGCCCGCTGGGTCAGCTCGGCGATGCGGCGCTCCGCCGCGGCCAGGGCGCCCACCGACTCGATTACCCCGCGCAACCGGTCCACCTCGGCATCGGTCAACTGCGCCCCGATCGAGTCGCGTAACAACTTGGCCGCCAACGGATCCGACCCGTCGGCCAGCTCCAGCGCCTCGGCCAGCAGCACGGTGCGCTTGCCCGAGCGCAGGTCGTCACCCGACGGCTTGCCGGTCACCGCCGGGTCACCGAACACACCCAGCACGTCGTCACGGAGCTGGAAGGCCACGCCGATGTCCGTCCCGAACCGGCCGAAGACGTCCTGCACGTCGGGCCGGTCGGCGGCGGCGGCGGCCCCGAGCTGCAGCGGTCGCGACACCGTGTAACAGGCGGTCTTATAGGTGTCGACGTTCATCGCCGAGGCGATCGACTCGGCGGCGCTGGCTTCGGCGACGATGTCCAGGAATTGACCGCCCAGTACCTCGGTGCGGATTTCGGCCCACACGCGCTGTACCCGCCGCACGGCGTCGGGCGGCAGTTCCGCGTGGAACACGATGTCGTCGGCCCACGACAGCGCGAGATCGCCGAGCAGGATCGCGGCCGACATGCCGAACTGCTCCGGCGAACCCCGCCAGCGCCTGCCGCGGTGCAGGTCGGCGAACTGGACATGGGCGGTCGGGCGGCCGCGGCGGGTGGAGGAGTCATCGATGACGTCGTCGTGCACCAGCGCGCAGGCGTGCAGCAGCTCCAGCGCGGAAAACAGCAGCAGCACTTCGGAATCGGGTTCCCCGCTGGCCACGGCGCGCCAGCCCCAGTAGGCGAAGGCGGGTCGCAGCCGTTTGCCGCCGTTGAGCACGAAGCTCTCCAGGGCGGCGACCAGCACCTCGTAGTCGCTACCGATGTAGGCGGTGTCCGCGCGCCGGTCGTGCAGATACCGCCGGAGCCGATCGGTGATCGCGCCGGTCAACTCGACGGTTGCCGCTGCTGCTGGGGCTTTCGAGCTCAGCGCCGCGCCCCCTTCTGCTCGACGTGCTTGGTGTGGCAGGCCCGACCAGTGTATTCGGCGCGGCACCGGGGACCTTTGCAACCTGGCGTGGCGCTGATCGCTTCGACCGCCGCACTGTTCCCCCGCAAGCGGGCGGCACCCCCACGCCTATGCTGGCGGGGTGTCGGAGCCGCCCGCTGTGCGGCCGGGAGACGCCCCAAGCATCGTCGGATGGAGAGAAGCCGCGTGACACTCAACACCATTGCGCTCGAGCTGGTGCCGCCGAACGCCGACGAAGGCCGCGAGCGGGCGCTCGAGGACGCGCGAAAGGTGGTGCAGTACTCGGCGGAAACCGGTCTGGCAGGCCGGCTGCGGCACGTGATGATCCCCGGCATCATCGCTGAGGACGACGACCGTCCCATCGTGATGAAGCCCAAACTCGACGTGCTGGACTTCTGGTCCATGGTCAAGCCCGAGCTGCCGGGATTCCATGGCCTGTGCACCCAGGTCACCGCCTTCTCCGACGAGCCGACCTTGCGGCGGCGGCTGACCGATCTGCGCGCGGCCGGGATGGAAGGCGTGGTCTTCGTCGGCGTCCCGCGCACGATGAACGACGGCGAAGGCTCCGGCGTCGCGCCCACGGACGCCCTGTCGATCTACCGTGAGCTCGTGCCCAACCGCGGCGTCATCCTGATACCCACCCGCGAGGGGGAGCACGGCCGGTTCAACTTCAAGTGCGATCAGGGCGCCACCTACGGCATGACCCAGCTGTTGTACTCCGACGCGATCGTCGGCTTCCTGCGCGAATTCGCCGAAACCACCGATCACCGGCCGGAGATCCTGCTGTCCTTCGGCTTCGTCCCCAAGATGGAGGGCCGGGTCGGCCTGATCAACTGGCTGATTCAGGACCCGGGTAACGCGGCGGTGGCCGACGAGCAGGAGTTCGTCAAGCGGTTGGCCGCCAGCGAACCGCCCCAGAAGCGTCAGCTCATGACCGACCTCTACAAGCGCGTGATCGACGGGGTGGCCGAGCTGGGGTTCCCGCTGAGCATCCACCTCGAGGCCACCTACGGGGTGTCGGCGCCCGCCTTCCAGACGTTCGCGGAGATGCTGGCGTACTGGTCGCCCGCCCAGTACAGCTAGCTCGGCGGCTGGTCCCGCGGTGCGGTGAACCGCGGGGAACGATCGCGGTTCATCCAGGCCAGCAGCGCGACGACGCCGGCCGCGGCGAACGACGCGATGCCCAGCCACACGCCCGCCCCGGTGAATGACCGCGTGTTCGGGTCGGTGTAGCGGGCCTGAGCCGTCATCGTGCTCACGACGCCCGGCTTGAGCTTCCAGGACACCACCGTGGACTCGACCCGGTCGCCGTTGGTGGACGTCACCACGCCGGGGAAGGCGACGGTCAGCTCGACGTCGGCTTCGGAATCGGTCAGCGAGGTCAGGTCAGCGCGGCCCTCGAGGATGACCAGGTTGCCGCTGCGCCGCAGGGACAGGTTCACCCCCTGCGCATCGGAGTTCATGTTGGCCAGCTGCGGCAACTCGGCGAACGTCAGGTCCGAGAACACCGCCTGCGATCCCACGTAGCCGTCGCTGTCGTAGTTCGACACCGCCACCTTCTGGCTGAACGGCAGGTTGTTGCTGTCGAGCTGGGGGCCGGTGTCCTTGGGCGTCTTGGGTTTAGCGGCGGCGACGATCTCCCCGGACACCAGGTCGTCGGGGGAGACGGTGAGCGACGCCCTGACCCGCAGGCAGCCGGTGGCCAGCGGCACCAGCATGAGCAGCATCGCGATGGCCACCAGGCGGCGGCGCCGAGCGGTGAATCCGCGGGATCTTGGCGGGGAGAGGCTGGCGCGCACCAGGTCATCGTGCCAGATTCGGCGCGCCGCCAGCGCGGGTCCGCCCGGGCGCGCCCGCGATCCGGCGATCACAGCGGGAGCTTGCGGCCCAGGATCGCGAATGCGCGCGGGTCACCGGCGAAATGGTAGCCGCGGATCACGTCGGTGAAGCCCAGCCGGCGGTACAACCGCCAGGCCCGGTTCGGTTCGCCGTTGGTCTCGGGCGTGGACAGCAGGACGTTCTCTTCGGCTCGACCGGCGAGCAGCCGCCGGGCCAGCGCCTCGCCGAGGCCGCGACCCTGCGCGCGCGGGTGGATGTGCAGCTCGGTCAACTCGAAGTAACTGTTCATCAGCCCGGCGATCTCCTGCGCCGGCCGGCCGCCCCGTTGCAGTCCGAGGACGACCTGCTGCTGCCACCACTGCCCGGGTGCCCCGGGGTACCCGTAGGCGATGCCGAGCAGCGGGGCGTTGCTCAATTCGGCCGCCGACGGGACCGCGCCGTCCGCGCCCTCGGCCGGCTCGGCGTCCACGACGCCCACCCCTTGCCAGCCCCGCCGGCGGATGTGCTCGAGCCACATCGCGGCGCGCTGGTTCTCGGTGCCGCGTGGGTACCGCATCGCGTCGACATACACCTTCAGGGCCTCGCCCAGACGGCGCTCCATATCGGTGGGCGGCAGATCGATGAGGAATATCGCCACTCGCGGTGTCCTCCTCACCCTGTGCTCGCATGCCGGCGTTCACGTTGTCGCGCGGCCCGCGCCGCCACCGCCATTATCGGACGCGTGGGGAGGCCGTCCGGCGGGCGGTCGCGGCAACGAACCGCCCACCCATCCCGGCTGGGGAAGCCGGTTGTAGCGCACGGCCGTTCCGGCTCCGACGGGGGCACGGCCGGGGCCAGGATAGAATCGCCACCGAACCAGTGGTATGGCGCAGATTGACCTCGTATCATTTCAGTTAGTTGCCCTACAACGGGCATCCGCGTGTTATCGATAGATACGCGTCAACTGTCGGCAAGGAGGGACGAATGCCACTCTCCGATCATGAGCAGCGGATGCTCGATCAGATCGAGAGCGCTCTCTACGCCGAAGATCCCAAGTTCGCGTCGAGCGTCCGCGGCGGAGGGTTGCGCGCGCCCACCGCGCGCCGCCGCCTGCAGGGCGCGGCCCTGTTCGTGATCGGCCTCGCGATGCTGGTTTCCGGGGTGGCGTTCAAGGCCACCATGATCGGAAACTTCCCGATTCTCAGCGTCTTCGGGTTCATCGTGATGTTCGGTGGCGTGGTGTTCGCCATCACGGGTCCACGGTTGTCCGGCCGCCCCGACCACCCCGGCTCGGCGCCCGGCTCGCTGCGGCAGCGCCGCAACAAGGGCGGCGGGGGTTCGTTCACCAGTCGCATGGAAGACCGGTTCCGCCGCCGCTTCGACGACTAGCGGTCTCGCCAACGAATCTGGGGTAGCCACCGGGCTCCCCCTTTTTCATGTCTGTTTCGTAGCCGGGCGCGCCGTCATCGTCACAGATTGATCCGGCTCGGCTGAGTATCGCCGGGCCGGTGATGCGGTTTTGAGGCCGGATCGAGCCGCAACCGTGCTTTGGCGCAGGAGTTGAGCCCCACCGCGCCCCACCGAGTGCCTCCACTTCGCCCCACATCGTGGCCTGTGCGGCTTTGAGCTGCGGTTTCCTACCTTCTACTGGAATGCGAGGCGGGGCCCGGTGGGTCCGGGTGCGATGGCATGTGCGCCCATGGGTGGCGGATAACCCGGAAAAGTCCGCCACGACACTCTCGGAATGGGGCGAAGTGGGGGATTGTGGGGTATGGTGGCCACAGTGTTTGGGTGACCCCGAGTGGGAGGTGAGCCGGTGTTTCTCGGCACCTACACGCCCAAACTCGACGACAAAGGGCGGCTCACGTTGCCCGCCAAATTTCGCGACGCGCTGGCAGGGGGGTTGATGGTCACCAAGAGCCAGGACCACAGCCTCGCCGTCTACCCGCGGGGCGAATTCGAGCAGCTCGCGCGCCGGGCGAGCAAGGCGTCGAGGAGCAACCCCGACGCCAGGGCGTTCCTGCGCAACCTCGCCGCCGGCACCGACGAGCAGCATCCCGACGCGCAGGGCCGCATCACACTGTCGGCTGACCACCGCCGCTACGCGAACCTCTCCAAGGATTGCGTGGTGATCGGAGCGGTCGACTACCTCGAGATCTGGGATGCGCAAGCCTGGCAGGACTACCAGCAGACCCACGAAGAGAACTTCTCCGCGGCCAGCGATGAAGCACTCGGCGACATCATCTGAGGCGCACGCCCGTGCAACGTGGCCTCTGCCCGAACCGACCCTGGCGTACTTCCCCAACGCCAGGTTCGTGCCTTCGGACAGGGACCTCGATGCAGGGGCGTCTCGCCGGACCCGGGGAGGCGTTGCGGTGGCTGACGATTCGGGCGACTTCGGACACGTACCCGTCCTGCTGCAGCGCTGCGTCGAACTGCTGACCCCCGCGCTGACCCGTCACCATGCCGACGGGTCGGGGGCCGTCCTGCTCGATGCCACCCTGGGCGCGGGCGGGCATGCCGAGCGGTTCCTGACCGACCTGCCCGGGCTGCGGTTGATCGGACTCGACCGCGACCCCAGCGCGCTGGAAATCGCCGGCGACCGGTTGGCGCGATTCGCCGACCGCGTCACGCTGGTGCACAGCCGCTACGACGGCCTCACCGCGGCACTGGCCGAATCCGGTTACGACACAGTCGGATCGCTCGACGGGATGCTGTTCGACCTCGGGGTGTCGTCCATGCAGCTCGACCGCGCCGAGCGGGGCTTCGCCTACGCGCAGGACGCGCCGCTGGACATGCGGATGGATCCCGAGTCGCCGTTGACGGCGGCCGACATCCTCAACACCTACGACGAAGCCGCGCTGGCGGACATCCTGCACCGCTACGGCGAGGAACGGTTCGCGCGCCGGATCGCCGCGCAGATCGTGCGCCAGCGCGCCCGCGCACCCTTCACGTCGACCGCGGAGCTGGTAGCCCTGCTCTACCAAGCGATTCCGGCCCCGGCCCGGCGGACCGGGGGCCACCCGGCCAAGCGCACCTTCCAGGCCCTGCGGATCGCGGTCAACGACGAGTTGGACTCTTTGCGCAGCGCGATCCCGGCCGGGCTGGACGCGCTCGCCGTCGGCGGGCGCATGGTGGTGCTGGCCTACCAGTCCCTGGAGGACCGGATCGTCAAGCGGTTGTTCGCCGAAGCGGTCGCGTCCCGCACGCCGGTGGATCTGCCGGTCGAGCTTCCCGGCCACGAGCCGCGATTCCGGTCGCTCACGCACGGCGCCGAACGCGCGGACGCCGCCGAGGTCGAACGCAATCCGCGCAGCGCCGCGGTGCGACTACGCGCCGTGCAACGGGTCCAGCAGGCAACCGGAAAGGGCGACGCATGAAAGCAAAGCGGGAGACGCCGAATCGCCGCGGCGGGCGCGACGGTTCCGCCCGGCGCAGCAGGCGCTCGGCCGCCGAGCCCGGCTCGGCCCGCCGCACCCGGCCGGGGCGGAGCGCGGCGCCCACCCGGGAGAGCCGCGCGCCCAAATCCGGACCGCTCACCGGCCCCATCGCCCGGCCCGCCGAGCGTCCCGCGCGGCCCAAGAGCACGAGCCAGGCGAAGGCGCGGGCTAAGGCACGGAAGGCCAAGGCGCCCAAGGTCGTTCGCCCACGCCTGAGCGAGCGCCTGGCGACCCGGCTGGCCTCGATCGACCTGCGGCCCCGCACCCTGGCGGCCAAGGTCCCGTTCGTCGTGTTGGTCATCGGCGCGCTGGGCCTCGGCCTGGGTCTCACCCTGTGGTTGTCCACGGACTCCGCGGAGCGCTCCTACAAATTGAGCCACGCCCGCGAGAAGACTCGGCTGCTGCAACAGCAGAAAGAAGCGCTGGAACGTGATGTGCGCGAGGCGGAATCCGCACCGGCACTGGCGGAGGCGGCCCGCAAACAGGGCATGATCCCGACGCGGGACACCGCGCACCTGGTCCAGGACCCGTCCGGGAACTGGGTGGTCGTCGGCACGCCCAAGCCGGCTGACGGGGTGCCGCCACCACCGTTGAACAGCAAGCTTCCCGACCAAGGCCCGCCGGTGCCCCCCGCACCGCCGGCGCCGCCCGCCGAGGTCCCGGTCCGGCTGCAGCCCGACCCCGCGGCGCCCGCGCCGGCCCGGTCCGGTCCCGAGGCGCTGCTGCGTGCACCGGACGGATCGTCGACGCTCGGAGGCCAGCACCTGGCGCAGACCGGGCCGCAACCGCCGGGCATACCGGGGGCACCGGCAGCCGGGCAGGCGCCCGCTGCGCTGCCCGTGCCGGGTGCGCTGCCCGTGCCGGGCGTGCCGGTGCCGGGGCTGCCCGCGCCTGCGGTGATCGCGCCCGCTCCCGGGCCCGCCGAGGTGCCGGTGCCGTTGGGCGGCTTGCCGATTCCGCCGCCCGGGCAGGTGCCCGCACCGCTGCCCGCTGAGGTTCCGGTGCCGGTGCAACGGGCCCCCGCGGTTCCCCCGCCGGTGGCTCCCGTCGTGCCCGCCGCCCCCGTGTTGGCGCCGCAGCCGGTGGCTCCCGGTCCCGCCGTGACGCCGGGTGCGCCCCGGTGAGCCGCGGCGACTCCATGCGCGCCCGCCGGTCGCAGCCGAGCCGTGGTCCCCGTAAAGCGCAGGAAGCCAAGGGGGTTCGCCAGCCGAAGCGCCGCGGGAAGCAACAGCAGGCCCAGGACGTCCGGGAGCCGAAGCGATTCCGGAAAGCCAAGGAAGCCAAGCAGGGCCGCGCGGCCGACCGTCCGGAGGCCGCGGCGACCGAGCACTCCGCTCGGGAGCGGCGCACCCGCAAGCTCGTTCAGGCGGGCAGCCGCGGCGCGTCGTTCGTGTTCCGGCATCGGGCCGGGAACGCGGCCATCGGGCTTCTGATCGTGGTGGCGGCGGTCCAGCTGTTCGTCCTGCAGGTGACCAACGCGCCGACGCTGCGCGCCCAGGCGGCGAGCCAGCTCAAGGTCACCGACGTCGAGAAGGCCGTGCGCGGCAGCATCGTCGACCGCAACAAGGATCAGCTGGCGTTCACAACCGAGTCGCGCGCGTTGACGTTCCAGCCCAAGAGGATTCGCAAACAACTCGACGAGGCCAAGAGCAAGAACTCGGCGGCCCCCGACCCGCAGCAGCGGCTGCGGGACATCGCCAAAGAGGTCGCCACCAGGCTGGGCAACAAGCCCGACTCCGCGACCGTGTTGAAGAAGCTGCAGAGCGACGAGAACTTCGTCTATCTGGCGCGCGCCGTCGACCCCGCGGTCGCCAGCGCGATCTCCGACAAGTATCCCGAAGTCGGTTCGGAGCGGCAGGATCTGCGGCAGTACCCCGGCGGGTCGTTGGCGGCCAACATCGTCGGCGGCATTGACTGGGACGGCCACGGGCTGCTGGGGCTGGAGGAGTCGCTGGACTCGGTGCTGTCGGGGACCGATGGCTCGGTCACCTACGACCGGGGATCCGACGGCGTCGTCATCCCCGGCAGTTACCGCAACCGGCACCGGGCGGTCAACGGCTCGATGGTCCAGCTGACGCTCGACGACGACATCCAGTTCTACGTGCAGCAGCAGGTGCAGCAGGCCAAGAATCTGTCCGGCGCACATGATGTTTCGGCGGTCGTGCTGGATTCGAAGACCGGCGAGGTTCTGGCGATGGCCAACGACAACACCTTCGACCCGTCCCAGGACATCGGGCGCCAGGGCGACAAGCAGCTGGGCAACCTGGCGGTGTCCTCGCCGTTCGAGCCGGGCTCGGTGAACAAGGTCATCACCGCGTCCTCGGTCATCGAGTACGGCCTGTCCAACCCCGACGAGGTGCTGCAGGTGCCCGGCTCGATCAACATGGGCGGCGTGAACGTGCACGACGCGTGGGAGCACGGCGTGATGCCCTACACCACGACCGGCGTGTTCGGAAAGTCCTCCAACGTCGGCACTTTGATGCTCGCGCAACGCGTCGGGCCGGAACGCTTCTACGACATGGTCCGCAAATTCGGGCTCGGGCAGCGCACCAACGTGGGCCTGCCCGGTGAGAGCGCCGGGCTGGTGCCGCCGATCGACCAATGGTCGGGCAGCACCTTCTCCAACCTGCCCATCGGGCAAGGGCTTTCGATGACGCTGCTGCAGATGGCCGGCATGTATCAGACGATCGCCAACGATGGGGTGCGCATCCCGCCGCGGATCGTCAAGGCCACCATCGCACCCGACGGCACCCGGACCGAGGAGGCGCGTCCCGAGGGCGTGCGGGTGGTTTCGCCGCAGACGGCCCAAACCGTGCGCAACATGCTGCGCGCCGTCGTGCAGCGCGACCCGATGGGCTACCAGCAGGGCACCGGGCCCTCCGCCGCGGTGACCGGCTACCAGATGGCCGGCAAGACGGGCACCGCTCAGCAGATCAACCCGGCCTGCGGCTGCTACTTCGACAACGTCTACTGGATAACCTTCGCCGGCATGGCCACCGTCGACAACCCGCGCTATGTCATCGGGATCATGATGAACAACCCGGATCGCAACGCCGACGGTACGCCGGGCCACTCGGCGGCCCCGTTGTTCCACAACATCGCCGGCTGGCTCATGCAGCGGGAGAACGTGCCGCTGTCGCCGGACCCGGGTCCGCCGCTGACCCTGCAGGCGACGTAGCCAACCGGAAACCGCCGGCCGATCTGTCGTGCAGTGACGTCGGGTGTGCGTCCAGGGCGGGATTCGGGCCGAAATCCCGCCCTCAACGCACACTCGATCGATGAGCCCACCTGGCTGGCAGGCGCCTCTCGGTAGGGTGTCATGGCCGATCATGAGGACCACGTGCGTGGACGGGAGGTGTGCCGTGCCCACTGATTTGCGCCCCAGCGCCGTGGCGGGCGCGCGCCTGCCCGCGCTGGCGGCCCAGGTCGGGGCGGTGCCCGCGGACCGGGGCGCGGCGGTGCCCGACGTGCCCGTCACCGGCGTCACGCTGCGCGCCCAGGACGTGCGGCCCGGCGACCTGTTCGCCGCGCTGACGGGCGCCTCGACCCACGGGGCGCGGTACGCCCCCGAGGCGATCGAACGCGGCGCCGTCGCGGTCCTCACCGACGCCGCCGGCGTCGCGGAGATGGGTGCGTCGGCCTCGACCGTCCCGACGCTGGTGCATCCGGCGCCCCGCGGGGTCCTCGGCGCCCTGGCCGCCACGGTGTACGGGAACCCATCGGAGCGTACGACGGTCATCGGGATCACCGGAACCTCGGGCAAGACCACCACGACGTATCTGGTCGAATCCGGGCTGCGCGCCGGGGGCCGCAAGGCCGGGCTGATCGGCACGATCGGCATCCGGATCGACGGCGCCGACGTCCCGAGCGCGCTGACCACGCCGGAGGCGCCCGCGCTGCAGGCCATGTTCGCGGCGATGGCCGAGCGCGGGGTGGACACCGTGGTCATGGAGGTCTCGAGCCACGCGCTCGCGCTCGGCCGGGTGGACGGCACCGGCTTCGCGGTGGGCGGCTTCACCAACCTGTCGCGGGACCACCTCGACTTTCACCCCACCATGGCCGACTACTTCGAGGCCAAGGCGAAGCTGTTCGACCCCGCGTCACCGTTGCGGGCCCGGCGGGTGGTGGTCTGCGTCGACGACGAAGCCGGGCGCGCCATGGCGGCGCGGGCCGGGGATGCCATCACCGTCAGCGCCGCCGGCGAGCCCGCGCACTGGCGCGCCATGGACGTGATGCCGATGGGTGCGGGGGGACAGCAGTTCACCGCGATCGACCCCACCGGCGTGCGCCACCGGGTCGGCATCCGGTTGCCGGGGCATTACAACGTCGCCAATTGCCTTGTGGCGCTTGCGCTTCTGGACGCGGTGGGGGTGTCTCCCGAGCAAGCGGCGCCGGGACTGCTGGAGACCCGGGTGCCCGGGCGCATGGAAGACATCGACGGTGGCCAGGATTTCCTCGCGCTGGTCGACTACGCCCACAAGCCCGGCGCGCTGCGCGCGGTGCTGACCACCCTGGCGCGGCCGGGTCGCCGGCTGGCGGTGGTGTTCGGCGCCGGCGGCGAGCGCGACCCGGGCAAGCGGGCGCCGATGGGCGCGACCGCCGCTGAGCTGGCCGACCTGGTCGTCGTCACCGATGACAACCCCCGCGGCGAGGACCCCGCCGCCATCCGCCGCGAGATACTGTCCGGTGCGACCGAAAGCGGTGGTGCGGCCGAGGTCGTCGAGATCGGGGACCGGCGCGCGGCCATCCGGCACGCCGTCGCCTGGGCGCAACCGGGCGACGTGGTGCTGGTCGCCGGCAAGGGGCACGAGACCGGGCAGCGCGCCGCCGGCGAAACCCGTCCGTTCGACGACCGGGTGGAGCTGTCCGAGGCGTTGCGGGCCCGTCGGCCCCGTGAGACTCGGTCATGATCGACCTCACCGTCGCGCAGATCGCCGAGCTGGTGGGCGGCACGCTGGCCGACATCTCACCGCGGGCCGCCGCCGAGCTCCGCGTCACCGGAACCGTCGAATTCGATTCGCGCGCAGTGGGTCCCGGCGGGTTGTTCCTCGCGCTGCCGGGGGCGCACGCCGATGGGCATGACTACGCGCGGGCGGCGGCGGCGGCCGGCGCGGTGGCCGTGCTGGCCGCCCGGCCGGTGGGGGTGCCGGCGATCGTGGTGCCCCCGCAGCGGGCGAGCCGCGGCGGCGGCCTGGCCGGGGTGCTCGAACACGACACCGACGGCTCGGGCGCGGCCGTGCTCGCCGCGCTGGCCAGGCTGGCCAAGGCGGTGGCCGCCGAGCTGGTGGCCGGCGGCCTGACCATCATCGGCATCACGGGTTCGTCGGGGAAGACGTCGACCAAAGACCTCGTCAAGACCGTGCTCGAGCCGCTGGGCGAGGTCATCGCCCCGCCCGGGTCGTTCAACAACGAGCTGGGCCACCCCTGGACGGTGCTGCGCGCGACGCGGGACACCGACTACCTGGTGCTCGAGATGTCGGCCCGCCATCCCGGCAACATCGCCGCGCTGGCCGAGATCGCCCCGCCCGCGATCGGGGTGGTGCTCAACGTCGGCACCGCCCACCTGGGCGAGTTCGGCTCACGGGAGGCCATCGCGCGGACCAAATCCGAACTGCCGCAATCGGTTCCGCCGTCCGGTGTGGTCATCCTCAACGCCGACGACCCGGTGGTGGCGTCGATGGCCCGCGTCACCGGGGCGAGGGTGGTGTGGGTCAGCCGGTCCAGCCGCACCGACGCGGGTCCCAGCGACGTCTGGGCGGACGGAGTGTCGCTGGACGAACTGGCCAGGCCGCGCTTTACCCTGCACGCGATGGACAGCGCGGTCGCGGTTGAGCTCGGCGTGTTCGGCGACCATCAGGTCACCAACGCGCTGTGTGCCGCCGCGGTCGCGCTGGAGTGCGGCGCGACCGTCGACCAGGTCGCCGCCGCGCTGGCGCAGGCGGGGCCGGTGTCGCGGCACCGGATGCACGTGACCACCCGGGCGGACGGGGTGACGGTGATCGACGACGCCTACAACGCCAACCCCGACTCGATGCGGGCCGGCCTGCAGGCGCTGGCCTGGATCGCCCACCGCGCAGGCGAGAAGCGCAGGAGCTGGGCGGTGCTGGGCGAAATGGCCGAGCTCGGCGACGACGCGGTGGCCGAACACGATCGCATCGGCCGCCTGGCGGTGCGCTTAGATGTGTCTCGACTCGTCGTCGTGGGAAGTGGGAGGTCGATGAGCGCCATGCACCACGGAGCGGTCATGGAGGGCTCGTGGGGAGCTGAGGCGGTCAACGTGGCCGATGCCGACGCGGCGCTGGCGCTGTTGCGGGCCGAGCTGCAGCCCGGCGACGTGGTCCTGGTCAAGGCCTCCAACGCGGCGGGGCTGGGAGCGCTGGCCGACGCCCTGGCTGGTGACGATCGCGAGGGCGGCGAAGCCGGGCGAAGCGGGTCGTCACCATCGGGCGTCGATCGCGAGGGCGGCGAAGCCGGGCGAAGCGGGTCGTCACCATCGGGCGACGGGGGGACCGGCTCGTGAGGCAGATCCTGATCGCCGTCGCGATCGCGCTCGCGGTGTCAATCCTGTTGACGCCGGCGCTGATTCGCCTGTTCACCAGGCAGGGTTTCGGCCATCACACCCGCGAGGACGGGCCGCCCAGCCATCATTCGAAGCGCGGCACGCCGTCGATGGGCGGCGTGGCGATCCTCGCCGGCATCTGGGCGGGCTACCTCGGGACCCACCTGGCCGGGCTGGCGTTCGACGGCGAGGGCGTCTCCGCGTCGGGCCTGCTGGTGCTGGGCCTGGCGACCGCGCTCGGCGGCGTCGGCTTCCTCGACGACCTGATCAAGGTCCGCCGGTCGCGCAACCTCGGGTTGAACAAGACGGCCAAGACCATTGGGCAGGTGGCCGCCGCGGTGCTGTTCGGCGTGCTGGTCTTGCAGTTCCGCAACGGCAGCGGATTGACACCGGCCAGCTCGGACCTGTCCTATGTACGCGAAATCGCCACCGTCACTTTGACTCCGGCGCTGTTCGTGTTGTTCTGCGTGGTCGTCGTCAGCGCGTGGTCCAACGCGGTCAATTTCACCGACGGTCTGGACGGCCTGGCCGCCGGGTGCATGGCCATGGTCACCGCCGCCTACGTGTTGATCACCTTCTGGCAGTACCGCAACGCGTGCGTGACGGCGCCGGGCCTGGGCTGCTACAACGTGCGCGACCCGCTGGACCTGGCGCTCGTCGCGGCCGCCACCGCGGGCGCCTGCATCGGCTTCCTGTGGTGGAACGCCGCTCCCGCAAAGATTTTCATGGGGGACACCGGCTCGCTGGCGCTGGGTGGCATCATCGCGGGCCTGTCGGTCACCAGCCGCACCGAGATCCTCGCCGTCGTGCTGGGGTCGCTGTTCGTCGCCGAGGTCACCTCGGTGGTGCTGCAGATCCTGGCGTTTCGCACCACCGGTCGCCGGGTGTTCCGGATGGCGCCGTTCCACCACCATTTCGAGTTGGCGGGCTGGGCCGAAACCACGGTGATCATTCGCTTCTGGCTGCTCACGGCGATCACGTGTGGGCTGGGCGTGGCCCTCTTCTACGGTGAGTGGCTGGGCGCGATCGGTGCCTGACGTGCCCGGACTCGAGCCTCTGGTGCCGGGCGCGCCGGTGCTGGTGGCCGGCGGCGGGGTGACCGGCAAGGCGGTGCTGTCCGCGCTGATCCGGTTCGGCGCGGTGCCGACCCTGTGCGACGACGACCCGGCCACGTTGCGGCGCTACGCCGAGAGCGGCGTGGCGACGATGACGACGTCGACGTCCGCGGAGCGCCTTGCGCAGTACGCCCTGGTGGTCACCAGCCCCGGGTTCTCGCCGGACACGCCGCTGCTGGCCGCCGCCGCGACGGAGGGCGTGCCGATCTGGGGCGACGTGGAGCTGGCCTGGCGGCTGGACACGGCGGGTTACTACGGGCCACCGCGCCGCTGGCTGGTGGTGACCGGCACGAACGGCAAGACGACCACGACGTCGATGCTGCATGCCATGCTGACCGCCGCGGGCCGGCGCAGCGTGCTGTGCGGCAATATCGGCGACCCGGTGCTCGACGTGCTCGAGCAGCCGGCCGACCTGCTGGCCGTTGAGCTGTCCAGCTTTCAGTTGCACTGGGCGCCCTCGGTGCGGCCCGAGGCGGGCGTCGTGCTCAACATCGCGGAGGACCACCTGGATTGGCATTCGACCATGGCCGACTACACGGCGGCCAAGGCGCGCGTGCTGGGCGGCCGGGTGGCGGTGGTGGGGCTCGACGACCCCCGCGCCGCGGCGTTGCTGGGCACCGCCGCGGCGCCGGTGCGCGTCGGCTTCCGGCTCGGCGAGCCGGCGGTGGGCGAACTCGGCGTGCGCGACGGCCGGCTGGTCGACCGCGCATTCGCCGACGACCTCGCGCTCCTGCCGGTCGACTCGATCCCGGTGCCCGGGCCCGTCGGCGTCCTCGACGCCCTGGCCGCGGCCGCGCTGGCCCGCAGCGTCGACGTGCCCGCCGAGGCGATCGCGGAGGCGGTCGCGTCCTTCCGGGTGGGCCGGCACCGGGCGGAGGTGGTCGCGGTGGCCGACGGCATCACCTACGTCGACGACTCCAAGGCCACCAATCCGCACGCCGCCGAGGCGTCCGTGCTCGCCTACCCCCGCGTGGTGTGGGTGGCGGGCGGATTGCTCAAGGGCGCGTCGGTGGACGCCGAGGTCACCCGGATGGCCTCCCGCCTGGTCGGGGCCGTGCTGATCGGCCGGGATCGGCAAGAGGTTGCAGAGGCGTTATCGCGACACGCGCCGGATGTCCCCGTCGTCCAGGTTGTGACAGGCGAGGATGCTGATATGAATGCGACGGCTGTGGTTGTTGGTGCAAATGTGACAGAAGTGAAATATTCCGGCGACGATCTCGGCACTTCCGTCATGACCGCGGCGGTGGCCGCGGCCCGCGACCTGGCCCGGCCCGGCGACACGGTGCTGCTGGCACCCGCGGGCGCCTCGTTTGACCAGTTCACCGGGTACGCCGACCGTGGCGACGCCTTCGCCGCCGCCGTCCGCGCGGCCACCCGGTAGGGCGGGAATGGGTAACCCGCTGGCCCGGCTCAGACGCCGGGGCAAGGACATTGCAGAGGCCGGCGCCACCAAGGCCACCGACGCCGCCGCACCGGAGCAGCCGGACGCCGACGACGACGCGGCGACCGGCCCCGTCAGCGCCGCAGGCAGCTCGGAGGCCAGGCCGTCCACGAAGCCGCAGGCGGGAGGCGAGGGGCGTAACCGGTTCGGCGCCTGGCTGAGCCGGCCCATGACCTCGTTCCACCTGATCATCGCCGTGGCCGGGCTGCTGACGACGCTCGGTTTGATCATGGTGCTGTCGGCCTCGGGCGTGCGGTCCTACGACGCCGACGGGTCGGCCTGGGTGATCTTCGGCAAGCAGGTGCTGTGGACGGTGATCGGCCTGATCGCCTGCTACGCCTCGCTGCGCATGTCGGTCCGGTTCATCCGCCGCGTCGCCTTCACCGGCTACGTCGTCACCGTCATCCTGCTCGTGCTCGTGCTGGTGCCCGGCATCGGCAACCTGGCCAACGGGTCCCGGAAGTGGTTCGTCATCGCCGGCTTCTCGATGCAGCCCTCGGAGTTGGCGAAGATCGCCTTCGCCATCTGGGGCGCGCACCTGCTGGCGGCACGCCGCCTGGAGCGCGCCTCGCTGCGCGAGATGCTGATCCCGCTGGTGCCGGCGGCGGTCATCGCGCTGGCGCTGATCGTCGCCCAGCCTGACCTGGGGCAGACGGTGTCGCTGGGCATCATCCTGCTGGCGTTGTTGTGGTACGCCGGGCTGCCGCTGCGCGTCTTCGCCACCTCGCTGCTGGCCGTCTTCATGGCGGGCGCGGTCCTGGCCATGTCCGCGGGTTACCGCTCGGACCGGGTGAAGTCCTGGATGAACCCCGAGAACGACCCCATGGACACCGGCTACCAGGCCCGCCAGGCGAAGTTCGCCCTGGCCCACGGGGGGATCTTCGGCGACGGCCTGGGCCAGGGCGTCGCGAAGTGGAACTACCTGCCCAACGCCCACAACGACTTCATCTTCGCGATCATCGGCGAGGAGCTGGGCTTCGTCGGCGCGTTCGGGCTGCTGGTGCTCTTCGGGTTGTTCGCCTACACCGGGATGCGCATCGCCCGCCGGTCGGCCGACCCCTTCCTGCGGCTCCTAACCGCCACGACGACGATGTGGGTGCTGGGCCAGGCGTTCATCAACATCGGTTACGTGATCGGGATCCTGCCGGTCACCGGCATCCAGCTGCCGCTCATCTCAGCGGGTGGAACTTCCACGGCTGCAACGCTTTTCATGATCGGCATCATGGCCAACGCGGCCCGTCACGAACCGGAGGCGGTGGCCGCGCTGCGCGCCGGCCGTGACGACAAGGTGAACCGCTTCCTGCGGCTGCCGCTGCCGCAGCCGTACGTGCCGACGCGGCTGGAATCGTTCCGCGACCGCAAGCGCGGCGGCAAGCAACCGGGCAAGGGAAGCCCGCCGCGCAACGGCGCGCGCAAGCCCGCCCGCACGGCCCAGGAACCGCTGCGGCCGGCGTTCTCCCGCACAGCCGCACGGCCGGCGCGCAGGGCGGTGCATCATGGATCTGGCCAGCGCTCCGCCACTCGCGGGGCCGGCCAGCGTCAGGCACGGCGCGCACGCGCACTGGAAGGTCAGCGTTACGGGTGAACGACACGGTCAGCAAGCCGACCGGCGGGCGGGGGACAAGTCCCCAGCCCGCCGGTGCCGCGTTGTCGGCATTTAAACCCCTGTCGGTCGTGCTGGCCGGCGGGGGCACCGCGGGCCACGTCGAGCCCGCGATGGCGGTGGCCGACGCGCTCAGCGCACTCGATCCGCAGGTGCGCATCACCGCGCTCGGCACCCACCGCGGGCTGGAGACCAGGCTGGTGCCCCAGCGCGGCTACCACCTCGAGCTGATCACGCCGGTGCCGCTGCCACGCAAGCCCAGCGGCGACCTCGCGCGGCTGCCCCCGCGGGTGTGGCGCGCGGTCCGCGAGACCCGCGCGGTGCTCGACGCGGTGGACGCCGACGTCATCATCGGTTTCGGTGGGTACGTGGCGCTGCCGGCCTACCTCGCCGCCCGCGGGATTCCCCGCGGCCTCAGCCGTCGGCGACGCGTCCCGGTGCTGATCCACGAAGCGAACGCCAGCGCCGGCCTGGCCAACCGCGTCGGCGCCCGCGGCGCCGACCGGGTGCTGTCCGCGGTTCCCGACTGCGGTTTGCCGCGCGCCGAGGTGGTGGGGGTGCCGGTGCGGGCGGCCATCACGTCGCTGGACCGCGCGGCGCTGCGCGCCGAGGCGCGCAGGCATTTCGGCTTCGCCGAGGACGCGCGGGTGTTGCTGGTGTTCGGCGGTTCGCAGGGGGCCGTGTCGCTCAACCGGGCCGTGTCCGGCGCCGCCGCCGACCTGGCGGCCGCGGGCGTGTCGGTGCTGCACGCGCACGGGCCGAAGAACACCCTCGACCTGCGGGAGAGCCAACCGGGCGATCCGCCGTACGTCGCGGTGCCCTACCTCGACCGGATGGACCTGGCCTACGCCGCCGCCGACCTGGCGATCTGCCGGTCCGGCGCCATGACCGTCGCCGAGGTCTCGGCGGTCGGGCTGCCGGCCATCTACGTGCCCCTGCCGATCGGCAACGGCGAACAGCGGCTCAACGCGCTGCCGGTGGTCAACGGCGGGGGCGGCATGGTGGTCGCCGACGCCGCGCTGACGCCGGAACTGGTGGCCCGCGAGGTGTCCGCCCTGCTCAACGACCCGCCCCGGTTGGCGGCTATGACGACGGCCGCCGCGCGGGTCGGGCACCCCGACGCGGCGCGCCAGGTGGCGCAGGCGGCGCTGGACATCGCCAGGAAGGCAGCCGCGGGAGGGCGGCGGTGAACGCCGAACAGCTGCCGCCCGACCTGCAGCGGGTGCACATGGTGGGCATCGGCGGAGCCGGCATGTCGGGCATCGCCCGCATCCTGCTGGACCGCGGCGCGCTGGTCTCGGGGTCCGATGCCAAGGAGTCCCGCGGCGTGCACGCCCTGCGCGCCCGGGGCGCCTCGATCCGCATCGGCCATGACGCGTCGTCGCTCGACCTGCTGCCGGGCGGCCCGACGGCGGTCATCACCACCCACGCCGCCATTCCGAAGACCAACCCCGAGCTCGTCGAGGCCCGCCGGCGGGGCATTCCGATCATCCTGCGCCCGGCGGTGCTGGCCAAGCTGATGGACGGGCGCACCACGCTGATGGTCACCGGCACGCACGGCAAGACGACGACGACGTCGATGTTGATCGTGGCGCTGCAGCACTGCGGGCGCGACCCGTCGTTCGCGGTCGGCGGTGAGATGGGGGAGGCCGGCACCAACGCGCATCACGGCAGCGGTGACTGCTTCGTGGCGGAGGCCGACGAGAGCGACGGCTCGCTGCTGGAATACACGCCGAACGTCGCCGTGGTCACCAACATCGAGACCGATCACCTGGATTTCTACGGCAGCGCCGACGCCTACGTCCGGGTGTTCGACGCCTTCGTGGAGCGGCTGGCCCCGGGTGGGGCGTTGGTTGTGTGCGTCGACGATCCGGGCGCGGCCGCGCTGGCGGACCGCACGGCCGAGCTGGGAATCCGGGTGCTGCGTTATGGATCCGACCCGGGCGTGGACCAGGCCGCCACCCTGCTGTCCTGGGAGCAGCAGGGCACCGAGGCGGTCGCCCACGTCCAGCTGGCGGGCGAACAGCATCCCCACGTGATGCGGCTGTCGGTGCCCGGTCGGCACATGGCGCTCAACGCGCTTGGCGCCCTGCTCGCCGCGCTCGAGATCGGCGCCCCGGCGGACGCGGTGCTGGACGGGCTGGCTGGTTTCGAGGGGGTCCGCCGGCGGTTCGAACTGGTCGGCAACTCCGGGTCGGTGCGCGTCTTCGACGACTACGCCCACCATCCCACCGAGATCAGCGCGACGCTGGCCGCCGTCCGCACGGTCCTCGAGCAGAGCTCCGGCGGCCGCAGCCTCGTGGTTTTTCAGCCTCACTTATATTCGCGCACAAAGGAATTCGCCGCGGAATTCGGTCGCGCGCTGGACGCCGCCGACGAGGTGTTCGTCCTCGACGTGTACGGCGCCCGCGAACAACCGCTGGCCGGGGTCAGCGGCGCCAGCGTCGCCGAGCACGTCAGCGTGCCCGTGCGCTACCTGCCGAACTTCTCCGCGGTCGCCGAGCAGGTGGCCGCGGCTGCCGGCCCGGGCGACGTCATCGTCACGATGGGCGCGGGCGACGTGACCCTGCTCGGGCCGGAGATCGTCACCGAGCTGCGGATCCGGGACAACCGCAGCGCGCCCGGCCGGCCGGGAGTGCCGCGATGACCCAGCCGGACGACCCCGTGGGTGTCGCCGGCGAATCGGCCTCCGGTTCGGCGGACGGCGCGATCACCGAACCGATCTTCGCCGCGGGGCCCGACGTCGAGAAGCCCACGGAGGACGAGGAATTCGAGGGGCCGCGCCGACGGGCGCGCCGGGAAAGAGCCGAGCGCCGCGCGGCGCAGGCACGCGCCACCGCCATCGAAGAGGCCCGCCGGGAGGCCAAACGCCGGGCCACCGGCCGCGCGGCCGACGAGCCCAAACCCGTGGCCCGGGGTGTGGTCCGCGGCCTGAAGATGCTGTTGGTGACGGTGCTGCTGGTCGCCCTCGGGATCGGGCTCGCGCTGATCCTGTACTTCACCCCCGCGATGTCGGCCCGCAACATCGTCGTCGTCGGCACCGGGGTGGTGACCCGGGAAGAGGTGTTGGACGCCGCCCGGGTGCGGCCGGGCACGCCGCTGCTGCAGATCAACACCAACCAGGTCGCCGACCGGGTGGCCGCCATCCGGCGGGTGGCCAGCGCCCGGGTGCAGCGCCAGTACCCGTCGGCGCTGCGCATCACCATCGTCGAGCGAATCGCGGTGGCGGTGAAGGACTTTCCCGACGGCCCGCACCTGTTCGACCGCGACGGCGTCGACTTCGCGACCGGGCCGCCGCCGCCGGCGCTGCCGTACCTCGATGTCGCCAACCCGGGCCCCAACGACCCGGCGACCAAGGCCGCGCTGCAGGTGCTGACCGCGCTGCGACCCGAGGTCGCGGGCCAGGTGGGCCGGGTCGCAGCCCCCTCGGTCGCCTCGATCACGCTGACGCTGGGCGATGGCCGGGTCGTCATCTGGGGGACGACCGATCGCACCGACGAGAAGGCCGAGAAGCTGGCCGCGCTGCTGACCCAGCCCGGACGGACCTACGACGTGTCGAGCCCCGACCTGCCGACGGTGAAGTAGCGACGCCGGTCAAGCGCGGCGTGTGACGGTCGTAACAGAAAAAATTTGCGAGCCGCGCGTCGGCGCGCCTGCGGGGTTAGGGCGCGCCATGCCCATACCGTTCTGGTTGCGCGGAACTACTTGACATAACTCTAACTCTATGGTTGAGGTTGAGGGTTTGCCAGAGGGACCGTGAGTGACCGGAGAAACCGAATCCCCACCAGGGAGGAAGACGAGATGATGACCCCCCCGCATAACTACCTGGCCGTCATCAAGGTTGTGGGTATCGGTGGTGGCGGCGTCAACGCCGTCAACCGGATGATCGAACAGGGCCTCAAGGGCGTGGAGTTCATCGCGATCAACACCGATGCGCAGGCGCTGTTGATGAGCGATGCCGACGTCAAGCTCGACGTCGGCCGCGACTCCACCCGCGGGCTCGGCGCCGGGGCCGACCCGGAGGTCGGCCGCAAGGCCGCCGAGGACGCCAAGGACGAGATCGAGGAGCTGCTGCGTGGCGCGGACATGGTGTTCGTGACCGCCGGCGAGGGCGGCGGCACGGGCACCGGCGGCGCGCCCGTCGTCGCCAGCATCGCCCGCAAGCTGGGCGCGCTGACCGTCGGCGTGGTCACCCGGCCGTTCTCCTTCGAGGGCAAGCGGCGCGGTTCGCAGGCCGAAGGCGGCATCAACACGCTGCGGGAAAGCTGCGACACCCTGATCGTCATCCCCAACGACCGGTTGCTGCAGATGGGCGACGCCGCGGTGTCCCTGATGGACGCTTTCCGCAGCGCCGATGAGGTGCTCCTCAACGGCGTGCAGGGCATCACCGACCTGATCACCACGCCGGGCCTGATCAACGTCGACTTCGCCGACGTCAAGGGCATCATGTCCGGCGCGGGGACCGCGCTGATGGGCATCGGCTCGGCCCGCGGCGAGGGCCGGTCGCTCAAGGCCGCCGAGATCGCGATCAATTCACCCCTGCTGGAGCAGTCCATGGAGGGCGCCCAGGGCGTGCTGATGTCGATCGCCGGCGGCAGCGACCTGGGCCTGTTCGAGATCAACGAGGCCGCCTCGCTGGTGCAGGACGCCGCCCACCAGGACGCCAACATCATCTTCGGGACCGTCATCGACGACTCCCTCGGCGACGAGGTGCGCGTCACCGTCATCGCCGCGGGCTTCAGCGCGACCGGTCCCGGTCGCAGACCGGTCACCGGGGACAGCGCCGCCGAAAAAGGCGGCGCGCACCGCATCGAATCGGCGAAGGCCGGCAAGCTCACCTCGACACTGTTTGAACCCGTCGACGCGGTCAGCGTCCCGGTTCACACCAACGGCGCCACGCTGAATATCGGTGGCGACGACGACGACGTCGACGTGCCGCCGTTCATGCGCCGCTGAGGGTCTCGATCTGCTTGCCAGTGCGCGACAAACCGGCCACGAAAAGCACGGGCAGGATGGCGCTGCCCGCTGGCAGCCGGGGGGCTCCGGATACTGAAGAAGTGAGCGTGCGCATCCGGCGGGTGACCACCACCCGCGCCGGTGGTGTCTCGGGTCCACCGTTCGACACCTTCAACCTGGGCGACCACGTCGGCGACGATCCGGCGGCGGTGGCCGCCAACCGCAACCGGCTGGCCGCCGCCATCGGGCTCAAGCCCGAGCGCGTCGTGTGGATGGACCAGGTCCACGGTGACCGGGTGGAGGTGGTCGACCGGCCACGGGGCGGCGCGGTCGAGAACACCGACGCGCTGGTGACCGGCACCGCGCGGCTGGCTCTGGCGGTGGTGACGGCCGACTGCGTGCCGGTGTTGCTCGCCGACGCGCGCGCCGGAGTGGCCGCGGCCGTGCACGCAGGCCGCGTCGGCGCCCAGCGCGGGGTGGTGGCCCGCACCGTGGAGGCGATGGTCGAGCTGGGCGCGCGCCCCGAGGACATCTCGGCCCTGCTGGGCCCGGCGGTCAGCGGCCGCAACTACGAGGTGCCCGCGGCCATGGCCGACGAGGTGGAGGCCGCGCTGCCCGGCAGCCGCACCACCACCTCGGCGGGCACCCCCGGCCTCGATCTTCGGGCCGGAATCGCTTGCCAGTTAACGGATTTGGGTGTGAGGGCCATCGACATCGATCCGCGGTGCACGGTCGACGACCCGACGTTGTTCAGCCACCGCCGGGACGCGCCCACCGGCCGGCTGGCCTCCCTGGTGTGGATGGAGTGACCGCGATGGCGGTGGACATGCCTGCGGGGGGTGACCGCGAAACGGAATTGACCCACGCATTAGCGGCGGTGCGCTCGCGCCTTGCGGCGGCCGCCGAAGCGGCGGGTCGCAATGTCGGTGAAATCGAACTGCTGCCGATTACCAAATTCTTCCCAGCAACCGATGTGGTGACTTTGTCGCGTTTGGGTTGCCGGGCCGTTGGCGAATCGCGGGATCAGGAAGCATCGGAAAAAGTGAGCGAAGTCACCAAACTCTTATCGCGGGTGGACGTCCCGGCCATGCGCTGGCACATGGTGGGCCACATCCAGCGGAACAAGGCCCGCTCGGTCGCCCGCTGGGCGCATACCGCTCACTCGGTGGACAGCTCGCAATTGGTCAGCGCCCTCGATCGGGGCGTCTCGGCCGCCCTGGCGGAGGGCCGCCGCGCCGATCCGATGCGGATCTACGTCCAGATCAGCCTTGACGGCGACGAGTCGCGGGGCGGCGTCGACATCTCGCTGCCGGGCGCGGTCGACCAGCTTTGCGCGCAGGCCGAGGAGTCAAAACACCTGGAACTGGCCGGGCTGATGGCCATCCCGCCGCTGGGCTCGGACCCTGACGCGGCCTTCGGGCGCCTGCGAACGGAGCATCTGCGCGTGCTGGAATCGCATCCCAACGCCGTCGGACTGTCCGCCGGCATGTCCGACGATTTCGAAATTGCCGTCAAACACGGTTCGACATGTGTGCGTGTCGGTACCGCGCTATTGGGCCCGCGGCCGCTACCGTCACCGTATTAAGTCACTGTAGTCACATCTTCATCACTGACACCAAGCATCAGGGGCTAGAAGGGGTCAACGCAATGAGCACACTGCACAAAGTCAAGGCCTATTTCGGTATGGCCCCGATGGACGACTACGACGACGAGTATTACGACGACCACGCGCCCTCCCGCGGATTCCCGCGCCCCCGTTTCGACGACGGGTACGGCCGCTACGAGGGGCGCGACTACGACGACCCGCGCGAGCCCGCGGACTACCCGCCGCCTGGCGGCTACCGCGGCGGTTACGCGGAGGAGTCGCGGTACGGCGCCGTCCACCCCCGCGAGTTCGAGCGGCCCGAGATGGGCAGGCCGCGCTTCGGGTCCTGGCTGCGCAATTCGACCCGCGGCGCGCTGGCGATGGACCCGCGCCGGATGGCGATGATGTTCGAGGAGGGCCACCCGCTCTCCAAGATCACCACGCTGCGGCCCAAGGACTACAGCGAGGCCCGCACCATCGGCGAGCGGTTCCGCGACGGCACCCCCGTCATCATGGACCTGGTGTCGATGGACAACGCCGACGCGAAGCGGCTCGTCGACTTCGCGGCGGGCCTGGCCTTCGCGTTGCGCGGCTCCTTCGACAAGGTGGCCACCAAGGTGTTCCTGCTGTCGCCCGCCGACGTCGACGTGTCCCCGGAGGAGCGTCGCCGGATCGCCGAAACCGGCTTCTACGCTTACCAATAAACCCGGCTCGGCGGCGGCGGTCGGCCGCCACCTTCGCTGGCCGGGCGAGCTGAGATGTGGTCGAGGGCCCGGAGTCGGTACGCTGGCAGGCGCCGCGCATGCCTGCGGCGCATGACATCTCATCGGTAAGGTCGGGGCTCTTCAGTTGGTGCTGTTCTTTCAGATCCTTGGGTTTGCGCTGTTCATCTTCTGGCTGCTGCTCATCGCCCGGGTCGTCGTCGAGTTCATCCGATCGTTCAGCCGCGACTGGCATCCCACCGGCATCACCGTGGTGATCCTCGAGATCATCATGTCGATCACCGATCCGCCGGTGAAGTTGCTGCGCCGGCTGATCCCTCAACTCACCATCGGGGCGCTCCGTTTCGACCTGTCCATCATGGTGCTGCTGTTGGTCGCGTTCATCGGCATGCAGCTCGCCTTCGGCGCCGCGGCCTAACCTTGTCTCCAGCGCCCTGTCTCCGGCGCCCTGTCTCCGGCGCCTTGTCTCCGGGCCGTTTCGGTCCCTGTCCGCGGGCCGGCTTCGGTGCCCGGAGACGGTTCGGCCACGTTTTCGCCTCGGTTTGGTGGCTGCGATTTAAAAATTCTAAGGTTTCGGATTTTATTGCCCTGAGCGTTTGAAATTGGTTCTTATTTATTGGCCTAAACAGCAACGGTCGCGCCTGGTGTGACAGGATGGACGGCAGTTGCACGACGGCTACCACTGCGTTCTACACTTTCCAGAACGTTAGACAGGAACTTGAGGGGACGAAACAATGCCGCTTACACCAGCCGACGTCCACAATGTGGCGTTCAGTAAGCCACCGATCGGCAAGCGGGGGTACAACGAAGACGAGGTCGACGCCTTCCTCGATCTGGTGGAAGCCGAGCTGACGCGGCTCATCGAAGAGAACAGCGATCTGCGTCAGCGGATCGAGGAGCTGGACCAGGAGCTGGCCTCCGGCGGCGGCGCGAGCGCCGCCCCAGCCGCCGCGGCCGCCCCCACTCAGGCGATTCCCGTCCCCGAGCCGGAGCCGGCCCCCAAGGCGGCGCCGGTGGCCGCGCCTGCCGCGTCCTCGTCGAGCAACGAGGAACAGGCCATGAAGGCGGCTCGGGTGCTCAGCCTGGCCCAGGACACCGCCGACCGGCTGACCAGCACGGCCAAGGCGGAGTCGGACAAGATGCTGGCCGATGCCCGCGCCAACGCCGACCAGATCCTCTCCGAGGCCCGCCAGACGGCCGAGACCACGGTCACCGAGGCCCGGCAGCGCGCCGACGCGATGCTCGCCGACGCCCAAACCCGTTCCGAGACCCAGCTGCGCCAGGCGCAGGAGAAGGCCGACGCCCTGCAGGCCGACGCCGAGCGCAAGCACTCCGAGATCATGGGAACGATCAACCAGCAGCGCACCGTCCTGGAAGGCCGGCTCGAGCAGCTGCGTACCTTCGAACGCGAATACCGGACCCGGCTCAAGACCTACCTGGAATCGCAGCTGGAGGAGCTCGGCCAGCGTGGATCGGCGGCGCCCGTCGACTCCAGTGCCGACGCCGGCGGGTTCGACCAATTCAATCGGGGTAACAACTAGCCTCACAGGCGTGCCGGACACTCGCCCAGCTGCGCGGTCGGCACACTAGACCTGCACACGAACTGGCTCTCCCGCTCGCCGCTTGGAGGATGACCGATGCTGATCATTGCGCTGGTGCTGGCCCTGGTCGGGCTCGTCGCGTTGGTGTTCGCCGTCGTCACGAGCAACGAGTTGGTGGCCTGGGTGTGCATCGGCGCCAGCGTGCTCGGCGTGGTCCTGTTGATCATCGACGCGTTGCAGGAGCGGCAGCGCCGCGACGCGGGCGCCACGGAGCAACACGAGGATGAGGCCGGCGAAGAGGCCGTCGACTACCCCGAGGAAGCAACCGAGGAAGCGCCCGACGAGGGCGCCCACGAAGCGCCGGCGGAAGCCGGCGCGCCGCCATCGGCGGAGGCGACCGAACAGTCGGCGGTGGCCGCGGAGGGCCGCGGCGACGAGGCCGCCAAGTAACAGTCAGCAGGTGGGCGTGGCGAGTGTCTCACGCACCTCGTCGTCGCTCACCTGATGGAAGTCGTCGTACACCTGGCCGACCGCTTCGAATCCGGGCGGCATCGTCACGCAGACCACCTCGTCCGCCTCGAGGGTGAGCTCACGGCAGGTCGACCGCGGTCCCACCGGCACCGCGACGACGATCGATCTCGGGCCCGCGGCTCGCACCGCCCGGACGGCGGCCAGCATGCTGGCCCCGGTCGCGATGCCGTCGTCGACCAGGATCACCACCTGGCCGCGGGGGTCGGACGGCGCGCGATCGCCCCGGTACGCGCGCTCACGGCGGGCGAGTTCGGTTGTCTCGCTTCGGATTACCTCACGGACCTGCTCGTCGCTGATCTGCAGGCTCGAAACCACGTCGTCGTTCATGACGACGCCGCCGCTGGCCAACGCGCCCATCGCGAGCTCCGACCACCGCGGCACCCCGAGCTTGCGGACCAGGAACACATCCAGCGGGGCGTGCAGCGCGGCGGCGATCTCCCACGCCACCGGCACGCCGCCGCGGGCGAGCCCGAACACCAGCACGTCGTCCCTGTCGCGGTAGGACACCAGCTGCTCGGCCAGCGCGCGACCGGCCTCGCGGCGGTCGCGGAAGGTGCGCGTCGCAGAGTGCCGGAGAAATCCGTCGGGTGCCATCGGTCGCGTTCCAGCCTACGGGCTCTCGCCCCGGCGGCCGAGGGGTCAGCGAACCCCGGTTTCTCCCGGGGCGTTCTGGCCGCCCGCATCCGAGACGGACGCGGTGACGAGGTGCTCGAACGTGCCGGTGACGTCCAGGATGCGGTCGAGGAATCGCGGTCGATGGTCGAGGTGCAGGAGCACACCGGCCTGAGCGCTTCGGCGGTGGACCAGCAGCAGGCCGGACAGGCCTGCGGAATCGCAGAAGACGAGTTCGGCCAGGTCGAGATGCAGGTCAGCGAGGTTGGGCTGGCGGGTGAGGAGCTGGACGGCGGCCTCGACCATCGCGTCCACGGTCTCGTAGACCAGATCACCGGAGACCCGCACGCAGGCCGACCGCCCGGAGGTGGTGGTGTTCAGAGACAGGTTCATTCGGACGCTCCTGGGCCTGCGATGGCGGTGAGGGCATCGTTTGCTGCGGTCAGTAGGCGCTGGCCGCGGGGAAACTCGTTGAGCTGCACTGTCAGCGAATCCAGCGCCGGGTGCAGCGAAGCCGCCGGAACGCCGCGCGCGGTGAGGATTTCGGCGGTCCAGCTGATGAAGTCGGTGAACAGAGCGTCGTCGTCGGTGTAGAGACTCACGGTGAGGAAGTCGACGATGTGGGCGATGTCCTCGACGGTGCGCTGATGCTGCAGCGGGGAGTAGGCGCGCATGGCGGGAAAGCGGTCCTCCAGGTCGGCGACGGTGGACTTGACCAGCCGCGCCGCACTCCGGCTCACCATGGTGTATTCCTGGTCGGCCAGATGCGGCAGGTCATCGACGGGCTGGCGGTTGGACGCCCGCCGAACGGGGCTTAACCCGCGGCTCAGCCGCTCGTCGGCGGTGCGCGCGTCCGGCGCCCACGCGTCCGCCCCGAGCTGGCGGGCGAAGCGGCCGTCACGGCCGAACGCGGCGCCGCCGGCCAGGACGGGGAAGCCGGCGGATTGGCACGCGACGATCGCGGCGTGCGCGTTGGGTAACCGGGTGGGGATCGAGCAGGAGAGCGCGACGACGTCCGGGCCGTGCTGGTGCAGGTGGGCGACCAGGTGCGGGGTGGGCACCTGCGCGCCGAGGAAGTCGACCTGCCAGCCACGCAGCCGCAGGACCTCAGCCAGCAGCCGGGCGGGCAAAGCGTGCCACTCGCCGTCGACGCACGCCAGCGTGACCCGGCCGCCGTGGCTGGAGACCTTGCCGGCGGCGTGATGGGCCAGCGCGGCGATGACGCGATCGTTGATCGCCGAGGCGGCGTGTTCCTGCGCGACGCTGATCCTGTTCGCGGCCCATTCCGCGCCCACTTTGTGCTGGACGGGGGCGATCACCTCCAGCAGCACGTCCTCGGGCGTCATGCCCGCTTCCATCGCGGCGAACACGGTGGCGGCCGCGGCGTACTCGTCACGGTCGGTCAGGGCCCCCCAGAGCCGTTCGCGGACAACGAGATCGTCCGCGGCACCGGTGGCGGACGTCATGTCGGTGTCGTAGGACGTCATGCCACGTACCTGCCCCGGGTGTGCCCGTCGACGGCGCTGAGGTGGGTCCGCTGCGGGGCGGTGATGGCGACGACGGCGATGTCGTCGTGCACGCGTTGCCCCACCCAGTCCGAGGCCAGCATCAGGACGCGTTCGACGACCGCCTCGGCCGGCATCCCGGCGCAACCGGTCAGCGCGGCCGCCAGGCGCTGTTCGCCGAAGAAGTCGTCGCCGAGCGGGCCGCCGCGCGCTTCGGTGATGCCGTCGGTGTACAGCACGCACGTCTCGCCCGGCGCCAGCGAGGTCTCGAAAGATTGCACAGTGATGCGCTCCAGGGCGCCGACCAGTGTGCCCTTGGTGTTGGCCTCTTCCACTTGCCCGTTGTCGCGCACGATCAAGGGAGGGGGATGCCCGGCGCAGGTCAGGCGCAGCACCACCTGACCGTCCCGGTAGGCGACCGACGCCAGCACCAACGTCGCGAACCGCGTGTGGTCCGACGACAACATGGCACGGTTGAGCAGCGTGAGCACGCCCTCGTGGTCCTGCGCCAGCGGTGTCAGCGCCTGCAGCGTGTTGCGGATCTTGCCGGTCATCACGGCGGCCTCCAGGCCCTTCCCGCACACGTCGCCGAGCACCACCAGCGTCTCGTCCTCGGGACGTTGCGCGGGATGGAAGTCGTAGAAGTCGCCGCCGACGACCTCGTAATCCTTGGACGCCCGGTAGCCGCCGGCGAATTCGATGCCGTGCAGCCCGTGCAGCGGCGGGGGTAGCAGGTCACGCATCAGCGTGCGGGTGATGGCGGCCTGCTCGGCGTAGAGCCGCGCGGCGGACAGCGCAGCCCCCGCCCGGGCGGCGAACAAGCCGGCGAAGGTCTCCTCGTCGGCGGTGTACACCGGCCGACCGGTGCGCCGCAGCAACACCAACGCGCCGGCCGACACGCCGTGGCCCGGGAGCGTCAGGATCATCACGGACCCGGCCGCACCTGAGAAGTCTTGCGGGAGGAGCCAATCCGGAACCGAAACGGGGTCGATCCAGCTCGAGGAGACCGGCGGGAACCCATGCAGCGCCTCGCTCAACCCCGCCACCATCGCGGGGTCGGCGTCCACACTGCACTGCTCCACCGCCCCGGCCGCGGCGCTGTAGAAGACCGGAAGCCGACGGCCGCGGCCCGCGGGGGCCACCAGTACCGCCGCGTCCGCCAGGTGTTGGGCGGCCATCTGCACAGTCGCTTCCCTGCAGCGGTCGACGTTGAGCGAGGCCGTCAGCACCGACGACGCCTCGAGCAGGATCGCGGTGCGCTCCTGTTCCCGTGCCAGCGCTTCTTGGGCCTCGCGCAACAGCTGACCGGTGTCCTCGACCAGCGACCATGCCACCTCGCCGCTGGGCAGCACCGCCGCGTGCGCATCGAACTTGCGGCTGCCCACGTTTCCCGATACCAGCGAGGCGTCCGGGCCGACCGAGTCGGGATGCAGCTGCACGAGGCGATGGTGCGCGTGCGAAAGCCATTCGACCGTCTCGTCGATTCGACCGCCCTGGGCCGCGCCTGGCAACAAGGACTCGGCGGACCCGCTCAAGGCCTGCACGATTCCCGCGCGGTCGATGACCAGGGTGGGACAGGGCACAGCGGCCCACAAGCCGTCGAGGTCGATCTCGACGCCTACGTGGGCACCATCATGCATGCGGTTGACCTGTCAACGCGGGGAGTCGGAGTTGGCTAGCGTTACGTCCGACTGTACGTGTGCGGAATTGCGGGAGAGATTCGCTCGTGCGGGCCGTGCGTCGAAGATGCAGTGCAGGAGCCATTTCTCGACCCCGAGTACGGGACTGCGGCAGGCCCGGACCTGAAGACCTGCGCCACGCGTGTGATTGCGGCTTCGCCGCTCAACACACTCCATCGGCTCGGAAATAAACGCGAGCGTTCATTTCCTCGCCTCAGTCGCGTGTCCGAGGGGGGACTTGAACCCCCACGCCCATTAGTAGGGCACTAGCACCTCAAGCTAGCGCGTCTGCCATTCCGCCACTCGGACAAGGCCAACGAGAGTTGGCAGCTAAGGCTATCGGATTGTCGCGCGCGCACCCAACCCAGCCGGGGCGCTCAGCGTCGAGCCGAGCGGCACCGGCAGTGGTAGGAAAGGTGGTTGTGACCGCGCACACCGAGTTCCCGACCAACCCGAGTGACGACGTGGTCGAGGTCGTCAGCAGGTTGATCCGGTTCGACACCACCAACACCGGCGAACCGGAGACGACGCGGGGCGAGGCCGAGTGCGCGCAGTGGGTCGCCGAGCAGCTCGCTCAGGTCGGCTACTTGCCGCAGTACGTGGAATCGGGCGCCCCGGGCCGCGGCAATGTGATCGCCCGCCTCGCGGGTGCGGACAGCTCGCGCGGCGCCCTGCTGATCCACGGGCATCTCGACGTGGTGCCCGCCGAGCCGGCCGAGTGGAGCGTGCACCCGTTCTCCGGCGCGGTCAAGGACGGCTTCGTCTGGGGCCGCGGCGCGGTCGACATGAAGGACATGGTCGGCATGATGATCGTGGTGGCCCGGCGGTTGAAGCAGGCCGGCATCGTGCCGCCACGCGATCTGGTGTTCGCATTCCTTGCCGACGAGGAACACGGGGGCAGCTACGGGGCCCGCTGGCTGGTCGACAATCAGCCCGACCTGTTCGCGGGTGTGACCGAGGCGATCGGCGAAGTGGGCGGGTTCTCGCTGACCGTGCCGCGCCGCGACGGGGGCGAACGTCGGCTCTATCTGATCGAGACGGCCGAGAAGGGCCTGTCATGGATGCGGCTGACCGCCCGCGGCCCGGCCGGGCACGGATCCATGGTGCACGACCAGAACGCCGTCACCGCCGTCGCCGCGGCGGTCGCCCGGCTGGGCCGGCACCAGTTTCCGCTCGTGCTCACCGACACCGTCGCGCAGTTCCTGGCCGCCGTCGAGGAGGAGACCGGGCTGACGTTCGACGTTTCGTCGGGCGACCTGGCCGGAGCGATCGAAAAGCTCGGCCCCATGGCCCGCATGCTCAAGGCGGTGCTGCAGGACACCGCGAACCCGACGATGCTCAAGGCCGGGTACAAGGCCAACGTCGTCCCGGCGGTGGCCGAAGCGGTGGTCGACTGCCGAATCCTTCCTGGCCGCAAGGCGGCGTTCGAGGCCGAAGTCGACGAACTGCTGGGCCCCGACGTCACACGCGAATGGATCAAGGACTTCGAGTCGTACGAGACCAGCTTCGACGGCGACCTGGTCGACGCCATGAACGCCGCCGTGCTGGCCCTTGACCCCGATGGGCGTACGGTGCCCTACATGCTTTCCGGTGGTACCGACGCAAAGTCTTTCGCGCGCTTGGGTATTCGTTGTTTTGGTTTCAGCCCGCTGCGGTTGCCGCCGGACCTCGACTTCACCGCGCTGTTCCACGGAGTCGACGAGCGGGTACCCGTGGATGCGCTGAGGTTCGGCACCGATGTGCTGGAACACTTCCTGACACACTGCTGAATAGTCAACGAAAGGATTCGCCATGAGCACCGCGCCCGACCCGTACGCCGCGCTGCCGCAGCTGCCGACGTTCACGCTGACATCGGAATCGGTCACCGACGGCCAGCCGCTGGCCAAGCCCCAAGTCAGCGGGATCATGGGCGCGGGCGGGCAAGATGTCAGCCCGCAGTTGAGCTGGTCGGGATTCCCGGGGGAGACCCGCAGCTTCGCGGTCACCGTCTATGACCCGGACGCGCCGACGGCCTCGGGCTTCTGGCACTGGGCGGTGGCCAACCTGCCCGCCGACGTCACCGAACTGCCCGCGGGTGCCGGCGACGGCAGCGACCTGCCCGGGGGCGCGCTCACGCTGGTCAACGACGCCGGTATGCGCCGCTACATCGGCGCCGCGCCGCCGCCGGGGCACGGGCCGCACCGCTACTACATCGCGGTGCACGCCGTGGACGTCGACAAGCTGGACCTCGGCGAGGACGCCAGTCCCGCCTACCTCGGCTTCAACCTGTTCCAGCACGCGATCGCGCGCGCCGTCATTCACGGCATCTACGAACAGAAGTAGGCGCGGGGCTTCGGGCCAGCCCGCCGGCCCGCCGGCCCGAAGGGCCCGCCGGCCCGAAAGGCCCGAAATCACTTACGTCACTCCCGTCCCGGGGGGTTTGCGTTTGGGTTTCTTGTCGGTGGGCGGGGATATGATTCGAACATGTGTTCGATTGATCTGCTCAGCCGCACCGATGCCGTGCTCGAACGGTTCGAGCGCGCGCAGGACGTGTTCTTTGCGTCGTTGGATTCACTGACGGCGGTCGAGCTTGTCGCCGCACTCGACAGATATGGATTTCTGCTCGGACGGCTGGATGCGCTCATCTACGAGTTGTCCAGCCCCTTCGGGCCGCCGAGGGGGCGGCCCACATGGCGTTGACGGACCGCGAGGAGATCCAGGGCGACGTCGACGCGTTGCGCGCCGTTGTCTCCCGATTCCAAGGGCGCTCGTACGAAGCGCTGACCAACCCGGAGCGGTTGTGGTTGCTCGAGATATTCGAGTGCGAGACGCGTCGGCTTCAGGCGCCAAGTCACCAGCTCATCAATCAGCTTGGTGAGCAAGGGGATTCGGCCGAGTTGGGCGGCAAGCTGAGCTGGGCGCTGGCCGATCGGCTGCACATCAACCGGGGTGAGGCCAACCGGCGCATCGCTGAGGCCGCCGAGCTGGGCCCGCGCCGCGCGCTGACCGGTGAGCCGCTGGCGCCGGTGTTGCCCGCCACCGCGGCGGCCCAGCGCGACGGTGTCATCGGTGCCGACCACGTGGTGGTGATCCGGCAGCTTTTCCGCCAGCTGCCGGAATCGGTCGACATCGAAACGCGCGAGCATGCCGAGAAGCACCTGGCTTCCGAGGCAACTCACTATCGCCCCGATCAACTCGCCAAGCTCGCCCGCCATCTGTTGGACTGCCTCAACCCAGACGGCAACTACACCGATGCCGACCGGGCGCGGGCCCGCGGGCTGACCCTGGGCGCCCAGCAGGCCGATGGCATGTCGAGGCTGAGCGGGTGGCTGACGCCCGAGGCCCGCGCCAGCTGGGAGGCGGTGCTCGCCAAGCTGGCCTCCCCCGGGATGTGCAATCCGGACGACGAGGTGCCGGTCATCGATGGCGCCCCGACGGAGGAGGCGGTGCAACGGGACACCCGCACGGCCGCGCAGCGCCAGCACGACGGCCTCAACGCCGCGCTGAGAGCAACGCTGGCAAGCGGCAAATTGGGCCGGCACAACGGCCTGCCGGCATCCATGGTGGTCGTCGAATTTGTCCGCTGTTAAGATCGGCGCATGACGACCGCCGCGATCTACACCCGAATCAGCAACGACCCGACCGGCCAACGCGCCGGCGTCGACCGCCAACGGGAAGACTGCCGCGCACTGGCCGCCGGGCTGGGCTGGGAGGTAATCGAACCCGACCCGCCCTTTGAGGACAACGACGTTTCGGCGTTCACCGGCGCCGAACGGAAAGGCTTCGAGCGGCTGCTGACCGCGGTCAAACACGGCCAAGTGGACGCCATCATCTGCTGGCACCCTGACCGGCTGTACCGGCGCGTGGCCGACCTGCAGCGCCTGGTGGAGATCACCGACCGCGGGGTCGAGATCCGCACCGTCAACGGCGGTGACTTGGACCTGTCCAACGCCACCGGCAAGATGCTGGCCCGCATCGTCGGGTCGGTGTCGGAGATGGAGTCGGAGCACAAAGCGGAGCGGCAGCGCCGTGCCAACATTCAACGCGCCGAACAGGGCACCTGGTGGTCCTCGCAGCGCTGCTTCGGCTACACCCAGACCGGCAAGATCCAGAAGCGTGAGGCCAACCTCATTCGGCGGGCGGCCGCCGACGTGCTCGACGGCAAGAGCCTGCGGGCGATCGCGCGCGAGTGGAATGCGAAGGGCATCGCCTCGACGCGAGGCGCGACATGGAACACCTCCCGGCTCAAGCGGCTGCTGTGCAATCCGCGTTATGCGGGGCGGCGCACCTACCGCGGCACCGAAACCGGCCCCGGCACTTGGACGCCGATTCTGGACCCCGACACCCACGCCGGGGTGGTCGCCATCCTGCGCGACACGTCCCGCGGCGGCGCGGTGTCCTACGAACGCAAATACATCGGCTCCTACCGGTATGTGTGCGGGGTGTGCGGCGCGAAGCTGCACCGCACGGTGTCCACCCACGCCGACGGGCGCACCTTTTCCCGGTATGCCTGCACCGCCGCGGCGCACCTGTCGCGCTCCCAGCCCGAGCTGGACGCCTACGTCGAGTCGGAGGTGCTTAAACACCTGCGTGACGAGAAGCGGCTGCACAAGACGCTGGCCCCCAAGACCACCCAGATCAACGTCGAGGAGCTGCGCACCCGCCGCACCGCGCTGGCCGCCAAAAAAGACGGGCTGGCAACACTATTCACCGACGGGGTGCTCGACGGGCCGGCGGTGCGCCGCGAATCGGGCAAGCTGACCACCCGTATCGCCGACATCGACGCCGCGCTGGCCGAGGCGGCGCGCCGCAGCCCGGTCGCCAATGCGGTCGCCGACGGCCCCGAGATGGTCGAAAAGTATTGGGCGGCACAGTCACCGGACATGAAAGGCAAGATCATCGACGAGCTGTGCACGGTGGTGGTCAACCCTGCGCCGCGTGGCCGCTACTTCAAACCCGAATGCATCGACATCAGGCCGATAATTGCATCGACGTAATCCTCTGGTCTACCGTTTAGACGGACAACTTTTGATGGTGGCCCGGCTCAAGCCTCCGTCGGCGCGCATGGCGCGCACGCACTGTGGAGAACAGGTGTGAGGAACTGAGCCGTCCGTCCGACGCGGGGATGGGTTCCCTGAACCCTGCCCGCGAAACGGACACCTCTCATGGCTCTTTCACCGGCTGCCCATCACCGCCGCGCCAAGTTCGCCAAACTCAGCCATCTGCGCGAACCTGACGATCCCGAACTCATCGCCGCTCACCAGGATTTCAAAGCGCAACTGCTGGCCGACCACGTCGAACAGAACTTGCGGGAGTGGCCGCCGCTCACCGACACCCAGATCGACCGCATCGCCGCACTGCTGCGCGCCGGGGCCGGCGGTGACATCGCGTGAGCGGCCACCAGCCCCCCGACGCAGAGCTGCCGGCCCTCAAGGGAACCGGCAGAACTGATGACCTGACAGTCGCGCCTAAGTCTGACACGAGCCCCCGACAACTGGCCAGGCAGGCTGCGGCGCTGGCCGCGATCGGGCTGCCCGTCCTGCCGTTGCGCCCCCGGCGAAAGGAGCCGCGGGCCGGCAGCCACGGCTACCTGGACGCCACCTGCGACCCCGGGCACATCGACCGGCACTGGTACTACCACCCGCACGACAACATCGGTGTGCGCCCGCCACGCGGCACGGTGGTGCTCGACATCGACCCGCGTAACGGCGGCGAAAAGTCGATCCGCGCCCTGACCGATCGGCACGGCCAGCTCCTGAAAACCTGGGCGGCGCAAACCGGTTCGGGTGGCTGGCACTACTGGTTCACCGTCGGCGACATGGCGCTGCGCGCCCACTTGGGCGCCGGCATCGACGTCAAGCACGGCGGCAACGGGTTCGTCGTCGCCCCGCCGTCGGTGCACCCGTGCGGCGGTGTCTACGTGTGGCGCAACCCGCCGATAGGACAACCTGCGCCCGCCCCAGAGTGGCTGCGGAGAGCGCTGGCCCCGCCGCCCCCGCCGGTGCGCGCGGCGCCGCCCGGCACCCGCAGCGGATGCGGTAACGGCCCCTACAGCCTGGCCGCCCTGCTGGGACGCATCCACCTTGCGCCGCAAGGCCAACGCAACCGGACCCTCTACGGCGCGGCCCGCGACGCCGCCAAACAAGGCGACCTGGACGCCTTTGCCGACCTGCTCGCCGCGGTGGCCGTCGAGCGCGGGCTGTCTCCCACTGAAGCCGAAGCCACGATCCGATCTGCCAGGAAGGCGAGCTGATGAGCGACCCCCACCTGCCCGGCATGAGCGACGACGACCACGCCGACCACGACTCGACGGAAATCATTCACTTAGAAGATTTCTGGGACAGGCGCCCGGTGCTCAAGCACGTCCGCAACTTCGCCCGCTCCCGGCGGGCGTGCCCCGACTCCACCCTGGCCGCGGTGCTGGTCCGCGCCGTCTGCCAAATCCCGCAGTGGGCGACGCTGCCCCCGATCGTCGGCGGTCGTACCGCGGTGAATCTGTTCGCCGGCCTAGTCGGCGAATCCGGCGGCGGTAAAGGCGCCTCGGAGGCCACCGGCCGCGACGCCATCGCCTGGGATAACCGCCCGGTCGGCCCCGTCCCCGAGCGACCCTTGGGCAGCGGCGAAGGCCTAGCCCGCACCTACATGAACATGCAGGAGGAAGCCGAGAAGGCCAAACTGACTGCCGCGGTCTTCACCGTCTTGTGGTCGGCGCCCGAAATCGACACCCTCACCGCGCTGTTCGCCCGGCAGGGCGCCACCCTGCACGCCGAACTGCGCAAGCTCTACATGGGCGAACAACTCGGATTCACCAACTCCGGCAAGGACACCCGCACCCGCGTCGACCGGCTCACCTACCGCGCCGGGCTGATCGCCGGGGTGCAGCCGCTACGCGCCGGGACACTCCTCGACGCCGCCGACGGCGGCACACCGCAACGGTTCCTGTGGGCGTGGACCCGCGACCCCGACATGCCCGAGCAGCGCCCCGACGCGGTTGAGCCGAGGACCGTCGCGGTGCCCACGTTCTTGCCCGGCGACCTGCGGGTGCCGCAGGTGGCCCGCGACGCGATCGAACGCCACCAGCTCGACTACCACCACGGCGAGCCCGGCATCGACCCCCTCGACGGGCACGCGCTGCTGACCCAGCTCAAAGTCGCCGCCGCGCTGATGGTCCTCGACGAACGCACCAGCATCAGCGACGACGACTGGGAGCTGGCCGGCCAGGTAATGGCCCGCAGCGACGGCACCCGCGACGCCGTCGCACGGGAAGCCGCGGAGCAGCGCCGCCGCCGCAATCGGGCGAAGGCCGCCGACACCGCCGAACGCGACGACTACCTGTCCGACAGCCGGGTGCAGCGGGCCAAGCGCACGATCCTGCGGTGGCTGTCCAAGCTGCCCGACGGCAAGGCGATGGCCCACCATGAGCTACGGCGCAGGCTTCAAGCGAAAGACCGCGACGACTTCGATCCGGCCATCGCCGAGCTAATCGAGGAGTGCCGCGTGACGAAGGTCCCGCTTACCCGCGGATATGGATACATGCGTAAACACGGCAACACGGATGAACACGGCGATTCACCTGCCGGAACCGACCGTGTTGCTTCCATGTTCCGTGTTTTCAGGGCGGAGGTGCTACCTGGGGAAACGACGGAAGCGCACCCGAATCCCTGCGAGGACTGCGGCGGGACCGACGGGCACAAACCCGACTGTCTAGCAAACCCCGACTACGACCCCGGCCCGGTGTTCTAGGGATGAACCTGAAATGAGCAGACATCCGCCGAACGCCCACCGCGCCACCCATCGGCTCAACTCGCTAGCGATGCGGTGCCGCCAGGACCGCCCGATCCCCTACCGCGGACCGGCTGGTGAGGGTGACACTTGTCCCCGATGGGCGCCGTGCTGATCTGCTGGCGCCGGGCCACCGACCCGGCCGTCCAGACGGTCTATCCCAACGCCGAAGCCGCCGAACGCGCCGCGGCCATCATCCCCTGCGCGTCGACATGCCTGGGCCGGCAGGGGGTGGTCTGGCTGCCGGTGCCGCCCACCCGCGGCCCGGACCGGCGCTGCAAGCCCCGCGCCGCCTGGCGCGTCGACGCCGTCGGCCTGCCCCGGCCGGGCCGCTCGCGGGCCGAAGGATTCGACGCCGCCTATCCGCGCCCGCTGCGCGATGTGCGCACCTGGGCCACACCCGAGCGTTCAACGCCCCGTTCCCGAGGAGTAGACCGATGACCGCACACGAGGAGTTGTGCACGTTGTGCGACGCGAAGGGACGGTCCGTCCCGGCCGTGCTCATCGCCGCGTTCGCGTACTGCGAGCAGCATCTGCGCGAGGCCCAGGACCGGGCCATCGCCGACGCCATCGAGGTCGCCGAACAGTTCGGCTCGCCCGGGCAGGCGGTGATGTCGGATCACGTGTGGGCGCGCCGGCTGCGTGAAACCGGCGACCCGCTCGACGAGGTCGCTGCCGACGGCTACGACATGACCGCCCAGACGCGCACCGACGCCGAGATCGCCGGGTGGCCCCGCGACGCCGTGACCGATGACCCGGCCACCGCGACGGTCGCCGACCCGGCCGACGTCGGGCTGTCACCGTGGTCGGCGGTGTCGATGCCCGGCGATTCTGCGGGACCCTGACCCCTCGCCAGGGTTACGATTCGGGAGGACGCAGGCCCGGCCGCTTCCACCCTCAGCGGGTGGCGCACATCTCAGCCTTGGTCGTCAGACGTTCACACGGCGGTCCGATTAGCGCCGAGGAATAGCTGAATCGGCAGCGCATCCGATAGGCGCTGTCGGACCGTCCATTTGCGAAAACCTGTTGTAAGCAACGGGCTTCGCGCCGTCCACGAAAGCTGTCATGACAATGCCTGCAGTAAGTGTCGCCCGTCTGCGCGACCTGGAAGCCCGTAAACAAGCCATCGCCCGCGCTGCGGAGGTGTGGCTGCTCGAGTTGCGCGCCAACGGCCAGACCGAGATGTCCCCCGAAGACCAGCGCCGCTACGACGCCTATACGGCTGACCTGCGGATGATGTCCGAGCAGATCGACGAGGTGCGTTCCGATCTGGACCGCGGCCGTCTCCCGGACCGGTTCCGCGGCGGCGGACACCGAGCCGTGGGCACCGCTGGTGCGCTGGCCCCGCTCGGCTACTCCGACGAACAGCTGCGCCGCGCGTTCGACCAGCTGCACCGCGGCGAAACCGCCGTCCTAGAGGTCCGCACCACCAACACCGTAGGTGGCTTGGTGCCACCCGAGCTGGGGCCGATCCTGCCGGTGTTCCCGCGCCACGAAAACCGGCTCCTCGACAGGCTTCCCGGCGTGCAGATCGACGTTCCCGCGATCGCCTACGTCGAGGTGGTGTCCACCAGCGGCAACGCCGCCATCGTCCCAGAGGGTGGCGCGAAGCCCGAGCTGGTGATGCCAGCCATCCCGCAGACCGCCACCGCGAGGAAAATTGCGGCTCACACAGGAATCTCGTGGGAAGCATATTCGGGCGACTACCCGGCGTTCGTCGCGGCCGTCCAAACCGAGCTGCTGAAAAAGGTCGTCGACGAGGAGAACGCCCAACTATACGGGGGCACAGGCGAAGCCAACGGCCAGGTCAACGGCATCGCAACCAACGCCACCGTGCTCACCCTGGACGCCTCCACGATCAGCACCCAGCCCGGCCCGTGGGATGCGATCGAGGAAGGCATCGAGTTGCTGCGGTCCGGTCCGGCGCTGGCTGAGGCCAACCTGGCGTTGTGCAACCCGGCGACCTGGTCGGCGATTCGCCGCGTCACCGACAACTACGGCCGGTATTACGTTGCGCCCGACCCGTCCAGCGCCGAGGTCAACACCGCCTGGGGAGTCGACGTGGTGGTGTCCACCCAGTTCACCGCGGGCCAGTTCGTGCTGCTCGACACCCGCCAGTACGGGCGCGCGGTAATCCGCGAATCACTGGTCACCCGAATCGGCTACGCGGGAAGCGATTTCACCGACAACGTGGTCAGATTCGTGTCCGAGGAGCGACTGACCCAGGCCATCGAGCGACCGCAAGCGATCTGCGTGATCAGCGGGTTGCCCACCACCGCCACCAGGAGACCGACGACGAAGACCGGCAAGTAGTCCAACACACCGAAAGGTGGTCTTACTGTGGCGCGGTACCGCGTCGCCGGAGCAATTTCCAGCCCCGGTCGGCGGTATGGAACGCGGCAAAGTAGGCGTTGGACATTCTGCTCAGCGATCCACCCACCTGGAACTCTGCAATGCCATCCTGGTCGGCTGCCGAACTTTGGACCGTGTCGGCCGTGCCCAGCATGGGCCAAACGAAGCCATGCGCCGCACCGGAACCTGATTGCCAGACGACTACCGCTTCTGCGGCGTGGGCAGCGTCGAAGACAGCGGTCACCGCCTGCTGAATCATGTCAGTGTTGTTGAGTTCTGACCGCTCACCCGCGGCTTGCCGCTTCTGGTGGAGCTGGTTGACTCGGTTGTCGACGAGCGCCGCCACCGTGTCGGTGTTCTGATCCGGTTGCGGCGCAATGCTTTGCAATCCTCGAAGGTATTGAAGGTGCTTCCTTTGCGCGTAAGCGGCCACCGTGCGTGAACGCTTGAGTCGTTCGCGTCGGTCGTCGGGCGCGAGCACCCATACGGCTTGGGTCGCGCCGAGTAGGGCTGATCTGCACAACGTCAGATGAGAGAATGCGAACAGTCGGCGGGCCTCGATGTGCACGCGCACCGCCATGAGGTGATCTGTCGCGACTTGGAGGCCAAGGTGAGCTATCTCCGATATTGGGATCGACGGCCAGTCGCAATCGTCGACCTCGAGCTCGCTTCCCTGCTCCGGCCGGAAAGCAGTTGAACCCCGTTGCTGCCAGTCGTCCAGCATCGGGAACGTCGCCCTAAGCTTCGTTTCTCGTTCAGCGTCGTCCATGGCCGCCATCGTCGCAAAGTCTGTGGCCGCCGGAGGCGGCCTGAGCGGAAGGTCTTGGTTTCTCCCCCCGTGACGGGGGTCGCTCGCAAGGGGGCTCACGGCCCGGGTCGCCGAGCCGCCGGACGGCGGGGCACTAGGAACCCTTGGGTGGGCGGCCGCGCCTGCCGCCGGCTTTGAGGCCCATACTGACCAGGACCTCATCTGAGCGCATGCCGGCAAGACTTGGGTCGACTTCGATTAGGCGATCAATTACGCTGCGCGCTGCCTTCTCGTAGTTGGTGCGGGCGCCTCCCCCTGTGCGCGTTTTCCAGTCGATGATCTCGCCGGCTTGGTCGAATACGGGTTCGTTGACGACCAGGGTGCCTTCAAAGTCTGGATGCCGTAGCCGCGGGCTGTCCTCGGACTCTTTGACCCGTTCGTTTCGGAGCCAGTGAATGTGTTCGGCCATCAGATCAATCACGTGTTTGACGTCAACGCCGGTCGACATGCGGGCAGCACAGATTACGCCGGTGATGACGTAAAACCCGGAGGGGGTGCCGTGTACGAACTGGGCACGGAATTCCTTGGGTTCTAGTTTGCCCCGCTTGAGGTCACGCCATCCGGGTAGCCGCTGGTACGCGTAGTCGAGGTAATCGACGGCCTCGGCGGCGCCGTTGTCGATGGCTTCCTGTTCCTCAGCCCCTATGTTCTCGTTGTCCACATCCGCGGGAACGCCGAAGTGTTGGCGGAGGTTTTGTTCGCGCATGTCGGGACTGCGGTCTTTGTAGCCGATAAAGATGTTAGCCGCGGCTCCTCGTATGGCCGCAGCGGCGTAGAGGGTTTCGCCTGTCGCGATGGAGCCCTGGAATTCGAGGCGGTCTGCGCGCTCGGTGCTGGTGAGAAGTTGCGCCCGCCGAGCGACCTCCAGGCCGAGTCGGTTGGCGAACGACTCCCGGTCCATGACGCTGACGAGGGAAGGGCTGATAGGTCTGGTGGATGCCATGTTGACGAACATGCGGGCGATCTCGTTGCGGCGACCCTCCAGAACGATCAGCACGGGGATCGCCGACTTCTTCAGCAGCCGCGCCACCTCTTCGGCGTCCATATCACCTTCTTCAACGGCCTCGAACGTCTCCTTCCACAACCGGCGGACCGCGTCGTTGCGGTGCTGTGCATCCAGCACCCACAGCGGATACCCGGACAAGATCGACCACTGCACGATGTCGATGTCGTCGGTGACGCTGGTGATCGGGTCGATGTCCATGCCGTCGGGATCAATCGCCAGGATGAAGGTGCCAGTGAGCAGCTTGTCGGCGTGCCGGCGCAAACCATCTTTGATCTTCTTGACATGGGTCTCGGAGATCGCGCGATTCCCCGGCTCGACGCCCTCCAGCTCATAGTCCTTGCGCTTCATGATCTGGTCCACATTGAGCGTCATCAGGTCCACAAGCGGTAGAACCGCGGAGATGCCCGTCAACTCGCCCATGCGAAATCGGTAACCGTTGGAGGTGAAGCGTCTGGGCGGAAGGTCGGCTTGCCCGAGTGCCTCCGCCAACTCCGCGCGCGATGTCCCCTGCGCCAACTCTTCACCTCCGAATCCGATGGACCCGTCGCTCGACGGCTAAGCTGAAAATACCAGCGATGCGGAGATGTACACGCTAGCTATGCCGATGCCCGCGGCCAGCCGGGCGAATAATTCGGCTAGCTAGTTTTATATGGCGGGCTAGCCGAATTATCGCTACCATGTCTGACAAGCGCTCGATCCCATCAGCCGCCGGCTGGCGACCGTTCCGGTCGTTTCCCTTACCCGAGCGCCCAGTTAGGAGGTGGTGCCATGCCAAGGCGCTATCAATACGATGTGGCCCCCCACAAGGTCGTGCACGGGGTGATGATGGATCTCGACGAACTGCACGTCGACGAACGCGCACAGCGTTCGCTCAACGAGCTGCGTGCCCAGAAGCTGAGCGAAGGGTGGATCAACGAGGCCGCCGGTGAAATCGTGGTATCGGACCGCGGTCCGGACAAGAAAAAGCACGTCATCGACGGCTACCACCGTTCAACCGCGGCGCGGATGACCGGGATCAGCAAATTGCCCTGCGAGGTTCACTACGGGCTCAGCGTCGCCGACGAGGCGGCGTTGTTCCTGCTGAAGAACCGGGAATCGAGCAAGCCAAATGCGCTCGATGAGTACCGGATCGGACTGACCGCCGAGCTGCCCCTGTTCGTCGACACCGAGAAAGTGCTCATCAAGCACAACCTCACCGTGGGCAAGGCATCGTCTAAGAATGTCGTCGGTGCCGTGCAGGCGATCCTGCGGATCACCGAAACCTCGGGACCCGGCACCCTCGACGAGGTGTTGCGCATCGCCGAGGCGGCCTGGGGACGGACAGCTGAGACATGGGACGGCATGCTGCTCGGCGGCCTGGGATTGTTCCTGCACCGCCACGGCGGCGAGGTCAATATCGGCGACCTGATCCAGCGCATGCGCCGGAAGGAGGCGTGGGCCTGGAAACAGACCGTCCTGTCGTTGGCCAGCAACCAGAACCGGACCCAGTCCGGCACGGGCAGCCGGGTCACCGCCTGCTACCAGGAGCTGTGCCGGGTCTACAACAAGGGCCGCAGGAACGAGAGGACCAAGATCAGCCCGGCCGGCCGCGGCTGAATCGGTCCTTCAAACCCGAAGCGCCCCCGAGTCCACGTCGGGGGCGCTTCGCTTTGTCGGTAATACAATACACAATACAGCGACGCTGACCTTGATGATGCATTTTCTTGACCACCATGATCGTGGTGACGACCACGCTGACCGAGCTGGAAGCCGCCGCAGGTAAGGGCTTGACCGGCGGGGGCACCATCTTGCCGATGTCCGACGTGATCCGCCTGGCCCGCCACGCCCATCATTATTTGGCCGTTTTCGACAAGGGCGAAGCGGTGGCGCTGTATCACGGCAAGCGCCTGGCCTCACGGGGCCAGCGAATTGTCTTGTACGCCAAGGACCGTGGCTGTTCGCATCCCGGTTGTGATGTGCCGGGCTACTACTGTGAAGTCCACCACGTCGAAGACTGGGCCAGTACTTACCGCACCGACATCGACCAACTCACCCTCGCCTGCGGACCCCACCACCGGCTTCTCGAGAAGGGCTGGACCACCCGAAGACGCGCCAACGGCGACACCGAATGGATCCCGCCACCACACCTCGATCGTGGACAACCGCGCGTCAACAACTTCCACCACCCGGAAAAGATCCTGGCCGAAGACGACGACGAAGAAGGGGCGGCTTAACTCGCCGCGCCGCCGGCCTTAGGGGCCGCCGACCCGACGGCATCGCCGAGTGAGGCGAACCCGCCGTCGCGCAGCCGGTGCGCGATACCGTCGTGAATGCGCTTGGGCCACAAGCCTCCGCCGTAGACGAAGCCGGTGTAGCCCTGCAGCAGCGACGCGCCCGCGGTGATCCGTTCCCACGCGTCGTCGGCCGTCTCGATGCCCCCGACGCTGATCAGCACCAGGCGGTCGCCCACGCGGGCATGGAGCCGGCGCAGCACCTCGACCGCCCGGCGCGCCACCGGCGGCCCGGAAATGCCGCCGGGCCCCAGCGCGTCGGCCCCCGGCGTCTGCAGGCCGTCGCGCGACACGGTGGTGTTGGTGGCGACGATGCCCGCGAGGCCCAATTCCACGGCCAGGTCGGCGACATCGTCGAGGTCGGCGTCGGAAAGGTCCGGCGCGATCTTCACCAGCACCGGCCTGGACGTCTCGGCGAGCACGGCCGACAGGATGGGCCGCAGCGACTCGACGGCCTGCAGGTCGCGCAGGCCGGGCGTGTTCGGCGAGCTGACGTTCACCACCAGATACGACGCCAGCGGCCCGACCAGGCGGGCGCTGGCACGGTAGTCGTCGACGGCGCCGGCGGCCGGCGTGGTTTTCGTCTTGCCGATGTTGACCCCGATGGGAACGTCTGGTTGGTGCCGCGCGAGTTGGACGGCCAGCGCGCCGGCGCCCAGGTTGTTGAAGCCCATCCGGTTCAGCAGCGCGCGGTCGGCGGGCAGCCGGAACATGCGGGGGGCCGGGTTTCCGGGCTGCGGGCTCGCGGTGACGGTCCCGACCTCGGCGTAGCCGAATCCGAGCGCGCCCCAGGTCTGCAATCCCTTGCCGTCCTTGTCGAAGCCGGCGGCCAGCCCGAGCGGCGCCGGGAAGCGCACCCCGAACACCGTGCTCGCCAGCGCCGGATCCCTCGGGCCGAGCAGCCGCTGCAACAGCCGCCGCGCCGGGGCGAGGGCGGTGGCGCCGCGCAGCAGCGCGAAAACCAGCGTGTGGATGCGCTCGGGCGGCACGAGGAAGAACAACCGCCGCATCAGGCCGTACACGACGCCGTCGCCGGGTGCAGCCAACGTCACAATTCCGGCTGGTCGGGACGCCGGTTTTCCAGACGAGATTTCTTGCGGCGCAACAGCACTCGCCTGCTGCCGTCGGTGTAGAGCCGTACCCGGGTCAGCTCCCATCCCCGATATTCGGCCTCGATGGACAGCCGGGTGGATGCGCTGAGCCGGGTGACCTCCGGCGGCAGGCGCAGGGGCACCCACTCGTATTCGTCGGACAGCTCGGTGTCCCAGCCCGAGGGCAGCCGACTGCTGCGCGACGCGGTCAACGCGTACCCGCCGCGTGCTCGATCACCTGCACCCCCGCGCCGGACCCCGACACCACGTACAAGGTGTCTGACGCTTCGTCGAAGGCCAGTGAGTTCGGTTGCTGCACGGTTGGGTAACGCACCTTTTCGACGGGAATTCCGGTGGACAGATCGTAACCAACCACGATATTGGAAGCGGTCTGGGTTACCCAGCTCAACGCGCGGGAGCCGGCCAGGCCGTAGGGCGCCTGGGGCACCGGATACGCCTGTCGCAGGATCAGCGGGTCCACGCCGTACACCAGCAGCTGCCCGCCGCGAGTGTCGGCGACCAGGACCCGGCCCAGCGGGTCAGCAACCATGGTGGTCGCGCCTTCGCCGGCCCGCAGCGCCTGCCGGGCCTGGCCGTCGGCGCCGATCGTGGTCACCGAGGTCTGCCCCCGGTCCAACACCGCAGTTGTATTCCCTTGCGTGGCAAGCGAATCGACCCGCGCAAAGATCTTGTTCCTGCTGCCGACGGTCGCGGTGCCAGCGGTGCCGGGCGTCGGCGCAGCCGGTGTTGGAGAAGCGAGCGTGTAGACGGCTCCGTCGGCGCTGCCCAGCACCAGCTTGCCGTCGGCGCGCAGGGCGACCGCGGTGAAATCGGCCGATTGGGCGTCGGCGACGTTCACCTGCGTCGCGCGGGCGGTGGCCAGGTCGACCACGAAATAGCCGCCCCGGGCGGCCAGGAACAGCGTTCCGTGGCCGTCGTCGGCCATCGCGGTCGCGGGTCCCGGCAGGGCGATGACGCGCGGCGCGGCCTTCGGGTCGCCGAAGACGGTGACGCTCGCGGGGCCGGCAGGCGGTGCCCCGGGCGCCAGCACCGCGAGCTGGTGAGTCCCACCGTCGAAGGTGGCCGCGGTCGCGGCCGCGGCCAGCGGGCGCACCTCGCCGGCGGGGCGCTGGGACGCCGGCGGGGACACGGCGGGCGTGGCCGCTTCGATGGTGGGCGGCGCGGATTTGAATGTATTGGACGAACAACCTGCGATCGCCAACAGCAAAAGCGCGGCGGCGGGCAAACGGCGCTGAGCAGCCAGTCGATGACGCGTGTGCCCTGACAGCAATTATTTTCCCTTGCGTAATGACGGTGGACTTCCGAGTCTAAGGAACGCCTTCGCATCCAATATGGCCATGTCGCGCACATCAAGTCCCGGTGGCGAGGTATCGTCGCCTCATGGCCGTCATCGTTGACCGGCAGATCGCGGAGAAAGAGTTTGCTGTCGAAGATATGTCGACAGGAATCTTCGCCAGCGGGTATGGACAAGTCGGTGATGGGCGCAGTTTTTCGTTCCACATCGAGCACCGCTCGCTCGTCGTCGAAATTTACCGACCGCGCCTCGCCGGGCCAGTTCCGCAGGCCGAAGAGGTGGTCGCCACGGCGGTCCGCAGCCTGGTCGACATCGACCTCACCGACGAACGCAGCCTGGTCGCCGCCGTGCGCGACTCGGTGGCGCATGCGGTGCCGGTATCGCACTAGCCGATAGCACCTTCGCACCGGGTACGGTCGTGGTCGTGGTTGCCCCAGCCTGTCGGATGTCGGACACCGCTGCATGACGGTCATCCTGCTGCGGCACGGTCGATCCAGCTCGAACACCGCCGGGATCCTGGCCGGCCGTTCCGAGGGCGTCGACCTCGACGACAAGGGCCGCGACCAGGCCGCCGGGCTGATCGACCGGATCGGTGACCTGCCGATCCGGGCGCTGATCAGTTCGCCGTTGCTGCGTTGCCGACGCACGCTCGAGCCGCTCGCCGAGGCGCTGTGCCTGGAGCCGTTGATCGACGACCGGTTGGCGGAGGTGGACTACGGGGACTGGACCGGCCGCAAGATCGCCGAGCTGGCCGGCGAACCGCTGTGGCGGGTCGTGCAGGCCCACCCGAGTGCGGCGGTGTTCCCCGGCGGGGAGGGGTTGGCGCAGGTTCAGGCGCGCGCCGTGTCCGCCGTCCGCGAACACGATCGGCGGCTCGCCCTGGAATACGGGGGGGAGAAGGGCGGCGACGTCCTATGGGTGGCCTGCACTCACGGTGATGTCATCAAGGCGGTCGTCGCCGACGCCTACGGCATGCACCTGGACGCGTTCCAGCGGGTCACCGCCGACCCGGCGTCGGTGAATGTGATCCGCTACACCGAATTGCGCCCGTTTGTGTTGCACGTCAACCACACCGGTGCGAAATTGGCGGCGGCGCTGCGGGCCGGACCACCGCCCAAGGACGAGGCGCAGGACAAGGGCACCGCCAAGACCGACGGCGAGTCCCCGGCGGGCGCAACGGAACAGCCGGCCGCGGTCGTGCCGTCCAGCGACGCGGTGGTCGGCGGCTCAACCGATTGATTCCGCTTAAAAGATGCGCAGCGGGGCAATCGAATCGCACGGCGAAGGCAACAGCCGGTATTTTGGAGGTGCCATGGCCCGCGCAATCCACGTCTTCCGCACACCCGACCGCTTCGTGGCCGGGACCGTTGGTCAGCCCGGAAACCGAACGTTCTACATCCAGGCTGTGCACGATTCCCGAGTGGTGTCGGTGGTGTTGGAGAAGCAGCAGGTTGCGGTGCTGGCCGAGCGCATCGGCGCGCTGCTGCTCGAGGTGAATCGCCGGTTCGGCACACCGGTCCCTCCGGAGCCCGCCGAAGTGGAGGACTTGAGCCCGTTGATCACACCCGTGGATGCCGAATTCCGGGTGGGGACCATGGGCCTGGGCTGGGATTCCGAAGCCCAGACCGTGGTCGTCGAGTTGCTGGCCGTCACCGACGCCGAGTTCGACGCGTCGGTGGTGCTCGACGACACCGAGGAGGGGCCCGACGCGGTGCGGGTGTTCTTGACGCCGGAGTCGGCGCGGCAGTTCGCCACCCGCTCCAATCGCGTGATCTCAGCGGGGCGGCCGCCATGCCCGCTGTGCGACGAACCGTTGGATCCCGAAGGCCATATCTGCGCGCGCGCCAACGGCTATAGGCGCAGCGCGCTGCTCGGGCCTGACGATGAACTTGAGGCCTGACGACCGTGAGGTGTTGCGCGACGGCGAGCTGACGGTCCTCGGACGCATCCGCTCCGCCAGCAACGCCACCTTCCTGTGCGAGTCCACGCTGGGCGAATCGACGGTCCATTGCGTCTACAAACCGATCTCCGGCGAGGCCCCGCTCTGGGATTTTCCCGACGGTACGCTGGCTGGCCGCGAACTCGCCGCGTACCTGGTGTCGACGCAGCTGGGGTGGAACATCGTGCCGTACACGGTAATTCGTCACGGGCCGGCCGGACCGGGCATGTTGCAGCTGTGGGTCGAGCAGCCCGGCGACGCGGCCGACTCCGAGCCAAGGCCCGGCCCGGACCTGGTCGACCTGTTTCCCGCCAACAAGCCGGAACCCGGTTATCTGCCGGTGCTGCGGGCCTACGACTACGCGGGCGACGAGGTCGTCTTGATGCACGCCGACGACATCCGGTTGCGGCGCATGGCGGTCTTCGACGTGCTGATCAACAACGCCGACCGCAAGGGCGGCCACGTCCTGCGCGACATCGAGGGCCACGTCTACGGCGTCGACCACGGGGTGTCCCTGCATGTCGAGAACAAGCTGCGCACGGTGCTGTGGGGCTGGGCCCACAAGCCGGTCGACCAGAAGATGCTGGAGGCGGTCGCCCGGCTCACCGAGGCGCTGGGCGACTCGCTGTGCGACGAACTGGCCGAGCACATCACGCGGGCCGAGATCGCGGCGTTGCGCAGGCGCGCCCACGCGCTGCTCGACGATCCGGTGATGCCGGGCCCCAACCGGCACCGCCCCATTCCGTGGCCGGCGTTCTGAACCGGCCACCGAGCCACCCACCGGGCCGCGCACGGCCGTCGGAGATACTGAACCGGTGAGCCAGGGCCCGGACGAGTTGACCGACGCCGCCCTGGCCGCCGAACTCGCCGCGGACGCGGGCGAACTGCTGCTGAAAGTGCGCGACGAGATCGGCTTCGGACATCCGTGGGCGCTGGGCGACGCAGGCGACAGCCTGGCGAACGAGCTGATCCTGCGGCGGCTGCGCGCCGAGCGGCCCGACGACGCGGTGCTCAGCGAGGAGGCCTACGACGATCTGGTCCGGCTGAAACACGACCGGGTGTGGATCATCGACCCGCTGGACGGTACCCGCGAGTTCTCCACTCCCGGCCGCGACGACTGGGCGGTCCACATCGCGCTGTGGCAGCGCCCCACCAACGGCGAGCGGGAGATCACCGACGCCGCGGTGTCGCTGCCGGCGCGCGGGAACACGGTGTACCGCACCGACACCGTCACCGCCGACGCCGCGCGCGTCGGCATACCCCACACGTTTCGCATCGCGGTCAGCGCCAACCGGCCGCCGTTCGTGTTGCACCGGATGCGCCAGTCGTTGGCAATCCAGCCGGTGGCGATCGGTTCGGCGGGAGCCAAGGCGATGGCCATCATCGACGGCGACGTCGACGCCTACCTGCACGCGGGAGGCCAGTGGGAATGGGACAACGCGGCGCCCGCCGGAGTGGTGATGGCCGCAGGCATGCACGCGTCGCGGCTGGACGGTTCGCCGATGCGCTACAACCAGCTCGATCCGTACCTGCCCGACTTCGTGATGTGTCGCGCCGAGGTGGCGCCGATCCTGCTCGACGCCATCCGCGACGCGTGGCGCTGACTTCCCGCGTTTAGAGTCGTTGGCATGCAGTCGTGGGAGTTTCCACCGGTTCCGGTGTTGCCGGGACGTGGCCCGGAACTCCGGCTGTTCGACACGTCCGACCGGCAGGTGCGGCCCGTTGCGCCCGGGTCGACGGCGACGATGTACGTCTGCGGCATCACCCCGTACGACTCAACCCATCTGGGTCACGCGGCCACCTACCTGACCTTCGACCTGGTCTACCGGCAGTGGCTGGACCTGGGCCGCGCCGTGCACTACGTGCAGAACGTCACCGACGTCGACGATCCGCTGTTCGAACGCGCCCAGCGCGACGGTGTGGACTGGCGCGAGCTGGGCGATCGTGAGGTCGCGCGCTTTCGCGAGGACATGGCGGCGCTGCGCGTCCTGCCGCCGCGCGACTACGTCGCGGCCACCCAGGCGATCCCCGAAGTGGTCGAGCTCGTCGAGAAGATGCTGGCGTCGGGCGCTGCGTACGTCGTCGACGGTGAGTACCCGGACGTCTACTACCGCGCGGACGCGACGCCGCAGTTCGGCTACGAGTCCGGCTACGACCGCGAAACCATGCTCCGGCTGTTCGGTGAGCGGGGCGGCGACCCCGACCGCCCGGGCAAGACCGACGAGCTGGACGCGCTGCTTTGGCGCGCGGCCCGGCCGGGGGAGCCGAGTTGGCCGTCGCCGTTCGGGGCCGGGCGACCCGGCTGGCATGTCGAGTGCGCGGCGATCGCGCTCAGCCGCATCGGCAGCGGCCTGGACATCCAGGGCGGCGGCAGCGACCTGATCTTTCCGCATCACGAATTCACCGCCGCGCACGCCGAATGTGTAAGGGGCGAGCGGCGATTCGCCCGCCATTACGTGCACGCGGGCATGATCGGCTGGGACGGGCACAAGATGTCCAAGAGCCGGGGCAACCTGGTGCTGGTGTCGACGCTGCGGGCCCAGGGCATCGAACCGGCGGCCATCCGGCTGGGCCTGCTGTCCGGGCACTACCGCGCCGACCGGTTCTGGAGCCGGCAGGTGCTCGAAGAGGCCGCCGCCCGGCTGGGGCGCTGGCGCACCGCGACCGCCCTGGCGGCCGGCCCCGATGCCGCCGACGTGATCGCGCGGGTGCGCCAATACCTGGCCGACGACTTGAACACGCCGAAAGCGCTTGCCGCGCTTGATGGTTGGACAACAGACGCGCTCGAGTACGGCGGCCACGACGCCGAGGCTCCAAGGTTGGTGGCAACCGCGATCGACGCGCTGCTCGGCGTGCAATTGTGAACGCGGTACGTTGTCGGCCATGACGTCGCTGCAGGACAAGGTTGTTTTGATCACGGGCGGGGCCCGGGGAATCGGGGCCGAGGTCGCCCGTCGGCTGGGCAGCAAGGGCGCCAAACTCGTGCTCACCGACCTCAACGACGCCGAGCTGACCGCCCTGGCCGCCGAGATCGGCGCCGACCGGGTGCTGACGGCCGTCGCCGACGTGCGCGACCTGCCGGCCATGCAGGCCGTCGCCGCCCAGGCGGTCGAGCGCTTCGGCGGCATCGACGTCGTGGTGGCCAACGCCGGCATCGCCAGCTATGGATCGGTGCTGCAGGTCGATCCCGAGGCGTTCAAGCGGGTCATGGACATCAACGTGCTCGGCGTGTTCAACACCGTGCGCGCCACGCTGCCCGCGGTGATCGAGCGCCGCGGCTACGTGCTCGTCGTCTCGTCGCTGGCCGCCTACGCCGCGTGTCCGGGCCTGGCCCCCTACAACGCGTCCAAGGCCGCCGTCGAGATCTTCGCCAACGCGCTGCGGCTCGAGGTCGCCCACCGCGGCGTCAGCGTCGGTTCGTCGCACATGTCGTGGATCGACACCGCCCTGGTCCGCGACACCGAGGCCGACCTGCCCGCCTTCGGCAAGCTGCTCAGCAGTTTCCCGTGGCCGTTGAACAAGACCACCACCGTCGACAAATGCGCGGACGCGTTCGTCAAGGGCATCGAGGCTCGCCGGAACCGGATCTACTGCCCCCGCTGGGTGGCCCTGTTCCGCTGGATCAAGCCGGTGCTGTCCACCCCGGCCGGCGAGCTGCCCCTGCACAAGCCCACCGCGGAGCTGTTGCCCCAACTGGACGCCCAGGTCGTCGCGCTCGGGCGCTCCACCAGCGCCTACAACCAGGGCTTGGGCAAGAAGGCCTAGGTTCGATGGCGGCGACCCGCCGCGCCCGGCTACGCCGCGCTTGCGATCGCCGCTAGGTTCGATGGCGGCGACCCGCCGCGCCCGGCTACGCCGCGCCCGGCTACGCCGCGCCCGGCTACGCCGCGCCCGGCTACGCCGCGCTTGCGATCGCCGCTAGGTTCGATGGCGGCGACCCGCCGCGCCCGGCTATGCCGCGCTTGCGATCGCCGCTAGGTTCGATGGCGGCGACCCGCCGCGCCCGGCTATGCCGCGCTTGCGATCGCCGCTAGGTTCGATGGCGGCGACCCGCCGCGCCCGGCTATGCCGCGCTTGCGATCGCCGCTAGGTTCGATGGCGGCGACCCGCCGCGCCCGGCTATGCCGCGCTTGCGATCGCCGCTAGGTTCGATGGCGGCGACCCGCCGCGCCCGGCTATGCCGCGCTTGCGATCGCCGCTAGGTTCGATGGCGGCGACCCGCCGCGCCCGGCTATGCCGCGCTTGCGATCGCCGCTAGGTTCGATGGCGGCGACCCGCCGCGCCCGGCTACGCCGCGCTTGCGATCGCCGCT
>NZ_LZJN01000139.1 GCF_001667735.1 Mycobacterium sp. E183
CGGTTGACGGTGTGCAGGTAGGGGATGGCGAGGAACGGGGTGATGTAGAAGATGTCGTAGAGCCACCAGCCGACGACGGGGAATACGACGCCGGCGTAGCGCACGTCGGCGAACATGGTCATGTTGAACACGTAGGCGGACCAGATCACCACGCCCATCCAGCAGGTAACCACCATCCACTGGTGACCCCACCGCTTCATCTGGAGAAACCCGATCGCCGCGGCCACCCGCATGGAGAACACCGTGAGGATCAACCCGGCGACATAGGCCTTCTCGCCGGGCCCCGCGGCGCCGCCGACCCAGAGCTCGTTGTAATGCCAGAAGTAGCCCGCGTCGAACATGTTGCCCCAGCCGACCATCAGCACCCGGTTGATCAAGGTGTGGTTGGCGACCAGGTCGAGGGCCCAGCCGAGACTGTTGAGCATCCCGTCGATCAGGACCAGATACCCGATCAGCGTCACGATCATGGGCCGGACCGACAAGCCGGCGCGCAGCGCCTGGCGCTGCAGCCATACGCCGCGCATGAAGATGGGGAATCCGATCAAACCCGGCGCCCACATGCCCATCAAGGCGGCGCCGACGATCATCCACTTGTCCGCGCGGCGCTGCGCGTGGCGGGACGCGTCGTGGTGATCGTCCAGGCTGACCGTGACAGCCGGTTGGGCGACAACAGGTTTCACAAGTTCCACCACCCGCGGGCGAAGGACATGTAGAGCTGGATGCCGAACATTGCCAGCAAATAGCCGTAGATGAACAGCTGGAAGACAATCAGCGCCCTCTTGCGCTTCCTCTCCTGTTGGTCCATGCCGTCAGCTCCTCTCCTAAGGGCGTGCACTCGGGGCGTCGGTGGTGGCCAGGCTGGCCACCGCGACTTCACGTAGGCCGTCGGTGACCGCGCCATCGAGACTCAGCGGCGCGAGGATGCAGGCCTCCGCCGCATCCAATTCGCTTGCCCCGGCGGCGATCAGGTGCGCGGCGGTGACCAGCACCCTGGTCGAAGGCGGCTCGAAGTGGAAGGCGTCGTCGGCGGTGCGGATCGCAACAGCGCACCCGACCAGTCGACGCGCGGCGGCGATGGGGATTCCGGCTTCGGCGACGATCACCTCGGCTTCGCGCTCGGGCGGCAGGTAGCTCATCGCGAGTGTGACGAATCGCTGCCGGAAGGACGGCTTCAGCTCCTTCAGCGAGCTGCGATACGCCGGGTTGTACGAACACACCAGCATGAAGGTGTCCGGCGCCGTCACGACCTCACCCGCCCGATCCAGGTACAGCGATCGCCGGTGATCGGTGAGCGAATGCAGGATGGCCAGCGAATCGTGGCGAGCTTCGACGACTTCGTCGAGATAGCAGATCGCGCCGGCCTTGACGGCCCGGGTCAGCGGGCCATCGGTCCAGACCACGTCGCCGCCGGTCACCATGAAGCGGCCGACGAGATCGGAGCTGGTGAGATCGTCGTGGCAACTGATGGTGACGACGGGCCGCTGCAAGAGCAGGCCCATGTGTTCGACGAAACGCGTCTTGCCGCATCCGGTTGGGCCCGTGAGCATCACCGGCAGGCGCTGGCGGTAGGCCCGCTCGAACAGCTGGACTTCGTTGCCGTGTGCGAAATAGGTATCGGTGGCGGCACTCATGCGGCCACCAGTTCGCGATGGACATGAGCCAACACCCGAGGAAGCTCCTCTACGCGTCGGATCCGTTGGGACCGTCGCGGCCCGAACACCTCCGGTAGGGGATCGACACGCGTCGGGCCCACGCCGACGTAGTACATCGACACCCCCGCATCGTTGCCCTCCTCGACGGCGTGCGCGGCATCCGCCCAGGCGTAGCGCCCCTCGTAGCCTTCATCGGAGAGCAGACCGTCGCCGATGACGATCAGCAGCCGCCGTTCGGATGCCTGCGCGAGCAGCCGGCTGGTCAAATGGCGCAGTGGCGCACCGAGCCTGGTGTACCCCCGGGTGGACAGGCCGAGCCCGCTGGGAGCCACCAGCCGCCGCTCCTCGAAGCCCTTCAGGCAGTGGACTTCGACGCGATGGCGGGTATTGCCGGTGAAAGCGAAGATGCCGTGGCGCTCTCGCGCCAGGGTCATCGCGCGCGAAAGCGCGTCGGCGCAAGCCAGTTCGAGTTGAAAGATTCGCCCGCCGTGCACCCCCAGCGACGAACTGCCGTCGAGCAGCACCGCCGTGGTGACGTCGCGGCCGACGGGCAGCAACTCGCGGAAGATCCTCGGTTCCTTGGCCTCGCCGGTGGTCAGGTCGATGTAGTGGCTGACGTATTGGTCGACGTCGAGGTCGGCGCCGTCTTCGAGGCGGTTCGCCATCCCCCGATGGGTGTGTTCTTCGAACCACTTGCGGACGTCGACGGCCACCGCCGCCGGACCGCCTGCGCGCCGGGCATCCGCACGCTCGATCACCGCGACGTGGTCGCGCACGAACCGCTGGGTCCACATGTTCCATTCCGGGTAGGGGATCCCGGGCCGATGCTCCGGGGTCACGTCGAGATCGTTGTCCTGCGGCCGGCTCGGCGGCGGCAGATTGGGATTACGGACACCGCCGTCGCCGCCGACGGGAACCGAGTACGGTCGCGGCAGTCGGTTTTGCGTTGTCGTCCAGGGCATCCTGCCAAAGCTGCGCCGCAACCTGTCGGCCAAGCCTCGCGGCGCCGTGAAGGCCAGCGGCAACGTGCCCAGCAGCGGATGGACCGCCAATGTCTGACCCGTGGCGGCCAACGCGATCGCCCGGTTGAGCATTTCCAGGGCGCTCATGTCGCCCGATTCGGTGTGGAGGTCCGGCAGCAGTCGTCGCGCATCGGGGAGCAGGCCCGGCCAGCGCGAGGCCATCCAGCCGAGGGCGACACCGGCTTCGACAACGCTGAGAGCGCGCACTTCGCGAGTAGACAACTCGTTCAACCGATATTGGGTGATTCGTTCTTTGGACGGTGAACATTGCAGGGCCACACCGCACGTCAGGGCTCTGCGAGTCCAATCGCACAGTGGTGGGTAGGGGACGTGAACGAACGTCAGCGCCGCGTTCAACCCGAAGCGGCGCCGGTCACCCGTGACGAGCCGCACGCCCTCGCGACGTCGTTCGCTCAGCGCGACGGCTGTCACCGAGCAACTCCGCTCCAGTGACATTGCGTGGGAGTCTTCAGGCATCAGCCGAATCCCATGCGTCCCGGCGGTCCACTCCAGCGCTCAAAACGTGCCGATGTTGGAGAAGAGCCAATACCAGAACCAGATGATCAGTCCGGTGCCGCCCCACGCCGCGACGTAGCGAAGGATCTCCCACACATAAGCCACGTTTGGACCTCCTCAGTGACGTAAGGACATTCGGCTCGCGCATCTCAGTCGGAGAAGAGCTCGCGGTTGACGGTGTGCAGGTAGGGGATGGCGAGGAACGGGGTGATGTAGAAGATGTCGTAGAGCCACCAGCCGACGAC
>NZ_LZJN01000140.1 GCF_001667735.1 Mycobacterium sp. E183
GCCACCGCCGCGTCCAACGGGCCGGCGGATCCGCAGACCGAGGACGAACCCGCGGTGCCCCCGCTTCCGCCCGGAGCGCCCGACGGGGTCGTGGGCGTCGCGCCGCACGCGACGCTCATCTCAATCCGCCAGTCGTCCAGGGCATTCGAGCCCGTCAACCCCGGACCGGGCGATCCCAACTCCGATGAGAAGGTCAAGGCCGGCACGCTCAACACGGTGGCGCGCGCGGTGGTGCACGCCGCCAACATGGGCGCGAAGGTGATCAACATTTCGGTCACCGCATGCCTGCCCGCCGCGGCCCCCGCCGATCAACGCGCCTTGGGCGCGGCATTGTGGTACGCCGCCACCGTCAAGGATGCCGTGGTGGTGGCCGCGGCCGGGAACGATGGGGAAGCCGGTTGCAACAACAACCCGATGTATGACCCGCTGGAACCTTCGGACCCCCGCGACTGGCATCAGGTCAAGGTTGTCTCGTCGCCGTCGTGGTTCTCCGACTATGTCCTGTCGGTCGGCGCGGTCGATGCCACCGGCGCCGCGCTCGACAAGAGCATGTCGGGCCCCTGGGTTGCCGTCGCCGGGCCCGGCACCCACATCATGGGTCTGTCGCCCCAGGGCGGCGGGCCGGTCAACGCCTACCCCCCGTCGAGGCCGGGCGAAAAGAACATGCCGTTCTGGGGCACCAGCTTTTCCGCCGCCTACGTCAGCGGCGTCGCCGCCCTGGTTCGCGCGAAATTCCCCGACCTGAGCGCGCATCAGGTGATCAACAGGATCGTCCAGTCGGCGCACAATCCGCCCGCCGGCGTGGACAACAAGGTCGGCTACGGACTGGTCGATCCCGTTGCGGCACTTACGTTCAACATCCCGCCGGGTGACAAGATGCCCCCGGGCGCTCAGAGCCGGGTGATCAGGCCCGCCCCACCCCCACCGCCCGCGGACCACCGCGCGCGCAACATCGCCATCGGGTTCATCGGCGCGGTCGCCGCCGGTGTGCTCGTCGCCGCGATCGCGGCCCGATTGAGGCGGGCGCGGTGAGTTCCAAGCTGACCGGGTTCAGCCAGGGCAGCAACCGGCGGGTCCTCGGGGTGTGGGTGGTGTTCCTGCTCGCCGTGGCGAGTTGGGCCGTGGGCGGATACATCGGTGCGGCCGTCGCGGTGGTTGTCGGCACCGCCGCGGTGTTCGTGCGGTGGTGGGGCCAGCCCGCGTGGTCATGGATCGTGCTGTGGCGGCGCGGACGACGCCCGATTCGCTGGGACGCGCCGATCACGGTGGCCAACAACCGATCCGGGGGTGGGGTCCGGGTGCAGGACGGTGTCGCGGTGGTGGCCGTGCAGCTGCTCGGCAGGGCGCACCAGGCCACCATGGTGACCGGTTCGGTGACGGTCGAGACGGACAACGTCATCGACGTCGTCGAATTGGTGCCGATGCTGCGCCAGGCGCTGGGCCTGCAGCTCGATTCGATCAGCGTCGTCTCGCTCGGTTCCCGGCACGGCAACATCGGGGACTACCCACGCGTGTACGACTCGGAGATCGGCACCCCGCCATATGCGGGCCGGCGCGAAACCTGGCTGATCATGCGGTTGTCGATCATCGACAACACCCAAGCGCTCCGCTGGCGCACAACCGTTGGTGCGACGGCGATTTCGGTGGCGCAGCGCATCGCCGGACTGCTGCGCTGCCAGGGATTGCGGGCGAAGGTGGCCACGGCCACCGACCTGGCCGAGCTCGACCGCAGGCTGGGGTGTGACGCCATCGAGGGGGACACGCAGCGGTGGAAGGCCATCCGCGGAGAGGCGGGCTGGATGACGACATACGCCTATCCCGCCGAGGCGATCACGTCGCGCGTCCTGTCTCAGGCGTGGACGCTGCGCGCCGACGAGGTCATCCAGAACGTGACCGTCTACCCGGACGCGACCTGCACCGCCACCATCACCGTGCGCACACCGACGCCGGCTCCCACCCCGCCCAGCGTGATCTTGCGCCGACTCAACGGCGAGCAGGCCGCCGCCGCGGCGGCCAACATGTGCGGCCCCCGGCCCTACCTGCGGGCGCTGCGGCCCAGCCCGCTGCCCGAACACCTGCTCACCGAGATCGGCCCCTCGGGCGTACTGATCGGCAAGCTGAGCAACGGCGACCGGCTACTGATCCCGGTCACCGACGCCGGTGAGCTGTCACGGATTTTCGTGGCCGCCGACGACCCGGTCGCCAAGCGGATCGTGATTCGCACGGCCGGCGCGGGGGAACGGGTGTGCGTGCACACCCGCGACGTGACCCGCTGGGCCACCGTGCGGATGCCGGAAATCAGCGTGGTCAGCGCGCCACGCCCCGCGCCGCGCACCACCGTCAGCGTCGTGGAGCACCTCGCCCCGATCTCGCCCACGCCGCGGCCCGCGACCGTGATCACCATCGCCCCGTCGGGCACGAGGCTCCCCGAGGGGCACCGGCACAACTTCGAGGTGATCATCGAGCAGGTGGGCCCCGCGACGGTGCGGGTCCACGCGGCGGGCAAGGACTGGGTCGCCGAGATGGACATGTTCCGGGCCGAAAACCGCTATGTGAGTCTCGAGCCGGTCACCATGTCCGCCGGCATCTGAAACGTCAAGAGTCAAAAGGCATCCGGATGAGCGCACACGATGGGTGATTTGCAAACTGCCCGTAGGCATTTCGACCGCGCCATGACGGTCAAGAGCAGGCAGGGCCGGGCCGCGGCGTTGCCCGACTTCGTCGCGGCCACCGACGCCGATCCGTCGATGGCCGACGCGTGGCTGGGCCGCATCGCCTGCGGCGACAACGACCTGGCCTCGCTGAAGAAGCTGTACGCCACCAGCGAATGGTTGCACCGCGAGACCACCCGCATCGGGCAGACGCTCGCCGCGGAGATTCAGCTGGGTCCCTACATCGGCATCACGGTGACCGACGCATCCCAGGTGGGCCTGGCGTTGTCGTCGGCGCTGACGATCGCCGGGGAATACGCCGAGGCCGACAGGCTGCTGGCCAATCGGGACCTGCTGGATTCGTGGGCCAACTATCAGTGGCACCAATTGGCCCGCGCCTTCCTGATGTACACCACGCAGCGCTGGCCGGACGTGTTATTGGCCGCTGCCGAGGAGCT
>NZ_LZJN01000141.1 GCF_001667735.1 Mycobacterium sp. E183
GCGGCATGTACACGTAGGACTCGACATCGCAGGCAATCCCCGGGTACCGGTTCCAGTACCAGGTCCCGCCCACGTCGGCCGCCCGGTCGATGAGCCGCACGCTGTCGACGCCGAGCTGACGCAGCCGCACCCCCGTCAACAGCCCGCCGAATCCGGCGCCGATCACCGCGACGTCGACTTCGTCGGTCAGCGGCTCGCGCGTGAATTCACCGTCTGCCCAGGGGTCGTCGGCGAAGCGCGCGAATGCCCCCGCCGTCTCGACGTACTGAGCGATGCCGTCCGGGCGCAATCGGCGCGCGCGCTCTTCCGCGTATTTGCGTCGCAGCGCGTCGACGTCGAACGACACGGTTTCAGTCAAGGCCCGGTCCTCTCGTGGCCCGACTATATAATCAATCGCTTGATCATATCAAGGCGGTGCCGTGTCGGCCCCGCCGCTATCCGCGCCCGCCGGCGAACAACGTTCCGCTGATCATCTTCTTGGCCGAGTCGAGCGCGGCGTGATAATCGCGCGGCGGCGACGTGGCCCCCAACTCGACCAACCCGTAGATGAGCGCGTAGAGGGCCTCGACGACGCTGTCCCGATCGGAAGGCCGCGACAGTTCGCCCTGCCGGTAGCCGTCGTCGACGACGCCCTCGATGATCTCGCGGAAAGCCTGAAATCCCGTTCCCCCGTCCATGTGCCGATCGGGGCCGACCACTCCTTCGGCGCGGATGACCCACTCGAAGGCGGCGAGATCTGGATCCCAGCGCCG
>NZ_LZJN01000142.1 GCF_001667735.1 Mycobacterium sp. E183
GTGAAGTCGGCCACAAAATCGTCGCCGGCGTGCGCGTCGATCGCGCGCATACACGAGCCCGGAAGTACCAAGTCGCCCTTGCGCAACCGCACGCCGAAGCCCTCCACCTTGCGGGCCAGCCAGGCCACCGCGGTAAGGGGGTTGCCCAGCACCGCGTCGGTGCGGCCCTTGGCGACGACCTCACCGTTGCAGCTGAGCACCGCATCGATCCCTTTGATGTCGACGTCGCCCGGGGAGACGCGCGCCTTGCCCAGCACGAAACCCGCCGACGACGCGTTGTCGGCGATCGTGTCGCACAACTCGATCTTCCAGTCGGTGATCCGGGTGTCGATCAACTCGATCGACGGCACCAGCGCCTCGGTGGCCGCCAGCACGTCGTCCTCCGTGCAGTCGGCTCCCGGCAGGTCCGCATTCAGGATGAACCCGACCTCCACCTCGACCCGCGGCCACAGGTAACGGCTCGCCTTAACCGGGGTGTCTTCGAACAATTGCATCTCGTCGAGCAAATGCCCGTAGTCCGGCTCGTCGACCCCCATCATCTGCTGGATCGCCTTCGACGACAGGCCAACCTTATGGCCCAGCACCCGAGCCCCCTCGGCCACCCGCTGCCGGATGTTGATCAGCTGGATCTCATAGGCATCGACGACGTCGATCTCCGGATGAACAGCGGTCAGCGGAGCGATCGGTGAGCGGCTCCGCCCAGCCTGCGCCAACTGGACAGCTAGCTGGTGGTGTAATTCCCTGCTAAGCACGAGAATTGGTTCCCTCAGCATTTGCAGGTGAAGTCATTGCCTTGGCGTCCATCCCGCCGAGTGGGCCGGTCCCGATCTCGGCGTTATGGGCATGTGCGAAGTGGTGAAGACCGAAGACGGCGTCCATGCCATTGCGTAATCCCATGTGGTCTTCGCAGTGGTTGACCGCCCGCTTGGCCAGTGCGAGACCGAATTGGGGCATCGCCGCGATACGCGTTGCAAGGCCGAAGGTTTCATCGCGTAGCTGCGGCCGTGCGACGACTCGATTGACCATACCGATTTCGTAGGCACGCTGCGCGCTGAACCTCTCACCTGTGTACAAGATCTCCTTGGCAAACCGGGGTCCGAGCACCCAAGGGTGTGCGAAATATTCGACGCCCGGAATGCCCATGCGCACAACGGGATCGCTGAAGAAGGCATCATCGGCGGCCACGATCAGGTCACAGGCCCAGGCAAGCATCAGACCACCGGCCACACACGCGCCTTGCACCATCGCGATAGTGGGCTTCGGGATTTCGCGCCACCTTCGGCACATCCCAAGATAGACCTCTGTCTCCCGCGCAAAACGTTGGTCGCCGCCTGGCTTGTCGACGTGGTCCCACCACAACACCGCCCGATTCTCATAGCGCACGTTGTGGTCACGTTCGGGGGTGCCGATATCGTGACCGGCGCTGAAGTGCTCGCCGGCACCCGCCAACACGATCACCTTGATGTCGTCATCGTCCACTGCGCGCCTAAACGCTGCATCCAGGGCGTAGGTCATCGCCGAGTTCTGCGCATTGCGGTAACGCGGACGGTTCATGGTGACCACAGCGACTCCGGAGGTCACTGCATAGGTGACCACTTCGTCTACATCTGGCGTGTCCATGTTGATGCCTTCCGTCATCACGCATTCCGGTTCTGACCATCATCAGCGCAGTCGACCCGCAGGCAGTAGTCGGTTTCCATACACTGGGAGTCATCTCGATCACAGCTGGTGGGATGCGTGCCGGCAATCCGTGCGGCGCCGCCTCGTTACTCAGCGCATCCCGACTGTCGGGATTACCGATCCGGTACATGCGCCGTTTCCGCGTAGCGTCAACGCTATGCGCTTCTCGTTGCGCTTTGAGCGGACATGTGCCGCGCCAGCGCAGATCGTTTACGACCTGCTCACTGATGTCACGCGGTGGCCTGAGTGGCTAGGCGGTGTGCGGGCCGCGGTCTGGGAGTACCCCGGAACGGCCAACTCCCGTACCGGGGCTATACGTCGAATCACCATGAGCGGCTTGACTATGCGCGAAAAAATTCTGATCGCTGACCGCCCCTACCACCACGCCTATACCATCCTCTCGGGAATCCCCGTCACCGATCACCGCGCCGATGTTCATATATCCACTACGTCTCGCGGATCTCACATCGTATGGAAGGCAACGTTTCGGAGCCGCATTCCGCTCACAGGGCCGCTGATCTGGCTCATGCTGCGCGCGAGCATGCCCACGATGGTGACCGCTCTCGCCCGGGGAGCCGAAGCGCAGCCGACGTAGCCACCGTGCCGGTGAGCATGGATTGCCACCGGTCTCGTCTACAGGATCAAGATGGCCCAAAGCCATTTACCGTCAGCCTCCTTGGTCATTACACGCGGCCCGATGGCGGGCTGGGTTTGGTGCCCCGCGTGGTGGCCGGAGCCAGGCCGTTGTCTTCGCATCGCCGATCACCGCCACCCACACGTGCGGGCGGGTGACCGGAAGTCGTTGATGTTAGCCACTCGCCGCGCAGGGGAGAAGGTTAGGCTGCACGATCTACATGCGGACCAGGGTGAACGGATACGTGTAGGTTCCCGCCGGCGACCCGTTACAACCCGAGGAAAACGAGGAGTCCAACGAGCCAGCAAGCGCGGACGCATCCCATGCGTAGACGTCGTGCGTGGGTATCACGGGGCCGTAGTAGATGTCACCACAACGCAGACCGTCGGGAACGTCGACACTCAAGGTATAGCGGCCATCGGCGAACCGAGCGGTGCCGGTGTACTCGAATGCCCTGGCTACCGGTTGGGGTATCGCGCTCACGCTGACACAGTCACCGCTGCACGACGAAATCGCCCAGATCCAGGTATGGAAGTCGTACCTGCCGGTGATCAAAAGCTGGTAATTGCCGGTTCGCATCTCCGCGTGGGCCACGGGCACGAGCCCGAAGGCCGCCGCCGCCAGGCAGATACCCAGTATGAGCGCCTTCAAGTTCGCTCCATTCTGTTTGGGCCGAAGGATCAGACGACATGCCGTTACCCACCGCAATGGCGGACTGCCCTCGGCGGGGCCGCTGGTCGCGGCTCACATATGCGAGCCGCCGTCCACACGGACTTCGGTGCCGGTGATGAAATAGGCGTCGGGACAGCCCAGCATGGCTACTACGGCGGCTACAGCGTCTGGTCTGGCGAAGATCGCGCCGTCAGCCAGTGGAAGTACGGGCTGAACCTTGCCGAACAAGGAAAAGTCGACGTCAGCAGGTAGGCCCGGACCTACGCTCTGCTTCGATTCTCCTGTGCCATCAGTCATTCCGGAGGAAATTGACCCCGGCTGCACCGAGTTGAACCGGATTCCCTCTTTGCTGAACTCCATTGCCAACGCATGTGTCATCGACTGAATTCCGCCCTTGGATGCGGCGTAGGCGGACATATACGGGTGAGCAAAGGCCGCCGAGGTGGAGCTGAAGTTGACCACGGCTGGACCGACGCCCTCGCGTAGGGCCGGGATCGCCTCGCGGGTCATCAGGAAGGTGCCGACCAGGTTGATACGGAGTACCTGCTCAAAATCGGCCACGGTGGTGTCCAGGAAATGGGCCGAGCGCAGAATCCCCGCCGCGTTGACCAACGTGTCGAGACCTCCCAGCGCCGCGAGCGCCCGGCCGACACCGTCGCGGACGGACTGCTCGTCGCCGACGTCCAACGTCACCGTGGCGAGCCGGTACGCGTACGTGTCGGCCTTGGCCACCGTGTCCTTCAACCCGGACTCGCTGATGTCGGCGGCCACAACTCGTCCGCCTTCCTCCAGCACGCGCAGCACGGTTGCTTGTCCAATGCCCGAGCCACCCCCGCTGATCAAAACGCGGCGATTCGCATATCTCTGAGGACTGTTCACAACGGGGATGGTGCTCCGCGGAATCGGCAATGTCAGCCGCATGTCCCGGTGGGTGGTCCTCTCCTAGGCGGGGAGGGGCCCGGTATGGACCCGGTTCGGGTGCCCTCGCATGGGATCCGCAGCGATGGATAGGCGTCCCGGTAAGCGGGACATCGTGTGGTTCACGTCTCACCCGACTGGGAGGGTTCTGCTCGACGCAGCTCGGACCGATGTGGTGCAGGGCGTGACCCGAGCTGCGATGTCTGGTGTCGACGAGGTGAAGGAGCCACAGCCGGTGATCACGAAGGCGCCCGACCGTTGGTCGCCGGGGCTTTCGTCGTTTGGCGCCAAGCTGGCTGGGCCCATGCAGGCCATCGGGGGACTGGCCGCGATGGCGGCCGATGCGGCGAAGTTCGCTGTCCGCAGGCCGTTTCAGGGACGAGAGTTCCTGGATCAGTCGTGGTTTGTCGCACGCGTCTCGCTGATGCCCACGCTGCTGGTAGCCATTCCATTTACCGTGCTGGTCAGCTTCACGCTCAATATCCTGCTGCGCGAACTGGGTGCGGCCGACCTTTCGGGGGCGGGTGCAGCCTTCGGGGCGGTCACCCAGGTCGGCCCCCTGGTCACGGTGCTGATCGTGGCGGGCGCCGGCGCCACGGCGATGTGCGCCGATCTGGGCTCGCGCACCATCCGTGAAGAGATCGACGCGTTGGAAGTGTTGGGAATCAATCCCGTTCAACGATTGGTCACCCCGCGCATGCTGGCATCGGGACTGGTGGCACTGCTGCTCAACAGCGTCGTCTGCATCATCGGCATCCTGGGCGGCTACACGTTCTCGGTGTTCGTCCAGGACGTCAACCCGGGTGCATTCGCGGCGGGCATCACCCTGCTGACCGGGGTGCCCGAATTGATCATTTCCTCGGTCAAAGCGCTGTTGTTCGGTCTCATCGCCGGCCTGGTGGCCTGCTACCGCGGGCTGACGATCACCGGTGGCGGCGCCAAAGCTGTGGGCAACGCCGTCAACGAGACGGTGGTATACGCGTTCATGTCGCTGTTTGTCATCAACGTCGTGGTGACGGCTATCGGCATCCAGATGACGGCGAAGTAGGCAGACGGTGACGCTGCGAGCGGCATATCCGGGTCTGGCCCGAGAAATCAACAGACCGATCAGCGCGCTGACCGGCATCGGTGACCACGTCGCGTTCTACGGGAAGGCGATCGCCGGGGCCCCGTTTGCGGCCACCCGCTACCGGCGAGAAATCATCCGCTTGATCGCCGAAATCAGCATGGGCGCTGGCACCTTGGCGATGATCGGCGGGACAGTGGTCATCGTCGGATTTCTCACCTTGGCGACGGGTGGGACGCTGGCCATCCAGGGATACAGCTCGCTGGGCAACATTGGCATCGAGGCGTTGACCGGCTTTTTGGCCGCGTTCATCAACGTCCGTATCTCGGCGCCGATTGTCGCCGGCATCGGCTTGGCGGCCACCTTCGGCGCCGGCGTGACCGCCCAACTGGGCGCCATGCGCATCAATGAGGAAATCGATGCGCTCGAAAGTATGGGGATCCGGCCCGTTTCCTACCTAGTGAGCACACGGATCGTCGCCGGTATGCTGGCGATCACGCCGCTGTACTCGATCGCGGTCATCTTGTCGTTCGTGGCCAGCCAATTCACCACCGTGGTCGTGCTGGGGCAATCCGGTGGGCTCTATGGTCACTACTTCTCGACGTTTCTGAACCCAACCGACCTATTGTGGTCATTTCTGCAGGCGATCCTGATGGCCTTGGCCATCCTGTTCACCCACACCTACTACGGCTACTTCGCCAGCGGGGGACCCTCGGGTGTCGGGGTCGCGGTGGGTACTGCGGTGCGCACTTCCCTGATCATCATCGTGTCGGTCACCCTGCTGGTTTCGCTGGCCATTTACGGCGCCAACGGCAACTTCAACTTGTCGGGCTAGGGGAAGAAAGCTGATGTGGAACAACACTGTTCGCCCCTTGCTGGGTCTGGCCACCGTCGGTGTGATCGGCGCGATCGTCGCTGCCACCATCGTGTTGTTCGAAGGCGGTGCCATCGAATCGGTGCCGGTCACGGTGCTATCGCCCCGGGCGGGACTGGTGATGAACCCGGACGCCAAGGTGAAGCTGCATGGTGCACAAGTGGGCAAGGTCTCCTCGATCGACAACCTGCCCGACGGCCGGGCCGCGATTCACCTGGCGATCAATCCCTCCTGGCTGAATCTGATTCCCGCCAATACCGGCGTCGACATCGAATCAACGACCGTCTTCGGGTCGAAATTCGTGCAACTCATCCCACCGCCCGATCCCTCCCCCCAGTCGCTGAAGGCGGGCCAAATCCTTGACTCTGAGCATGTCACCGTCGAAATCGACACCGTGTTCGAGCAATTGGTGTCGGTGTTGTCGCAGATCGAACCGGAAAAGCTCAATGAGACCCTTGGCGCTCTCGCGCAAGCGTTCAGCGGCCGCGGTGACAAACTCGGCCACACCCTGGCCGATCTGGACGCCCTGTTGACCAAGATCGACCCGAGCCTGACCTCCCTGAGGCACGAACTCTCGGTGGCCCCACAGGTGCTCAACGCCTACGCCGACGTGGCCCCCGAACTGGTTAAGACGGTTCAAAACGCGACCCGGCTGAGCGACACCGTGGTCGACCGGCAGCGTGATCTCGACACCGCGCTCATCAGCGCGATTGCGCTGGCCGACATCGGAAACGACGTGCTGGCGGACAACGCGCAGGCGTTCACTGCCGTCCTTCATCTGCTGGTCCCCACCACGAACCTGACCAACAAATACAACCAAGCCATCACCTGCGCGCTGGCCGGCCTCAAGCCGCTGGCCACCGGTCCGCCCCTGCCCGTACCGGGTGTCCTGTTGCTGGATTCGTTTCTGCTGGGCACCGAACGTTACCGGTACCCGCAGAACCTCCCCAAGGTCGCGGCGACGGGCGGTCCGCAATGCATGGGCCTACCAGACGTGGGCTTCGGGCACCGCCCGCCCTACCTGGTCACCGACATTGACGCCAACCAGGCGCAGTACGGAAACCAGGGAATCCTGTTGAACTCCAATCGTCTTAAGCAGTGGCTGTTCGGGCCGATCGACGGGCCGCCGCGCAACACCCCACAGATCGGGATGCCGGGATGACGGGCTCGGTCGGGACGACCGTCAAGTTCGGGCTGTTCGCGGTGGTGACTATTGTGCTGACGGCTGCCCTGTTCGCCATCCTCGGCCAGTACCGCACAGGTTCGACATATGGCTATTCCGCGGTGTTGAGCGATGCCTCCAGCCTTAAGGCCGGTGATTCGGTGCGTGCCGCCGGGATCCGGGTCGGCACGGTCAATCATGTTGCGCTGCAATCGAATAACACCGTGCTGGTGAGTTTCGACGCGAACCGCGAGGTCAGGCTCACTACCAGCACGCGAGTCGCGGTGCGTTACCTCAACCTGGTCGGGGATCGCTACCTTGACCTGCTCGACGCCCCCGGTTCTGCCGGGATTCAGCCGCCCGGATCGCGGATTCCGATAAACCGCACCGAGCCGGCGCTGGACCTCGATTTGTTGTTGGGTGGGCTCAAACCGGTGATTCAGGGGCTCAACCCTCAATCGGTGAATGCGCTGACCAACTCGTTGATCCAGATTCTGCAAGGCAGCAGCGGCGATGTGGAGTCGTTGTTCGCCAAGACCTCGTCCTTCTCCAACGCCCTGGCCGACAACGGGCAAGTGGTGCAGCAGTTGATCGACAATCTCAACGAGGTGGTCGCCACGGTGGCCAAGGACGGCGGCAAATTCTCGGCGACGGTCGGACGCCTCGAGCGGCTCATCACGGACTTGTCGGCTGACCGTGATCTGATAGGCGACGCCATCACCGCGCTCGACAAGGGAACCGCGTCATTGGCCGACCTGCTTACCCAGGCCCGTCCGCCGCTGGCCGGTACCGTCGACCAACTCAATCGGCTGGCTCCGTTGCTCGACAATGACAAGGCGCGGCTGGACCTCGCTTTGCAGAAAGCCCCCGAAAACTACCGCAAACTCGTGCGGTTGGGCGCCTACGGAAGTTTCATCAACCAGTACCTGTGTGGCATCTCCATTCGCGTCACCGACCTTCAGGGCCGCACGGCCGTCTTCCCGTGGATCACCCAAAACACCGGACGATGCGGGGAACCCTGATGCTGAAATATCGCGGCACACAACTCATCCGGGCCGGCTTCATCGCGTTCGTGCTGATCGTGCTAGTCATCATCATCGGCCTGCACCCCCAACAGCTGTGGTCGATGGCTACCTCCATCCGGTACCAGGCGCTGTTCACCGAGGCCGGGGGCCTAACTGCAGGCAACGACGTCCGAGTGTCGGGCGTGAAAATGGGAACGGTCTCCGACGTCACGCTCAGCCATGGCAAAGCATTGGTGACCTTTAGCCTCGACGCCAATGTGCACCTGGGATCGAGCACGACAGCCCACATCAGGACGGGCACCCTGCTGGGTGCGCGGATGCTGGCCTTAGAGCCCGCAGGCGCCGGCAGCATGCACTCCTCCGATGTCATCCCGGTACATCGGACGACATCGCCATACTCCCTGACCGACGCCGTCAGCGACTTCACCGCCAACACCGCCGCCACCGACACCGGCGCGCTCAACGCATCCTTGGACACATTGGCCGAAACGATCGAGCGGATCACACCACGACTGGGGCCCACGTTCGACGGCCTGAGCAGACTGTCGCAATCGTTGAACAGCAGGAATGAATCGCTGGCCCATCTTCTCAAAAGCGCCGCCGATGTCACCGGCATCCTGTCGGAACGCAGCCAGCAGGTCAACACCATGTTGCTCAATGCCAACGACCTGCTCGGAGTCCTGAATCAGCGTCGTTACTCGATCGTCAACCTGCTGGCCAACACCTCGGCGCTGGCCCAGCAACTCTCGGGCATGGTGGCGGACAACGAAAAAGAACTCGCGCCGACACTGGCCAAACTCAACTCGGTCACCGCGATGCTGGAAAAGAACCGCGATAACATCGCCAAGGCGATCGTCGGATTAGCCAAATACCAAGTAACCCAGGGCGAATCGGTCAACAACGGCTTTTATTACAACGCATTCGTCGGCAATCTGATCCCGGCGCAGGCCCTGCAACCGTTCCTGGACTACGCGTTCGGATTCCGGCGGGGCGTCAATGCGGGTCAACCACCCGACAATGCCGGACCGCGCGCGGAATTCCCCTGGCCGCACAACGGCATTCCGGGAGGACGATGATGGCGACCGGGGTGAACAAGGCGTGGTACACCAAGGCGCTGCTGGTGACATTGGTGGGACTTATCGCTGCGGGAACGGCTTTCGTGGTACACGCCGAAGTGTTCGGGCCCATGGTGATTACCGCATATTTCCGCTCCGCGACCGCCATCTACCCCGGCGACGAGGTGCGCGTGGTGGGGGTCAAGGTTGGCACCATCAAGTCCATCGAACCCCAGGGGACCCAGGCCAAGATGACACTGGCCGTCGACCGTGATGTGCCGATCCCGGCCGACGCCAAGGCCGTGATCGTGGCACAGAACCTGGTGGCGGCCCGGTATGTGCAGCTGACCCCGGCTTACGAAGCCACGGGAACCGGCGGTCCGACGATGGCCGATGGGGCGGTGATCGGCGTGGAGCGAACCGCGGTACCCGTCGAGTGGGATCAGGTCAAAACGCAACTGATGCGGCTGGCCACCGAATTGGGTCCCGCAAGCGGCCTTTCCACCAGTTCGCTCGGGCACTTTATCGACAGCGCGGCCAATGCCATGGACGGCAACGGCGACAAGCTTCGGCGGACGATCACCGAGCTGTCTCAGGTCGGGCGCATCCTCGCCGGCGGTAGCGGCAACATCGTCGACATCATCAAGAATCTTCAGATCTTCGTTACCGCCCTGCGCGACAGCAACGTCCAGATCGTCGAATTCCAGGACCGCCTCGCAACGGTGAGCAGCGTCGTGGACGGCAACCGGTCAGACTTGGATGCCGCGCTGACCAACCTATCCTCGGCGGTCGGTGAGGTGCGCCGATTCATCGCCGGAAGCCGAGACCAGACCGCAGAACAAATTCAACGACTGGCCAACGTGACGAAAAACCTGGCCGACAACCGCATGGCGGTGGAAAACCTTCTGCACGTGGCGCCCAACGCAATCGCCAACGGCTACAACATCTATAGCCCGGACTCCGGAACGGCACGGGGAGCCTTCGCCATGTCGAACTTCGCCAATCCGGTGGCACTGGTGTGCTCGGCGATCGGCGCGGTGAAGAATGCCACCGCGGCCGAGACGGCGAAGCTGTGCGCCCAATACTTGGGCCCCGCACTGCGTTTGATCAACTTCAACTACCTACCGATCCCGTTCAACGCCTATCTGGCCAAATCGCCGAGCCCGGACAACCTCGTCTATTCGGATCCGAACCTGATGCCCGGCGGGCCGGGCGGAGTCCCCCCCATCCCAACCGATCCACCCGCAGTGTCGGCCTACACCGGCGCGGGCGACATACCACCCCCTCCGGGATGGGAATTGCCGCCGGGTCCCCCGGGGATCTACGCCCCTAACGGATTACCCGCTGACCCTTCGCCAGCGCTGTTCCCCCGTGCGCCAATCCCACCGGGAGTGCCCCGGCCGGCCCCAGCGGCCCCCGGCCCGGCCAGCCTGCAGGACATGCTGCTGCCGGCTGGTCCGCAACCACCGCTGCCGACCGCATCCCAGCCCGGAGGCACACCGTGACCGGATCGCGATCAACGCGGCGTCTCGCAGCGATCGCGTCATGGGTGGTGTTGACGGCAACCGGATGCGCTTTCGATGGCCTCAATTCACTGCCTCTACCTGGCACCGTCGGACGAGGCCAGGACGCGGTGACTTACCACGTCCAAATCGCTAATGTCGGTACGCTGGAATCTAATTCGCCGGTGATGATCAACGACGTCGTCGTTGGCAGCGTGGGCAAGATGACGCTGCGCGATTGGCATGCCGACGTGGATATCTCGGTGCGTCCAGACGCCGTGGTGCCGGCCAACGCTCTCGCCAGGATCGGCCAGACAAGCCTGTTGGGCTCGATGCACCTGGAACTGAACCCCCCACCGGGCGTGCCCGCGGCCGGCAGGCTCGCACCCGGGGCGACCATCGGTCTGCAACGCTCCTCGACCTATCCGTCCACCGAGCAGACCCTGTCCTCGCTGTCAGTTGTCGTCAACGGCGGGGGACTGGGCAAGGTCGGAGGCCTCATCAACGAGTTCAACGCGGCACTGGGCGGGCGCGAGGACAAGATCCGCGATCTGCTGACGCATTTGAACGACTTCGTCGGTGTTTTGGATTCCCAGCGTGACAACATCAACGCATCCATCACGGCATTGAACGCCCTGGCCGGCACCCTTGCCGGACAAAGCGGTGTCATAACCGAAGCGCTGCAACGGATTCCGCCCGCACTGGACGTTCTGATCAAAGAGCGGCCAAGGATCACGACCGCGCTGGATAAATTCCGGGTGTTCAGCAACACGGCCACCGGATTGATCAACGCCACGCACGACGATCTGGTCGCCAACCTGAAAAATCTGGAGCCGACCGTGCGCGCACTCGCCGACGTCGGCCCGAGCCTCGACACCGTCCTGGCCTTCGCGCCGGCATATCCCTACCCGCAGAACTTCATCGACCGCGCGATCCGGGGCGACTATTTGAACGAGTTCATCACTTTCGACTTCACGATCCCGCGGCTCAAGAGGGGACTGTTGCTGGGCACACGATGGGGGCAGGAGGGAGCCACGCTGGTGCCCGCCCCGGGAGACCCCTGGTATGCCACCTTCACCAAGGACCCGCTCACCGCGCCCCTCACGGCCCCGCCGAACGCGGTGGCCACGCCGCCCATGGCCGGTCCGCCAACGCCGGCCGGCGCCCCGGTGACCACCCAGCAGCTCAGCCAGCCACCGATCCCGGCGCCGACCGATTTCGTGCCACAGGATGTGGGGGACCGCTGATGTTGACGCGCTTCGTCCGAATTCAGCTGACCATCTTCACCATCGCGTCGGTCATCGGGATGACCGTGATGATCGTCGAATACCTGCAAGTGCCCACCCTGCTGGGCGTCGGCCGCATGCGGGTCACGCTGGAATTGCCGGGCACCGGCGGACTTTACCGGTTTTCCAACGTGACCTATCGAGGAGTGGAGGTCGGAAAAGTCACCGACGTGCGGCCCACCCGCGCCGGCGCCGAGGCCACACTGTCGTTGAACACCAGCCCGCAAATCCCGGCGGGTCTGCGCGCGGAGGTGCTCAGCGTGTCGGCGGTCGGAGAGCAATATGTGGACCTGCAGCCAGCGACGGCGGCAGGACCTTACCTACATGACGGCTCCATCATCCCCGCGGCACACACCTCGATCCCACAGGCCGTCGGACCGATGCTGGATCAAGTCAGCACGCTGATCAACAGCGTCCCCAAGACCAAGATCAGCGGTCTGCTCGACGAAACGTTCAAGGTCTTCAACGGATCCGGGTACGACGTCGGGTCGCTGCTGGACTCCTCGTCACAACTCGTCGGCGACGCCAACACCAACGCCGAGCGGTCACGCACCCTCATCGACGACAGCCGGCCCCTGCTCGACGGCCAGGCGCAATCGGGCGGCGCCATCCGCACGTGGGCACGCAGCCTCGCCGGCGTCAGCCAACAACTCGTCACCGACGACCACCAGACACGGACGCTGCTGCACGGGGCTCCAGGGGCCGCCGATGAGGCGTCACGCCTGTTCAATCAGGTCAAGCCGACGCTGCCGATGCTCTTGGCGAACCTCACCACGCTGGGCCAGGTCGGTGTCACCTATCACCCCTCCCTCGAGCAGCTGCTGGTGTTGCTGCCGCCCACCATCGCCGCCACTCAGTCCTACGGCGCACCCAAGAACAATCCCACCGGATACTCCCTGGGCGACTTCACCCTTACCATCGGCGACCCGCCCGCATGCACGGTAGGGTTCTTGCCGCCGTCGTCGTGGCGGTCACCAGAGGACACGACGGTGATCGACACTCCCGACGGGCTGTACTGCAAACTGCCGCAGGATTCACCCATTGGGGTACGCGGCGCCCGGAACTACCCGTGCATGGGCCATCCCGGCAAGCGCGCGCCCACGGTCGAAATCTGCAACAGCGACAAACCTTTCGAGCCGTTGGCGATCCGCCAACACGTCCTGGGTCCCTACCCCCTCGATCCGAACCTCGTCGCGCAGGGCGTCCCGCCCGATGACCGCGTCAGCTTCGGTGACCAAATCTTCGGACCACTCGAGGGCACCCCGCCGCCGGGACCGCTGCCGCCAGCGGCCGGCCCCGCGCCCGGGCCCCCGCCGGATTCGCCGCCGCCCGCCCCGGCCGCAGCGCCGCCACCTGACGGTTCCGAGGGGCCCGCCCCGGCTGCCGCGCCGAGTGCATACACACCTCGGCGGTCCGGCCCATCGGTTGCCGTCGCAACCTATGACCCACGAACCGGCCGGTACGCCACCCCCGACGGCACCGTGTATCGCCAATCGGACCTGGTCCCCCGCGCCGGTACGAGGTCCTGGAAAGACCTCTTCCCCACATGAGCGGCCGCTCACGCCGACGTCTTCGGACCGCAGCCCTCATCGGCGCCGTCGTGGTCATGTCGCTAAGCACCGCGCCCCTCGGCAGCGCGGCCGGCGACTGGGGCCTGAACGGCACCTACACGGCGACATCCAACGGGGAGTGGACCAAGACCAACGAGATCTTTCACAACGAGGCCAGCATCCGAAGTATCTGGACGATCAACACGACCTGCAGTTATCCCACCGAATGCACCGGCACGGTAGTCAGCGACTGGGGTTGGCGCGCCCCGATCTATCAAACCGGCGGTGTGTGGTTCGTCAAGCACATCGTCGACAACTGGCAGCCCTGCCCGGATGGAACCGCGGCTCAGGGATTCCAGGTCTTCAGGTTCGTCCCCACCAACCCCGACGGAGATGCCGTCGATCCAACCTCGGCCGTTCTCACCGGCGCCGACGAGACGACCGGCGTCAGCGGCGCCTGCGGGCGAAGTAAGACGTTGTTCATCAGCATGCCGTTCAAGCTCGTCAAGAGTGGGTGAGGGCCGAGAATGAAACCATCCATCACCTCGCAGCATTCGGGTCGTCTCGCAGACCTACGCCTCAAAAGACGCGCGACGCGAGCGATCCTGCCCGTGGCCATGGCGGTGACGGCCCTCCTGGCGTGCACACCCGTCCACGGGTGGGCTGGACCGTCCACGTGTGACAACCCAACCTGCGTCCCGGGTATCACCGGAGGTGTCGTGCTGGGCGCGCCGTGCCCGGATACCACCCACTTCGTGTTCGGCACCACCTCGTGGGGCCGGTTGGTCTTCTGCGGATCTCCGCGGCGTTATGAACCCCGGTACTTCCGTTCCCCCTCGATGTGGGGAATCAAAGAGGAGAACTCCAACTGCGAGGGCTTCGAAAACTCGGTCGCACAAGCCCCCGATGGCTTGTTCCTCACATGCCTGTCTGTCGACGGTGCACCCCGCTGGGTTCGTGGCGACACCTAAATCACCCCATATGCCGGTGGCGAACAATATGCTCGGGCGTCCCGCGCAGTCCCTAGCCGGGCTGGCGGTTGCAATCCTCGTTGCGACGGCCGCATCCGCGACGCCCGTTGCCCGTGCTGACGAGCCGGTGCTGCACCACGTCACCTACACCGTCACCGCGCAGCGCCGCGTCACCGCAGACATCTACTTCCGGGACGCCGATCCGCCCGGCTGGGCCGAATACAGCCACGACCCGTACCAATTCAGCCCTAAGGTCGAGGCCGACGTGGGGCCAGCCACACGGTGGACCCGGGACGTCTGGTTGGCAGCTCCCGATGAATGGGCCATGGTCGTCGCCACCAGCGGGATGTCGCCGGCCACGCCGGACTTTCACTGCGAACTCGCCATAGACGGGGCAGTCGTGGCCACCAACAACGGCGTCAAAGGCGCATTGTGTTCGGTGCGCCACTGGTAATTCGGTGCTCGGCAGGCGCCGAGGTGAATGCTCACTCAGCGGGAACTGCAGTCCAAGACTGCGCCGCACGACGCTACCTTGTGCGCTACTAGCCGCTTGTATCAACCAATCGCCCGGCCAGCTTCGCTCGCACGCGGCGGAAACGGAGAGAGCACGGCAATGCCCGCCGCCAGTTCGTTCCCGAAACGGGACGCGAGTCCTCTCGATGTCACCTCCGAGCGGCCCGTCGATGCTCAGCTTCTCGAGGCAGCGGAGGCAGAAGCTGCCGAAGCCGAAGCGCTCGCCGCCGCTGCCCGGGCCCGCGTCCAGTCCATGCGGCAACACCAACAGTCAGAAGCAACCGACACCGCATCGGCAGAAATCGCTGAGACCCCAGCCGACGATGCGTCGGCAACTCCCGCGGATGACGTCACCGATCGGGACATCACCGATGCCACTGAACTGCCCGATCAAGGCGGCAAGGCGCCCCGGCGGCAGAGAAAGACATACTTCCACCGCCCGAAACGAACCACGATGGTCGCGTCCGTCGGGATGCTCTGCACCGCAGCGCTTCTCGTCGCGAGTGCTGTCATGGTCCGACACCACAATCAGCTGCTAGACAAGCAACAGCGTGCCGCGGAATTCACAGCGGCCGCACGACAAGTCGTGGTCACCCTGATGTCGATTAGCGCGGACAGCGCCAAAGACGACGTACAGCGCATCATCGACAGCTCGACCGGGCAGTTCAGAGATGACTTCCGCGGCGCGGCCGCGGAGTTCGTCAAAGCCGCTCAGACCGCGAAGGTCTCGGCCAAGACGACCGTGCAAGCCGCGTGCCTGGAATCCATGACCGAGGACACCGCAGTCGTGGCCGTTGCCGCCAGCTCCACGCTCTCCAATACCACCGGCGCCCCCGAGCAGCCGCGTTCTTGGCGGCTCAGCGTCAAACTGGCCCGAGACGGCGGGAAAATCAAGATGTCAAGCATGGAGTTCATCCCATGACCATCGGGCAGCTCGAAAACGACAACCTCACCAACGTTGAACTCGCCCTCGCAGGGGCCAGCGACGACCAGCGCGACGACACTACCGGTGACGATCAAAGGACGACCGCAGACGCCGCCAGCGAGACGCGCCGCACCCGGATACGAACCGCACTATCGCACTGGCCGCTACTCATCATCGGTCTGCTGTTGGTAGCGGCCGCCGCCGCAACCGCCACACTGTACTTTGGCCAATATCGACACGACCAGCAGACCAACGACGCTGCGGCAAAGGCGGTGATCGGTGCCGCAACCGAGGGGACCGTCGCGCTGCTGTCCTACACACCCGACAAACTGGAAAGCGACCTGGCCGGTGCAAAGTCACACCTGACCGGTGACTTCTTGACGTACTACGGCAAATTTGCCGACCAAATCGTGGCGCCCGCAGCCAAGCAGAAAGCCGTCAATACCCAAGCAGCGGTCAAGCGCGCGGTCATCAGCGAGCTGCACCCAGAAACGGCCAGGGTGCTGGTCTTCCTCGATCAGACCACAACGAGCAAGGATCAACCTGAGCCGGTCCAGACCGCCAGCAGCGTCATGGTCAGCTTGATCAAAGTCCATGGCGCATGGCTTATCTCGGCGTTCGATCCCATCTAGAACTGCCCTGGCTCCGGGACGGGGTTGAATCCGCCGAACGAAACATTCATCATGCATAGTTATCGGCCACGAGACAATGACCGGTGTCGCATTCTCATTGAGGAGATGATTGATGGCCACCCCTGAGACCCCGTCCCGCTACACTGTCATTTCTGCGGATACCCACGCCGGCGCCGACCTCCTCGAATACAAGCCGTACCTCCCGAAGGCGTTCCACGACGACTTCGACGCGTGGGCCACGACGTATGCCAGTCCTTTCGATGACTTGATCATCGCTACCGCAAAGCGCAACTGGGACCATGAGTTGCGTATTTCCGAGATGGACGCTGACGGGGTTGCGGCAGAGCTGTTGCTGCCCAACACTGTTCCTCCCTTCTTTCCGACGTCTCCCAACATCACCATCTCGTTGCCCCAGAACCGAGCAGAGTTCGAACACCGCTGGGCGGGCGTGCAGGCGCACAACCGATGGCAGGTCGATTTTTGTTCGCTGGCACCCGCACGCCGGCGAGGACTGATCCAGGTATTCCCCAACGACGTCGACGCCGCGCTGGACGAAATTCGTTGGGGCAACGAGCAAGGCTGCTTCGGTGGAGTGCTGCTGCCCCCAGTATCGCCGGGCGACCCCAATGTCGCCCCGCTGTTCCACACTCGGTATGAGCCGATTTGGCAGTTGTGCAGCCAACTGGATCTGACGATCGTGCAGCACGGCGGTCCGGGAAGTCCGGCAATGCCCATGGATCAGCCGGCATCCAACGCCGTGCTCATCACGGAAATGGCGCTGTGGGCCCAGCGCAGCCTGGGCCATCTCATCCTGGCCGGGGTTTTCGAGCGTTACCCCACGCTACGGTTCGCCCCTACAGAGCAGGGCACACTGTGGGTACAGCAGCAACTGATGACGCTCGATGCGATGGTCCCGACGATGAAGTCCGAAGCCGGCAACCGCACGTACGGCATGTTCGGTGGTTCCTCGGTCGATGGGCTTACCCTCACGCCGAGTCAGTACGCCCAGCGGAACTGCTACCTGGCCAGCGAATTGGCGCCCTTTGAATCAGTGATGATTGATTTCATGGGTGCAGACCACATTCTATGGGGAAGCGACTATCCGCACGAGGAGGGCTTCACTCCTCAATCCAGGCTGGCCATCCGGTGGGCGCTACAGAACAGATCGGAAAGCGAGTGCCGAAAAATTCTGGCGGAGAACGCGGCCCGGCTGTACCGATTCGACCTCGATGCACTGGCGCCGATTGCAGCCGAGATCGGGCCGACCGTGGCTGAAGTGCATACCCCCCTTGAGGACACCGGGTACCGTGCCCCGGCCGCGTTCGGCTACCGCCCCTTCGAGGGGGGACTCGCGTTGAAGCGCCTCGCTCCCCAACGCCGGTAATCGCGCCCTGATACGAGAGTCTCCAAAAGCCGGTTCATAAAGTTGCCCGGGGTTAGGCCCCCGGCCACTGAAGAGAGCGGTCTTCCGCAGCGCGCTGTTCAGACGCACCCCAGTGCTTGACTCAAGCGCAACTTTTCAGGCCTTATGCGGTGGTTTGTTTCGTCAGATCCGCGGTCAGAGATGATGATGGGGGCAGCCCGGCTCGGCACTTTCCAACACGCGATGTCTGGGATGGGTCGTAGGCGTGCTCTATCGGCGATGTTTTGCTTACTCCCGCGGATGAATGAAAACCCCTTCTGCTGAAACGGTTACGCCATCGCTGTCGCTGAGCTGTCCAGCGGCGAAGGTCTTGACCCCTTCGACGCGGTCGACCCAGGCCTCGGCGCGAAGAGGCTTTCGTAGCGAGGTTCCTCGGTGGTAGCGCAGGGTCAGCGTCCCGGTGTAGGCCGGCCGCCCTGGCTTGTGGGCGGTAGCGCCCAGTACATGGTCCAACACCATCGCGCAGACACCGCCGTGCGCGTAACCCGCCGGTCCTTCATAGGCTGCACCGAGGACGAGTTCCGACCAAACCAATCCGTTTCCCTCGTGAATCACGAGTGGGGGAGCCAACGGGTTGCGGACTCCGATCACCGCATTACCTGAAGCCGCGTTTTGCCCGTCGGCGCGGGTGCGCTCGCCGAACGATCCAGGTATCTGCTCGGCGCTCAGTCGGCCTGTGATTGCGTCTATCTCGGCCGTTGTGGAGGCAATAGCGTTGGGCTCCAACTCCGTTCGGATTGTTGCGTCGATGAGTTTGCGAACGGAAATGGCCAGTAGCTCGTATGTAGACGAGGGGTCAGTCATCGGTATACCCAAATCCCCGGTGTCGGCGGTGTCGCTGGCAAGGTCCTCGCCCTCGCTGACAGCGAACCGCGAGCCGGGGCGCGGCGTCCCTCAGGCGTGGCACGCCGACTGTTGGCGTTGCAGCGGGCGTGGTGCGGGCCGCACGCTGCAGAACCGGGGGACGCTGCACATGGAGTCGACGCTTGGCGACTTCGGTGGTCATCGCCTACCAGCGTGAAGTGAGCGGTCGCGGTCCGGAAGGTGGCGTCCCGTCCAGCGGGCATAGCACAGGGACATCTCGGCTGTGCTGTTAATCTGGCAAAATGGCCGAGCCCAGCGATAAGCCGGTGAAGTCGGCACTTGCCGCCACCAGTTGGGCGTTGCTGGGCATGCTCTCTTATGAAGAGGAAGTTTCCGGCTACGACCTGAAAAAATGGATCGACTGGAGCGTTGACCTCTACTACTGGAGCCCGTCGAACAGCCAGATCTATACCGAGCTGAAGAAGCTCCAAAGCTTGGGGCTGGTGACATCACGCATCGAACGTGACGAGGGCACCCGCAGCCGCCGGCTCTACAAGATCACCGCGGCCGGGTTGGACGCCGTCACCGACTGGACCAACAATGCCCCAGTGGATCCGCCGGTGCTCAAACACAGCGTGCTGATGCGCGTGACGTTCGGTCATCTGACGACCCCCGCTCGGCTCAAGGAAATGTTGCAGGACCACGTGGCCTACGCCGAAGCCAGGCATCGCAAAGCTGTCGAGGACGCCGAAGGCGCCGAGGACGAGCCCGCTTGGGCCTACTCAGTGCTCGCGCTGCGCTGGGCGGCCAAGTACTACGCCGCCGAGCGCGAGTTTGCGCTGGAACTGATGAAGGAAATCGACGAGGCCGACGGCTCCATGCAGAAGGCGAAAGGCGGATCGGGCAAATTACGCCCCACGCCCGGGTACTGGCGTGAGGTGGAAAAGCAGGTCCAAGCCAAGCGCCGAGACGACTAACCGCCGCCGGCGGCGTCTCTGGCGGCGATGTAGCCGTATACCAACCCTTGGGCGATCGTTGCGCCCGCGCCGGGATATGTGGCTCCGAACGCGTTGGCGGCGGTGTTACCGATGGCGTACAACCCGGTGATGACAGTGCCGTCTTCGCGCAGCACCCGTGCCCGCTCGTCGGCCTTGAGTCCACCGCAGGTACCCAGGTCGCTGAGCACCATCTTCACAGCGTAGAACGGGCCCTTGGTCAACGGTCGCAGATTGGGATTCGGCGTTATCGTCGGGTCACCGTAGTAGCGGTCATAGGCGCTGCGGCCGCGACCGAAGTCGGGATCCTCGCCAAGAGCAGCGCTTTCGTTGAAACGCGTCATCGTCTGGTTGAACTCTGACGGGGGAGTGCCGATCCGAGCGCCGAGTTCGCGCAGGCTGTCGGCGCGCACCGCGATACCCGCGTCATACCAGGTCTGTGGAATGGGCATGCGCGGAAACAGTTCGGCGCCAAAGACATAGCTGTTGCGGTATTGCTGATCGAAGATGATCCACATTGCTTCTACCGGTTGCCCGGACTGCTCGAGTTCGAGCAATCGCTGACCGAACGACATGTAGTCGGCCGACTCGTTGGCGAAGCGATGCCCATTTTGGTTGACGATGAGGCAGCCCGGAAGTGATCGCTCCGCGAGCATGACAGCGGGCGCCTTGCCCGGCAGCGGCGCGATCGCGGGAAACCACCAAGCCTGGTCCATCAGATCGATGTCTGCGCTGAGTTCTTGGGCGACGCGGATCCCCTCGCCGGTATTTGAGTCGGCGCCCAGGCTGACGTTGGGGTCCAGTGACTCGGACTGAAATTTCCAGCGCATCTCCATGCAGTGGTCAAAGCCGCCGGTGGCCAGCACCACCCCTTGCCGGGCCGTGATGGTCACTTCACGGCCGCCATGGCCGACAACCGCACCGCTGACGCGGTCACCGCTGCCGACCAGGCGCACCAAGCTGGTGTCGGTCCAGATCGGGATCTGAGCGCGCAACACACCGGCGAACAGGGCGGCGGCCAGGGCTTGGCCGCCCGCGGCATAGTGCCGGCCCAGCAGCCGGCCACCGAGACCTTGGGCCAATCGTTTCGCCAGGGTCGGAATCCCCTTGCGCGGCACCCGCGCCACCAGATTGAGCCAACGGTAGTCGGCGCCCGTCGTAGGGATGGTGAAGCCGGCCTCCATGACTCCTGGCCGTAGCCGGCTGCGATATTCGCCCAGGACGGCAGTGTCTAGAGGCCGGCACTCGCAGGTACGCCCGGCTGCGCTGCCACCGGGCTCTTCGGGGTGGTAGTCGGAGTATTCCCGGGCCCAAAAGAGCCGCATCGGAGTCGTTCGCTCGAGCAGCTCGACGGTCGCGGAGAGATGTGTCAAAAACCCCGCGGAACGCGGAGGCGGCGCTGAGCCCGCAACCACGGAGTCAAGATAGGTGGCGGCGCGCTCGGCGGTGTCGTTGGCACCGGCCCGCTGCAACACCGGGCCCGCGGGCAGCCACAGCGCCCCACCGGAACGTGCCGTCGAACCACCCACGTACGAGGACTTCTCGACAATCAGCACGGAGAGCCCTCGGTCGTGGGCGGCGAGTGCTGCGGCCATGCCGGTTCCCGAACCGACCACGAGTAGGTCCACCGTCGTGTCGGACACGGGAAGTCCAGCAGGAATCGTCGCGCTGTGCGTTGTCACGCCTGGTAACGGTAAGCGGCCGGGCCGCTTGGCGGGAAGAGGCGTCCTGATCAGTGGAACACGTGCCCTACACCTGCCGGTCAGTCGGGGTTGAATGGCGCCCATGAATTCGCAGTCCGAAGCCGGCGAAGTTCGGCTGATCGAGGCCGATGCTGCCCCAACGCGATTCGCCCGCGGCTGGCATTGCCTAGGTCTCATCAAAGACTTCAGTGACGGCAAACCGCACGCGATCAATGCCTTCGGCCAGAAGCTGGTGGTGTTTCGCGGCGGTGATGGACAGGTCAATGTCCTCGACGGCTACTGCCGCCACATGGGCGGTGACCTGTCGCAAGGTGAGGTCAAGGGCAACGAGGTGGCGTGCCCGTTCCATGACTGGCGCTGGGGTGGTGACGGACGCTGCAAGCTGGTGCCCTACAGCAAGCGCACACCCAAGCTGGCCCGCACGCAAGCGTGGACCACCCTGCAGCAGGACGGCATGTTGTTTGTGTGGAACGATCCCGAGCGCAAACCGCCCCCACCTGAGGTCGCGATCCCACGCATCGAAGGCGCCACCAGCGACGAGTGGACCGATTGGCACTGGTACACGACCGTCGTGAACACCAACTGCCGTGAAATCATCGACAACGTCGTGGACATGGCCCACTTCTTCTACATCCACGGCTCCCTGCCCACTCATTTCAAGAACATCTTCGAAGGGCACGTGGCTACCCAGTACATGAACAGTGCGGGCCGACCGGACCTGGGTGGCACAGAAGGTCCGCAGTTGCTCGGCACGACATCGGTGGCTTCCTACTACGGCCCGTCTTTCATGGTCGACGACCTGACTTATCACTACGCGGATGGTGACCACCACACCGTCTTGATCAATTGTCATTACCCAGTTGACGCGAATTCCTTTGTGCTGCAGTACGGCATCATCGTCAAGAAATCCGAGGCGCTACCCGATGATGTCGCGGTGCAGACTGCGGTCGCCCTGGGCGACTTCGTCAAACTCGGTTTCGAACAAGATGTGCAGATCTGGCGGCACAAGGCGCGCATCGATAATCCGCTCTTGGTCGAAGAAGACGGCCCGGTTTACCAACTACGTCGATGGTACGAACAGTTCTACGTCGATGTCGCCGATGTCCAACCGGATATGGTGGACCGCTTCGAGTTTGAGCTCGACACCACCCGTCCGTACGAGGCGTGGATGAAGGTGGTCGAGTCCAATATCGCTGCGCAGGCTACCGCCAAAGACTCGGTGTGATGACGGTGGCTTCGCCTGTGAGAGAGGACGAGCGCCTCGCCGACATGCCCATGTTGCCCGTGGTATGTCGGCGCTGTCGAGCGCGAGTGCAGGTTCGTAAAAGCAGCTGGAGCCAGACGAGCGTGCAGTGGACAGCCTCGGCCCTGGCCCGCTGTGAGGAGCGTTCCGCTGCTGCACAGCTAGCGCCATATGGACGTTGTGATCTGTTCCTGTCATGTTCGGCTCTTACCGAGTCGATCACGGATGCCGTGCGTGCCGGCACGCTTACGATCGTCGATGGAAGCGCCGGGACGTCGGCATGACGGCCGGGCCCCGCAGCTCTTGGCCGAGGATCCGCGGCCACGCCGCTTCCTAGGTGGATGACACCGGCATGATGGGGATCTTCTTCATCGCGCTGGCTCTGGGATCAGGGGCGGCCGCGGCCGCTTGATGGTTTGCTTCACCGCGCGTGTACGTCCACACGCAGAATGGTTCTCCTTGGGCAAACTTGAAATCCTTTGGCGGCAAGTTGATGTCGAGTTTGCACCCAGGAAAGAACGGGGCTGAGATTCGCTGCTCAAAAGTGCAGTTCATCCAGGCCCGTGCCGGTGGGTAGAGGCCTTCGTCGGTGTACTTCTGCAGCACTTCGCACCGACGCATGTTGAGCACCACGTGATCGGGGTTGTACACGATGTACTCGCCGCCGTACCCGAGCGTGCCATCGATGCTCAGGCAGGCCAACTTGAGAAAGTCCACTACGTGCACTGGCTCGATCTTGAACACTCTGGCCAGCTTGGGGTATTGGTAATCGATGATGAGTTGATACATGTCGGGAAGCCCGAGCCAGACCTCCTCCTCAGGGAGGATCTTGGTCCACTGGTCGATGAAATAGTTGTGTCCTTTGAGGTACTGGTCCCAATAGGTTTTGATCAGACGTATCAGGGCCGGCTTGGTCAGGTCCTCAGTCTGAACATCAAAGGGAATCGCTTGGTATTGAGCGTTTTTCCAGTCCCAACCCGGAGGGGCGATGTAGCGCCCCATCGGCATCACTTGGCGCATCCCCGCCCGCGACAGCTCCGCGGCGACATCCATGGCCGCGCTAATGCCGACCTTCTCCGAATAGATCTTGACGTGGGCGTAGGGCATGAAGTTCAAGACGTCTTCGAACACTCGCGCTAGGCCCATGAGGAAATCGCGGGAAAAGTCTTGGACGTTGCCGACCTTCCCCATGAAGTCATGGGTGTAGTCGTCATAGTTGAGTTCTTCGGTCTCAGTGGTCATCGGGGTTTCTCCTCAATTGGGCTCGGCTGGTGTCGTGACCTCGTTGGCTGGGTGGTTCAGCCCGCCTGGGGGCGGGCCATCGCATACCTGTCAAAGGGCCACTGTTGGGCGGCACGTCACTGCGCTGGCGTGTCAGATTGCGACATGAATGGCAGAATCTGACAACACGATGTTAGTCCGCAGGGGTGCGGGTCACCATCGCGATCCCGCTCAGCGGGATGCCGTCGCGAGTCCGAGCACATCAGTCAAGGGATTGCCGCGGTTAGGATTGACGTGCAGTTCGTGTGGCGAGGAAGTGAGGCAAGGCTGGTGAGCAGTCCGGCGACGCACGCGGAGCGCCGCGCCGAGGATCTTCGGATGCACATCGCGCTAGCTGCCCGCGACACTTTTCTCGCCGACGGGTCTACCTCGGCGACCGTCGAGCGGATCTGCGAAGCGGTGGGCATTGCGCCGCGTACGTTTCACCGGTACTTCCCGGTCAAAGAAGACGTCGTTATGCCGCTATTCCGTGAATTCGGCAGGCTGAGCATCGAGACCCTGCGTGACGCAGCACCGGACAGCGACACCGTCGAGGTCCTCGTTGCGGCATTTAGCACCGAAGTTCCCCGGCGGGGCCGGATGGAGATCGATCGCAGGTTCATGGCGATGATGATCAGCGATCCCCAATACCGATTGCGGTGGCTGGACTGGGGACAAGACCTTATCGCTTCCATCACCGAGTTCCTTGCCGCCCGGTTCGATCTAGGCGATGACCCATTCACCCGAGAGCTGCCTGCCCAGCTGGTGGTTCAAGCGTGTCGGCACGCCTACGTCCACTGGGTCCAGCACGGCGATTTCGCCGCCCTGCAATCCGCGTTGCGATCCGCCATGCAGATGATCGTAGGAACGCTAGCGTGTCCGGGTGTCTGAGCCGCAGCTCACGGTCGGTCGATCACGATAGATCCAACGTCGTGTAGCTCTCTTAGGCATTTCGTTGCCCCACCACGAGAGCGCCTTCATCGGGCGGTGGCGGGCTAAACGTCACCGCACGTCCCGAAGCCGGCCAAGTCGGGATGCCCCGGATTCGCCGAAATGATCCTTGATGCTGCGCTTTCTGTGCTTAAGCCAATTGGAACGCACTCAGTGGCGCTTCTTCTGGATAGGTAGTGGGTCCGCCGAGGTCGTAGGCAGCATTAAGCGCGGCAATGAATCCAGGGTCGTGCAGGGGATCGCTGGGAGTGTCGAGCTTGATGCCCTTGCCCTTGAGGTCGTCGATCATGATGCCGATGGCCCGTTCGATCGTGATGTCGTCGGAGCCGTCCATGTTCTTTTTGAGTTCCTCGAAGTCGGAGAACACTTCGGCGGACCAGTGGACCAGGAAACGCAACTCGTCGGTGTGGTGGCGGGCGATGACGTCGTCGCCGTTCTTCAGAAGCCAGTGGTCGGGGTCGGCCGGGTCGCCGGCGAAGACGGTGTCGAAGGCCAGCCCCGGCGGAATCTGTTGTTCCAGCGGCCCGTTGGCTTCTCCGCGGTGCACCATCATCTCGTTCTGAACGACCACTCCGCGGTTATTGATCGGCGGCAAGACCCGGGAGGGGGGCTTGAGTGGGCCGTCGGGCCAATAGGTAAAACCGGACCCCTCGTCGAGGGAGAACCAGGTGATGACCTGAGCCATTTTGATGAGGTAGTCGGTGAACAGACCGGACTTGCCCATCACGCTGCACAGCCAGGTGGGGGCGTTCTCGTGGCGTACACCGCGAAAGCTCGGCGAGTCCAGATGGCCGGGATCGCGGTTGGCGCAGGGGCCGTTGATGTTGAACAGCATCATCTCAGGCTTGGCGTACTCGGCGTTCCAGTAGCTCTTGGCGTGCTCGAGGAACGTGGCGTTGTAGAAGCAGTCGTGCAGCTCAGGGAAGAGGATGGCCCCGTAGTTGGCCAGGTAGCCACGGAACGTCGGCGTCAGAAAGAGGTCCAGCGACGGAGTGAATCCCTCGGGGAAGGCACCGCTCATGGTGGCCATCAATTCGTCGGCCGACGCGAAGTGTTGGGCGATGATCAGCTTCCAAGGGCCGTGCGCGTGTACGACATTGAGCAGCCGCTCGCGTTGGTCGGTGGTGTAGACGTTGTCGATTTCGCGCGGCGGGGCGGCGGGCCGCAAAACGTTGGAAAGCTCCATCCGGCGCTCATCCGTAAGCATCAGCGGTCTCCTTCTGCATGTTTGGATTGGTGGGATTGTCTCCGGCACCGTCGTCGTACGGTCGACGCGTGTCCGGTGATCGGGACGTCAAAATGGGAGCGGATTGGCGAACTTGGCGTCCAATGCCGCGCCGATTTCGGCGATGGCGAGCCGGCCGCGGGCGGTCGCGTCGGGGTACATCAGAAAGCCGTGGTAGGTACCCGGATAGCGGGTGAGGGTGGTCTGAACTTCGGCGTCCCGCAGCCGGGCCGCGTATCGCTCACCCCAGTCCCGGATTGGATCGCAGCTACCGGTGACCACGATCGCGGACGGCAGCCCAGAAAGGTCGGAGGCGTAGGCGGGAACCAGGTACGGGTCCTCGGGCGGCCCGGCATCTCCGTCGGCAAGTGCGTGCATGTAGTCGATGTCGTCGCGGGTGAGGAGCGGCGCGTCGGCCGTCGAAGCGACCGACGGGGCCGTCATGTCGCGATCCAGGCCCGGGTACAGCAGCACCTGCGCGCAGATCGCCGGACCGCGGCGGTCACGTGCGGCCAGTGCAACCGCGGCCGCCAACGAACCTCCGGCGCTGTCGCCGACCACTGCGAGCCGGTTGGCGTCGACGCGTAGCTCCGCGGCTCGGCGTGATACCCATTCAGTGGCGGCGTAGGCGTCGTCGAACTGCGCCGGGGGTGCCGCTTCCGGGGCCAGGCGGTAGTCGACGGCGACAACGGTGGACATCGACGCCGAGGCGAGCGCGCGGGCCAGCGGTTCGAACGAGTGGTTGGATCCCATGACCAGGCCGCCGCCGTGGAAATACACCAGCACGGGTGTGTGGGAATCCTTGGTGGGACGGTAGATCCGCGCGGGTATCGGCCCGGCTGGCCCCGGGATGGTGACGTCGGTGACGCTGTCCATCTGTGGCATTGCCTCGGGCAGCGGCGCGGATTCGATCGCGGCTCGCACCGCGGCTAGGCCGCGTTGGCGCATCGGCGGGATCGTACCGAACGACGCGACTCGGGCGGCGGCGTCGGGATCCAGCGGGGGAGTCGGCACGTTAATGCCGCGCGGGGTCGAACCGGCGCTCGGTGCGCAATACCGGCGCCTGTTGGGACGCAAGGATATTGGCACGCTCTTGCATCGCCGACCGAACGTAGTCTGGATGGGTGAGCAGATAGAAACCGCCCTTTGCGGCTTGCTCGAACACCACCGCGGCAGCTGTCAGCGGGTCCATCGCGTCGGCCTTCAGGTCGAGCATGGCCGTACGGTGTGCCTCGGCAGCCGCGACGTCGGTTGCCTCATTGCCGTCGACGCCGCCGGCTGATTCGAAAATGTTGGACAGCACCGGGCCGGGCAGCACCGCCTGGACATGAATGTGGTGGTCGTGCCCGCTGGACTGTACTTCTAGGTCGAGACACTCGGTCATCGCCAGCACCGCATGCTTGCTCACAATGTAGGGCGTTTGCAATGGCATCGCGACGACCCCACCAACAGACGACACATTCCACACCCACGCCTGCTCAGGGCTCGCCATCATTCGCGGCAGAAACGCGCGGATGCCGTAGAAGACCCCGCTGATGTTGATGTCGACGACCCGCTGCCAGTTGACCACCGGGGTGTCCCACAGGTAGCCGAACTGTTCAATTCCGGCATTGTTCACCAGCAACCGCACCGGCCCGACATCGCGATAGGTCTTGTCGGCGAGTTCTTGCATGGCGACGGGATCCCTTACGTCGCAGACCATATCGACCGCGGTGCTTCCCGCGGCGGTGAGCTCCTGGCGCAGGGCGGCGATGCTGTACGCATCGACATCGGTGAGCACCACGGTCATGCCCAATTTGCCGGCGTATCGGGCCATGCCGGCACCAAAGCCCGAGCCGGCACCGGTGATGACGGCGACGCCGCCAGAGAAGAGCTCTTGAACGGTCATGGTTGCGACGCGGTGGCGGTGTCGCTGTGCAGTTCGGATAGCAGCACGGAGTTGGTGGCATCCAGTACGACGTCCATATCGGTGAACTCCAGCCCATTGGGGCCTCGGCGCACGCCGACGTTGACCACCCCGCTGGACACCGCGAACGGCACGAAGTTGGCGATCTGATTGACGAAGATGTAAAAGCGGGCGCGGGTTACGCCGCTATCGGTGCCGGTGCGGTGCACGTTGGTGGCGTGGTGACGCAGCGGGTAGGGGCTTTGTTTGCGATGCTCGGACAGCCACTCGATGACCGCGTCACGACTGTCGAGTTGGGGCGACATCAGCTCCTCGAAAGGACTTGCGCCACTGTCGCTTCGGGTCAGGTAGTGCACATCGTGGGCGTAGCTGGCGGCCAGCTCGTCATAGTTGGCTTCGTCGTAGTGGTACCAGAAGGCGGCGATGAACTCCTGCAGTTCCGACAGCGTGATGTCGTTGCTCATGCCCACAGTCAATCCCGGCTGTGGCCCCGCTAACACCCCGGCGCCCGTTGAGTGGAACACCGTCCATGGCTCAGCCGCCGATCAGGCTCCATAGCCCGGCGGCTCCCGCCCCAAGCGCGGCCGACGTGACCTGTTCGTCCCAATATTGCACGGATCCGAACTCCCCCCGCCACACCAGGGCAGGCCGGGTGAACTCGTGTAGCCGGTGCTCCCGTGTGGTGCCGATCGCGCCATGAACCTGGTGAGCGTTACGCACCACCACGGAGGCGGCCTGGCCCACACACGAACGTGCCACCGAGACAAGGAAGGCGAGGTTGGAAGCCGACCACGCGCTAGTGACCGCCGCCGTCAGCGCCGCCTCGGTGGCCGATCGCGCCAGAGCCGCCTGCGCGGCGATGTCGGCGATCATGTTCTGCACGGCCTGAAATCGCGAAAGGGGTCGACCGAACTGGACGCGTGAGCTCGCGTGCTCGATCGAAAGCTCCAGAATCCGGTCCAGCGCCGCACACACTTGCACCCCGCGCACCAAGGCCGATTTCAGCCGCAGCTGGTCGACCACACTCGCCTCGAGGGGAACACCGCACAAGCCGGCGGGGTCGGCGACGACGATATCCCGTGGCTCGCCAATCGCATTGGCGCCGGGCGTGATATCCAACGACTCGGCATTGACGTCGGCGGCGTGATACTCGCCGCCCCGCTGCCAGATGACCACGATCTGTTGGGCGCGAGACGCCCAGGGCACGCCCCTCGCGGCGCCCTGGGCATCGAGCAGGCACACGGTCCGCACCGCGTCGTCGCATGGCGATCCGCTGGCCTCCAGCAGCCAGCATGCCAATAAATCATGCTCAGCCAGAGGGATTCGCGCGCCGTGCTGAACGGCGACGGTCAGCAGCTGGGCCGCCTCATGCCAGCCGGCGCCGCTGCCACCGGAGTGCTCGGGGCCGGTCAGGCGCACCAGCCCGAGCTCGTCAAGCTGGTGCCATAGCTGCGCGTCACGATCGACAGCGGCGGGTGATTGCATTGTTCGGTACGCGCCGAACACCGCGCGCATCATGTCGATCAGGGCCGGGTCCACCGGGGCCGCGTCGATCGGTGAGGTTGTCACCGGATCCCCAATCCGCGGGCAATTACACCGCGCAACACCTCGTTGGTTCCGCCACGCAGGGTAAAACCGGGGCGCTGGTCCACCGCGGCGGTTATCAGCTCCGAGGACGCCGCATCGACGCCGCCATGCCGCTCAGCGAGGTCGGCGATGTCACCTTCGACGGTGGTGCCCAGCACCTTGACCACAGCCGCGGCCACGTCAGCGGGCTCATGGCGCTCCAGGGCGCCCGCGACTGCGGTCGACATCTGGTGCAGGCCCGCGACGCGGGCCACCAGGCGTCCGAGGCTCTCATCTCGCGAAATGCGCTGGTTGGCCATGTTGGCGGTGGTCGCTGCGAGCAGAACGAATGTGGACAGGAAGCGTTCGGGTCCGCTGCGCTCGAAACTCAGCTCGGACGTCACCTGCGTCCAGCCGGCACCGATGTCACCGAACACCATGGCGTCGGGCACGAATGCCTGGTCGAGGATCACCTCGTTGAAGTGATGGGCTCCGTTCATCGAAATGATCGGACGCACCTGCACCCCCGAACCCCTTAAATCGACGATGAATTGGCTGAGCCCGGCATGGCGCTGGCCTGGATCCACCGGTGCGGTGCGGGCAAGAACGATGAACGCGTGGGCGCGGTGGGCGCCCGATGTCCAAACCTTCGTGCCCGACAGCGACCAACCGCCCTGCACACGCACGGCGCGGGTGCGCACGCTGGCCAGATCGGAACCGGTATCGGGCTCGCTCATACCGATGGCGAAGAAGCAGCCGCCCCGTACGATCCGCGGCAGGAATTGCGACTTCTGCAGTTCGGTGCCGTATTTCAGCAGCGAAGGCACGATCTGACGGTCGGCGATCCAGTGCGCGGCGACCGGCGCGCCGGCGGCCAGCAGCTCCTCGGTGACCGCGAACCGTTCCAGAAATGAGCGCCCGTGTCCGCCGTACTCGACGGGGACCGTCATACCGATCCAGCCACGCGCCGCCAGGGCGGCAGTGAAAGTCTCGTCCCACCCCGTGAGCCAGGCATCCACCGACGGGGTGTAGGCGCCTGCGGCGCGTTGGTCGGCGAGAAACTGGCGGACCTCCGCGCGTAGCGCCTGCGTCGAGGGGCCCACGGCAGCCGGGGGCACCAACCGCGGTAGCGCCATCAGGTCGTCTTCCACTTGGCGATACGGCGTTCATGTTCGGGATCGCGGTGTGCCAGCGGCTGCATGGCCGCGGCCATCCCCAGGGTGGTTTCCAGTGATGCCGTCTGCGATTCCCGCAGCAACCGTTTGGCCATCCGCAGCGCGTGCGGCGGGTTCTTGACGATGCGCTCGGCCAGCGCGTGCGCGTGGGAGAGCAGGTCGTCGTGGGGCACCACCCGGCTGACCATCCCCCACTGCAGGGCGGTCGCGGCGTCGATGCGGTCACCGGTGAAGGTCATCTCGGCGGCGCGCTCGTAGCCCACCGCCCGTGGTAGAAACCAGCTGCCCCCGTCGCCGGGGATCAGGCCGAGCTGTACGAAGCTCTCGGCGAAGGACGCCCGCTCGGAGGCCACCCGGATGTCGCACATCATCGCCAGATCACAGCCGGCGCCGACGGCCGGCCCATTGACCGCTGCGATCAGTGGAACCTCGAGGCGGGCCAGTGCCCGCGGGATCCGTTGGATGCCGTCGATGTAGGCGTGCCGTTGGGCCCGAGCGTCCAGGCCGAACATGCCCTCTCGGTCGGCCATCTCCTTGACGTTGCCGCCGGCGGAGAAGATCTTGCCGCGCCCGGTGAGGATCAGCGCACGAATGTCGGTGTCGGCGTTGGCATTATCGACTGCGGCCTCGAACGCGGAGATGAACGCTTTGTCGGTGATCGCGTTGCCGAGGTGCGGCAGGTCGATCGTCCACACCTGCGTGGGTCCGCTGGTCGCGATGTCGAGAGGCCCGCTCATGCCGGCAGCTGCAGGGACTTGGTCTGCAAGTACTCTTCGAATCCGGCGCGGCCGAGTTCACGTCCGATGCCGGATTTCTTGTAGCCGCCGAACGGTGCCACCGGGTTGTACTTGCCGCCGTTGATGTCGAGCTGGCCGGTCTGCACGCCGCGCGCAAAGGCGATGGCCCGGTCGGTGTCGGCCGCCCACACCGCGCCCGAGAGGCCGTATGGGGTGCCGTTGGCGATGCGCAGGGCGTCGGCCTCGTCGGTAAACGGGATGACCGCCAGGACGGGACCGAAGACCTCTTCTTGGCCGAGTTCGGAGTCCGGGTCGACGTCGGCGAACACCGTGGGTGCGACGTAGTAGCCGACCTCGCGGATCGGCTCGGCGCCCCCGGTGAGCAGGCGCGCACCGTCGCGTTGGCCGCGTTCGATGAGACCCCGCACGGTTTCGAACTGGCCCGCCGAAGCCGAGGGTCCGATTCGGGTCGCCGGGTCGAGTGGATCGCCCACGGTGTATTTCGACACGGCGGCCTCGATCAGTTCCAGGGCCTCGCCGTAACGGGACTGGGGCACCAGCATCCGTGTCCAGGCCATGCAGGTCTGGCCACCGTTGAGGAACGCGTTACCGACTCCGACTTTGACCGCGGTCGCCAGGTCGGCGTCGTCGAGGATGACGTTGGCTGACTTGCCGCCAAGTTCAAGTGCGACCTTCTTCACCGACCGCCCGGCCAACTCCCCGACGCGGGCTCCGACGCCCGTGGAACCGGTGAACGAGACGAAGTCGATTTCGGGATGGGCGGCGATGCGCTCGCCGATCCGCGCACCGCGCCCCGAAACCAGGTTCACCACACCGGCGGGCAGGCCGGCCTCCTCGAGGGCCTCGACGAACTCGAACACCGACAACGGTGCTTCATTGCTGGGTTTGAGAACCACCGTGCAACCGGCTGCGATCGCCGGGACCACCTTGGCGACCACCTGATACAGCGGATAGTTCCAGGGGGTGATTGCGCCGACCACGCCGTAGGGTTCGCGCAGGATCAGCGAGTTCCCCACTCGTTCTTCGAATTCGAAACCATCAAGAACGGCAGCGAAGCCACGGGCCACCGCCAGCGGGACCTGGGTCTGCACGGTCTGCGCGATGCGCACCGGCGCACCCATTTCCCGGGTGATCGTCTCGGCGATGTCGGGCAGACGCTTTTCCAGGGCGGCGATCACCGCCGCGACGCGCTGGCGGCGCTCGGCGACGCTGATCAGCGGGTCAAAGGCGCGCCGTGCTGCGGACACCGCCGCATCGACGTCGGCCTCGGTACCTGCGGGAACTGTGCCGATGACCTGTTCTGTCGAGGGGTCGATCACCTCGATGAGGTCCCCGCCGGGCGGCGTGATCCACTCGCCGCCGATGAACAATGTCTTCCTGGCGTAGTCATGCATTGGTTGTGGTCTGCTTTCTGTCATTAGGGCACGATGCTCGCGCGAACGTCGCGCTTGCTCTCAGCCGCGGCGAAGGCGTCGTTGATGTCGTCGAGCGGGTAACAGGCCGCCGCCAGTCGGTGCAACGGAAGCCGCGCCTGATGCTGGTCGAGAAACATCAGCGCCCGCGACAATACGATGGGGTCGTACAACGAGACCCCGACCATCATCTTGTTGCCGAAGACAAAACGGGACGGATCGAATTCGAAGGTCTTGCCAATGTTGATGTTTCCGATCTCCACGTAGCGGCCGAACTGGCCCAGCATCTTGAGGCCTTCGTCGATGGCCGAGGGGTGGCCCACCACCTCGACGACGACATCGGCGCCCTGGCCGTCAGTCAGTTGTCGCACGAGCTTGGTCCGGTCTTTGACCGTCGCGACGTCATTGATGTCGATGACCGTGTCGGCGCCGAACGCGGTCGCCAGCTCTAGGCGCTCAGCCACACCGTCGATGGTGATCACCTGGGCAGCCCCGCGCGCTTTTGCCACCGCCACTGCATACAGACCCAATGCCCCCGCACCCTGCACCACCATCGATTCGCCGAGCTGCAGATCGACGCGCTCGAGACCGTACATGACCTGTGACAGAGCGCAATTGGCTCCTGCGGCGATGTCATCGGATACCGAATCGGGGACCGTGTAGACCACCGCCCCGGCGGGCAGCAGGAAGTAGTCGGCGTAGCCACCCACGAAATAGGGCGGCTCGTCGGCGCGGCCGAGCATGGCCATCGTCAGCTTCAGACACGCGTTGCGCCTGCCCGCCAGGCAGTTTCGGCACTTGTGACACGAGAAGAAGTAGGGAAAGACCACTCGCGTGCCCTCCGTCAGCGGCGCGCCATCAGAATCGGTGGTGACCCCAGCGCCGAGCGCTTCGATCGCGCCTACCATTTCATGGCCCAACACGGTGGGAAGTTGACCTCCCAGGCCGCCGGTAGCGAACGTCCCGTGCCAGGCGTGTAGGTCAGAGCCGCAGATGTTGGCACGACTCACCTTGATCAGGATCTGACCGGGCCCCACCTCCGGGAGGCCCACCGTTTCGATGTCGAACGGCTTACCCGGTTCGTCGAATCGCGCGATTCGGCCTTTAAACACGGCAGAGTGGTCCCTTCATTGGCTGGTGAATTCGAGGGTGAAAGCGTCTCGCAATTGCCGCTTGAGAAGTTTGCCGCTGGGGTTTTTCGGCAGTGATTCGACGAAGAAGACCCGTTTGGGCGTCTTGAAGCCCGCGAGGTGCTGCCGGCAGTGCACGACGACGTCGTCCTCGGTGAGGGTGACCCCGTCGCGGGGTACTACCGCGGCGACCACGGCTTCCACCCAGACCGGATGCGGCAGGCCGAATACGGCGGCCTCCTGGATCCCGTTGTGGCGGTAGAGAATTTCTTCGACCTCGCGGCTGGCGACGTTCTCGCCGCCGGTCTTTATCATGTCTTTCTTGCGGTCCACGACATGCAACAGCCCGTGCTCGTCGTAGTAACCCAGGTCGCCGGAATGAAACCAGCCGCCGCGGAAGGCCTCCGCGGTTTTGGCAGGGTCGTCCAGATAGCCGACCATCAGATGCGGGCTGCGATGGGCGATTTCACCCACAATGCCGGGCGCTGCGGGGCAATCGTGGTCATCGAGGATGGTGGTTTCGACATTGACCACTGGGCGTCCGGCCGCGCCGGCGTGCGCGTCCTGCTCGTCAGGTCCCAACGCCGAGGCCAGCGGCGCCATCTCGGTTTGACCGTAGAAGTTCCACAGTCTCAGATTCGGCAGCCGTCTGCGTATTTCGTGCAGTACCTCGGCGGGCATCGGTGAGGCGCCGTAGTAGCCCTTGCGTAGGCTGGACAGGTCGACGTCGTCGAAGATCGGGCAACGCAGCAGCGAAATCCACACCGTCGGTGGCGCAAAGTAATTCGTCACCCCGTACCGCGCGATGGTGCGCAGGACCAATTCGGGGTCCGGCCGCGACAGGATAATGCTGGTCGCTCCCAGATAGAGGTCGGTGGCCAAGAAGTTGTCCAACTGCGCACAGTGGTAAAGCGGCAGTGAGTGGATTTCGACGTCGTCCGGTGACATCGCACCGGCCACAATGGTGCTAACGTACTGCCACATCAGGCTGCGACTGGTGTGCATCACGGCCTTGGGCCGTGATTCGGTGCCACTGGTGTACATCAGCCGCACGAGTTGCTCATCGCCGATGGGCGGGTTCGGTGCGGCCGTGGTCGTCGTGAGCCACTGAGCGAAGTCGTGCCAGCCGGCAGGAGGGATGGCCCCGTCGGCCGTCAGCGCAATCTTTGTCGTGACCGCCCCGCCCAGACGCATCGCATCTTCGGCTATCGTCGCCAGGGCGGATTCGACGATGAATCCAATGACCCGGCTATGACCGAGGATATAGGCGATCTCCTCGGCCGTGAGCATGAAATTGATGGGCACCAGGACCACGCCCGCGCGCGCGGTCGCGAATGCCAAAACCGCGAACTGCCAGCAGTTGTGGGACAGCAGCGCCACGCGATCGCCGGGGGCAAAGCCGTTGTCGCGCAGCGCGGCTGCGGCTTTGTCCACCAGCTGGTCGAAGTCGGCGAAGGTCAGCACGACATCACCGTCGATGATCGCGGTTTTGTCCGGGTGTCGGCGGGCTGACCGGCGGGGAATATCTCCTAGCGACTGACTGCGCGCCTGGGCGATCGTGGCGTCGAGCTCGAGTGTCACTCGCTCGTCGTGGTGCGCCGGTTGCATGCGACGAACACTAGGTCCCGATGCCGCTTCGGTGATGCTGGCATCCCGCTGAGTAGACAACAGCGGTGCCCGGGGTGACCGCGGGCCTCAGACTCGATGGCATGACCGCCGCTACCGAATCGACGTCGCCCACCGGACCGGCCGCTCCTGACCCCGACGAGCTGCGCACCAACCTGCGTCAGGCTGACCCGGGTGTGCTGCTCGCGGTGCTGGCGCAGCTTACCGGCGACGTGTCGGTGATCGACACCTACGCGCCCAAGATCTCCTATGTTGCCGACCCGCCCGAACGGGCCGGCGTCACAGACCCCGACACGGCCGAATCGCTGGTCGAGGCCCTCGTTGACGCGCTGGGACGCCCACGTTGCGCCGACGCGACGGCACCCGTGGACCGGGACTTCTTCGCCCGGCTGCTACCTGTAGCGCTGGGTTCGCCGGTCGACGACGAGCAGGTGGACCTGTTGCTCGAACAGGGCGGCTTCCAGCGGTCACAGCCAACCCTGCCACGCACCGTGCCGATCCCCGAGACGATCAACATCGCCATCATCGGTGCCGGCCTGGCCGGGATCAGCATGGCGTTGGCCGCCGCAGCCGAGGGAGTGGCGTTTGAGATCTTTGACCGCCACGACGAGGTCGGCGGCACCTGGCTGACCACCACCTATCCAGGCATCGGTGTCGATACGCCGTCGGCCTATTACTCGCTGTCGTGGGAGGTGAACCCGGACTGGAGCAGCTACTACCCACAGGGTGGCGAATATCAGAACTATTTGGTGACGCTGGCCGATAAACACCAGCTGCGCGACCACATTCGGTTCGGCACCGAGATCGAGGCGTTGTGGTGGGACGAGGAACGCAACCAATGGCAACTCCATGCGGTAGACACCCAGGGGCACCGCACGATCAGCTACGCCAGCGTCGTGGTCGCCGCGGCGGGTTACCTCAACCGCCCGCGGTGGCCGGACGTCAAGGGTCGAGACACTTTCGCGGGCATCAGCATTCACTCGGCGCTGTGGGATTCTTCACTCGATCTCACCGGCAAGAAGGTGGCTGTGATCGGGGCGGGCTGCACCGCCGTACAGATCGTCGACGCGTGCGTTGACCAGGTCGAGCACCTGACGGTGTTCCAGCGGCAACCACACTGGGTGGCGCCGCGTAAGCGGCTGACAGATGAGGTGCCGCCGTTCCGGCGTTACCTGGGACGGAACCTGCCCTACTACGCGAAGTGGCACCGGCTCAAGTCCTATTGGGCCACCGCGGACAACAACTACCCGATCATCCTGCAAGACCCGGACTGGAACAAGGACCACCTGTCGATCTCGCCGGCGAATGACGTCCTTTTGCAGATGTGCCTGCGCTACATCGAGGACACCTTCGGGAAAGACACCGAGCTGGCCAAGAAGGTCACCCCGGACTTCGCACCCTACGGCAAGCGGATCATCCGAGACCCGGGCGGCTACTACGCGGCGCTGACCCGCGACCATGTCGACGTGGAGGCCAGCGAACCGGCCGAGGTCAACCCGAAAGGCATTGTCACCCAATACGGCCGGCAGATCGACCTCGACGTCATCATCTACGCGACCGGCTACTATCTGGACTTCTTATCCACCGTGGACATTCGCGGTCGCGGCGGCAAGAAGCTGGCTGACGAGTGGGGTGACAACCCCCGTGCGTACCGTGGTGGCACGGTGCCCGGCTTTCCCAACCTGTTCATCATGTCGGCACCCAACTACAGCCCGGGACACGGTGCGGGAGCGAACTTCTCCATGGAGGTGCTCGCGCACTACATCGTCGAATGCTTGCAGTTGATGGCGCTGCGCGGCGCCACCACGATCGAGGTCACCCAGCAGGCGTACGAAGATTACGTTGCCGCGATCGACGAGGCGATGCTCGGCACGGTGTGGTGCCACACACCCAACGCTCACACCTACTACCGGTCCGGTTCGGGCCGGGTGGTGGTGGCCACCCCGTACCGACTGGTCGACGTCTGGCATCAGCACCGAGCGCCGATCGAGCAGGACTTTGCGCTGCGGTGAACGAGTTGCTCACTGGCAGGACGGCTTTGGTAACAGGCAGCAGCCGCGGCATCGGTCGTGCGGTGGCCCAGCGGCTGGCCGCCGAGGGGGCCACCGTCGCGGTGACGGCGCGCGCTCACGCGCCCTCACGCTCGCAGCGCGCCGGGTCCGATCGCACGCTACCCGGCACGATCGAGGAGACCATCGCCCTGATCGAAGATGCCGGCGGGTCGGCGTTCGGGGTGGTCGCCGACCTCGAAGACGCCCAGGCGCGTGAGACCCTGGTCGACCAGGTGCTCGACCGCACGGGCCGCATCGACATCCTGGTCAACAACGCCGGCTTCGCCGACTACTCGGTCATCGAGGACATGCCGCTGCAGACCTTCGACCGCACCGTCGAGCACTATCTACGCACGCCCTTCGTGCTGACCAAGGCCGCGGTTCCGCACATGCGCAAACTGGGCGGCGGGTGGATCGTCAACATCGGCTCGGTTACCGGTGTGGCACCGGTGCGGCCGTACCGCGAATACAACAAGACCTCCGGCGACGTGATTTACGCGTCGTGCAAAGCAGCACTGCACCGGTTCACCCAGGGGGTGGCCGCCGAGCTGCTCGACGCGAACATCGCGGTGAATTGTGTTGGCCCGTCGACCGCTGTGCGCACTCCCGGCGCATCCGCGCTTATCCCGGAGGGCTTTCCGACCGAGCCGGTGGAGTATCTGGCCGAAACCGTGCTGGCGATGTGTCATCTACCGGCGGCAGAACGCACCGGCCTAGTCGCGTTTAGCTTGCACTACCCGTGGTCACAGCGGCTGCGGGTGCACAGCCTGGACGGCAAAACCGAACTGCCGCCACTCGAACCGCCCGCGAACGCCAATCCGAACATCCTGCCCGCCGGGATGTGAGTCCCTCGGCGGATAGGGCGGATCAGCCCGAGATCGACTAGGCGGGTGACGTGGTCAAGACGGGGTGATCGCATCGACAGAAGCTGTGGCACACCCGGTCTCGGATGATGACGTCGGGGCATTCGGGATCAAACCAGCGGTCCACGACCGCCCAGTGGATCGGATGCATCAGGTAGGGGCCCATCAGCGCATCGACGTCGCTGAACTCTTGCTCGAACACGTGGGTCCATCGTGATGCTCCGACCGCATCGTCGACCCGGCTGAGCTGCCATGCCCTGATCGTCGGTATGAAGCGCGGCATCGAGGTCAACTCGTCCTCGAAACGCGCAACGGTGTCGACGTCGGTGTCGGGCAGCACCCGTAAAAGCAAGGCTCGGTAGACCGTGCCCGGGCCGCCACCATTGGGCGTTGGAGTACCCCCGTAGGTGACCCCGTTGACATGGGTGATCGCGGGATCGCCCAAAATCGCGGTGAAATCGTCTGCGGCGCTGAGCCATTGACTCGGGGAATCGAACCTCAAGTGGACTAGGACGTCACCGCCGTTGCGCGCCCCGGGCAGCGTCGGTTCGACGAGCCGGTGACGGGCGCCGGTCGCCTCAGCGCTCGCGCGCACCAGCGTGAGTATCCGGTCGCGGTGTTCGTCTGCGACGTCGAGGAGGCGGGTGACGTTATACACCGCAGAGCCCGTCGACGTCGTCGGCGGCCGCGGCGACCGAGCGGGACCGCTCGGCGACGAGTTCCTCGATCTGGTCCCACCACTGGCCCAGCGTCGGGTCGGGGCGGCCCTTCCAGGTCATCTCCCACCATGCCTGGGCGCTGGGCAGGGTCCAGGTGATGGTGACGGTGTTGGATCGATCCGTGAACCAGATCGGGGGGCTGACCAGGACATCGCGCAGCGTCATTCCGCGGGAGCGGGCGCCGGGCGCGTACTCGGCGAGGTAGGTCTCCACGAATTTCCGTGCGCAGCCAGGCCGCGTCACCACCCTGTCGATCACGAAAATCCGACCGTCGGCCATGGGCGTGACCGTACAGATCGTGGGCAACCCCCGGACAGGTTCAGTCCCGGCCATCGGGAGGACCTCATTGCCCCCCATCCGGTTGGGCACCACGGTGGGGGGATGAGCGCTTCCTTCAGTCCCGTGCAGCTCGGTCCGGCCACCTTGCGCAACCCGATCATCAAGGCCGCGACCTCCGAAGGCCGATCGCCCCAGGGACTGGTCACCGATGATCTCATCGCGTTTCACCGGGCGTTCGCCGATGGGGGAGTGGGCATGACGACGGTGGCCTACTGCTGTGTCGCGCCCGAGGGCGCGAGCGCCCCGGGTCAGATCGTCATGAGCTCGCAGGCGCTGCCCGGCCTGCGCAGACTTACCGATGCCGTGCATGGGGCGGGTGCGGCCATCTCGGCCCAGCTGGGCCACGCCGGGGTGGTGGCCCCTAGGGCGCTGACCGGGGTGACCGCCCTGTCGCCGAGCCGGTTCGTCAACCCGACATCGTTGGCCTACTGCCGGGCGATCACCCGCGACGAGATAGCAACCGTCATCGACCAGTTCGGCGCGGCAACCCAGGTAGCCATCGATGCCGGATTCGACGCAGTTGAACTGCATTTCGGACACTTGTATCTGCCGAGCTCGTTTTTGAGCCCACTCATCAACCGCCGCAAGGACGAGTACGGCGGCTCCATCGACAACCGTTCCCGCCTGTCACGGGAGATCGCCGAACGCGTCCGCGAGATGGCCGGGGGCCGGATCGCCGTCATCGCCAAACTGAATATGGACGACGGACTGCCCGGCAGCATCTGGATCGATGAGGCGTTGCGCACCGCGCAACTCCTCGACACCGACGGCACCCTCGACGCGCTCGAACTGACCCAAGGGTCCTCGGTCTTCAAGCCGATGTACCTGTTCCGGGGCGACGTCCCGGTGCGCGAATTCGCCCGCGTCATGCCGGCTGCGCTACGGCCTGCCATCAGGCTGGCCGGCAAGCGCGTGATGGGCAGCTACCCGTACAGCGACCTCTACATGCTCGAAGCCGCACGCCAATTCGTGCCGGTGATGCGCAACACCAAACTGATCCTGCTGGGCGGTATCACCCGCCGCGACCACGTCGAGACCGCACGAGAGGAGGGATTTGACTTCGTGGCGATGGGTCGGGCGCTGCTGCGGGAACCCGACCTGGTCAACAAGATGATCGCCGACCCGGCCAGTCGCAGCCGATGCAACCACAACAACAAGTGCATGGTCACCGTTTTCGGTCGCACCCACTGCGTGCTCGATCCCGACCAGCGCTACGGACCACCTACCAAGATCGACGAGCAGCCCGCCCAGCACGCAGCACGGTAATCACCCCAGCAGCGCGGCCAACTCGCGGCACGCCTGCCGCCGGGCTTCGTGAGCGATGTCGAGCATCGGCATCGTCATGAACCCGTGGATGCCACCTTCGAAGCCGCACCGCACGGCGACTACCCCCGCGGATTGCAGCGCGTCGGCGTAGGCGATGGCTTCGTCCCGAAGCGGATCGTGCCCGGCCGTGACCATTACCGCGGGCGGTAGCCCATGTAGGTCCGCTCGGAGCGGTGAGGCGTAAGGATGGTCGCGGTCGGCGGATGCGGGCACATACTGGTCCCAATACCATTGCAGAGCAGCCGTCGGATTGTAGAAACCCTTGCCGAACAGTCGATATGACTCGGTGTCGAAGCCGGCCGCGAGCATCGGGTAGAGCAGCAACTGCGCGGCAATCGCCGGGCCACCACGATCGCGCGCCATCAACGCCACGACGGCGGCCAGGTTGCCGCCCGCGCTGTCACCGCCCACCACAACCGCGCGCGAACCTCGGCGGCCGACGCCGTCGAGGTCGGCGGCCCATCGCGTGGCGGCGTACAGGTCCTCGGCCGCGGCAGGCCACGGATTTTCTGGAGCCAGCCGGTACCCGACGGAAACCACCACGGCGGGAACGAGGTTGGCCAGACTGCGGCACAGGCCATCGTGGCTGTCGAGGTCGCAAAACACGAATCCGCCGCCGTGCGCGTATACCAGGATCGGCAGGCCGCCGTCGTCGGCATGGCCGCGGGGCCGGTAGATCCGTATCGGGATGTCCGCACCGGCGCCCGAAATGGTGTGATCTCGGACTGCGGCGACCGGCTCGGGCTGGGCGGGCGATACCAACCGCTCGCGGATGGCCGCCCTGGCCTGGGCGCCCGTCATGGTGTGCACCGGCGGAAAGCCCGCGTCCAGCCCCTCAATCAGCTCGGCGACCTGGGGGTCGAGGTTCACGCGTACTGCAAGGTGGGCTGCGGCGCCGGAATCGGGCGGTGGGGCAGCAGCGGTCGCATTGTTTGCAGCGTGGGCGCCACCCGGTGAGCGCCGTCTTCGATGTTGCGCCAGATGTTCACCGCGGTCACGCGGACCGGGGTGGTTAGTCGCTGATCGAACACCATGCGATTCATCGGTGCGCACACCGACACCGCGGCAATCGCCTCGCCGGGGTTGCCGATGGGGGCTGCCACGCAGCCAAAACCCAGCAGCGACTCCTCGCGCTCGAAGGCGACGCCGTGGGCCCGCACCTTGGCTAACTCAGCGGCGAGTTGCGAGCCGGTGCAAATGGAAAACTTCGTCTTGCGGGCCTGCAGATCAACGTCGGCCTGCTGGTCGCCATAAGCCAGGATGGCTTTGCCGACCGCGGTACAGTGCGCGGGTTGCCGACCCCCGACCCGGGTGGGGATCGCATTGATCAGTCGGTCACCGATCTTGTCGAGGTAGACAACGTCCGGCCCGTCCAGCACCGCTAGATGGACGACAAGGCCGGTGGCGCGGTGCAATTCGCCCAGCAAGGGGGCGGCCGCGCGCACCAGGCGGTCTTGGTGCACGGCCAGTGAGCCCAACTCCACCAGCCGCATGCCGAGCTCGTAGTCGCGGCCGTTGCGGCGTAACCAGCGCAGCTGAACCAACCGCTCGAGCATCCGGTGCGCCGACGAGCGCGGCAGGCCGGTGCGACGCACGATCTGGGCCAGCGTTAGCCGTCCCGGTCCTTCGAAGGCGTCCAGCACCAAGGAGACGCGGTCGATGACGGCGGTGGGAGTTGCTGTTTCCAGGGGCGCTGACATCGGTCCTCCGAAGCTCCATTGCATCTGGCTGCGATATGACTATTAGAGATAACTCAGTTTGTACCATAGTCATGTGCGCGTTGTCACATGGCATGCCAAAAGCGCCACCGGCCACAGCTGTGTCGGGTGCGGGATGTAGGGATCAGTGCAGGCCGGTCAGCCCTTGGCCGCGGATCGGCCCGCGCGGCGGCCGTAGAAGCTGCCGTCACCGAGCGAGATGCCGCTGGCGTAGCCCCACGCGGCCAGCCCGGCCGTGCAGCGGCCGGCGGCGAAGAGGCCGGGTATGGGTTCGCCGCTGACGTGCAGCACCTCGGCGTCCAGCGTGGTGGCCAGGCCGCCCAGGGTGAAACCGCCGGTGTTCTCCCGCAGGTCGACGGCGCCGACCGGCGAACCGATGGGCCTCAACCACTCCGGCTTCTTGTGCAGCAGCGGGTCCTCGCCGCGGGCGGCGCCCTCGTTGTAGGCGGCGACGGTCGCCTGCAGGGAACCCGGCGCCAGGCCCATCTCGCGCTCCAGGTCGGCGACGGTGTCGGCCACCCAGGTCGCCGGGCGCAGCATGAATTTCGGGGACCACGACGCCATCGCCTCTTGCTGGGCGTCGTCGTCGATGATCAGGAAGGCGATGTTGTCCTGCTGGTAGAGCGTGAGCTGGCCGATGCGGCCCGGATAGGTGTCCTCGGCAACGTAGCGCTGGCCGCGGCCGTTGACCAGGATGCCGCGCACCAGTTGCTGGGGGTCGATGAAGATCGCGACCTCGGTGGCGTCCATGTGCGCCAGATCGGCGCCCAACGCCTGGGCCATGCGGATCGCCTGCCCGTCGTGCTGCTCGATGGACGCGGCCGGGCGGCCCGCGATTCGCGGGGCGTAACGAGCCACCATCGCGTCGTTGTAGGCGAAGCTGCCGGTCGCGAGCACCACGCCCTTGCGGGCACGCACCGCAATGTCGTTGCCGTACTGGCGCGCCCGGATCCCGACCACCCGGCCGTCGGCTTCGACGATGAGGCGTTGCACCCGCACGTCGAAGAGTGCGCGTGCGCCGACGGCGGTGGCGGTCTCGACGAGCGGCTTCATCAGCATGTAGCCCGCGCTGGCCTCGCCCTGCTTCTTGTTGGACATCTGCGGGACGTGCCCGCGCGGGGCGGGGGAGGCGATCGTGTTGAAGGGGTAGGCGTTTTCGCCGCCGCTGTACATCAGGCCCTGGTCACCCATCGGTTCCCAGCCCGGTTCGGAGAAGAATTCCGCCTTGAACGGAACGCCGCAGCCGACCAGCCAGTCGAAGTGGGCCACGCTGCCGGCGCAGTAGTCGGCGACCCGCTCCGGGTCGGCGCCGGGCCCCATCGCGACGTTGAGGAAGGCCGCCATGTTGTCGACGGAATCGTCGAAGCCGCAGGCTTTCTGCAGCGGGGTGCCGCCGCCGAGGTAGATGAACCCGCCGGCCATCGCCGCCGCCCCGCCCCAGGATCCGGTCCGCTCCAGGACAAGAACCTCGGCGCCGGAGCGCGCCGCCTCCACCGCCGCGGCGGCGCCAGCCACCCCGTAGCCGGCGATGACCACGTCGGCCTCGTCGTCCCACGACGTGATCGACGCGGCCGGGACCGGCGTGACGTCGGTATCCGGCGTCATAGCCGCATGGCCGCGGGCATTTCGCCGATCCACTGGTGACCCCAGTAGCTGTCGGCGGTGATTTCCTCTGCGGTGTAATAGGTTTCGTCGACGCGCATGCCGTCGGTGCCGAACTCGATGTCCCAGTCGCCGGGAGCCCGGACGTAGAACGACACCATCTTGTCGTTCGTGTGCCGGCCCAGCGTGGAGGACAGCTGGAAGCCCTCGGCGTTCACGCGGTCCAGCGCCTGGCCCACCGCGTCGAGGGTGTCGACCTCCACCATGATGTGCACCAGGCGCGGGTCGCGCTGATGTGCGGCCGGCACGATCGCCAGGCTGTGGTGCCGTTCGTTGATGCCCAGGAAGCGAACCCGCACGGGCCCAAACTCTTTCGGCAGCGGCACCCGGAACGCTCCCCGGGAGCGGAACCCCAGCACCTCGGTGTAGAAGTCGAACAGCCCGCCCGGGTCCATCGCGGGCACGACGACATGGCCCATGCCCTGGTCACCGGTGACGAATTTGGCGCCGAACGGGGTGATGACCGGGCTGTGGTCGAGCACCGCGCCATGGAACACCTCGAGCGTGGTGCCGGCCGGGTCTTCGAAGGTGATGACCTCTTCCACGCGTCGGGCCTCGGCCTCGTCGGGGGACAGCTGCTTGAACGGGGTGCCGGCGGCGTCCAGGGTCGCCTTGACCCGTTGCAGCGCCGGGTGGTCGCGTACCTCCCAGCCGATGGTGAGCACCCGGTCGGTCTCGCCGGGCACCACGATGAGCCGGGCGGCGCGCTCGTCCATCCGCAGGTACAGCGCCTCGGGGTCGGGGCCCTTACCCTCGGCGAAACCCAGGACACCGAAGGCGAATTGCCGCCAGCGGTCGATGTCGTTCGTCGAAATCGTGATGTAGCCCAGGCTTTTCAGGTCGGTCACGTGCTCTCCTAGATCAGCGCCCGCAGGGGGCCCTCGGGCGGATCGATGCCCAGCGAACTCAGCGCCGACGCGTGATAGGTGGTGCCCGGCATGTGGATGGCGTGCAGTTGCCCGACGTGCACGTCGCGCCAATACCGTTGCAGCGGCTTGTCCATGCGGGCCGCGTTGCCCCCCGAGCGGGCGAAGATCTCGTCGACCGCCGACACCGCGCGCCACACCGCGCGGATCTGGGTGCGCCGGCCCGCCGCGCGGTCGGCGAACGACACCTCCTTGCCGGCGGCGACCATGTCGTAGATGCGGTCGGCGTTGGCCAGCAGTTCCTGGCGGGCGGCGTTGATGTCGGCGGCCGCCTCGCCGATCGCGAACATCACGTAGGGGTCGTCCTTGATCGCGGTTCCGGTGGCGCCGACGCGCTCGCGCTGGTAGTCCAGATGCGCGGCCAGGGCCCCCTCGGCGATGCCGATCGTGGCCGCCGAGATGCCCAGCGGAAACATCGTCGACCACGGCATCAGGTACAGCGGTTCGGTCATGCCGGCCTCGCGCTGGGCGGTGCCGTCCATCACCTTCGTCGCGTCCATCGTCCGGTAGGACGGGACGAACGCGTCCTTGACGATGACGTCCTTGGAGCCGGTCCCGCGCAGTCCCACCACGTTCCACGAGTCCTCGACGATCTCGTAATCCTTGCGCGGCAGGATCATGTGCAGCATCTGCGGCGGCATGATCGGAACACCCTTGTCGTCGCCCAGCATCGCGCCCAGGATGATCCAGTCACAGTGGTCGGTGCCCGAGCTGAACTGCCAGCGGCCGTTGAAGAGGTAGCCACCGTCGACGGGCTTGGCCACCCCCTGCGGCGCGTACGGCGAGGCCATCCAGGTGTCGACGTCCTCGGCCCAGATCTCGGCGGCGACCCTCGGGTCCGCGTACGCCAACTGATAGGGGTGCACTCCGACCACGCCGACGATCCAGCCGGCCGCCGGGTCCAGCGCCGCGGTCGCCATCGTCGTCTCGGCGAATTCGCGGGGGTGGGCCTCGAAACCCTGATACTGCTTGGTTTGCAGCAGCCGGATCAGGCCGGCGCCCTTCATCAGCTTGACCGTGTCGTCGGTGAGCCGGCCGATCCGCTCGGCCTCGGGGGCCTGGTCGCGCAACTGATCCGCCATCGCCACGACCCGGTCGAGTACCCGTTCGCTCATGTTGGTGTCCTTACGTCTGGGGGGCTTAGTAATGGTCTACCGCAGTTCGTGCCCCAGCCGAAGCCGTTCCCGATGAGCGGAAGAAAATGCGGCCGGAATCGACTGCACAACGCGGCGCGCACGCGCCGGGCCTGGCACGCCAGGATGACGCCCTCCAGCCGGTCGCAGGGCCGGTCCGCCTCCGAAGGTGCGCGCGCCCGATAGCCGGGACAACGTCACCGCCGTGTCCGGTGACCGGGAACCGGCCCGGCGGTCGACGGGCGATAGGACATACCGTGCGTGCTTGTGAGTGGCGCGGAGCTGGTCGATGTCGTCGTGGTCGGCGCCGGGTTCGCCGGCCTCTACGCCCTGCACAAGCTCCGCGGTCAGGGACTGTCGGTGCGGGTCCTGGAGGCGGCGCCGGAGCTCGGCGGCACCTGGTATTACAACCGCTATCCGGGGGCGCGCTGTGACGTCGAAAGCGTCGACTACTGCTATTCCTTCTCCGATGAACTTCAGCAAGAGTGGAACTGGACCGAGAAGTACGCCACCCAGGCCGAGATCCTCGCCTATCTGAACTGGGTGGCCGACAAACTCGACCTGCGCCGCGACATCACATTTCGCGCCCGCGTCGTGTCCTCGGCACTGGACGAAACAACGCTGCGCTGGGTGGTCACCACAGACGGCGGTGACGTCCTGTCCGCCCGTTTCTGCCTGATGGCGACGGGCCCGCTCTCGGCGGCTTTGACGCCTGACTTCCACGGACTCGAGTCGTTCGCGGGCGAGATCTACCACACCGCCGCGTGGCCCCAGCATGCCGTCGATTTCACGGGTAAGCGCGTCGCCGTCATCGGCACCGGTTCGTCTGGCATTCAATCGATTCCGATCATCGCCGAACACGCCAGGCATCTGTTCGTCTTCCAGCGCACGCCCAATTACAGTGTCCCCGCCGGCAACAAGCCGTTGAGCGAACGCGAACTCGACGACATCAAGGCGAACTATGCCGAAAGGCGTCGGTTGTCGTGGCGCAGCGGCGGCGGGTCACCGCACATCACGGCGCCCAAGCCGACGATGGAGTTCACGCCGGAGGAACGTCGGGCCGCGTTCGAGAAGCGTTGGCAGCTGGGTGGTGTGCTGTTCTCGAAAACGTTCCCTGACCAGATGACCGACCTGACCGCCAACGAAGAGGCCCGAAAGTTCTACGAGGAGAAGGTGCGCGCGGTCATCGACGACCCTGCCCTGGCCGAGCTGCTCATACCCAATGACCACCCGATAGGCACGAAGCGGATCTGCACCGACAGCAACTACTTCAGCACCTTCAACCGGCCGAACGTGTCGCTGATCAGCGTGCGCGACACACCGATCGAATCCGTGGACGCCACCGGGATCAGCACCGCTGGCGTGCACTATGACGTCGACATGATCGTGCTCGCAACGGGTTTCGACGCGCTCACCGGTGCGCTGGCCAAGATGGACATCATCGGGCGCGGCGGTCGTCGGTTGCGGGACGACTGGTCGCACGGGCCGCGTACCTACCTGGGGCTGGGTATCGACGGATTCCCCAACCTGTTCCTGATCTCCGGTCCAGGGGCACCGGCCGTGCTGGCGAACATGGTGCTGCACGCCGAGGCGCAGGTGAATTGGATAGCCGCGGCCATTGCCTACCTCGATGACCACGGGCTGGCCGCGATCGAAGCGACCCGCGACGCGGTCGACGGCTGGGGAGCCGAATGCGCCCGCCTCGCCGACGCCACGTTGTTCACCAAGGCGGAGTCCTGGTACATGGGAGCCAACGTGCCCGGAAAGCCAAGGGGATTCATGCTATTCGTCGGCGGCTTCGCCGCCTATAACGACATCTGCGCCGAGGTTGCCGGGGCCGGTTACCCGGCCTTCGATCTGGTCGAGAGGTGACGATGAAGAGACTGGTTGGCAAGGTCGCGCTGGTCACCGGCGCAGGCAAGGGCACGGGACGGGTGCATTGTCAGCGCCTCGCCGACGAGGGTGCAGATGTGATCGCGCTCGATGCCGCCGCGGCGAGCGACGAGTTGCTCGACACTGCAAGGGATGTCGAAAGCCGCGGTCGACGCTGCGTGACGGGCGTTGCCGACGTGAGTGACTTGGAGGCCGTCACCGACGCCGTAGCGGCCGGCGTCACGGCACTGGGGCGCCTCGACATCGTCGTCGCGAACGCCGGAATCCACATTGCGGGCGGACGGACATGGGAACTTGACTCCCGGGATTGGCATCGCACGCTCGACATCAACCTGACCGGCGTGTGGCACACGGTCAAGGCCGGCGTACCGCGCATGGGCGACGGCGGCGCCATTGTCATCATCAGTTCCACCAATGGTCTTCGCGGGACGCCCAATTCCGCGGCGTACACGGCGAGCAAGCACGCGGTGGTCGGGCTGGCGCGCACTCTCGCGAACGAGCTCGGCCCTACCGGCATCCGGGTCAACACGGTTCATCCGGGGCCGGTCGCGACCCCGATGATTCTCAACGAGGGGACGTTTCGACGCTTACGCCCGGACCTCGAGAACCCGACCGCCGCGGATGTCGCGGAAGTGTTGCGGGCGCGCAACCTGCTGCCGGTGCCCTGGGTAGAGCCCGTCGACGTGGCCAATGCGGTGGTGTTCTTGGCCTCCGAGGAGGCCCGCTACATCACGGCCACCCAGCTCGTCGTCGACGCCGGCCTCTCGCAGAAGGCGACATGATCGGGCGGTGGGGATGATGGAAGACGACGGCGGCGGCGCGCCGGCATATGAACCGCTCGCCCAGTCCGTCCGCCGGCTGATCGACGCGACGATCCGCACCGAGGCCGGCGCGGGTACCGTTGCGGCCGCGAAGAGGCACATCGATTGCGCCGTGGAGCAATTGAGCGAAACTCTCATGCCGGGCTCGTTCGGTGTTCGCCATCCCTCCGACGGACAACCGGTCACCTCCGGCAATGTGATGATCGGCGCGCGCAACCCGGTCGCCCCTCCGCTGGTCATTCACCGCGACGCCGGTGGTGTCGTCTGGACGGAGATCACACTGGGCGCCGCTTACGAAGGCCCACCGGGACACGTCCATGGCGGAGTGTGCGCGTTGGTCCTCGACCACGTCCTGGGCGCGACCGCGCACGAACCCGGTCGACCGGCCTACACCGGCACGCTCACGCTGCGCTATGTCCGGGGGACCCCGCTGGGTCCGGTGCGGGTACAAGCGTGGGTCGACCGCGTCGAGGGCGTGAAAACCTTCGCGAAGGGGCAGATCACCGATAGCCAGGGGATCACGGTCGGTGCGGAAGGCGTGTTCATCAAGCCGCGCGGTGACCGTGACTGAGTGACTCACGGCCGATCGGTGACGGCCTCCGCCGGAATCCGATGCTGTTCTCGGTCCACCAATCTCAGCGCACGCGCGGCCTTCGCGGGAGCTTGCAGGAATGCGGTATGCGGCGCCCGCGGGCCGCGGTGCTGCGATAAATGCGGGTCTGAGTTTGCGGGCTCGTCGTGTTCCGTGGCAGCGGTGAGTGGAGGCTCATCGCCTCGGCGGCCCGACCGCAACTGATTCATGACGGCAACGGCGAGGACGGCGGCCGCGGCGGTGCCCAGCCCCTGTGCCCAGCCCACAGGGCCGACCGGTGTGCAGCCCAGGAGTTGGCTGATCCCCGGGGTGCTGATCATCGCGGTGAATGCTGCGAACGAGCCGGCCGCGGTAAGCAGCACCAGCGGCGCGTGCGAGTCGACCACCGTCTGGCCCAACTCGACCGCGACCAACGAGATCAGCGCGACGGTGGCGGCCCGCTGCGGCAGCCCGGTGACCGAGGCCATCGCCCACGCCGACGTGGCGGCGGTGGCGGTGAGTGCTCCGCGCGCGGCCACGGCTCGCAGGAGCGCGCGTTCGTCGATGCCGCTCCCGACGCGCTGTACGGGCCCCGCGGGCGTGCTGACGGCGACAGCGGTCGCGGGTAGCGCGTCGGTGAGCGTATTGATCAGCAGCAACTGGCGGGTGTTCAGCGGCGAGGTCCCGGCGATCGCCGTGCCGATGACGGAGAAGATCACCTCGCCGGCATTGCCGCCGAGCAGGCCGGCCACGGCCGCCTGGACTCCACGCCAGAGTCGGCGGCCTTCGTCGATGGCGGCGACGAGCGTCTCGATGCGGCCGTCGGTGAGCACCAGGTCGGCGGTCGTGTGCGCGGAGTCGCTGCCGCGCGCGACCACACCGACACCGACGCTTGCCGCCCGGATCGCGGCGGCGTCGTTGGCGCCGTCGCCGACCATGGCGCACACCCGCCCGGCGCGCTCGAGCGTCTGAACGACCTGCACCTTGTTCTCCGGCGACATTCGGGCGAAGATCACCCGCTCGGTCACCGCGCGCTGCTGATCCTGCCGGGACAGGGCGTTCCATTCCGACCCAGTGATCACCTCGTCGGCGCTCACCGTGACCCCCAGCTCGCGGGCGATGGCGGTGGCGGTGACGGGATGGTCGCCGGTGATCAGCCGGATCGCGACGCCCCGGTCGGCCAGGTCCGCCAGCAGCTGCGGCGCCTGGGGGCGCGGGGTGTCCGAGAGGCCCAGAAATCCGGTGAGCGCCAAGCCCGTCTCGCACAATCCGGTGATGGCGTCCGGGTCTTTGCGCAACGCTCGCGCCTGTGCCGCGGTCAGGCGCCGCTGGGCCACCGCGATCGTTCGCAGTCCCGCGGTCGTCAGCGCGGCGACGGCGTCGTCCACGACTGCGCCGACCTCACCGCACGCCGCCAAGACCACCTCGGGTGCGCCCTTGACGGTCAACTGGGTGCCGGTCACCGAGGCCGAGAACGCCCGGCCGGACCGGAACGGCAGATGCGCGTCGGGGTCGGGGCGCGAACCGGAGTCCGGCACCGCGTCCGCCGCCTTGATGATGGCCTCGTCGGTGGCGTGCACGTGCGGGTTGCCGTCGTCGGCCGGCGCGGCCTGGGCGGCGCACCGCAAAACGTCCTCGCGGGAATGGCCCGCCATGGGGTGGACCTCGGCGACGCGAAGGCGGTTCTCGCTCAGCGTTCCGGTCTTGTCGAAGCAGACCACCTCGACGCGACCGAGCGCCTCGGTCGCCCGCGGGACCCGGACCAGCGCCCCGCATTCGCCCAGCCGCTGCGCCGACGCCGATTGGGCGAGGGTGGCCATCAGCGGCATGCCCTCGGGGATGGCCGCCACGGCGACCGCGATGGCGCTGCCCAGCGCTTGGCGCAGCCCGCCTGCGCGGAACAGGCCGAGCCCGCCGACCACAACGCCGCCGCCCGCGCTGAACGGGAACGCGCGGCGCATCAGCTGGCTGAGTTGATGGTGCAGGCCGACGGTCGGCAGGTCACCGGAGGCCAGTTCGGCCGCGCGGCGGGTCTGGGTGTCGGCCCCGACGGCGGTCACCAGCGCCACCGCGGTGCCGGCCACCACGGTGGTTCCGGCGTAGATCATGCAGCGGCGCTCGGCCAGTTCGGCCCCGGGCGTGGCCTCGACCTGCTTCTGCACCGACAGGGATTCACCGGTCAGGGACGACTCGTCGACCTCGAGGTCGTGCGCCTCGATCACCCGAGCGTCGGCGGGCACCACCTCGTCGCTGCGCACCTCGATCACGTCGCCGGGCCGCAGTTGCTCGACGAGGACTTCGCGGTAGCCCCGCGCGGCATCGGTCCCCGGGGTGACGACGCGGGCCGGCGGGGCCTGCTGGGCCAGCAGGCGGTTCAACCGGTTCTCGGCCCGTAGCTGTTGGGCGGTCGACAGCAAGGCATTTCCGGTCAGCACGGCCCCGACCATGATCGCGTCGGCCGGTGAGCCCAGCAGGGCTGTTGCCGCCGAACACAGCCCGAGGATCGGCGTCAACGGATCACCGGTTAGTTCGGCGGCGGCGGCCCTGGCGAACTCCCACGCCGCGGCCGGGAACCGCGTGCCGCCCGGTGTGGGTTCGGTTGCGGCAGCGGGCTCCTCGGGGTCGCGCAATGCCGCCAGCACCTCGCGGGCCTGCTCAGCCGACATCGCGTGCCACTCGTAGGCCGGGGCCGGCCGGGGTGTCGAAGTGTGAATCGCGCCGCGGGCCAACAGGTATCCGGACAGGATCCCCGCGACGGCACCGATGGTCACCGGGCCGGGCCCGCGCAACCGGCGCACCCCGGGCACCATGAACACCGCGCCCAGCGCCGAAGCTCCCACCGATATCGCGATACCCTGCTGACTTGCCGACCGGGCCGCGGGCAACGCATGCAACACCCGCCACGCTCCGGCCAGGTCGTCGAGCATCAGGTCCGCAGTCCAAGGCGGCGGGCCGTCGGCACTGGGCTTGATTCCCAACGCCAGGTCGGCGCCCGAAAGCGCTTGTGCGCCAAGCGAGGACAGCACCGCGACGGTGTGCCCGTCATGCTGCAGGCGCGAAACCGCATCGGCGAGTGCATGATCGATGCCGCCGTCACGGACTGGCAGGACATCGTCGAAAGCGGGACGCAAGTCGCCGAGCAGGTCGGTGTCGACCGACACCAGGCGCGCGCCTGAGTCACGCGCCCGGGTGATCAGAGCCGGCGCGAGCGGGTGAGGGGCCGGTGCGACGAGCGCCTCGACCGTATCGCTGGCCCCCTGCTCGTCGGTTGCGGCCGCGGGAATCGGGTGCCAGCCCGGGGCCGCACCGTCGTCGAGCAGGTCCTGGGCGCGGGTCCAGGCGCCGAGCAACTCGCCGTCGCGGGCGCCGCGCACCCGCACCACCCGCATCCTCTGGTCGCACAACACGCGCGGATCGATGAGCAGCGCGTCGACTCTGTCGAGTCGGCGCAAACCCTCCGGCCGCAGCGGCAGCACCCCGTGCTTATCCGCCAAGCCCCTGCCCAGCGTGGCCGCAAACGCCTCGTGCGAGGTGCGCATGGCCTTGGGCGAGGCCGCCAGCGCCGCGTTCGACGCCATCGTCACGTTGCGGGTGAGGGCTCCCGTCAGCCCGACGCCAATCAGCTGAACCCACGCTGCGCGCTTCCCGTGACGGTCGATCGGACCGGCCGGCGCGGGAACCGGGCGCGCCAACCGCTGCATCTCCGGCTCGTCGGCGTGCCGGGCCAATTCCGGCTCATAGCGGGCCCATGCCCGCGCGGCGGCCCGGGACTCCGCGGCCTTGAAACCTTGCATCGCCAGGTCGACGGACAGCTTCGCCGGTGACAACGTGACGACATGCGCGGCGGTGCCGAACACCGACAATGCGGTGTCCGTCGCACCGGGGCCGATGCCGCTCTCGAGCGCGCGGCGCAGCCACGGTTGGTGATTCGCGATCGCCGACACCGCCTCGACGGCGATCGGGGCAGCCGGCAATCGCAACGCCCGGCCGGCGACCGCGACCGCGAACCCGGCGGCGTTCACGGCCACCATCGCGCCGCGGGTGACCAACAGCAGCCCGTCGCCGGGCAGGCTTTCGGCGCGCGTGGAATCGCCTGCACCGTAGGCTGTTTCAGCGCTGTCAAGCGCGGAGCAAAGCTCGTCGAGCGACGCCCCGCCGTCGTCGATCTCAACAACCACCCGCGACAGCGGACGGTTCAGGCTGACCTTGGTGACACCGGGCTGTGCCCGCAGCGCATCGACGGCGGCGCGGCCACGTGTCGCCCCGCCCGTGCCGTCGAGGCCGCGTACCTCGATCCACAGCCGCCCGTCACCGCGCCCGCACCGTCGGGTCAGCGTGGAGCGAGATACCTCACCCGAGACCACTTTTGCGCCGACCCGGACCGGCAGCGCGACAGCCTCGAGACCGGCGGTCGCCAGCCTGCCGACCGCGTCGCCAAGTCCCGCGGCGGCGCCGAGCCCCGTCGACACCACCCGCAGCGGCGAAAGCTGTCGCACGCGCAACCCCTTTCACGCACATGACGAATGGTTGCTTCGCGGTTCTCCGCGAGGGAAGGCCGCCGACCGACGCTGGCCGACGACTGCAAACCCGACCAACCTAACTCGGGGTCAGGGACCCAGCAACTTGAGACGGGTACTGGTAAAGAACATGTAACAAGTGATCGCGGCTGTTAGGGCCGCTCGATCAAAATGTTCGGGCCACCTGATTCGCAGATTGAGCAAACCCCCATAGGCCGAGGTGGTTACGCCCGCTCCGGAAGGAAGCCGGCACGCCCTCGATGGTCGTGCCGTGCGTCCTAACGTGTGGGGATCAGCGGTGGTCCGCTGCCGCGATCCCGGCGACGAGGAGCAACCATGAGTGACATCGACGACCTGTCCGCGCGGCTGCGCCGACTCGAGGACGAGCGCGACATCGCCCGTCTCATCGCCTCGTACGGTCCTGCGGTGGATGCCGGGGATGCCGAGGCCACTGCGCGCCTGTGGGCGAGCGACGGCAGCTACGACGTCGATGGCTGGCGCATGGAGGGCCGGACCGCCGTGCACGCCATGGTCGAGTCGTCGGCCCACCAGAACCTGGTGGCCAAGGGGTGCTGTCATTTCTTGGGGCCATGCGTCGTCACCGTCACCGGCGATTCGGCGGTGGCGCTATGTGAGTCCCTGGTGCTGATCCGCGACGGCGACGGATATCGCGTATGGCGTTGTACCGCAAACCATTTCGTGATGGTCCGGGTCGAGGGGCAATGGCGGATCGGTGCGCGCACCAGCCGAATCCTGGACGGCAATCCCGCCGCCCACGAGTTGCTGACCGCGGGCCTGGCGGGGTCGGTCGCGGCGGAGTGAGATTCGCCCGCGCTCGCGATCGCCGCTAGTCCCTGGTAAGAAACGCCAGCACGGTGCTCTCGAACGCCTCCTTGGCCTCGATCATCGCCCAGTGCCCGGAGTTCGGGAAGATGTGCAGCTCCGCATTGGGGATGGTGCGCATCGGGATCAGCGCCATGTCCGGCGGGCTCACGCGATCGTCGCGCCCCCAGGTCAGCAGGGTGGGCGCGGTCAGCTTGTGCATGACGGCCCACGGCATCGGCCGGTCGGACGCGGCCATGGCGGCGTTCATCGCGCCGAAGGCCGCTTTCCCGTACATGCGGCGCGCGGCGGCCAGCGTGTCCGGGTCGGTGGCCAGCTCCCAGCGTTCCTCGACCAGCTCCTCGGTGATCAGCGCCTGGTCGTAGACCATCGATTTCAGCCAGTCGACCAGCCGCTGCCGCGTGGGATCCTCGACGAACTCCTGCAGCAGCCGGATGCCCTCGCTGGGGCTGGGGCTGAAGATGTTCGTCCCGATGCCGCCGATGGTCACCAATCGGTGGACGCGGTCCGGGTTATTGGTGGCGAAGTTGATGCCGACGCCGCCGCCCATCGAGTTCCCGACGATGTGCGCGCGTTGGACGCCGAGCGCGTCCAGGAAGGGCGGCACGGTGCCGAACGCGGTCACCATCGGGTGACCGCCGAAATCGTCGCTGACGCCGAACCCGGGAAACTCCAGGATCAGGCAGCGGAATCGCGCGGCGAACGAGGGGAGTATGCCGCGGAAGTTGCGCCACCCCGTGACGCCCGGTCCGGAGCCGTGCAGGAACAGCAACACCGGGGCGGATTCCGGGCCGCAGTCGTAGTAGCGCAAAGCGCCCTTGGGAGTGCTGATTTCGCGCAGGTCTTGCTGGGTAACGGTGTCGGCCACGGGTGTCACCTTGCCATGCCGTGGCGGTCAGCTCTGCTGGTGGCTCGATTCACTGCAATTCAGGAGCTCTTTGAGCGCTGCGGGAAAGGTGTCGGCGAGGTCCCAGAGGTCGGCAACGAGGTCGGGGCAGGAGATGAGGCCGATGCCCAGGCGGCCGTTGAGCGACATGACCGTGATGTTGAGTGCGGCGCCGGCGATGATCGGACCGAGCGGATACATGGCGTCGACCCGGCAGCCCATGAAGTAAAGCTGTTCCTGTGGTCCGGGCACGTTGGACAGCACCAGGTTGTGCGGCGGCTTATCAGGCAGCGGTATCCGGGGCAGTAGCTTCATCGCCGTGCCGAACATGGTCTGTCCGGCGACCTGCGTCCAGTCCTGCAGCAGGCTGGACCCCATGGCGGCGGCGTGGTCCTTGGCCGCGGCGTTGCCCCGCGCGATGCTACTCAGCCGTTCGGCCGGATCCTCGATATGGGTCTCCAGCCGGCACAGCATCCACGTGGTTTGGTTGCGGCCCGGCCGGTCTGATTTGCCCCGCACCGAGACCGGCACACTGGCCACCATCGGGCTGTCCGACAGTTCGTCGCGGTCCACCAAGAACTGCCGCAACGCGCCGGCGCATAGGGCGGTCACCACGTCGTTGACGGTGACTCCGAACCTGTTCTTCACCTTTTTGACGTCGTCGAGATCAAGGGTGGTCAGGGCGACGTTGCGGCGCCGCGTGAATGGGCCGTTGAACGCCGTCGGCGGCGCCGCGAACGGGGCGGCCATGGTCTGCCCGCCACCGCGGGCCCGCAACAGCGTTTGCGCCAGCGTCAGCGCGGTTGCCGGCAACACCTTGGCCAGGCGCCACGGCCGCAACCCGGCGCCGATGAGTCCGGACGCGGCGATCTGCAGGGGATTCGCCCCGCCGGACCGGGCGGCGGGCTTGGGGGCTGGGGCGTCCGGCGCGGTGCTGCACAACTGGGCCAGGAGATTGGCGCCGCCCACCCCGTCGATCACCGCATGGTGGGCCTTGAGGACGACGGCAAGCGCGTCGCCGCCGTGCAGGCCTTCGATCACCCACATCTCCCACAGCGGACGATCGCGATCCAGTGCCAGCCCGGCGACGTGCCCGCAGATCTCCGCTAACTCCCTCGACCCGCCCGGTGCCGGCAGCGCGACTCGTTGGAGGTGCCGCGCGAGGTCGAAACGATCGTCGTCGACCCAGACCGGATGGTCGAAGTTCAGCTGATTGTCCGCCAGCTTGAGACGGAATTCGGGCACCGCGTCCACTCGCGCCGCCAGCGCCCTCCGGAACTGGCTGAAGGTGTAGCCGCCCGGCATGTCACTCGGGTCGAGCTCCAACACGCAGCAAACATTCAGCGGCTGTGTCGGAGATTCGAGGTAGAGGAAGAACGCGTCTAACCCACTGAGTCGTTGCATATCCGCTCGTATCTTTTGTGCGCTCTGACCGCTGGTCACATGACCTCTGGTCAGCGCCGGGTGCCACCGGCGAACGCAATCAGGGTCGACCGCAATCTCTAGGTGTGATCTCTATCTGTAGCCGTTTCGCCGTCTCGGGCAAACATGTGAGCGAGACATTTAACGAAATCGCCACCGGCGTTCACCGGCGCGCAGGACTCAGCCCCGCGCCGTCCGCCTCGCCATGGCCGAGTCGGGCGCGGCCCAGTCGGTTGACACCTTGCGATGCCTGATCAGCCAGGCGTCGCCGTCGGGCACCAGCGTGTCGCGGTACCGGCCGAAATGGTCAAGGCCGGCGTGGGTGAGCACCGTGAAATACGACGACACCTGTGCGGAATCCCGGGTCAATTCGGTGAACAGCAGGTTGGTGAGGTTGTGGCGCACAATCGGCTGGACGTTTGACGGCCGGTTGACGTTGACGCCGCCGAGGAACGACGCAATCGCCGAACGGCCGCGCAACGGCTCGAGGCCACGAATCTCCAGGACGCCGTCGGCGCAGAACGTCTCGGCGAGGCCCGCCACGTCGCCGGCGTCACCCGCCCAGTTGTATCGCGCCAGGGTGTCGCGGATCCGCTCGCGCGCCACCAATTCCCAGTTCTCCACCGTCGTGACTCCTCGGGCGCAGCCTAATACGCGAAAGCGCAACCGCTACTTCACGATGTGGGGCCGAAAACCGAGGCGGTTGGAAGGTGTCACGCCGTTCAGGTCGAAGATCGCGATCAGGGCGCGCAGCAGCGCGGGGGACCAGTCCTCGAACGGCTGCGCGTCCAGTCGATCAAGGACTTCGGCGCGGAGATACTCGATGCCCGAGGGGTGTTGAGGATCGCTCATCGCGCATACCGATGGCGCGCGGGACCCGGTTCGGTGCTCAACGAGCCAGCTCCCTTCCCGACGAGTTTCTGGCGTCGACGCTAGGACCGCCGCCTCGCACTTGTACAGCCAACTGGCCAAATTCAAATGTGCATGAAACATCGGCTATGGGATCGGGAACGCGGCGTTCGGCGCCGCTTATTCCGCATGCGGGAATGAATCCCGGCCCGGGGCCGTAGAACAACGCATGGAACTCAATGACGCCGCCCGCGACCTCATTGGCAGGGGCGCCGACGCCACCCTGGTGACCCTGAACCCCGACGGCAGCCCCCAAGTCAGCCTGGTGTGGGTCGCCTTGCAGTCCACCCCCGACGGGGACGAACTCGTCACCGCGCACCTGGCCGCGCACAAGAAGGTTCGCAACGTCCGCAACGACCCCCGGGTGGCCGTCACCATCGTGTCGCTCGACGGGGCGCACACCGGGATGCGGCCCTACCTCTCGATCGCCGGGACTGCACGGATCGTCGAGGGCGGCGCACCCGAGCTTCTCGCCCAACTCAACCCGATTCTGGGCGACCCGGGTACCCAGTTCCCGCCGGACGGCGCGCCGCCCGGGTTCCTGACCCGCATTCGCATCGACAGGGTCGGCGGAATCGGCCCCTGGGCGGCCTGACCCCGAATTTTGGGACTTCCGCGACGGTCGGTAGCGGAATACAGTGGGTGGGTGAAGACGGGCGAAGACGGCAGGCACCTGCGGACCTGCCCCCTCTGTGAAGCCATGTGCGGCTTGGAGATTCACGTCGACGGCGGCAAGGTAACCAGCATCCGGGGCAACCGCGACGACGTGTGGAGCCGCGGGCACATCTGCCCGAAGGGCGTCTCACTTGCCGCGCTGCACGACGACCCCGACCGCATCCGCCGGCCCATGATCAAGGTCGACGGCGAATGGCACGAGGTGAGCTGGGACGCGGCGTTTCGCCGCTGCACCGAGTTGCTGACGCCCGTGATCTCCAAGTACGGGATCGGGGCGGTCACCGCCTACACCGGCAACCCGCTGGCGCACTCGTTTTCCCTCGCCCGCTACGCGGGCGTGCTGATGGGGATGTCGGGGATGCCGGTCACGTATTCGCCGGGCACCGTCGACCAGTGGCCGAAGAATTTGTCGTCGCATCTGATGTACGGCCTCTGGTGGAACTTCCCCGTCCCCGACATCGAACGCACCGACCTGATGGTCATCATGGGCGCCAACCCCGCCGCGTCGCAGGGGTCGCTGCTGGCCGCGCCCGACGTGATGGGCCTGATCGAGGGGATCCGCAAGCGCGGCAAGGTCATTGTGATCGACCCGGTCCGCACGCAGACGGCGGCCCGGGCCGACGAATGGCTTCCGATCGTGCCGGGTACCGACGCCGCGCTGCTGCTGGCGGTGGCGCACACCCTGTTCGACGAAGATCTGATCCATCCCGGGCCGCACGTGGACGGCGTCGACACGATGCGGCGGGTCGCCGCGGATTGGCCACCGGAGCGCGTCAGCGCGGTCACGGGCATCGCCGAGGACCGGATCCGGCGTCTGGCCCGCGAGCTCGCCAGGACCGAAAGGTCGGTGGTGTACGGCCGGATCGGGTTGTGCAATCAGGAGTTCGGCAGCCTGGCCAGCTGGCTGGTCGACGTCGTCAACATCCTGACCGGGCATTTCGACGTACCCGGGGGAGCGATGTTCCCAAAGCCGGCGGCCTGGTCGATCACCACTCAGCCGCTGCCCGGCCTCGAGGGCGGTCTGCCGGAATTCGGCCGCTGGCACACCCGCGTGCGCGGGGCGAAGGAGGTGCTGGGCCAGGCCCCGGTGTCCTGCATGGCCGAGGAGATCGCCACCCCGGGCGACGGGCAACTCAAGGCGCTGATCACGGTCGCGGGCAACCCGGTGTTGTCCACGCCCGGCGGCGACAAGCTCGACGAGGTGCTGCCGATGCTGGAAGCGATGATCTCCGTTGACCTTTGGCTCAACGAGACGACGCGGCACGCCGACGTGATCCTGCCCGGCCTGTCGCCGCTCGAGCAACCGCACCACGACGATCTCATCCTGCTCTTCGCGATCCACAGCATCGCGAATTACTCGCCGCCCGTGTTCGATCCGGGCGACCGCCCGCACGAATGGGAGATCCTGATCCGCCTCACCGGCCTGTGCGCCGGCACGCCGGCCGAAGATGTCGACGTCGCCACGATCGACGACGGGTTCTTCGATTACCTGGCATTCACCCAAGGCCTCGACGGTGCGGAGATCCGCAAGCTGTACGAGCATGGTGGCCCCGAGCGCATGCTGGACCTGACGCTGCGAACCGGACCGTTCGGGGACCAGTACGGCAAGAATCCCGGCGGGTTGACGCTGGATCTGCTCAAGGCCAACCCCAACGGCATCGACTTCGGACCGATGGTGCCGCAACTCCCGGACATCCTGGGGACACCCGACAAGAAGATCCGGTTGGCGCCGCAGTACCTTCTCGATGACCTACCGCGGCTGGCCGCCAGAATGGAACGACCGGCCGAGCCGCTGGTTCTGGTGAGCCGCCGGCACCTTCGCTCGAACAACACCTGGCTACACAACGTGCCCGCGCTGATGAAGGGAAAGGACCGGTGCACGTTGCTGATTCATCCCGACGACGCGGCCAGGTGCGGCGTCACGGACAATGACGTCGTCACCGTCAAATCGGCGGCCGGCGAGATCAAGGTGCCCGTCGAGGTCACCGAAGCGATCAAACCGGGCGTGGTGTCGATGCCGCACGGCTGGGGGCATGGCAAGCCGGGCACCCGCATGGCGGTGGCCAACGGATCGCCGGGAGCGAACACGAATGTGCTTTCCCCGCCGACGTTTATCGACGAGCCGTCGGGCAACGGCGCGCTCAACGGCATACCGGTGACGATCATCGACGATCAGGCCCGATTCCGTCCCGCACACAAACACTGAATTCGTGCTACCCCTCATCCCCCTATCGCTTGGTTAACGGCAGGCGCCGGTCTGTGGTTCATCTCACGCCGACCGCCTTTATCTGAACCGTCCGGTGGGGCCGCCCGTCGGCATAGGCATGACTGCAACAACACATCTCACTTCCCCCAGCGGGGCCGCTCAGCGTGGACGCGGCGCACCGCACATCGCCGGGGCCGCGGTGGCCTTCACCCCACACCGCTACAAGCAGGACGAAGTCGCCAGGGAGTTAACCGAATTCACCGACCCGAGGTTCCTGCGTTTCGCGCAGACAACGGGGGTCGACCAGCGCAGCCTGGCGCTACCGCTGTCGCGCTACCCGCGGCTGAGCGGCTTCACCGAGGCGAACGACGCCTACCTCGAGGTCGCCGTCGACCTCGGCGAGCGCGCGATACGTTCGGCGTTGGAAGAGGCTGGCGTCGAACCGCACGAGGTGGACACCATTGTTGTGGTATCGAGCACCGGCATCGCGGTGCCCACCATCGACGCGCGGCTGATGACCCGAATCGGGCTGCGGCCCAACGTCAAACGCGTCCCGCTGTTCGGCCTCGGCTGTGTGGCCGGCGCGGCCGGGATGGCGCGCGTCCACGACTACCTGCATGGCTACCCTCGCGACGTGGCGGTGCTGCTGTCGGTCGAGTTGTGTTCCCTCACGCTGCAGCGGGACGATACCTCGATCCCCGCGCTGATCGGGGTGTCCCTGTTCGGCGACGGCGCCGCCGCGATCGTCGCCGCGGGGTCAGATCGAAACCCGTTGAACGGCAAAGCCGGTCCGCGGGTGCTCGCCACCCGCAGCCGCGTGGTTCCGGAGACGGTCGACGTCATGGGGTGGAACGTCGGCTCCAGCGGATTCCAGCTCGTGATGTCGCGCGACGTCCCGAAGATGGCCGAAACCTACCTAAGGGGCGAGGTCGACGGTTTCCTCGCCGACCACGGGTTGTCGCTCGCGGACATCGCCACCTGGGTGTGTCATCCCGGCGGCCCCAAGGTGCTCGACTCGATCGAGGAGGCCCTGGACCTACCGCCGGAGGCCATGGTTCACAGCCGAGAGTCGATGCGGGACAACGGGAACGTCTCCTCGGTGTCCGTGCTCGATGTGTTGCGCCGGACCCTCGCGGAACCGCCGGCCGCAGGGTCGTACGGCGTCATGCTGGCGATGGGGCCGGGTTTCAGCTTCGAGCTGCTCCTGCTGCAGTGGTGAGGGGCGAGACCATGTACTACTACCTATTCATCCTGGCCGTCGGCGCGGAACGTCTGGTCGAGCTGGCAGTGTCGCAACGAAACACCAAATGGTCACTGGCCCATGGCGGCAAGGAGTTCGGCCGTGACCATTACCCGGCGATGGTCAGTATGCACACCCTGCTGCTGGCCTCGTGCGTCGTGGAGACCTGGGCCCTCGCCCGGCCGTTCATCCCGTGGCTGGGGTGGCCGATGCTCACCGTCGTGGTGCTCAGCACGGTGGTGCGCTGGCGCTGCGTGGCCGTGCTCGGCAGGCATTGGAACCCGAGGCTGATCGTCATCCCGGGCGCGCCGTTGGTCCGCGACGGGCTGTATCGCTGGGTACGACACCCGAATTACGCGGCGGTCGCTGCGGAGGTGGCGGCGCTGCCGCTCGTTCACTCGGCGTGGCTCACGGCGATCGCGTTCAGCATCGCGAACGCGATCGTGCTCAGGGTGCGGATCCGTGCGGAGAACGCCGCATTGGGCTTGGTGTGAGGACTGCTTCGGCGATCACGGCGCGATGGGCCGATTCGTCCATTCCCGGTCGGGCCGGCGCGACGAGCGGAACCACCCGCCCGCCGCGCCGGTACCGCCGTCGGTCGGAATGGTGTGGCCGGTGACGAATGCGGACAAATCCGAGGCCAGGAACAAGATCACGCGGGCCTGGTCCTCGGGCTCGCCCATCCGGCCGACCGGAACCCACTGGGGCCACTGGGCCTGTTCGTCGTGAGACAGCCACTGCGAGTAGGGCACCTGCAGGGATTCGGTGACGTCGGGCGCAATCGCGTTGACCCGCACCCCATGCCCGCCCACCTGAACCGCGAGGCTTCGGGTGAACTGAATGACCGCGGCCTTGAACGCGGCATAGACCGGATCCTCGGGGTAACCGCGCAGCCCCTCGACGGAGGACACGTTGACGATCGCGCCGGCCCGGCGGGCGACCATCGCGGGCAGGAACGCGTGGGTGACGAGGAAGACGTGGTGCAGGTTGATGCGGTACAGCTCGTCCCAGAGCTGGGGATCGGTGTCGGCGAAGTTCCCCGGATGGCGCAGCCAGTGACCGACGTTGTTCACCAGCGCGTCCACCCGGCCGTAGCGATCCAGCACCGATCGCGCCATGTCGTCGACCGCCGCAGCGTCGCGGACGTCCGTGACCACCGCCACCGCCGACCCACCCGCGGCGGCGATCTCGTCGACGGTCCGTGCCGCAAGCCCGCCGTCGATGTCGACGATGACCACGTGTGCGCCCTGGTGGGCGAACAGCCGCGCGGTCGCCGCACCGATGCCGCCGCCACCGCCTGTGACCACCGCGACGCGGTCGCCGAGCAGCGCGTCAGCGCGCGTTTCGTCCTTCATTGCTCATATCTTGGGCCACCGGGCGAAGCTGGTCGATGCCCGGGCCGGGAATCGCAGAATGTCGCTATATACCCACCGGACACGGGTGGTAAACCGTGATGTAGCCAACATTCGTGTCGCCTTCACCTGAAGTTATTCGCGCCCCAGGGCGGGTATTCGGTGCGCACTTAGGAGGGAGCGCAATGGTGAGCACCGATCCGCATCGCTTATTGCCAAGTGGCGCAATGAAGCGGCGAGTCCACCATCGCCATAGCCCGCAGTCGTTCGCGGTCGCGTTGGCCAGCAGGCTGATCGTGAAAACCACGGTGCGCGCGTGGGCTTTTACCCCCAACTTGCACTGGCCGTTCGAATACGTCGATGGCTTGGCGGGATTGCTGCCGCGGTTCGGCATCTCGGCGAAGATCGAACCGGTGCGGCTGGAAAACTGCGCGGCCGAGTGGGTTTGCGCGCCGGGTGCCTCGACTGATCGCGCGATTCTGTATCTGCACGGCGGCGCCTTCCTCACTTGCGGTCTCAACACCCACCGGTCGGTCGTCACGCGCCTTTCCAAGGCCGCGGACGCCGCAGTCCTCACGGTCGGGTATCGAAAGTTGCCCAACCATCAGATCACCGACGCGATCGAGGACGGCATGAGCGGCCTTCGCTGGCTGCAAGATCGCGGCTTCGACGGCGACCGGGTGGTCGTGGCAGGCGACTCCGCCGGGGGGTACCTGGCGTTCATGACCACGCTGCTGGCCATCAGCAGCGAGCTGATGCGGCCCGCCGGCATCGCCACGATCTCGCCGTTCACCGACGCTGATCCGGGCCGAAAGCTGAGGCACCGCAACGCGCGCCGGTGCTCGATGTTCACCCGCGGCGCGCTGTCGATGTTCGCGCAATACCTCAGCCAGGCGCAGCTGGTGGACGGGCGCGAGGAGTCCACCGTGGCCTCACCGGTGGACGCCGACCTGTCCGACTTGCCGCCGGTCACCATCCACGCCAGCTCAGACGAATTGCTGCTGCCCGACGCCGAACTCATGGCAAAGCGCTTGGAAGCCAGTGGGATTCCGTGCGACCTGCATCTGTGGGACGGGCAGATTCACGACTTCCCGCTGGCGGCCGACATCCTGCCCGAGGGCAGGCGGGCCATTGGACACATCGGAAATTTCATCAAGGAAGTCACCGCAGCGCCCCAGTCCTGGCGCCGCGACCTGCACGCGGTCGCTGGCTGACACGCTGCTGAAAGCGGCTGCGCCGCAATTCAAATGATGGACCGCCGGGCCACCTGTTCACCGTCGCCGGGATCGATCACAGTCGGTTCACGCTGTCACGGCCCGTCGGGCCGGGCCTGCTGTCGCGGTGGGCCACTCTCCGGATCGCCGCCCGGCGGAGCGTCTGTGGTGGCGAGCCGCGGTGCCACGCCGTCGGCGATCGAAACGTCGTCGGGGAAGCCATCGCCGCTCTCCGGCGTGAACGGCGGGTCGCCCGCCAGCCACCCGTCGAAAATCGGCGCTGCGCCGGGTGGCGCGGGTCCGGTAGAGATTCGGGGTCCCGATCCGCGCGGCTGCCGATACAGTTGGTCGTGATGAGCCGACCAACCCCACCCGTGTTGACGGTGCGGTACGAGGGAGCCGAGCGCACGTTCGCCGCGGGCAACGACGTAGCGATCGGGCGTGACCTTCGCGCCGACGTGCGCGTCGCGCATCCGCTGATCTCCCGCACCCATCTGATCGTCCGGTTCGACCAGGGCCGATGGGTCGCCGTCGACAACGGCAGCCTCAACGGGTTATTCGTCAACCATCAGCGTGTGCCCACGGTCGACATCCAGGACGGCCTACGCGTCAACATCGGCAATCCGGACGGCCCGGCCCTGACCTTCGAGGTGGGCCGCCACCAGGGGACGGCCGGCCGGCCGCCGCTGACGACGTCGATACCGATCGTCAACCCGGCCACCGCGGCGAGCCCGCCGGCCCCGCACGGCCAGCCCACCGGCGCATCATGGCCCGGCCAGCCCCAGCAGTCGCCGTCGGCCTCCTTCCGCCAGCCCACGCATCTGCCCAGCGGACCACAGCCCGTCCCCCCGAGCGGTCCCACGCCGATGCATCCGCCCAGCGGGTCGATGCCGAGTTACCCGTCGGGCCCGCAGCCGCGACACCCGACCGGTGGCCAACCGGCGGCCCCGCCCAGCGGCCCGCAACACGCCCCCCAGATCTACCGCACACCGCCGAATATGCCGCCCCCGCAAGCTGGCGGCCCGGAGACGAGCCGCGTCGCCGGTGACGCCTCGAACCTGGCGACGTCGATGATGAAGATCCTGCGGCCGGGCAAGGCCGCGCTGGAGTCGACGCCGGGCGCGATCAAGATCGGCCGGGCCAACGACAACGACATCGTCATCCCCGAGGTGCTGGCCTCGCGCCACCACGCCACCCTGATCCCGACGCCGCACGGCACCGAGATCCATGACAACCGCAGCATCAACGGCACCTTCGTCAACGGGGCGCGGGTCGATTCGGCCGTGCTGCACGACGGCGACGTCGTCACCATCGGCAACATCGACCTCGTCTTCGCCGGGGGCACGCTGGCCCGCCGCGACGAGAGCGCGACCGCGACCCGCACCGGCGGCCTGGACGTGCGCGGCGTGACCTGGACGATCGAGAACAACAAGACACTGCTGGACGACATCTCGCTGGGCGCGCAGCCGGGCACGCTGACGGCCGTGATCGGACCCTCGGGCGCGGGCAAGTCGACGTTCGCCCGCCTGGTGGCCGGGTACACGCACCCGACCAGGGGCACGGTGGCGTTCGAGGGCCACAACGTGCACGCCGAGTACGCCTCGCTGCGCAGCAGGATCGGCATGGTGCCGCAGGACGACGTGGTGCACGGGCAGCTGACCGTGCAGCAGGCGTTGATGTACGCCGCCGAACTGCGGCTGCCGCCGGACACCACCAAGGACGACCGGGCCCAGGTGGTCGCCCGGGTGCTCGAGGAACTCGAGATGACGCAGCACCTGCACACCCGGGTCGACAAGCTCTCGGGCGGCCAGCGTAAGCGCGCATCGGTCGCCCTGGAGCTGCTCACCGGGCCGTCGCTGCTGATCCTGGACGAGCCGACCTCGGGCCTGGACCCGGCGCTGGACCGCCAGGTGATGACGATGCTGCGCCAGCTCGCCGACGCCGGCCGCGTGGTGCTCGTGGTCACCCACTCGCTGACCTACCTGGACGTCTGCGACCAGGTCCTGCTGCTGGCGCCCGGCGGCAAGACCGCCTTCTGCGGACCGCCCAGCCAGATCGGCCCGGCCATGGGGACGACGAACTGGGCGGACATCTTCAGCACGGTCGCGGGCGATCCGGACGGGTCCAAGGCGCGCTACCTGGCGCGCACGGGCCCGCAGCCTCCGCCGCCGCCCGCCCAGCAGCCCGCCGACCTGGGCGATCCCTCGCACACGAGCCTGTTCCGGCAGTTCTCCACGATCGCCAGGCGGCAGGTCCGGCTGATCTTCTCCGACCGCGGCTACTTCGTCTTCCTGGCGGTGCTGCCGTTCATCATGGGATCGCTGTCCATGTCGGTGCCCGGCAACGTCGGCTTCGGAATCCCCAATCCCATGGGCGCCGCGCCCAACGAGCCCGGGCAAATCCTGGTGTTGCTCAACGTCGGCGCCGTGTTCATGGGCACGGCGCTGACCATCCGCGACCTCATCGGGGAACGCCCGATCTTCCTGCGCGAACAGGCGGTCGGCCTGTCCACCAGCGCCTACCTGCTGGCCAAGGTCTGCGTCTACACGGTTTTCGCGGTCATCCAGTCGGCGATCGTGACCATCATCGTGCTGCTCGGCAAGGGCGGTCCCACCCAGGGCGCGGTGGCCCTGGGCCGGCCGGGCCTCGAACTGTTCGTCGACGTCGCGCTGACGTGCGTGGCCTCCGCCATGCTCGGCCTCGCGCTGTCGGCCATCGCCAAGTCGAACGAACAGATCATGCCGCTGCTGGTGGTGGCGGTCATGTCGCAGCTGGTGTTCTCCGGCGGCATGATCCCCGTGACCGGACGGGTCGGGCTGGACCAGATGTCCTGGGCGACGCCGGCGCGCTGGGGCTTCGCGGCCTCGGCCTCCACCGCCGACCTACCCAAACTGGTTCCCGGTCCGCTCAGCCCCAAGGACTCGCACTGGCGTCACACGCCGGCAGCGTGGTGGTTCGACATCGCCATGCTGGTGGTGATCAGCATCTTCTACCTGAGCTTCGTCCGCTGGAAGATCCGGCTCAAGGGCGGCTGAGGCCGCCGCGGGTCAGGCGCCCCTGCGGATCACCTGGTCGGCGGCGGCGCGCATCCGGTCGGACAATTGCAGGAGCGCATGCTCGCCCACACCGAGCGGAAGCGTGTAGGCCAGTTGCCGCAATTCGACGGCATAGTTGCGCATGTCTTCGCGAAGGCGTGTCTCGACAGTGGGCATGACATCTCCCTCGGGCTGCGGCCGGGCAAGGGTCCTGGTCCTCGTCGACCAGCCGATTGCAAAATTTTCGCAGCCGTGCCGCCGAACTGCGAGAGCGCCGATGCGAATTAACGGGAGTTTGACAGCGTATTTACAGTCGGCGCGCCGGTGCGGTCAATCTTTCGCATGGCCCAGCTCCACCCGCAGGACCGCGGGAGGCCTGATGATGCCGTCCGGGCTGGCGGTGGTGCCGCCGTCCGTCGTCACGTAAGCGACGCGGCCGCGATCCCCGGGCCGGCGCCCCCAGACCGCGCTGGACGGGCCGACCAAAGTCTCGTCAAACGGTTCGCCGGCGATATGGCGCACCTCGCTGCCGTGCCGCGGCAAGAGCGGCACACGGTCGAGGGTGTTGGCCCGATGCCTTGTCACATAGGCGAATCCGGCGTCCTCGTCGATGCAGAAGTCGTCGGCATTGTCGATGGCGGCGACGAACTGCGCCGGGCCGGCCGGGTCGAGAGACGCTCGATCGACGGGAACCCGCATGAACACCTTCTGCGCAGTCGAGGTGTAGTACAGGTAACCGGTCTGCGGCCCGTAGCGCACGCCGTTGACCCCGGGCTGGGGTGGGGGAGGGACGCCGCTGTCTGGATCATCGGCCATCGTGTCATCCGCGAGCCAGACCCGGGCCGCGGCGCTTCGCGCATTCCCGGCCAGGTCGATCCGCCAGATCAGCCCCGCGAAACAGTCGGCGATCGCCAGAACGTTTGGTCCCAGGAGGCAGCTGCCGTTGAGGGCCCGGACACGGTCGTCGAAGGCGTATATCACCTCCGGTGTCAGCGGCGTCCCCGGCTTCCAGGACGTGAAATCGACTCGGGCCAAATATGACTCGTGAGTGGTGTAGCCCTCGGTGAGGTTGACTACGAAGACGTCGGGCGCAACCTCGACGATGCCGGTGATGTGGTGATCGAAGGTGTGCGCCAGTACGGGCGGGACCGCCGCATCGCAATTCGCCGGCGGCACCCACCACAGTTGCTTGTGCAAGACGTCGGTCACCAGCAGCGAGTTGTCGGCGCGGACCGCAAGGTTTTCGGGGAAATGCCATTCGGGAAAGAACGCGACGGGCGTCAGCACGACGGCGGGCAGGGGGGCCAGCGCCATATTCATTGCTCCAATCCGACGGCGTCGGCGGGAACATCGAAGGCAATCAACGTCATACACACCATCGTGAACCAGCCCAGCAGCACGGTGACGTCCACGATCCCCTCGTCGCCGAGAAGCGCCTCGGCCCGGCGGTAGAGCCCGAAGGGAATGGTGCGCCGGGCCGTCAGAGCGCAGGCAAGTTCGTACACCACTTGTTGGCGCGGGTCGTCGAACGACGTCGGCAGCCCGGCGATCAGCGCCTGAACACGAAGTGGGTGCAGATGGCCGACGCGCTCGCCGATGATTTCGTGTTCGTGGTTCGCGTAGGGGCTACCCCAGTGGCCGTTGGCGACATTGGTCGCGATCTCGATCTCCGCTTTGGTCAAGGTCGAGTCATTTTGGAAATACGCGCCGGTCGGCACGATCGTCCTGGATAGCGTCGGGTTGGCAAGCCAGATCTTGTGGGGACCGGGCACCATCCCGCGCAGAGAGCGGGTGAATTCGAAGGCTTTCCGCATATCGGCGGGCATGGCGGTCACCGGAGTTTCATTGAACCGGCCGAAGGTGCCGAAATCAGACACCGCATTCCTCCACGGGTTTGACTGGTCGCTGACACGTGCGTCTGCGACCAGTCAACGGCGGCGACGTGATTTCGTCCAATACTTTCCGGTGGCCTGGTTCATATGATGTGTCATATGGAACTTACCCACCGGCTGCTGGAGCAGTTCCTCGCCGTCGCGGACGAGGGGCACATCGGGCGTGCCGCCCAACGTCTTTCGATGACTCAACCCCCATTGACACAGGCGATTCAGCGCCTGGAGCGGGCCGTGGGAGTCAGGTTGTTCGACCGCACCGCTCGAGGGGTCGAATTGACCGCCGCGGGGCGGTCTTTTCGTGCGGACGCGGAGCGCCTCAGCGCCGCACAGCGCGCTGCCGTGCGGCGAGCCCAGCGAGTCGCGGCCGGCCTCCACGGCGACGTTGATCTCGGTTTCGTTGTCAGCCTCGCGTTCCGATTCCTGCCGAACTTGATGCGTGCCGGCGCCGGCGCGCTGCCCGACCTGACACTGCACCTCGCTCAGATGCGCACCATGGGTCTGCTCGACGCCGTTCGCTCCGGTGGCCTCGACCTGGGCTTCGCTCGCGGGCCCATTCAACATGCTGACGGGCTGCTCGTCACCGAGGTGGAGCGCGAGCAGGCGCTGGTGGTGTTGCCGAGACACCATCGGCTGGCTCACGAACCGTCGGTCAGGCTCGCCGACCTCCGCGATGAACCCCTCGTGGTTCCTTCCCAACGGTCGCTTCCCGCAATCTCGGCCCGGATTCACGCAGCACTTCGGGATGCCGGCGTCGAGCCGAGAATCGTCGCCGAGACGGACGAGCTCTCGGCGATGATGTCCTATCCCATCGCGGGACTGGCAGCCGCCGTCGTCCCCGAACAAGTCGCGGCCATGCGCCATCCCGGCGTGGTTTACGTGCCGCTGTCCGACCACCTTCCCGTGCTCATCACCAGCATCGTCGCCGTGTGCCGCCCGCACCCGGATCCTGCCGTCGCGCGGCTGCTCGACCTCGCCGCGAATTTGCGGTCTGGGTAACGCGTCCGGCGCGCCGATCACGCTTATAGACTCCGACTGCACATCGGCGGCAAAGGGGCCCGAATGGATTTCGAACTCGACGCCGGGCAGCGCGCATGGCTGGCCGAGGTCCGCGAATTCCTTCACGACAACGTCACCGCCGAGCTGCGCGCCGAGCTCGCCGAGCACGACCTGGAGTTCCCCGACGGAGAGGTCGCCGGGTTCCGTCGCAAGATCGGAGCCAAGGGCTGGTTCGGAGTGAACTGGCCGCGTGAATACGGCGGTCTCGGCCTCGGCGCCATCCACCTGCATCTGCTGATGAGCGAATTCGAGTACTGGGGCGTGCCGGGGCCCGACCTGACGGTCACATCCGTGGCGCCGATGATCATGCGGCACGGTACCGAACAGAACAAGTCCGAATGGCTGCCGCTGATCGCCAAGGGCGAAATGATCTGCGCCGTGGGGTATTCCGAGCCCGACGCCGGCACCGACCTGGCCAGCCTGCGCACCAGTGCGGTCCGCGACGGCGACGATTGGGTGATCAACGGCACGAAGATCTGGAACAGCGGCGCACAGCGCGCGACCCACGAGTGGCTCTGCGTCCGCACCGATCCCAACGGTGTTCGCCACCGCGGCATCTCGGTCGTCATCGTGCCGATCGACAGTCCCGGCGTGGCGATCCGCCCGCTGTACGCGTGGTCGGGTTATCGCACCAACGAGGTCCACTTCCGCGACGTGCGCGTGCCGGTCACCAACCTGGTGGGCGAGGTCAACCGCGGCTGGACATACATCACGGGGGCGCTCGACCTCGAACGCGGCGCGCTGACCAACGCGGGCGACCTGCGTCGCGCCGTCGAGGAGCTGCGTGAGCTCGCGCGGGCACCACGCCGGGACGGCTCGGTGCCCTGCGACAGCCCGGCGCTGCGGCGCCGCCTGGCACAAGCGGAGGCCGACGTCGCGGTGGCCACCCTGATGGGCTACGAGGCCGCGTCCATCCTCGACAGCGGCGTGATCCCGTCGGTGGAGGTCAGCGTCGAGAAGGTTTTCACCAGCGAACTGCGCCAGCGCATCGCGGTGCTCGCGCTCGACGTGCTCGGCCCGGACGGTCTACTGGCGCACCGCAGCGAGCGGGCGCCGCTGGCCGGCAAGTTCGAGCGGCTGTACCGGGCCGCGCCGCTGATGCGTTTCGGCGGCGGCACCAACGAGGTGCTCCGCGACATCATCGCCCAGCGCGGGCACAAGATGCCCAGCTACGGGCGCTGACGGATGAGAGCGATACCCACCGCCGAGCAACGCGAGTTCGCCGCGTCGCTGCGCGCCCTGCTGGCCGCCGAGAGCCCGATCCCGTTGGTGCGCGCGCTGACCGAACCGGACGCGGACCGCCGCACCCCGGGGCTGTGGCAGGCGTTGACGGGCGCCGGTGTTCTCGGGCTGGCCATCGCGGAGGAGTACGGCGGCTCCGGCGGCTCATTGGACGATCTCGCGGTTTTCTACGTCGAGGCCGGGCGCGCCCTGTGCCCGACGACGATCCACAGCAGCATCCAATCCGCGCTCGCGATCGACCAGCTCGGCTCGCCGGACGCCAAGGCCGCCTGGCTGCCCGCACTGGCACGCGGCACGACCCGCGGCACGACGGCCCTGTGGAGCTCCCGCGACGCCGCCGTGGTGCCGGCGGCGATCCGCGCCGACCAAGTGTCGGGACAATGGCGGCTGAACGGCACCGCGGACTACGTCGCCGACGCCGACGTCGCCGACGTCGTCGTGACTTCGGCTGCGGCGCAAGGTCGCACGCTGGCCTTCGTCGTGCGCGCCGCGACGCCCGGTGTGACCGTGGAACCGCTTGCGGTGGCGGGCGGGCATCGGGCGTTCACCCTGCGCTTCGACGACGTCGCGCTCACCTGCGACGCGCTGATCGGTGACGTCACCGAGCCGGCACTGCGCCGCGTGGCGAACACGGCGGTGGCGTTGGGATCGCTCGACCTGGTGGGCGTCGGGCAGGCCGTCATCGACCGCACCGTCGACTACACCAAGCTGCGCCACCAATTCGGCCGGCCCATAGCGTCTTTCCAGGCTGCTCAGCACCTGGTTGCCGACATGCACATCGCGCTGGCGGCGGCCCGGTTGGCCGCGCACGCGGCGGTGTTCTGGATCGGGCGCGGCCGAGTGGCGACCCGCGAGACCGCGATCGCGCGCCTGCACGCCGCGACCGCGGCGAGGCTGATCACGTTGGACGCCCACCAATTGCACGGCGGCATGGGCTATGTCACCGAGACCGATCTGCACCTGTGGACCGAGCGGGCCCGTGTGGGCTCCACGTGGGGTGGCGGGCCGGACGTCGCCGCATCGTGGCTGGAGGAGACGTTGGACTCGGAGGAGGGCCGGTGAGCGAGGACAGCTTGATCGACGCCGAATCGGCCGCGCGCGTGGGCACCGTCGCCGCGTCCGCGACGGGCGAGGTGAACCGGCGCGACTGGCAACGCTGGGCGGCGGCGGTCGGCGACCATAACCCGTTGTGGTTCGACGCGGATTACGCGAGGGCGCACGGCTTTCGCGACGTCGTCTGCCCCCCGCTCTTCCTGCAGTACGCCGTGCTGGGAGTCACCCACCTCGAGGCCCTGCGGCCCGACGGTTCGTCCGGCGCTGTCTCCGGCAGCCTCGCGTTTCCCCGCGCGCCCAAGCGGATGGCGGGCGGCGAAAGCTTCACTTTCCACCTGCCGGCCTATCACCGCGACAATGTCGAAATGGTACGCACCATCTCGTCGATCGTCGAAAAGCAGGGCCGCTCCGGCAGATTCGTTCTGGTCACCTGGAACACGGTGTACCGCAACCAGCATCAAGACCTGCTCGCCGAGGCGTCCACATCGATGATCGCCCGTCCCTAGGAGCGTCGTGACCGACCAAGTGTTTTACGAGGACGTCCAGGTGGGCGACCGGATGCCCGACCTCACCGTGACCGTCGACGAAACGCAGCTGTTCTTCTTCAGTGCCGCCACCTACAACGGCCACCGCATCCACTACGACAAGGACTGGGCGCGCACGGTCGAAGGCTACGACGACGTGCTGGTCCATGGTCCGCTGCAGGCCGCGCTGCTCGGCCGGGCCATCGGGGACTGGATCGGCGGCCGCGGGCGCCTGATGTCCTTCTCCGTCCAGAACCGGGCGGTCGCCCATCCCGGCCAGCCCCTGAGCTTCGGCGGCACCGTCACCGGCAAACGCCTCTCCGGGGCGGGCGCCGGGCTGGTTGACCTCGACATCGCCGGCCGCCGCGGCGAGACCGTGCTGATGCCCGGATCGGCGACGGTCGAGCTGCCCCGACGCGGAACGCCGTCGTGACCGGCCTGCGCGGCGAGGCGGCGATCGTCGGCATCGCCGAGCTGCCGGCGGAACGGAAACCAACCCGCCCGCCGATGTTCACCCTCGACCAGTACGCGCTGCTGGCCAAGCTGGTGATCGAGGACGCGGGCATCGACGCCGCCTGCGTCAACGGCCTGCTGACCCACGGCGTCGCCGAGTCGACGATGTTCGCACCCGCCACACTGTGCGAATACCTGGGCCTGGCATTGGATTTCGGCGAGCGCGTCGACCTCGGCGGGGCCACCGCCGCGGGCATGATCTGGCGGGCCGCGGTCGCCGTGGAACTCGGCATCTGCGACGCGGTGCTGGCCGTGGTTCCCGGTTCGGCGTCGCAGCCGCAGTCCGAGAAACGCCCGCCCCCGACACCGAGTTGGTATGGGGCGTCCTCGAACAACTACGGGTCGCCGCAGGCGGAATTCGAGATCCCGTACGGCAACGTCGGCCAGAACGCGCCCTACGCGCAGATCGCCCAGCGCTACGCGGCCGAGTTCGGCTACGACCCCGCGGCGGTCGCCAAAATCGCCGTCGATCAACGCGCCAACGCGTGCGCCCACCCCGGCGCGGTCTTCCACGGCACCCCGATCACGGCGGACGACGTCCTCGCCAGCCCGATGATCGCCGACCCCATCCACATGCTGGAGACCGTGATGCGGGTGCACGGGGGAGCGGGTGTCCTGATCGCCAACGCCGACCTCGCCCGGCGCGGCCGCCACCGCCCGGTGTGGATCAAGGGATTCGGCGAACACATCGCCTTCAAGACCCCCACCTACGCCGAGGATCTGCTGCACACCCCGATCGCCCGCGCCGCCGACCGGGCGTTCGCGATGGCCGGCCTGACCCGCTCCGAGGTGGACATGGCGTCGATCTACGACTGCTACACCATCACCGTGCTGATGAGCCTCGAGGACGCCGGCTTCTGTGACAAGGGCCGCGGAATGTCCTGGATCGCCGGCCACGACCTGACCTACCGCGGTGACTTTCCGCTCAACACCGCCGGGGGGCAACTGTCCTTCGGGCAGGCCGGGATGGCCGGCGGCATGCACCATGTCGTCGACGGCGCGCGGCAGATCATGGGCCGGGCCGGTGAGGCGCAGGTGCCCGATTGCCATACCGCCTTCGTCACCGGCAACGGCGGCATCATGAGCGAGCAGGTCGCGCTGCTGATGCGGGGGGACTGACCGTGGACATCCCCGTACCCGAGCCGACACCGGTGTCGCGGCCCTTCTGGGACGGACTGACCCGGCATCGCATCTTGGTGCAGTATTCGCCCTCGCTCGGGCGCTACGTGTTCTATCCGCGCACGCTCACCCCGGGAACGTTGGCCGACGACCTGGAATGGCGCGAAATCGACGGCGCCGGAACGCTGTACACGTTCACGATCGCCCGGCGGCCGACCGGGCCGCCCTGGGCGGACGCGGTTCCGCAGCTGCCCGCGGTCGTGCAGTGGGACGCCGGACCGAAGTTCAGCACCGAGTTGGTCGACGTCGAACCCGGTGACGTCCATATCGGCATGCGGGTCGAGCCGGTGTTCTACGATCTGCCCGAAGACGGAATCACCCTGTTGAAGTACCGGCCGGCATGAGCGGCCCACCGATGCGCGCGGAGGCGTCACATGGACGACCCTTTTGATGTCGTCCCGGCGATGCTGCGCGAGTTGAACGCCGGATTCCCGCCCGTCGAGACGCTGACCGCCGAGCAGGCCCGCATCTCCGTCGCCCAGCGGCGCCAGCCCGTCAACAACATCGACGACGTCCGCTGCACCGAGGACCGGTCGATCCCGGGGCCCGCCGGCGACATCCCCGTGCGGATCTATCACCCGCACGGCGACGCCCGGGACAACCGGGCCGCGATCGTGTTCTACCACGGCGGCGGATTCGTCCTGTGCGACATCGAATCCCACGACGGTTTCTGCCGCGCCCTGGCCCGCGGCACCCAGGCCGTCGTCGTCTCGGTGGGCTACCGCCTCGCGCCCGAGCACCCGGCCCCCGCGGCCGCGCTGGACGCCTTCGCGGCGTTCCGCTGGGTCGTCGACCACGCGCCCGATCTCGGCATCGACCCGGCGCGGACCGCGGTCGCCGGTGACAGCGCGGGCGGCAACCTCGCGGCCGTCACCGCGGTCCTGTGCCGGGACAGGGGGATCGCGGGGCCGGCCGCGCAAGCCCTGCTATATCCGGTCATCGACCCGTCTTTCGACACCGAGAGCTACCTGCGCTGCGCCACCGGCTACTTCCTGACCTCCGCCGCCATGCGGTGGTATTGGAGCCAATATCTCTGCGGCGAAACGCTTTTGGATCCGCCCGACCTGGTAGCCCCGGCGCGTGCGGGCTCCCACGCCGGTCTGCCGCCCGCGGTGATCGTCACCGCCGGTCTCGATCCCCTGCACAGCGAGGGCTGCGACTACGCGCGTCGATTGCGCGGCGCGGGGGTGCGCGTGGTGCACCGCGATTTCCCGGACCTGTTCCATGGTTTCCTGACCATTCCGTCCTTCCCGCCCGCGGCGTCGGCCCGCGACCTGGTCTATGGCGACCTGCGGGCCCTCCTGCAGCCCACCCTTTGTGAGTCGGCATGACCGAAGCCGACGTGATCGTGATCGGCGCGGGCTTCGCCGGGCTGTACGCCGTGCACCGGGCCGCGTCGGCGGGGCTCTCGGTGCTCGGCCTCGAGGCCGCCCCGGACGTCGGCGGCACCTGGTACTGGAACCGGTACCCGGGCGCCCGCTGTGACGTCGAAAGTGTCGACTACTCCTACTCTTTCGATGAGGAGTTGCAGCGGAGCTGGACGTGGAGCGAACGCTTCGCCGCCCAACCGGAGATCCTCGGCTACCTGCGCCACGTCGCGGACCGGTTCGGCTTGCGCCGCCACTACCGATTCGAGGTCGATGTCGTCGGCGCCGCGTTCGAGCAAGGGCGATGGCGGGTCCGCACCAGAGACGGCCGGACCCACGCCGCGCAATTCCTGATCTGCGCGACGGGTTGCCTTTCGGCTGTCAACCGCCCCGACATCCCCGGCATCGACGACTTCGCGGGCGAGGTGTACTTCACCGCCGCGTGGCCGCGCGACGACCCGGACCTGCGCGGCAAGCGGGTCGGTCTGATCGGCACGGGATCCTCAGGCATTCAAGCGGTTCCGATCGTTGCGGCACAGGCCGACCGCCTGGTGGTGTTCCAGCGATCGGCAAACTACAGCATCCCGATGCCCAACCGCCCCTGGACGCCGGAGGAGCAGCGCCGGATCCGCGAGGAATATCCCGAGCGCCGCCGCGCCTCGGCGTACGCGGCCGCGGGCACGCCCCACGGCACGTACCACAAGAAGGCGGTGGACACCGAACCGCGGGAACGCACCGAGGCGCTGTGGCGGCGCTGGCGCGAGGGCGGCGTGCTGTTCGCGAAGACCTTCCCCGACCAGAACTCCGACCTCGCGGCCAACGACATCGCCCGTGAGTTCGCCGAACAGCGCATCCGTGAGATCGTCGCCGACCCCACCGTGGCCGCCGATCTGATCCCGGTCGACCATCCGATCGGGACGAAGCGCATCTGCACCGACGGCGGCTACTACGAGACGTTCAACCGCGACAACGTCCGGCTGGTGAACCTGCGCCGCGAGCCCATCGACACGATCACCACCGGCGGGGTGCGCACCAGCGCGGCCACCTACCCGTGCGACGTGTTGATCTTCGCGACCGGCTTCGACGCGCTGACCGGCGCGCTGACCCGCATCGACCCCGAGGGCCCGGGCGGAGTGCGGCTGAGCGACGTGTGGGCCGACGGGCCGCTGACGTTCCTCGGCCTGATGGTGCCCGGGCTGCCGAACATGTTCACCATCAGCGGGCCGGGCAGCCCGTCGGTGCTGGCCAATATGGTCCTGCACGCCGAGGTTCAGGTCGACTGGGTCATCGAACTCGTGCTCGCCGCCCGCCGCCTCGGGGTGACGGACGTGGAGCCGCGCCGCGACGCCGCCGAGGCCTGGACGGACCACGTCGCGAAGGCGGCCGAGCAGACGCTCTTCCCGAAGGCGACCTCGTCGTGGTACCTGGGCGCCAACATCGAGGGCAAGAAACGGGTTTTCATGCCCTACGCCGGCGGGTTCGGCGCCTATCGGCGCCACTGCGACGAAGTGGCACGCCGGCGCTACGCGGGGCTGGTGCTGACCACCCGATGATCGAGACGGTTCAGCAGCTGCTGCGGCAGCGTCGCGACGACGACGGCCCGGCCGTTGCCTGCGGCGAGCGGGTCTGGACCTGGGGCGAACACCTCGCGGAGGCCGAAGCGGAGGCCGCCGCGCTGATCGCCCTGGCCGAGCCGACCCGCCCACTCCACGTCGGGGCCCTGCTGCCCAACTCCCCGGCGATGCTGCGCGCCATGGCCGCGGCCGCGCTGGGCGGCTACGTGCTGTGCGGGATCAACACGACGCGGCGCGGGGCCGGACTGCTGGCCGACATCCGGCGATCCGACTGCCAGCTGCTGCTCGTCGACCCCGAACACCGGGGCCTGCTGGACGGCTTGGACCTCAACGGGATCCAGGTGCTCGACGTCACCGGCGGGCGCTACGCCGAACTGGTGGCCGCCGCGGGGCCCCTGGTTCCGCACCGCGAGGTCACCGGCGGCGACACGTTGATGATGATCTTCACCTCCGGGACGAGTGGCGACCCGAAGGTCGTGCGCCTCGCGCATGCGATGACGATCATGTGCGGCGCCAGCCTGGTCTTCCAGTACGACGTCACCGCCGACGATGTCTGTTACCTGTCGATGCCGCTGTTCCACTCGAACGGTGTCGCAGCCGGATGGGCGGTCGCCATCGGTGCCGGCGCCACCATGGTCCCGGCCCGGTTCTCGCCATCGGGTTTCCTGGACGACGTGCGCCGCTATCGCGTCACCTACGTCAACTACGTGGGCAAGCCCCTCGCCTTGATCCTGTCCACCCCCGAACGTCCCGACGACGCGGAGAACCCGCTGCGGGTGGCGTTCGGCAACGAGGCCACCGACCGCGACATCGCCGAATTCGCAAGGCGTTTCGACTGCCGCGTGGTCGACAGCTTCGGGTCGAGCGAGTTCGCGGTGATCGTCGTCCGCGAGGACGGAACCCCGCCGGGGTCGATCGGCAGACCGTATCCCGGGGTCGCCGTCTACAACCCGGCAACGCTGCAGGAGTGCGCCGTCGCGGAATTCGACGAACACGGGGCGCTGACCAACTTCGACGCCGCGGTCGGTGAGCTCGTCAACACCACCGGGGCGGGCCCGTTCGTGGGCTACTACAACGACCCGGCCGCGACGGCCGAGCGCATGCGGCACGGGATGTACTGGTCCGGCGATCTGGCCTACCGGGACGCCGACGGCTGGATCTACCTGGCCGGCCGGACGGCGGACTGGATGCGGGTGGATGGTGAGAACCTGGCGGCCGGCCCGATCGAGCGGATCCTGGAGCGGCTGCCCGGGGTCAGCCAGGTCGCGGTGTACGCGGTGCCCGACGACCGGGTCGGTGACCAGGTAATGGCCGCCCTGGTCCTGCGCGACGGGGCGCAGCTGGGGCCCGGCGAGTTCGCGGCTTTCCTTGCCGCGCAACCGGACCTGTCGCCCAAGGCCTGGCCGCGCTACGTGCGCATCAACGCCGGCCTGCCGACGACGGCGACCAATAAGATCGTCAAGCGCGCGCTGATGGCCGCGGGCATCAGCGCGGAGGGCTGCGTGCTGTGGACGCGCCCGGCGCGCGGCACGGCCTACAGTCCCGCGGCGGGGAATCCCATCGGCCACGAGGCGACCACCGCCGCGACGCCCTGAGTCAGGTGACCGATTCAGCCTGCGGTTGCGGCGCTTCGCCGAAGCGCGCCAGCACGAGCGTGGCGGACACGGCCACCACGAAGCCCGCGACGACCAGCCAGCCCAGGCCGTCGCGGGCGCTGTCGCCCAGCCACACCACGCCGACGAACGCGGGTGCGATGGTCTCACCGACGACCATCCCGGCGACGGCCGTGGTCACCGATCCGCGGTGCAGCGCAGAGGTCAGCAGCAAGAAACCGGCCGCCCCGCCCGCGGCCGCCGCGTACAGCGCCGGATTGGTGTAGAAGGCGCGGTGGGTCGGGTTGATCACCTCGATCAGCCGCACGCCCACCTCGATGACCCCGAAGCCGGTTCCGGCCGCCAGGCCGAGCGCGAGCGCGCGCGGCCGGTCCGGTAGCCGGCCCGCCACCGCGCCGGCGAGGAATATCGCGGCGACCACGCCCAGCAATGCCCAGCCGAGCCCCGCCGGGGCGCGCCGGAAGTGCCCTGGCCCGGCCGCAAGGGCGAGCACGACGAGGCTCACGCACACCACGGCCACCGCCGTCCACTCGGCGCGCGACAGCCGCGCCGACAACAGCCACGCGGACGCGATGCCGGTGACCGCGATCGAGGCCGCCAACGCCGCGGCGACCACATAAATCGGCACCAGGCGCAACGCCGCCACTTGGAGGAGGAAGCCGACGCCGTCGAGGCCGACGCCGACGATGTACCGCCATTGCCGGGCGGCGCGCATCAGGAGCACGGTGTCGACACCCGAGCCGCTGCCGGCTTCCACCGACCGGGTCGCCGCCGCCTGCAGCACCGACGCCGTGCCGTAGCAGACCGAGCAGCCCAGCGCGAGGAGGAAGCCGATCAGCACACAACGAACAATAGGCGCCGGCGATGGCCGGCGCGCTGAGCCGGTTGGCTGTGAATCCTCTGAACAAATGTTTGGGCGCGGCACGGGTGGGGCACGTCACAGTAACGTGTGTCGCTGCGCCTGACCGAATCCCACTCACGACTAGTGAACAGTTGTGTGCTTTTAGTGGTGTCGTTGTGCGGCTGTCAAACAATGTATGACAAGCGAATTCAAACCAGACGTTTAAACTCGGTATACAACTGTGTACTCTAGCGGCATGGCGGAACGCGGCGCTGAACCCCAGGTCCCACGCGGGCGCCGGCTCTTCCTGCGCGCGGTGCGCCGGTTGTTCAGCCCGCTGCAGCCGGACGACTACCTCGAGATGATCAACCCGCTGTGGACCACCAAGGAGCTGCGCGGGAAGGTCGAGGCCATCGAGCAGCAGGGCTCGGAGGCCGCCAGCGTCTTGATCCGGCCCGGCTACGAGTGGCCTGGGCACAAGCCCGGTCAGTACGTGCGCCTCGGCGTGGTCATCGACGGCGTGTACCACTGGCGTGCGTATTCGCTGACATCGGACCCGACGCCCGACGACGGGCTGATCAGCGTCACGCCGAAGCGGGTCGACGGCGGCGTGGTTTCGCCGTATCTCGTGCACAAGATTCAGCCCGGGGACCTGGTGCGGCTCGGCGAGATCGAAGGCGTGTTCACCCTGCCGGAGCCCGTGCCGGACAAGATGCTATTCATCAGCGCCGGCAGCGGCATCACCCCGATCATCAGCATGCTGCGCGACCTCGACCACCGCGACGAGATGCGCGACGCCGTGGTCATTCACTCCGCCCGCACCCGCGAGCAGGCGATGTTTATGCCCGCGCTCGAAGAGCTCGAGAAACGGCACGATGGCATGCGGCTCGATCTGCGCTTCACCTCCGAACAGGGGCGGCTCACACCCGGCGACCTGGACGACGTGTGCCCGGACTGGCGCGAGCGCGAGGCGTTCTGCTCGGGCCCGGGGGAAATGCTCGACGCCTTGATCGAGCACTGGAAGGAGAACGCGGACTGCGACCGGCTGCATTTCGAGCGGTTCCAACCGAAGATCGGCGGCGACGCCAACGCCGGCGAGGGCGGCACCGTCTGCTTCCTGGACAGCGACAAGGAAGTCGAATGTGACGGTGGCACATCGATTCTCGAGGCCGGCGAGAAGGCCGGTCTCAACCTCGCCTTCGGCTGTCGCATTGGAATCTGCCATACCTGCGTCGGGACGCTGAAGTCGGGCAAGCTGCGCGACCTGCGCTCGGGTGACGTGATCGAACCGACCGAGCAGGACGTCCGAATCTGCATCAACACCGCCGAGGGCGACGTCGAACTCGAACTCTGATCGAAAGGAGCGGCTCGTGACAACGGCCGTAAAGAACGCCGGAGCGAATCCACTCTCCAGGCTGAGCGAGCAAGAATTGGAAAAGCTCGCGAAGGAATTCGACGCCATCCACGATGACGTGTTTGCCGACCTCGGGGACCGCGACCGGCGCTACATCAAGAACGTCATCTCGGCGCAACGGCAGATCGTGGTGGCAGGGCGAGTCCTGCTGCTGGCATCGCGCTCGAAGACCGCGTGGCTGCTGGGTACCGCCTGCCTGTCCATGGCCAAGATCTTGGAGAACATGGAGATCGGCCACAACGTGATGCACGGCCAGTGGGATTGGATGAACGACCCCGACATCCATTCGTCGGTGTGGGACTGGGACACCGCGTCCACCGCGGAATCCTGGAAGCACTCCCACAACTACATCCACCACACCTTCACCAACATCCTCGGCAAGGACAAGGATCTCGGCTACGAGATCATGCGGATCGACCCCAACCAGAAATGGGCACCGCGCTACCTGGGTCAACCGATCTACAACCTGCTGCTCACGCTCCTGTTCGAGTGGGGAGTGGCCGTCCACGACATGGATATCGACGCGATCCGCAAGCGCGAGAAGCCGTGGTCGGAGGTGCGCAAGGACCTGCGGGGCATCGGGGTCAAGGCGCGCGCGCAGATCTATAAGGACTACCTCGGCTGGCCGGCCATCAGCGCCGGTGCGTTCGCGCTCACGCAGCTCGCGCTGCGCGGCCGGCTCGAACAGCCGGCACGGTCCCGGCTGGGCAACCGGCTGCGCCGGGTGTCGAACAAGGGCCGCGTCGCCGCAGCAGCGTCGTTCCTCGACAAGGTGGCGCCGGGCGTGGAAAGCACGTACCTGCGCACCCTGGGCGCCGACGCGGTGGCCAACGTCATCCGCAACATCTGGGCCCACGCCATCATCTTCTGCGGCCACTTCCCGGACCAGACCTACACATTCACGCAGGAAGAAACCGAGAACGAGACCCGCGGTGGCTGGTACGTGCGCCAATTGCTCGGCGCCGCGAACATCGAGGGCAGCCCGCTGTTCCACATCATCAGCGGCAACCTCGGCTACCAGGTGGAGCATCACCTGTACCCGGACATGCCCAGCAGCCGGTATTCCGAGATCGCGCCGCAGGTCAAGGAAATCTGCGACCGCTACGAGCTGCCCTACAACTCCGGTCCGTTCGGCAAGCAGTGGTTCATGGTGCACCGCAGCATCTTCCGCTTGGCGTTCCCGGGCGGGAAGCCGCGCCCCAAGCCCGGCCCGTACCACAGCAATGTGCACCGCCCCGACCCCGAGCGGCCGAGCGAGGGCACCCGGTCCCGCGATCGGGTGCCGGCCGAACACCCGGCCGCGGGTCCCGAACACGATTCCACCGGCGTCGAGGTGGAGCCGCCGCCGCGGGGCAAGGACTGACGCTCGGCGCCGCGCTCATCGAGTTGCCGTCGCCGGGCCGCTGGGTAGCCTTTGCGCGATGACGGGGATCGACGGGCAGGTCGTGGCCATCACCGGGGCGAGCAGCGGGATCGGCGAGGCGACCGCCCTGCTGCTGGCCGAGCGCGGTGCCCGGGTGACCATCGGCGCGCGCCGCGCCGAGCGACTCGATGAGATCGCACGGGAAATACGCGACCGGGGCGGATCCGCCGTCACCTGCCGCACCGACGTCTCGCGACCCGAAGACCTTCGGCGGCTCGTCGCGACGGCCACCGGCGAATTCGGCCGGCTCGATGTCCTGATCAGCAACGCCGGCATCAGCAAGATCGGGCCGGTGTCCGGCCTCGACGTCGACGGATGGACGGCGATGATCGACGTCAACCTGCGGGGAGTGCTGCACGGGATCGCCGCGGCCCTACCGGTTTTCCGAAATCAAGGGCGCGGACATTTCGTGACGACGGTGTCGACCGCGGGGCTCAAGATCGTGCCCACCATGGCGGTGTACGCCGCCTCGAAGAACGCCGTTCGCACCCTGATGGAGGGCTTGCGCCAGGAATCCACCGACGGCGTCGTGCGGACCACATCGATCTCACCCGGATTCGTCGACACCCGATTGGACGATTCCATCGACGACGCGGCGATGCGCGCTCAGATCCGTCGCAACATGACCGAATTCGGCTTGCCGCCGGCGGCGGTGGCCCGGGCCATCGCGTTCGCCATCGAGCAACCGCACGAGGTCGAGATCGGCGACATCACCATCCGGCCAACGGTCCAGGGCTAGCAGCAGTCGGCGGGGTTGCCACTCCGGAGAACAGACACCGAAGTGAACCATTTCCAGCGCGCGCTCGTGGATGATCATCGATGATGCGCCGCGTCCACAGTTCCAGCACCGAAGAGACCGAGCCGACCGATTCCGGTGGCTACGGGTTTCCCGCGCGGCTGTGGCGCCTCCTGGATGAGCACCCACCGCCCGGTGTCGGGCGGGCGCAGCGCTGGCGCAGCCCGCTGCGGGGACCATGGCTGACATCCGTATTCGGGTCGGTGCTGCTGGTCACGCTGCCGATCGTCATCATCACGGGGCTGCTGTCGTACATCGCCTACGGGCCGCGGTTCGGCCAGGCCATCCCCGGCGACGTCGGATGGCTGAAGCTGCCGACGTTCGATTGGCCCACCAACCCGTCGTGGCTGTATCGGCTGACCCAGGGGTTGCACGTCGGGCTCGGGCTGATCCTGATCCCGGTGGTGCTGGCCAAGCTGTGGTCGGTGATCCCGCGACTGTTCACGTGGCCGCCCGCCCGGTCCATAGCCCAACTGCTGGAACGGGTTTCGCTGCTGATGCTGGTCGGCGGCATCCTGTTCGAGATCGTCACGGGCGTGCTGAACATCCAGTACGACTACATCTTCGGTTTCAGCTTCTACACCGCGCATTACTTCGGCGCCTGGGTGTTCATCGCAGGATTCGTCGTGCACATCGCGATCAAGATCCCGGCCATGTGGTCCGGCCTGCGCTCGATCTCAGCGCGCGACGTGCTGCGCGCCGGCCGCGCCGAGACCCGCGCCGAACCATGGGAGCCGGACGGGCTGGCCGCCGCGGATCCGGCGCCCGCGACGATGAGCCGCCGCGGCGCCCTGGCGCTCGTGGGCGGCGGTGCGGCGTTCATGGCGGTCATCACCGCGGGGCAGACGTTGGGTGGGTTCACGCGGCCCGCGGCCCTGCTGCTTCCGCGCGGCCGCACCCGCGGGGATGGTCCCGGCGACTTCGAGGTCAACCGGACCGCGGTGGTGGCCGGCATTTCCGCCGAAGACACGGGCGAGCGCTGGCGGCTCACCTTGAGCGGCGGCCCGCACGCCGTCGTCCTGGACCGCTCCGCCCTCCTGGCCATGCCGCAGCGCACCGCCACGCTGCCGATCGCCTGCGTGGAAGGCTGGTCCACCACCCAAACGTGGACCGGTGTGCGCCTGGCGGACCTGGCCCGGCTCGCCGGCGTACCGGCTCCCGACTCGGCGTACGTCTCGTCGTTGGAGCGCGGGGGCGCATTCGGCCGCGCGACGCTGCAGGGTAGCCAGGTGCTGCACCCCGATGCGTTGCTGGCCCTGCGCGTCAACGGCACCGACCTGTCCCCGGACCATGGGTTCCCGGCGCGCATCATCGTGCCCGCGTTGCCCGGCGTACACAACACCAAATGGGTGGAATCCATTGCCTTCAGGGCCGGCCCAAATGCATAGCGCCCGAGCGGCTTTCATGAGGCTCTACGGGTCCGGCCCATGGCATCTGTTGATCCTGATCGCCGGGTTCGCCCTCTTGGGCTACGTGGTGGCCACCAGCAAACCGGTCACGCTGTGGAACACGCACGTGTGGTGGCAGTCGATCATCGTGTGGTTCGCCGCGGCCATCGTCGCCCACGACCTGGTGTTGTTCCCGATCTACGCATTGCTCGACCGGCTGCTGTCGCGCTCCGTCGTCCGGCTGCCGCCGCGGCCGGTGCCCGTGATCAATCACATCCGGGTGCCCGCGCTCGGTGCGGGGCTGACGCTGCTGGTGTTCCTGCCCGGCATCATCAAGCAGGGCGCCGCCACGTATTCGGCCGCGACCGGCCAGACGCAGGATCCCTTTCTTGGCCGCTGGCTGCTGCTGACCTCGGCGATGTTCGGCGTCAGCGCCGCGATCTACGCGGTCCGCACGGCGACGGCGCATCGAGGCGCCGAGGCGGCACCCGACCTACATGTTGGCGATAATTTGTAGGCGCTGGGCGCTGTATTCGGTGTCGGTGATGGCGCCCCTGGCGTGCAGGTCCTCGAGTTGTTTGAGGCGGTCGTACAGCGGTGGCTCGGGCCGCGCGACCGCGGCCGGGTGAGCAGCGTGGACGCCCCCGGTGTGCGGCATCGAGCCGCCCTTGGTGGTCCAACCCGCGCCGAGATCGATCAGCCGCAGCGCGAACAGCACGCCCGCGCCGGTGATCGGCAGGCCGAGGTAGATCATCCACCCCAACGGCACGCCGGCCCGGCTCAGCGCGAAATAGCGCGTCAGCAGGACCAGCGCGAGCATCCCGCCGGCCAGCAGCACGACGACCTTGCTTTTCATCCGCCATGAACCTCCGTGTCGATCGCTGCGGGGCGCAGCGGTGGTGCGGCAAGTGCAACCCGGCGGGGCCGCTACCGATCCCAAGGGCGCTAAGCGCATTCACCGTCCACGGCGGCGCTGGAAGGATTCTTGGTGACTTCTTGGAGTGTTCTTTGAAACCCGCGCGTGTTCTGCGCGTGCGGCGGCGACTAACTACTCTGGTGAGCATGGGAAACGGGCGGACCGGGACGGCGAAGGCGTTATGCGCCTGCCTGGCCGCACTTGTCTTGCTGCCATTCGACGCCACCCCGATGGCGGCCATCACAAAAACCGTTGCGCCGTCTCCATCCTCGTCGATCGACCACAGTGCCCTCGGACCGCCCAGCTCGCCCTGCTTTATCGGCCTCAACTGCGGATGTGTTCAGCACTGCCAATCGCCGCCACGCCCACGCCCGCCGGCCGTGGCCGGCGATCCACAGCACGCCCGCCCGCCTCCACGCCGCCAAATCCCTAGTCCGACCGCCTGAAAGCACACTGGAGAGATCGTGAAGATTCGACAAGCCCAGCCCGTGGCCGCGGTTGGCGGTGTCTTCGCAGCGCTCGTCCTGGCGTTCGGTTGGTCGGACGCCGACACGGTCACCCGGGCCGCGAACCCCACGTCTTCGTCCAACGTGACGCCGGCGCCCCCGCCCGCCCCGGGCGGCGCCCTGCCGGTGCAACCCGCCGGCGGGGGTGGCTGCATCATCGGCCTCAACTGCGGTTGCACGCGCAACTGCCACAAGCCGCGGCCCCGTCCTCCGGGCCCCGTCAGCGACCCGCAACACGACGCGCCCGCACCGGCCCCGGAGAACCCCTAGCGGGCAGTACCCGGCGAGGCCGCCGGCCGCTTTCCTATCATCGGCTGATGGAGATCGAGTCCTCGCCGGCGTTCAGTGCCGAGGACTCGGCCCGGTTTCATGCTTGCGGCTTCTGGTCGGACACGACGTTGTCGGACGCGGTACGCCGCAACGCCGAACGGTCGCCGGACCGCCTTGCCTATGTCGACCATGCCGGGACAGCGCTGAGCTGGCGCCAATTCGACGATGCCGCAAGCGCTCTGGCCGAGAGACTGGCCGGCGCGGGGATCGAGCCCGGCGACCGCGCGGCGGTGTGGCACGGCGACTCCGCGGCCCTGCACGCGCTGTTCGTCGCGATCGAGCGGTGCGGGGCGGTCGTCGTCGGCGTCGGCGCGCGCGCCGGAGCCCGTGAAGTCACGGCGATACTGCGCAGCGCCCAGCCGAAAATCCTGATCAGCGACCAACTGCGTGGGGCGACCGCGGCGCACGTCGCCGGGGAGCTTGCGCTCCCCACCCTGACGCTGGACTCGCCCGCCGGCTCGCCGCGACTCGACGTTCGGGCGGCGCGGAAGGCGCTTGCCCCCGAATCCCGACTCGGGCCCGACGATGTATTCCTCATCAACTCGACATCCGGCACCACCGGGCTGCCCAAGTGCGTGGTGCACACACAGAATCGCTGGCACTACTTCCACCAGAAGGCCGTCGCCAACGGGCTGCTGACGTCGGAGGACGCTTTCCTGCCGGTCATCCCGACACCGTTCGGATTCGGGTTATGGACCAGCCACACCACGCCGATCTATCTCGGCGCCACCGCCGTCATCCTGGACCGGTTCAGCACGCGGGCGACCTGCGAGGCGATAGCCCAACACCGGGCCACCGTATTGTGCTGTGTCAGTACGCAATTGACCATGCTGATGGCGGATCCCGCGACCCGCGACCACGACCTGAGCTCGCTGCGGGTCGTGTTCACCGGCGGTGAGGCGCTGCCCTACCGGCCGGCGGCCGAGTTCGAGGAACTCACCGGCGCGACGATCCTGCAGTTCTACGGCTCCAACGAAACCGGGATGCTGAGCGCCACCACGGTCAACGACACACGCGAACGCCGGCTGCGCACGGGCGGGCGGATCGTGCCGGAAATGGCGGTCCGGCTCTTCGACGGGGACCGCGACGTGACCGCGACCGGCAAGGGCCAGCCGGCCTGCCGCGGCCCGGCGACCAGCCTCGGCTACCTCGGCGGAACCGATCACGACAAGCTGTTCACCCGAGACGGCTGGATGCGCATGGGGGACATCTGCGAGATCGACGCGGACGGATACCTGACCGTCACCGGGCGAACTTCCGACTTCATCCTGCGCGGCGGAAAGAACATCAGCGCAACGCAGGTCGAGGATGCCGCCACCACCCACCCTGCCATCGCGGTGGCGGCCGCGGTCGCGATGCCCGACCCGGTGTTCGGCGAAAAGGTATGCCTCTACGCCGAACTCGTCGGCTCGGCCACGATCGAACTGGCCGAGCTGGTCGAACACCTGCTGGCGCTGGGGGTGTCCAAGGAGTTGTTGCCCGAACGGCTCATCGTGGTCGACGAGCTTCCGCGCTCGTCGGGCGGCAAGGTTGCCAAAGGCCGGCTGCGCGAGGATATTCGAGCCAGAACGGAGGCCGAACATGAATGCTCCTGACGCGCGCCGGGGCGGCCTGGAGGTATGGGCGCCGTCGGTGGTCCCCCCGATCGGGGTCGACTTGTCCGACGAGCAGGCGCTCGCGGTCGCCTTCCGCCACCTGGCCGGCATCGGGTTCGCCGAGAACATGGCCGGACACATTACCTGGCAACCCGACGGCCGGACGGAGATGCTGGTCAATCCGTGGGGGCTGTGGTGGCAGGAGATCACGGCGTCCGACATCTGCGTGGTCGACGCCGACGCCCGGGTGCTGCGCGGCCGGTGGGACGTCACCCCGGCGATTTACATCCACACCGAGCTGCACCGCGTCCGCGACGACGCCCGGGTGGTCATCCATAACCACCCTTACTACGTCTGCGTGCTCGCCGCGTTGGGCCGGTTGCCCGAATTGGTGCACCAGACCGGTTCGCTCTTCCTCGATGACCTCTGCCTCGTCGAAACCTATGACGGCGAGGTCGACAGCCCCGCCCGCGCGGCCGAGCTCGCCGCACGGATCGGGGCCGCAAACCTGACCATCCTGGCCAACCACGGCGTCATCGCGACCGGGCGCAACCTGCCCGAAGCCGTCTACCGCGCGGCGTCCATCGAACGGGTCTGCAAGCTGGCCTACGACGTGCTGCTCACGGGCAAGGAGCCGGTGGCCATGAAGTGGTCCGACATGGCAGGCATGCAGCGGTCTCTCGTCGAGCGCGCCGCCGACGTGTACTGGGCGGGCGCGGCGCGGATGACCATCAAGGCCGACCCCGACGTGCTCACGTGAACCCCGTCGTCGCGCGTGCGTCCACGGCGGCGACACGTCGACAGGCGTCGCCCGCGTCGCACACCGAAGGCCGGCGACACACGCTCGATTACGCCTCCACGCAAGGAGATTGACCAGTGAAATCGATCGACGAGCTGGCCGGCAACCTCAACTTCACGACGGCGAAGACCGGCGAGCAACGCTCGGTCACCTTCTTGCCCGATCCGCCCCGCGCGCCGCGGCGCTACACCGTGATCTCCGTCGACGATCACATCGTCGAGCCGCCGGATACCTTCGCCGGGCGGCTGCCGCGCAAATTCGCCGACCGGGCGCCCAAAGTCGTCGAGACCGACAGCGGCGGACAGACCTGGGTCTACGACGGTCGGGAGCTGCCCAACGTCGGATTCAACGCCGTCGTCGGCCGTCCGGTGGCCGAGTATGGCTTCGAGCCGGTGCGGTTCGACGAAATGCGCAGGGGCGCCTGGGATATCCACGAGCGTGTCAAGGACATGGACCTCAACGGCATCTACGCCTCGCTCAACTTCCCGTCTTTCCTGCCCGGATTCGCCGGCCAGCGCCTGCAGCAGGTGACCAGTGACCGCGACCTGGCGCTGGCCTCGGTGCGCGCGTGGAACGACTGGCACCTCGAGGTGTGGGCGGGCTCGTATCCCGAGCGCATCATTCCCTGCCAATTGCCGTGGCTGCTCGACCCCGAACTCGGCGCGCGGATGATCTACGAGAACGCCGAGCGTGGGTTCCACGCCGTCACGTTCAGCGAAAACCCGGCGATGCTGGGGCTGCCCAGCATCCATTCCAAACACTGGGACCCGATCATGGCGGCGTGCGCCGAAACGGGCACCGTGGTGAACCTGCACATCGGCTCGTCGGGCTCCTCACCCTCCACGACCGACGACGCGCCTCCGGACGTGCAGGGCGTGTTGTTCTTCGCCTATGCCATCTCCGCGGCGGTCGACTGGCTGTATTCCGGGCTGCCCAGCAGATTCCCCAACCTGAAGATCTGTTTGTCGGAAGGCGGCATCGGGTGGGTGGCGGGCCTGCTGGATCGCCTCGACCACATGCTCAGCTATCACGCGATGTACGGCACCTGGGCGGCGCTGGGCGAAAGCCTCACGCCCGCAGAGGTGTTCACTCGCAACTTCTGGTTCTGCGCCGTGGAGGACAAGTCCTCGTTCGTCCAGCGCGACCGGATCGGCGTGGACAACATCATGCTGGAGGCCGACTACCCGCATTGCGACTCCACCTGGCCCCACACCCAAGAGACGATCCACGAGCAAATCGGCGACCTGCCCACGGACGTGATCCGGAAGTTCAGCTGGGAGAACGCCTCTCGCCTTTATCGCCACCCGGTGCCGGAAGACGTGCAGCGGAATCCCGACGCGTTCTAGCGGGCGCCGCTCTCGCCGTAACGGCCCTTCCATAATCGGCTTCTGCTCCGTACGCTACGTTCAGTATGTACTAAACGTAGCGGGAGGGTCATGTCGCCGGAAGAGGCCGAGTTCGTCGACCGCCTCGGGCTGTTCTTCGAACTGCTCGGCGCCACCCGGACCATGGGCCGGCTGTATGGATGGCTGCTGATCTGTCATCCGCCGCAACAGTCACTGACTCAGCTGGCCGACGCGTTATCGGTGAGCAAGGCCTCCATCAGCACCGTCGCCCGCCAGCTCCTGGAGGGTGGCATGGTGGAGCGGTTGCCCAGCCCGGACCGCCAACACCTGTATCGGGTCACGCCGGGCGGGTTCACCAGCGTTCTTAAAACCCAGCTCTCGCTCATGCGGCTGGGCATCGAGCCCGCCGAGTTCGCCCTTTCCGTGCTGCACGAGGACCGCGCCGAACAGCGGCAGCGTGTCGAGGATTTCCGCGACTTCTGCGAGTTCTGCACCAACGCCTACCGCGATCAGCTCATGCAGATGTGGACCGAATATCGGGCGGCAAGGAGAAAGCCATGACCCCGACCGACAAGGTCGACTTCACATCCGTACCGTGGGGTTCGGTGGAATGGACGAACCTCGTCACGCTCTATCTGCGGGCTCACGAAAGCCGTTCGAACCGGCCCATTTTGGGCGACAAAGCGGCGGCGGCAGCGGTGGAGCGGATCGACTACGACTTCAAGCGAATCCATCGGAGCTCGCTGCCGGCGTCGAACCAGTACCTGGTCGCCCTGCGCGCCAAGCGGCTCGACGACTGGTGCGCGGAATTCCTGCGGCGCCACCCGGACGCGGTGGTGCTGCACCTGGGTTGCGGGCTCGACGGCCGCGCTTTCCGGCTCACCGTGCCGCCGTCGGCCTCGTGGTTCGACGTCGACCAGCCCGGTGTCATCGAGCTGCGGCGACGGCTCTATCAGGACACCGAGCGGTACCGGATGATCGGCTCGTCGGTGACCGATCCGGGGTGGCTGGACCAGGTTCCGATCGATCGCCCCACGCTGGTCATCGCCGAGGGCCTGCTGATGTACCTGACCGAACAGCAGGTCCGCGACTTATTGCAGCGTCTGACCGGCCGATTCCAAAGCGGCGAAATGCATTTCGACACGCTCTCGGCGCTGGCGCCGTTGCTGTCGAAGCTGTTCACCCGCGGGATCATCAAGTGGGGCATCCGCGATGCGCGGGAGCTGGAGAACTGGAATCCTCGGCTGCGCCTGCTCGAACAGGTCCCGGCGCTGGCAGGTTACCAACAGATCGAATCGGCGCCGGTTCGGTTCGTGTACAAACTCACCTGTGCGACTCCCGGCGGCCGGTATGACGTGCTGAACCGCTTCGAATACTCATAGGTCGGAAGCCAGCCGCCGAAGAATCTCGGCGGTGGGTTCGGCGGTGGCATTCCGGTACCCGGTGCCCGCCCACAGGTGCACGTAGCCGGGCTTGCCCGCCGCGGCCGCGGCCTTGCGGAGCGGGCTGGTCAGGTAGTGGATGGCCGGGTAGCCCAGCGGCGCCTGCGCCTCGTGGGCATCGATGAACGCGTTGCGCAGCCCGCGGGCGGGGCGGCCGGTGAAGGCGCGCGTGAGCACCGTCTCGGCGTACGCGGGATCGGTCAGGGCCGCCTGATGCGTGGCCGATGCGCCGCTTTCGTCCGCGCGCAGCAGAACCGTCCCGACGGCGGCCGCCGCGGCGCCCGCACGGATCACCTCGGCCACCGCGGCGGGGCTGGCGAGCCCGCCGGCGGCCATTACCGGCAGCGGCACGGCCGCGACGATGCGCTCGACCAGTTCGGCGATCGGCACCGGCCGCAGCGGCTCCCGCGGCGAGAGTGTGCCCGAGTGACCGCCCGCGGCCGCCCCCTGCACGGCGAGCATGTCGACCCCGGCGTCGCGTGCCTGCACCGCCTCGTCGGGTGTGGTCACCGTCTGCACCACGACGCTGCCCGCCTTGCGCAGCGCCGCGATCACCGCCCGCGGCGGGATGCCGAAGGTGAACGACACCATGGGAACCGGGTCGTCGAGCAGCAGCGCGACCTTTTCGTCGAACTTGTCGCTGTCCTCGATCGGCTCCGGGGGCAGCGTCAACCCGAAGTGATCCGCGTCGCGCTGGACGATCGCGGCGTAGGCGCGGTAGCGCGCGGGGTCAACCGGCAGCGGATTGGGTGCAAACAGGTTGATACCGAACGAGATTCCCTCGGCGCGAACCTGCTTGACCTCGGCCTCCACGGCTTCCACGGTCTTGTACCCGGCCGCGAGCATGCCCAGGCCGCCCGCGCGGGTCGCGGCCGAGACCATTGCGGGGGTGGTCGGGCCGCCAGCCATCGGGGCGGCGACCAGCGGGATGGACATTTCGAAACCTGCCAGCATGTCGGAGCCCTTTCGGTGTAACCGTGCGCCGAACGCGGACAGCGCAGCCCTGACAATAACGACGCCCCGTCGCGGCGGCATTCCACCCGGGCAGATGACCTGGCAGGATGCTTCACCGTGAAGAGGCCCAACTTCCTCGTGATCGTGGCGGACGACCTCGGGTTTTCCGATATCGGCGCGTTCGGCGGCGAAATCGAGACGCCGAACCTCGATCGGTTGGCCCACGCGGGGATCCGGCTCACCGACTTCCACTCGGCGCCGGCGTGCTCACCCACCCGGGCGATGCTGCTGACGGGCACGGACCACCACATCGCCGGCATCGGCACCATGCTGGAGGTCGCCGGCCCCGGGTTTCGCGGGGCGCCCGGCTACGAGGGCTACCTGAACGACCGGGTGGTGGCGTTGCCGGAACTACTGCGCGACGCGGGATACCTGACGCTGATGTCGGGCAAGTGGCACCTGGGCGCCACGATCGACAGGTCGCCCTGGGCGCGCGGTTTCGAGCGCTCGTTCGCGCTGCTGCCGGCCGGGGCCAGCCATTTCGGCGGCGGCGGCGCCCGCAGCTTCTCGCCGGTGCCAACGCTTTACACCGAGGACGACCAGTTCGTCACCGTGGGGGATGACTTCTACTCGTCGGACTTCTACACCGACAAGCTGCTGCAGTATTTCGGCGAACGCGCCCCCGGCGACGACCGGCCGTTCTTCGCGTACCTGCCCTTCCAGGCGCCGCATTGGCCGCTGCAGGCCCCGGACGAATCCATCGCGAAGTACCGCGGCCGCTACGACGCCGGACCCGACGCGCTGCGCGAAGAGCGACTGGCCGCACTCAAGCGGCTGGGCCTGTGTCCGCCGGACATCGAGGCGCACCCGGTCGTTGCCGACGGCGCTCCCGAGTGGGCCGACATGACCGATGAACAGCGCGCGGTGTCGGCTCGCAGCATGGAGGTCTACGCCGCGATGGTCGACCGGATGGACTGGAATATCGGCCGGGTGCTCGATTACCTTGCGGAGCGCGGCGAACTGGACGACACCGTCGTTATCTTCCTGTCCGACAACGGCGCCGAGGGAGCGATCGTCGAGGCGATGCCGTTGGTCGGGGCCCGAATCGTCGCACAGATCGAAAAGCATTGCGACAATAGCCTGGACAACCTGGGCCGGCCCTCCTCGTTCATCTGGTACGGGCCGCGCTGGGCGCAGGCCGCCACCGCGCCGTCGCGGTTGCACAAGGCGTTCACCACCGAAGGCGGGATCCGCGTGGTGGGTTTCGTGACCTGGCCGGGGTTTGAACGGCAGCGCGAGATCGGTACGGCGTTCAGCACCGTCATGGACATCGCCCCGACCGTGCTCGAACTGGCGGGCGCGGCGCACCCCGGCACGTCCTACCGCGGGCGCGAGGTGGCGCCGATGCGCGGCCGCTCCCTGGTGGGGTACCTCTCCGGGGGTGCGGAGGCCGTTCATGACGCCGAGACGGGCACGGGCTGGGAACTGTTCGGCCGCAGGGCGATCCGCCAGGGAGACTGGAAGGCGTTGCATCTGCCGGCACCGTATGGCCCGGGCGGCTGGCAGCTCTATGACCTCGCGGCGGACCCCGGCGAAATTCACGACCTGGCCGGCTCGCACCCCCACAAGCTGGCCGAGCTGCTGGCGCTGTGGGATCGCTACGTCGAGGAAACCGGGGTAATCCTCGACCCCGTCTCGGTGTTCGACCTCGAGTTCTAAGGGCGCTGATGGCTGAGACGACGACCTGCGCAATCATCGGTGGCGGCCCGGCCGGCATGGTCCTGGGACTGCTACTGGCGCGGGCGGGCGTGCAGGTCACCCTGATGGAGAAGCACGGCGACTTCCTGCGCGACTTTCGCGGCGACACGGTCCACCCGACCACTATGCGGCTGCTCGACGAGCTGGGTTTGTGGGAACCCTTCGCGGCCTTGCCTTTCACCGAGGTCCGCACCGCGAAACTCGAATCCAACGGGCGCTCGGTGACCTACGTCGACTTCGAGCGGCTGCGCCAGCCCCATCCCTTCGTCGCGATGGTGCCACAGTGGGACCTGCTCAACCTGCTGGCCGACGCGGCTCAGGCGGAGCCCGGCTTCTCGCTGCGGATGAACACCGAAGTCACCGGGCTGCTATGGGACGCCGGCCGGGTCGCCGGAGTGCGCTACCGCGGCCCCGACGGCCCGGGCGAACTGCGGGCCGAGCTGACGGTGGCGTGTGACGGCCGCTGGTCGATCGCCCGGGAGCAGGCCGGACTGAAGGCGCGCGAGTTCCCGGTGAAGTTCGACGTCTGGTGGTTCCGCTTGCCTCATAAGGAAGACGTGGAGTACTCCTTCCTCCCTCGACTGGGTCCGGGCAAGGGCCTTGCCGTGATTCCGCGGGAGCGCTACTTCCAGATCGCCTACCTCGGGCCCAAGGGCACCGACGCCCAATTGCGGGCGCGCGGCATAGACGCGTTTCGTCGCGACGTCGAAGAGCTGCTGCCCGACATGCCCGAGTCGGTGGCGGCGCTGCAATCGATGGACGACGTGAAACATCTCGACGTGCACGTGAACCGGCTGCGTCGCTGGCACACCAAGGGGCTGCTGTGCATCGGCGATGCGGCGCACGCGATGTCGCCGTTGGGCGGCGTCGGCATCAACCTGGCGATCCAGGACGCCGTCGCAGCCGCGACCATTCTCGCGGAACCGCTTCGACGGCACCGCGTCGGCGACCGCGAACTCGCCGCGGTGCACCGCCGGCGCGTCTTCCCCACGGTGGTGACGCAACTCGTGCAGCAGGTGCTGCACCGAGCGTTGCTCGGGCCGTTGCTGCGCGGGGCCGACCCGACCCCGCCGGCGGCATTCCTCGGCCTTATGCAACGGCTGCCGTGGCTGTCGATCGTGCCGGCCTACTTCGTCGGTGTGGGTGTCTTGCCCGAGCACGCCCCGGCGTTCGCCCGTCGCGGGAACGGCTGAGTCGACGCAGGTCCGGGCCCGTGTGGACGCGGGGGCGTTTGCTACGTCGCGGGCGCGGGTAAACTGGTAGGGACAATTTGGGGGTCGTGAGATCGGTCCATCCCCGCACACCGCGGACGTTTCCTACGGGAACACCACGGGACCGAGAGGAGGCCAGAGAAGTGAACGTCAAGAAATTCGCAGGTAAGGCCGCGGTCGTCGGCGCGTTGAGCGCGGCGGCGCTGGGACTTGGTACGGGTATGGCGCAGGCGCACCCGGGACCGTGGCCCCCGCCCGTTCCGCCGGGTCCGCACGTCGTGGACAACGGTCATTGGAACCCGCTGCCGCCGGGGCAGGTCAAGCAGATTTGCCCGTGGCAGTCGCCACCCGGGCAGTGGATTGGCGGGCCGCACGGGGTTCCCTGCACGTAATTCGACCCGGCCACCGCAGCAGCTCTCGAACCACTGGTTCGAGAGCTGCTTTTTTCGCTGAATTCCTCAGCTTCGAGTGCGTCCTAAAGCCTGCGTAGAACCAGGCGTCGTTCTTGGGTGTCCAGTATGGACTCAAGCCCATCTGGTGCGCTGGGCACGGAATTCTTGCGTTGGTTAGTCAGGCGACTTGCGGGTTGCTGCGGATCCAGTCCGCGAGGCTGAGTTGATATACCCGGGAGAGGTGCCATACTTTTTGGTATGGAAACTGCGGTGAACCCATCGCTGCTGAGCCCGTTCTGGGAGACTGACCTTGAAACTCGCCTCAAGCACTTCGATACGTTGCGTGCCCGCAGTGGGGGTGTCGAGTTCATTCCGCAGCAGGATGGGCGTGGCTTTTGGTCGGTGACGTCCTATGCCGGGGTGCGTACGGTGACCCGGGACCCCAAGAGGTTCACGAGCACCCTTGGTTTCTCCTTGGACGACATGCCTCCGGATCTGCTCGAGATCCTTGGCTCGATCATCGTGATGGACGATCCCAAGCATCAGCAGTATCGGCGCCTCGCACAGGTGGCGTTCTCACCCCGATCAATTCGCCGCATGACCGATTACGTCGGCAGGCTGGCCGACGCCATCGTCGAAGAGATCCGGGAGCGTCGTACGTTTGACTTCGTCGAGACTGTGGCGGCAAGCCTTCCGTTCCAAGTCATCGCGGACCTGCTGGGAATCCCGGTCGGCGACCGCACGCGCTTGCGTGAACTCATTGACCTGATCCTGGGCGTCAACGACGGCCACGTCAGCGACATCGATACCAGTTTGCAGGCGGTCAGCGAGTTCTTCGAGTACACCATCGACCTTGGAAGGCAGCGACGCCGGTATCCTGGCGATGACATCACCTCCGCTTTGATGCAGGCCGAGGTCAACGGGAAACGGCTCACCGCAGCGGAATTCGGGTCTTTCGTGATCCTGCTCGCCGCGGCAGGAAACGACACCACGCGGACTGCACTGGCGTGGGCGATGCACCTGCTGAGCGAGCATGCCGACGAACGCGTCGCCCTGGCGGGCGATTTCGACGGACTTCACGGCAACGCCATCGAGGAGGTGCTCCGTTGGTCATCGCCCGTGCTGCACATGCGGCGGACTGCGACGACGGACACAGTCCTCGGCGACGTCCAGATCGCTGCCGGAGACAAGGTCGTGGTGTGGTATCTGGCCGCCAATCACGATCCGAGCGTGTTCCCCGACCCGTCGCGCTTCGACATCCTGCGCTCCAACGCCCGCGATCATCAAGCTTTTGGAGCCGGTGGACCACACTTTTGCCTCGGAGCGGGGTTGGCGCGGATGGAGATACGCGTCGTGCTGGGCACACTGCTAGCTGCGTTCCCGACACTGCGTGCGACGGCTCCGCCCGATCCGCTGCGCTCGATGTTCGTCCACGGTGTCAAGGCACTGCCCTGCACCCTGGACTAACTCAGGGATCTGACCGCTGGACTGACAGGGACCATCACCGACCTTGGCGAACGGCGAATTCTGTTGCGCCGCTTTGCGTGAAGGCGGTGAATACGGGCACCCCACCGGTCGCCCTGTAGCCACCATCATGGTCATGGCGCAGTGTCACGGCATCTCGGACAGCAACCGCCGCGCCGCTTCTACGCATGGTCGCAGCCGGTCGATCGGGCTGACCCCGGACAACGCCAACGACCGTCGCGGTACCTCGATCTCGATCACGATGTCGGACGGGAGCGCGGAAAGGATGTCACGCAGGGGCAACTCGCCCTCGCCGGGCACCATGCGCTCAAACATGGCTTCTTCCATGTAGTTTTCGCTGCGCGGGCGCAGCGTGGTGTCGTTGAGTTGGGCGTACCCGATGCAAGCCGGGTCGATCGCGGCGAGATCGGCGGCGCCCGAACCCGAGCGGACCAGATGCATGGTGTCGATCAGCAAGCGGAAGTCGGGCCGCCCCACGTGTTCGAGCGCGGCGAGCGCCGTCGGCAGGTCGCCGACGGTCAGTCCCGGTACCGGTTCGAGGAGTGTCCGGATCCCGCGCTGGGCAGCCAGCTCCGTCAGCGCGGCGAATTGGTCGAAGCTGCGGGGAACGTCGGCATCGAGACTGACCACATTGATTCGGGGGACGTTCAGCTCTGCGAGCACGTCGAGATCCGGCCGGAACGCGCTCATGTCGGCGCCGGGCAGCACCAGGAAGCCGTCACCGAGCGAGATCGTCACGCCGCGGTCATTCATCGCGGCGAGCACCGTCCGACGCAGGCCGGCGTCGTCGGTGAGAGAGAAGCGGGGATAACCGAGCGGCACCAGCGGCATTCCCTGCAGCGCGGCGGAGACGAAATGGCAGCCGAGATCCGCGGCCAGGTTCACCAATTCGGCCGGGGGAAGGCCAAATACACTCAGCATCCCGATGCCGAGCCGATCCGTGCCCGTCGCGGTCATGTCACCCGGGACGACCGGCGAGTTGGGCCAATTGCGCGGCCCCCTCGGCCGTCTGGGTGGTCATGGCGATGCGCCCCGAAGTGACCGGGTCTTCGATGATCGGCGCCTCCAAAACGAGGTCGTCGCGGACAAACGCCACATGATCCTTCAAATGGCCAGCGGTATACGACGCCCACGCCGACGCCGATGGGGGGTCGAGGATCAGGGTCACGTCGTAGAAACCCGCCGTCAGCGACTTCGGCGGATCCACATGTATGAGCCCGAGCCGCATCGTCTCCGGGCCCAGCGTGTACAAGGTGGTCCGGCCGATATCGCACGCGGTGAACGCGTCGGTGGGCGCCACGGGATGGTTCGGGTCGGTGGTCGGGCATTTCTGCGGGCCGGCCGGCTGAGACTTGTTAACGGGGCGGACGGGCAGCGGCGCGATCTGCACGCTCGGTGCGGCTGTTGCGCTTGTGGTGGGTGTTTTGGTGGTTGTGGCGCTGGTGGTCGACGTGGTGGGCGCGGCCTGGTGTCGCGTCGAGTGGCAGCCGCACACCACTGAGAAGAGCAGGCCGGCGCACGTCAGGCCGGCCACCACCGCGCGAACCTTCGCCTCGCCTCGCCGTCGGATCATTCGGCCCATTGTTCCAGCCGAAAAAAAGACCGCGGCGATGCGTGCGCAGTCGTCCTACGGCACCGGTTTCGCCCGCGCTCGGGGGTCATGAAGCGCACCCGGCCCTTTACTGACACTACGAATATAGAGTAGCGTGTCGCTCCAAGACGATGGACAAACGCCGAAAGCCCAATCCGGGGGAGCGCCGCCGCGACTTATGCGATGCGGCCATTCAGCTGTTGGCCGACGACGGCGCGAAGGGCTTGAGCCATCTCAAGGTCGACCGCAAGGCCGGCGTCCCCGACGGCACCACGTCGTTTTACTTCCGCACCCGCTCCGCGCTGCTGAGCGCGGTGGCCGAGCGGCTGGCCGAGCTGGACCTCGCCGACCTGCAGTCCGTCGCCGACGACTCGGACGGCAGGGGTGAGAACCCGTCGCCCTCCCGGCTGTCCCAGGTGGTCATCCGATCCGGCGACGAGCCGCAGTTGTTCCGGACCAAGGCGCGCTACGAGCTGACGATGCAGGCCGCGCGTGATCCGTCACTGGCCGCGATCCTGCAGCGGGCCACGGACGAATTCACCAAGCTGCACCGTGAAATCCTGGTTCAGCTCATGCCGCACGGCGCGGACCTGGAACCCGCCGTCGTCGAGGACCTGAGCAACGTGACGCTGACGTTCATCAACGGGCTGCTCGTGCGGTTCGCCCACGGTGACCGGATCGTCGACACCCCCGAGCGGCTGGACGGGATCTTGTCGGCCATCGCGGCCGGCATTCTGCACAGCCCGCACCAGGGCCGGCTGACCAGTGCGGATGGGCGGGGCCAAGCCGGGGCGCACCGGGCCACGGCGCTCGGATGAGCGGCCCGTGCACGCACACCTCGGCGGCGGGTTGTGCGGCATGGGGTCTTGCCAGACCATTGCCCATATGGTTCTCTACGAGAATAGAGTTAGGCCACGTTGACGGGCCGATTTCAGCCCAGCCCGTTCCCATGTCTGAGCAAAGCAGTTAAGCGGAGTGTACAAATTGCCCGACCCGGATCCAGCGCTGCACTCCTGGCAGCGCGGGCGCTGCGCAAGCCGTACCAACACCCGGGAAGCGTCAGCGGTAGGAGGGATTTCGTGACGACGAGCACCGATAGCCATGTGCGATTCGACCCGTACGACGTCGAGCTGATCGCCGATCCGTACCCCATGTTCAAGCGCCTGCGTGACGAGGCGCCGCTGTATTACAACGCCGAATACGATTTCTACGCGCTGAGCCGATTCGCGGATGTAAACAAGGCAATCATCGACCACGGCACTTACAGCTCCGCAAGGGGCGTGATCATGGAACTGATCAAGGCCAACCTCGAGATCCCGTCGGGGATGCTGATCTTCGAAGACCCGCCGATCCACGACGTGCACCGCAAGCTGCTGTCGCGCATGTTCACCCCCCGAAAGATCGCCGCGCTCGAGCCGATGATCCGAGAGTTCTGCGCACAAGCGCTCGATCCGCTGGTGGGGTCGGGGCGGTTCGACTTCGTCACCGACCTGGGCGCGATCATGCCGATGAAGGTGATCAGCGCGTTGCTCGGCATCCCCGAAGAAGATCAGGAATACATCCGCGATCGCGGCAATGCTCAGTTGCGCACCGAGCCCGGTAAGCCGATGAGCGCCGCCGAGCACGGCCTCTCGGTGGGCGAGCAGTTCGAGGCCTACATCGACTGGCGCGCCGACAACCCGTCGGACGACATCATGACCGAGCTGCTCAACGTCGAATTCGTCGACGAGACCGGGACCACGCGGCGGCTGAGGCGCGAAGAAATCCTGGTGTACCTCAACGTGGTGGCGGGGGCCGGCAATGAAACGACCACGCGCCTGATCGGTTGGGCCGGAAAGGTTCTCGCCGAGCACCCGGAGCAGCGCCGTGAACTCGTCGAAAACCCCGCACTGATCCCGCAGGCCATCGAGGAGTTGCTGCGCTTCGAGCCGCCCGCGCCGCACATGGCGCGTTATGTCACGCGCGACGTGAGCCTCTACGACCAGACGGTGCCGGAGGGCAGCGTAATGCTGATGCTGATCGGTGCTGCGTGCCGCGACGAGCGGCAGTTCGGCCCCGACGCAGGCGAATTCAACATTCATCGTCCCGCCCGTCCGCACCTCACGTTCAGCGTGGGCGCCCACTTCTGCCTGGGTTCGGCGCTGGCGCGGCTGGAAGGCCGCGTCGCCCTCGAGGAAATCCTCAAGCGCTTCCCGCAGTGGGAGCCCGATCTGGCCAACGCAACACTCAGCCCGACGTCGTCGGTCCGGGGCTGGGAAACTCTGCCCACCGTGGTGCCCTGATGACCGGCCGGGTCGAGGGCAAGGTCGCGTTCGTCAGCGGCGCCGCCCGCGGCCAGGGCCGCAGCCATGCGGTGCGCTTGGCGCAGGAGGGCGCCGACATCATCGCGGTCGACGTCTGCGGGCCGATCGAGAACCTGGCCTACCCGCACTCGGTGCCGGAAGACCTGGCCGAGACGGCCGACTTGGTGAAAGCCCACGACCGTCGCATCGTCACCGCGCAGGTGGACGTCCGCGACTACGAGGGCCTGCGGTCCGCGCTGGACGACGGTGTGGAACAGCTCGGGCGGCTCGACATCATCGTCGCGAACGCGGGCGTGGGCACCGACGGCAGGAAGCTGCACAAGATCCGCGAGAACGTCTGGCAGGACATAATCGACATCAACCTGACCGGCGTCTGGCACACGGTCAAAGCGGGCGTCCCGCAGATTCTTTCGGGCGGCCGCGGCGGGTCGATCGTGCTCACCAGCTCGGTCGGCGGGCGCAAGGCGTACCCGAATACCGGCCACTACATCGCGGCCAAACACGGCGTCATCGGCCTGATGCGCGCCTTCGCCGTCGAGCTCGGCCAGCACATGATCCGCGTCAATTCGGTGCTACCCACCCAGGTCAGCACCACGATGGTGATGAATGACAACACGTTCCGGCTCTTCCGCCCCGACCTGGAGAATCCGGGGCCGGAGGACTTCGCCCCCATCTCGCAGATGATGCACACGCTGCCGGTGCCCTGGGTGGAAGCCGCGGACATCAGCAACGCGGTCCTGTTCCTCGCCTCTGACGAATCGCGTTATGTCACTGGCGTTTCGCTTCCCGTCGACGCGGGCAGCTTGCTCAAGTAGCGCCAATACAAGAGAAGTTGGAGAAGCCGATGCCCGAATACGACTACGAAGAGATGAAGAAGGAAGCCGAGCCGTACATCAAGTTCGAGAAGGACAAGAAGAGCCGGATCGCCTATATCACGTTCAACCGCCCCGAGGAGCTCAACTCCACGACCTTGGGAATGCGTCAGAACTACGCCGACCTGATCCACAAGTGCAACGTGGACGACGACGTCAAGGTCGTCGTGATCCGCGGCGAGGGAGAGGATTTCGGCAGCGGCGGCGACCTGCCCGAGCAGCGGGGCATGCTGGAAAATCCCGGCATGCCGCTGCTGCACGAACTGGCGATCAACGACGACGACGTGAAGTACCCGCCCGGCGGATCGTATCGGTACCTGTCCACCGTCACCGACTTCTACGCGAAGGCCCGTGCGGGCAACCGGCCGCTTCAGGAACTGCGCAAGATCAGCATCATCGAGGCCAAGGGCTACTGCTACGGCTGGCACTTCTACCAGGCCGGCGATGCCGACCTGGTGATCGCCTCGGACGACGCCCTCTTCGGGCACCCGGCCTTCCGTTACGTGGGTTGGGGCCCGCGCCTGTGGTGGTGGGCCGAGACAATGGGCCTGCGCAAGTTCTCCGAGATGCTCTTCACCGGAAGACCATTCAGCGCCAAAGAGATGTACGAGTGCGGCTTCGTCAACAGCGTGGTGCCGCGGGAGAAGCTGGAAGCAGAGACGCTGAAATACGCGATGGCGTGCTCCCGCTCTCGCCCGACCGACACGGTCGCCGTGCAGAAGACGTTCCTGGAGCTCTACAAGCAGCATAAGGGCGAATACTTCGGCAGCCTGCTCACCGGCATGGTCGAAGGCATGCTGCCGATGATCGCCAACGACGCCGAGGAAGTCGACCTGACCGCCGGAACCTTCGAGAAGGGCCTCAACAACGTCGTCAAGGACAACGACCTGAACTTCCCGCCGGAGTGGCGCCTGAGCCGCTCGGGTCGCGCGAAGCCCTGACCTTCGGGGAGCTCGCATGTCGGCGCTGACGGGTTTCCGGGTGATTGAGCTGGCCGGATCCGTAGCGGTCGAGTACTGCGGAAAACTGTTGGCCGACTTCGGCGTCGAGATCATCAAGGTCGAGGCTCCGGAGGGCGGCAGCCCGACGCGGGCGATGGCCCCCATCCTGGCCGACGGGTGCGACGGCAGCGGGCTGTTCGCGTACCTGAACACCAACAAAAGGTCTGTCGTGCTCGATCGCGGTACCGCTTGCGGCGCCGAGTCCCTGCACAAGCTCATCGGCACCGCCGACGCGGTCATCGGAGATGGTGCTACCGACTGGTCCGCCCAGTATCCGGATGTGGTGTTCTGCTCGATCGCGCCGTTCGGACGGGGCGCGCCACCCGAATCCGCCAATGCCAAGAGCATCAACGTGTTCCATGCCAGCGGTTGGGGCTACCACACGCCCAGTCACCCGGATCTCAGCAAGCCGCCACTGCAGGGGCCCGGCCGGTTCCTCGCCGACTACGAAGCGGGGCTGGATGCCGCGCTCTGCGTGACCGCGTCCCTATTCGGGCGACTGCACAGCGGTCGAGGCGAGTCCATCGACATCTCCGGGCACGCGGTGCTGGCCTCCCGCGCCGACTGCATTCTGGGGCGATTCATCACCGGGGAGGTGACCGCCGCGGGTCACCGCGGCGACTTCGACCAAGCAGGCCCCGCAGCGTTTTTCGGGTGCGCCGATGGCTTCGTCTACCTCTACATGACCAGCCGCGCCCACTGGCTCGGCCTGAAAGAACTGATGGGTCAACCCGGCTGGCTGGCTGCTTTCGAGGATGACTGGCTGGAGTTCTTCGTGACCGCCGAGAAGGTTGCCGCATTCCATCGCGGCTTCGCGGCATGGATTCGGGACCTTGCCAAGGACGACGCCTCCGACCGGGCCCAGCGACTGGGGGTGCCGCTGGTGCCGGTGAACGACGCCGCGAACCTTCATGACTCGCCGCAATACCGGCATCGCGGCTTCTTCCAGTGGGTGCGCCACCCGGTGCTGGGCGACGCGGCATACCCGACGGTGCCGTACGCGCTCAGCGCGTCACCGGCTCGAATCACCGATCCCGCACCGACGCTCGGTCAGCACACGCGGCGGGTGCTGGACCGCATCGATTCGGTGCGGCCGCGGCCGCAGGTCGCGTCGCCGCAGTTGAAGCCCCCGATGATTCCGCGGGGCGGGCCGCTGGAGGGGGTGCGGGTCGTCGAGCTCACCAAGGTGTGGGCCGGCCCGTATGCCGGCAAGCTGCTCGCGATGCTGGGCGCCGAGGTCGTCAAGATCGAAACCGCGGGCAGCCCCGAGGAGATGCGCGCTTACGGCGGCACCGACATCAACCACGCGCCGTACTTTCTGAGCATCAACCCCGAAATCCTCAGCGTGGACCTGGACATCAAGTCCGCCGAGGGCATGTCGCGGCTGCGGGAGCTGATCGGCCGCAGCGACGTCGTGCTCAACAACCTTCGCCCGGGCGCGATGGAACGCCAGGGCCTGGGGTACGCGCAACTGAGGGAGATCAAACCGGACATCATCTCGGTGTCGATCAAGATGTGGGGCAACGACGGGCCACTGGGCCACCAAACCGGTTACGCGCCCTGCTTCGCCGCCCTGGCGGGGCTGGCCTCGCTGGTCGGCTACCGCGGCGGCCCGCCGCTTGGAACCAGCATGCGTTACGGCGATTCGACCGTCGGAGCGGCGGCCGCGTACGCCGCCGTGGTCGCGCTGCTTCATCGTGAACTGACCGGCGCAGGCCAATTCGTCGACATATCAGCGGTGGAGACCCTGTCGTCCATGATCGGCGACCGGCTCCTCGAGCAAGCGCTGACCGGCCGTCGCCTCGAGCCCAGCGGCAACGATCATCCGGACATGTGCCCGCACGGCTGCTACACGTGCGCGGACGGTGCCTGGATTGCCGTGGCGGTCACCGACGACGCGCAATGGCGGGCGTTGTGCGAGGTGCTCGGCGCCGAGTCGCTCGCAAGCGAGGGCCGTTACGCGCGCATGGACCAGCGGCGGCACCACGCCGAGACGCTCGATGCATGTCTTACCCAACTCACCCGACGCCATGACGCCGAGCGCCTGGCGCAGCGCCTGCGCGCGGCCGGGGTTCCGGCCGGCAAGAGCGCCACCTCGCTCGACGTGATCAGTGATCAACGGCTGTGGGACCGCGAGCTGTATCGATTCGTCAGCGATCATCGTGAGGGCCAGCGCCCGATCGTCGGGCCGTCCTGGCGGATGGCCCGCAGCCAGGCGCGCATCGCCCGCGGCGCGCCGGACCTGGGCGAGCACACCGAGTATGTGCTGCACGGGATACTGGGCGCATGACGGCGACACTTGCACGTACCGCGGCCCTGGTCACCGGCGCCAGCAGCGGGATCGGCGCCGCGACGGCGAAGGCGCTGGCCGCCGAGGGCGCGGCGGTGGCCCTGCTCGCGCGCCGCGCGGACCGGCTCGCGGAACTGAAAGCCGACATCGAATCCACCGGGGGCACAGCGCTTGCGGTGACCGCCGACGTCACCGATGCCGAACAGGTGTCGGCGGCCGTCCAGCGCGCGGTGACGGAGTTCGGCCGGCTGGACACGGTGGTGAACAACGCCGGGTTGATGCAGTCCGGCCCCGCGGCCGAGGCGTCGCTGCGCGATTGGGACGCCATGTTGACGGTGAACGTGCAAGGGGTCCTGTACGTCAGTCGAGCGGCGCTCCCGCACCTGATCAACGCCGCGGCCGACTCACCGCGCGGTGTCGCCGATCTGGTCACCATCAGCTCGACGGCCGGTTGGGTCGCCCGGCCCAACACGGCCGTCTACTCGTTGACGAAGTTCGGTGTGAATGCTTTCAGCGAGGGCATTCGGCAAGAGGTGCTCGGCCAGCGGGTGCGTGTCGGCGTCGTCGGCCCCGGAACGGTCGACACCGAGATCTTCGGTCACCTGGCCGAATCGTCCCGGGAAGCGTTCGAGCGCCAGACCGCGGGCATGGTCAAGTTGCGGCCCGAAGACATCGCCGACGCGGTGCTGTTCATGGTGACTCGTGATCGCCGGGTGGCGGTCAACCACATGCTGGTGCGTGCGGCCGAACAAACCTGGTAGTCGGTTGAATTCGCATTGGGCTGTGGGCGACCACTACGGGTTGGCGTTTCCGGCCGACGCGGCGGCGCTGCACACCGGCGGTGCGCGCTTTCTCACCGAGGCGTTTCTGGCATCGGGAGCGATGCGGGACAACAGTGTCAGTCGCGTCACCGGTTTCCGCGAGGTGACCGGGGGCAGCACCGGCCGGAAAGTCGCGCTCTCGGTCGAATACGCCCAGCCCGCACCGAACCTGCGCACGGATTTGTTCGTCAAGTTCTCGCGTGACTTCGACGAGCCGGCGCGCGATCGCGGCAAGACACAGATGGAGCCGGAGGTGCGGTTCGCCGCACTGTCGAGGGCGCCGGGTTTTCCGATCGCGGTGCCCGAGCCGCAATTCGCCGACTATCACCGCCATACCGGCACCGGGATCCTGATCAGCAGGCGGATTCGATTCGGCGAGAACGGAATCGAGCCCCATTACCACAAGTGCCTCGACTACGAGATGCCCCGGCCCTTGGAGCATTACCGGGCATTGCTCACCGCGCTGGCCCGGCTCGCCGGGACCCACCGGTCCGGGCGGTTGCCGGCGGCATTGACCGAACACTTTCCGCTGGACGTGGCCGCGGCGACGGTGGGGGAGCGTGCGCCGCTGTCGGCGGACAAGCTGGAACGCCGACTGGAAGAGCTGGCCGAATTTGCGCGGGCCCATAGCGGATTGCTGCCGGCCGGTTCGGCGGAATTGACGGCCCGCCTGCGTGACGACGTGCCGCGGTTCGCGGACCACGAGCACGAGATCACCCGCCTTCTGGCCGGCGACTCCGACTATGTCGCGCTGTGCCATTGGAACGCCAACATCGACAACGCGTGGTTCTGGCGCGACACGGGCGGCGTTCTGCGCTGCGGCCTGATGGATTGGGGGTGCGTCGGGCAGATGAACCTGGGCATGGCGATCTGGGGAGCCATGTCGGGCGCCGAAACCGATTTGTGGGCAGCCCATCTCGACGAACTGCTACGGCTGTTCGCGACCGAGTTCCGTCGTTGCGGTGGGCCGGAACTCGATCCGGTTCGGTTGCGCCGGAACACCTTGCTCTACGCGGCGACCATGGGCGTTGCCTGGCTCCTTGGTGTGCCGGGAATGATCCGGAAACGCTTCGAGGCCATTCCGAACAGCCGCACGCATCCCCTGATCCGCGACGACGAGAGCGTGCGGGCACCGCTGCAGATGCTGTCGAACCTTCTGTTCGTGTGGGAACGGCATCGCGTGGCCACGCTGCTCGATGACGCACTCGCCGATGGCGATTGAGCTACGGCTCATCGTCGTCGCCATCTCGAAGCATCGGGTGCTGAAAAGTGTTGGTGCGGGGCTGACCGCGGTCCAAGCGCGTGGGCGGATCGAGGCGGCCGCCGCCTCGCAGCTGCCGGGCAGCGCCCACGACGACCGCAGCCACCATTCCGCGCGCTACCCAGCCTGCGGCCCTCGCCATTCCTCACCCCCCCGGCCGGCTCAGCAAGGGGACCGGAATACGAGTCTCGACTGGAAAATCGCCCGAAGGGACACCACCGGGGTCGACGGCGGCCACGGACTTCGTTCGAGTGGGATCTGTGATTTTGGCCCGGGTCGGATAGCTCAGCGTCACTGTTAAAGACGACGCCGCGGACATCGTGGGTTCATTCCCTGCTGACGAACGGAGTTGGGACAGTGGAGAACAACAACAAGGGCCCGGCCGGCGGTAAGGACCTCGCCGATCGGGGCCATCACCGCCGCGTGGGTCGCCCGCACCGCGACGAGGAAGGGGCGATCGCGGCCGCCGAAAACGCCGCGGCGCGACTACGATCGGACAGCCACCCGTTCGGTACCCGGGGTCAACGATTCGATCGGCGTTCGCCGTTCTATCTGGGGCTGACGGCCTCGGCCGGTGTGGCAGTCACCTATGGGGCGGTGCGGATGCTCGGGGCAGCGTCCTCGGTTCTGGTCTTGATCGGGGCGGCGATATTTTTTGCCCTCGGGCTTGAGCCTGCGGTGTCTGGGCTAGTGAACCGCAAACTGCCGCGCTGGGCCGCGGTAAGCCTCGTGGTCGTGACCGTGTTTGGGGTCCTCGCCGGTGCCGTGGCGGCGGCGGTCCCCCCGCTGGTGCAGGAAGCCCGTCAATTCGTCGAGCAGGTCCCACATTTTCTTCAGCAGGCACAGAGCCGCTCCACCGTGATCGGGGGACTAAACGAGCGCTTCCATGTTCAACAGCGGATCGGCGACATGCTCCACAATTCGGGCTCGCCAGCCGTTGGGGGCCTCCTCAAGGCCGGGGAGACCATCTTCGGAGCACTGTCACACGTCGGGATTGTGGCCGTGCTCACCGTCTACTTTCTGGCCGAACTGCCGCGGATCCGATCGACCATGTATCGGTTGGTCCCGAAGTCGCGGCGACCGCGCGCGATCCTCATCGGCGACGAGGTGATGGCGAAGTTCGGTGACTACGTTTTCGGCAATGTGCTGACCTCTGTCATCGCCGGGGCGGCAACGTTCGCATGGTGCTTCGTCCTGCATGTTCCATATGCGGTGCTGCTCGGGCTGTTCGTCGCGATCATCGATCTATTCCCCTATGGGTCAACGGTCGGCGGGTTTGTGGTCGCGCTGGTGGCGCTGACGGTGTCCATCCCGGTCAGTATCGCCACTGTGGCTTTCTACGTCGCCTTCCGGTTGGCCGAGGACTACCTGTTGACGCCCAAGATCATCGGGCGTGCGGTGAGAGTGCCCGGAGGAGTGACCGTGTTCGCCGTTCTCATCGGCGCGGCGCTGCTCGGGGTAGTAGGGGCGTTGGTCGCGATACCCGTCGCCGCGGCAGTCCAGCTTCTGGTTTCGGAACTCCTCTTTCCGACGCTGGATGAAGCATGATGGGGTCCGCCCCACCGGCGCGTGGCCCGGACCGTCCCATGCGGCTCGACATTTCGGCCGATGAGTTAGGTCAGCCACCCTCGTAGCGCACGGGTGATTAGCGGCATCACGAGCCATGTCAGGATCGCCACGTTTGCCACCGCGGTCAGCGGCACCACGGCCCACAGTGGAAGGTCGGGGGCGGTCGACTGGCGGACAGCGGTGACCAGAAGTGATACCGGTATCAATCCGGCGATCACTGCGATCGCTTGTTTCCATTGTTTGGGTCCCGCCCCCGGCGGGCTAAACCAGCCGGCGTAGCCACCGACGACGTTGACGGTTCGCTCGCTTTCGGTCAGCGCCGACATGGCGCGCAGAATGTTCCGGCGTTGCGCAGACCTCATCCAGCGGTCGAGATCGTCGCGGGTGTGAAACGTCAGCAGCGCCACCGTGTCCGGTTGAGCGCCCGCGACGGCCGGGATGAGTTGGTGGCGAATAAGACCACCCAGCGCGCCGGCGGCCGCCACGGCATTCTCGTGGAGCTCGCGGTGGGCCTTTTCGGCTCCCTGGCGTAAACGGACAGCACTGATCAGGGTGACGCTATCGGTTCGGGGTTGAACGATGCGTTGCTCTATAGGCCGATCCTTAAGATATGCGTCGCATTCAGCGATCAAGGCCGCGCGCTGTGCAGAGCACAGCCACGCATCAAGGTCTCGCTCTGACCGAAACTGATAGATCACCACCCACTCGCACGGGTGGTTCTCGTCGGGTGGCTGCACGCTCATGCCGATGTAACCGGAAGACCGCTCGATTGCCCGGCGCAGGCGGCGCAGCCAGCGTCGAAACCGCCGGTTTTCGTTGTCGCTTACTCGCCGCGATATGACCACGGTGGCATAGCCGGGACCGTGAGACGTCACCGCGCCGGCGGCGGTGGCGCTCATGACGGCATGATCCGGCTCGCTTACCTCAGTCGTCGGCGATCGCCGGGGAACTGAGCGCGGGGACGGTGTCCTCGCGATGCAGCACCGACCGCGCGGCCACGGCGAACATCTCGAGCTTGTCGACCACGGTCTGCCCCTCCAGCTTGTGCCCCCAGATGCTGATGCCCTGGTGGGTCGTCGGCTTCCAGACGGGCTCGTCGACGACGATCGGGTTCCAGCCGACCTCCCACTCGAATCCCGACGGGGTCATCGCGTAGTACGACAGTTCCTTGTCGTTGGTGTGCTGCCCGACCGACATCGTCATCTCGAAACCCAGTGCCTTGACGCGCTGATACGACGCCACCATGTCGTCGAGCGTGGCGGCTTGGACGTTCACGTGTTGCACCCGCGTGCGAATCGGGTTGACGGGCAACATGTTCACGGACGCGATCGCCACGGAGTGGTGACGTTCGTTGACGCGCAGGAAGCGGACCTTCAGCTTCAGGCCGTTGATCGTCTCGTCGATGTAGTCCGACAGGCGCGCGTTGAACACGTGGTCGTAGTAGCCCCGCATCTCGTGCGGCTTCTTCGTGAAGATCGCCACGTGGCCCAATCCGCCCGCGCCGGTGACGAACCCGCTGCCCGGTATATCCAGCGCCAGCGGCGCCGTGCGGGCGGTGGTGTACACCTCCTGGGTCAGCCCGTTGGGTCCGGGGAACCGCAGGAAGCGCTCCACGCCGCGGAGTTTGGCGTCGTCGTCGGAGCCCTCCACGGCCGGCACGCCGTGGTCGGTGACCCGCCGGCAGATTTCGTCGAAGGTGGCGTGGTCGTCGAGATGCCAACCGAAGGCGACGACGTCCTCCGCCGGCCCCTGCCGCAGCAGGAAGCGACATTCGTTGGCGTCCAAGCGAAACCGCATCGTGTCGGGCAGCATCTCGTCGAGGTGCATGCCGATCGCGTCGCGGCCGAAGCGCTTCCAGTCGGCGAACTTGTTGGTTTCGATCACGACATAGCCCAGGTGGACGTTGCCGAAGACGTCAGTGGTCATGAGATTCTCCTTACAGATGGTCAGGCCGTCAGGAACGCGGTGGTGACGGCGTTGAAGAAGTCGGCGCGTTCCCACTGGACCCAGTGGCCCGTGTTCGCCGTGATGAGCACGTCGGCGTTGGGCATCCGCTCGCCCAGCATTGCCGCGCCGCTGGGCTTGTTGACCTTGTCGTCACGTCCCCAGATGACGAGCGTCGGGGTGTTCAGGTGCTTGAGCCGGCGGTCGCGGGTGAAGTCCATTCGCCACAACACCCTTGGGCCCGTCGGCCGTTGCAGGGGCGGATTGGCGACGACCTCGGGCTCGATCGACGACTGGTAGCGCGCCTCGATCAGGGCCTCCGGGACGGATTCGCCGTCGTACACCAGATACGAGCGGATGAAGGTGCGCAGCTTTTCGGGGCTGGGCCCGTCGCCGCCGTAGTACGACAGCAGGCTTTTCAGCCCCGCGGTCGGCAGCCCACGGCTCGTCCCGACACCGCCCGGCCCCATCAGCACGAGTTTGTCGACCCGATGCGGGCTGTCCAGGGCGAGGCGCAACGCGCAGGCACCGCCGAGGGAGTTGCCGACCAGGTGCGCGCGCTGGATGCCGAGTTGGTCGAACATGCCGCGGATGTGCTCGGCCAGGTAGCCGAACGGATCGTCGCGATCGACCCCCTTGGACGAGCGGCCGTAGCCGGGCATGTCGGGGACGATCACGCGGAAGTTCTCGGCCAGCGGCTCGATGTTCTGCGAATAGTTCGACACGCCCGACGCGCCCGGGCCGCCGCCGTGCAGGAGGACCACCGGTGGGCCGTCCCCAGCCTCGACGAGGAAGATGTCTTTCCCGTTGACGCGCACGGTGCGCTCGATCATGGTGTTGCTGGTCATCGAATCCGTCCTTAAACCGTGGCGATCGCAAGTGCGGCGTTGCCGGGCGCAGCGGGTCGCCGCTCAATAAATCCGGCCGGGGGCCCCGGCAACCGCTGGTCTTCCTTTGCGGCGGCGTAGACGAACCCGTCGGGCCGCACCACCACCACCGACGCGCCGCGCTTGTCGAGCCAGCGCGTGAGAATGCCGTCGGCGTCCACGACGCTGTCAGCGCTCGGAACCGCCCCGGGCACAAGGATTTTCAGGACGGGGACGCCCGCCTCACGCCACTCCCGCAGATCGGGGGCCGGCCCGAGGTGCAGCACGGTCCAGCGGCCGCCGATGACGTCGTCCAGGCGGACGGCGTCACCCTTCTCCTCGACCACCCACGGCTGCTGGATGAGCCAGCCGACGGCACCGTTTCCGTTGTGCGCCAACAAACCCTTCTGGTAACGCGCGTCGGGCAGCCAGCGGTGCTGGCGGAGCCAGGACGTGAACCCGGGCACCTTGCTCGCGGTGCGGAAGAAGTGGTTTCGCACGGCGGCGCGCCGCGGGTCGCGTTGGATGATCAGCTTGCCCGTCTTGACCGCGCGGTTGGTGACCTCCTTCACGTGTGGCATCCGCTCAGCCTGGTAGGTGTCCAGCACCGACTCGGGCAGCGACCCGTTCAGCACCGCGGCCAGCTTCCAGCACAGGTTCGCCACGTCGCGAACACCGGCGCACATGCCCTGGCCGATCCACGGTGGCATCGCGTGCGCGGCGTCCCCGGCCAGGAAGACGCGGCCGACGCGCCACCGGTCGGCGAAGCGGACGTGGTGGCTGTAGCAGGCGAACCCGAGGATCTTCACGTTGTCGGGCGAGATCCCCTGCCCCCGCAGCACCTTCCAGATCGCCTCCTCGGAGAGGAGGTCCTTCTCGTCCTCCTCGTCTCGCACCGGGAACTCCCACCGGTGGTGACCCAGCGGGGTGGGGCAGTCGACGGTCGGCCGCTCCGGGTTGCAGTGAAAGCGCAGCCGGTCGTGGCCCGGCCATTCCTTGAGCACCTTGGTGTCGATGACGATCCAGCGCTCCCCGTAGGTGCGCCCGCTGAAACCGATGCCCAGCTGGCCGCGGATGAAGCTCGACCCACCGTCCGCGGCGATCACGTACGACGCCCAAATCCGGCGGAACTCGTCGGCGCGAAGATCGGCCAGCATGAGTTCGACGTGATCGTCACGCTGGACCACCCGCAGGCACTCGTGCTCGAGGAGGACCGTGACGTTGGGGAAGCGGTCCACCCCTTCGCGCAGCACCTTCTCCAGTGCCGGCTGGTAGATGAACTGTTGCGGCGGGTGGCCGTTGCCCCGCGACACCGGCAGGAGCCGCACGAACGGGACGCCGTCGGCGTCGACGAAGTTGGCGCCGTTGCCGGGCTGCATGTCGGCGTTGAGCCGGTCGGCCAGGCCGACCTGTTGCCAGATGCGCACGACCTCTTCGTCGGTGGAGATGGCCCGCGCGCGTACGTAGATGTTCGGATCGCGCTCGACGACGACGACCTTGAGGCCCAGCTGGCCGAGCAGGTTGGCGGCGGTGACGCCGACCGGCCCGTACCCGACGATCGCTACGTCATGAATCGGTTGGTCTGACATGAGGGGAACCTTCGGTGGAGAAGTTGTTAATGTAGTGCTCCATACAGTAAGCTCTCGATAGCGTGATCGTCAACACCCCGGAGGAGGGAATGTGGCACAGAAAAAATCGGCCGGTCCTGAGGCCGCCGAACCCCGTGCTCAGCGGCGCACGCGGGCCAATGGCGAGCAGTCGCGCGAGCGGATCCTGGACGCGGCGACCGAGGTCGCCACGGAACGCGGCTACGACGGCACCACGATCTCACTGGTCAGCAAGAAGAGCGGCCTGCCTCCGACTTCCATCTACTGGCATTTCGCCGACAAGGACGACCTGATCGCGGCAGTCATCGAGCGCAGCTTCCAGCGCTGGCTGGCCGAGCTCGACCTGACAGAAGTGACGCCGGACCGCGAGTGGATGACGGAGTTCGGCGGCCGGGTCGCCAAGGCCCTGCTCGATGCGCCGGACTTCCTCCGCCTCGGGCTGATGCTGAGCCTGGAGCGTCGGCCCGTCGAACCGCGGGCCAGGGAGATGTTCCTCGAGGTGCGCGATCGCGCGTTCCACCGGTTCGCGGAGATGGTGCGGCAGCTTGCCCCGGAGCTCGGCGACGAAGGTGTGCACCTGCTAACCACCTACGCGATTGCCGGCGCCGACGGGTTGTTCATCGCCAAGGAAGTCGGCGGGGACTCCGTCGATCTGGTCAGGCTGTTGGACCTGCACGTCCGCATCGTCTTCGACATGGCGGCCAAGCTGCTCGAACCGGGGGAGCCGGCATGACCGTTCAATCCGCTCAGCTGACCGACGCCGCACAACTGCTCTTCGACGCGCAGAGCACCCGCGTCCCGATCGAGCCGCTGACGCAGATGTATCCGAATATGACGGTGGCCCAGGCGTATTCGGTGCAGCGCGCCAACATGGTCCGCTATCTCGCCGAGGGTCGCACGCTGCGCGGCCACAAGATCGGCATCACCTCCGCGCCCATGCAGCAGCTGCTGGGGGTCGACGAGCCCGATTTCGGCTACGTCCTCGACAGCATGGTGCTCCCCGACGCGGCGACCGTGCCGGTCACCGCGTTCTGCGCGCCGCGCGTCGAGCCTGAGGTCGCCTTCCTGATGCGCGCGCCGCTGCGCGGGCCGGGCGTGACGATCGGCGACGTGCTGGCCGCCACCGAGGCCGTCGCCCCGGCGTTGGAGATCGTTGACAGCCGGATCGCCGATTGGCGGATCACGTTGGCGGACACCGTGGCCGACAACGCGAGCTCCGGTGCGGTGGTGCTGGGCGAGTGGGTGCCGATCGGCCGGGCGCCGGCGCTCCCCGAGACCACCGCGACACTCGTCGTCAACGGCGTGACCGTCGCCACGGGCGCGGGCACCGCCGTGCTGGGTCATCCCGCCGCCGCCGTCGCCTGGCTGGCCAACGCGGTCGCGAAATACGGCACTGCCATCGAGGCCGGCGCGTTCGTCATGTCCGGCTCGTATACCACGGCGCCGTTCGTCGGCGCGGGAGATCGGGCGTCGGCGGCGGTCAGCGGGCTCGGCGCCGTTAGCGTGACTTTCGAGTAGGGAGCAGTTCAGTGAGTAACGAACGATATCCGGTCGCCATCATCGGGTCGGGCAACATCGGCACCGACCTGATGATCAAGGTCCTCCGCAGCGACGGGCCGCTGGAGATGGCGGCAATGATCGGCATCGACCCGGGGTCCGACGGGCTGGCCCGGGCGAAACGCCTTGGCGTCCCCGTGTCTTCGGAAGGGATCGAGGGCCTGCTCGCGATGCCCCACTTCGACGAGATCCGGCTGGTGTTCGACGCCACCAGCGCCGGCGCCCATGTCCGGCACTGGAACTTTCTGCGCGACAAGGACATTCGCGTCCTCGACCTGACGCCGGCGGCCGTCGGACCATTCTGCGTGCCGGTGGTGAACCTGGAGGACCACATCGACGCGCCGAACCTGAACATGGTGACGTGCGGGGGGCAGGCCACCGTGCCGATCGTCGCCGCCGTCAACAACGCGGCCCCGGTGTCGTACGCCGAAATCGTCTCGTCCATCTCGTCGAAGTCGGCCGGCCCGGGCACGCGCGCGAACATCGACGAGTTCATCGAGACGACCGCCACCGCGCTCAAAGTGGTTGGCGGAGCGCAGCGCAGCAAGGCGGTGATCGTCCTCAACCCGGCCGACCCCCCGATCCTCATGCGCAACACCGTCTACTGCCTGGTCGAGGGCGACTGCGACCACGAGGCCATCGGCGCCTCGATCGCCGAGATGGTGGAGCGGGTCACCCGGTATGTGCCGGGCTACAAGCTCACCAAGCCCGTCCAGTTCGAGACGTTCGACGCCGACCGTCCGCTGCACATCCCGGAGACCGGGAAGTTCATGGGCACCCGGGTCACCGTGATGCTGCAGGTGACGGGCGCCGCGCACTACCTCCCCGCCTATGCGGGCAACCTCGACATCATGACGTCGGCCGCCCTGGCCACCGCGGAACGAATCGCCGCGCACTCGATGACGACTGTGGGGGTGAGGAAATGAGCAAGCCGCTGTACATCAGTGATGTCACGCTGCGTGACGGCATGCACGCCGTGCGACACTCTTACACCCTGGAGCAGGTCACCGAGATCGCCCGGGCGCTCGACCAGGCGGGGGTGGACTCTATCGAGGTCGCCCATGGAGACGGGCTGGCCGGGTCCAGCTGCGTCTACGGATTCGGCGCCCACACCGACCTGGAGTGGATCGAGGCCGTGGCCGGGACCGTAGAGCGGGCCAAGGTGGCGACCCTCGTGCTGCCGGGCATCGGGACCGTCCGCGACCTGACCGCCGCGCACCGGGCGGGCGCGAGTGTCGTACGCGTCGCGACGCACTGCACCGAGGCCGACATCTCCGCGCACCACATCGTCGCGGCGCGCGAACTCGGCATGGACACCGTCGGTTTCCTCATGATGAGCCACATGACCACCCCGCAGAAGCTCGCCGAGCAGGCCGTCCTGATGGAGGGATACGGGGCCGGGTGCGTCTATGTCGTCGACTCCGGGGGCGCGATGACCATGCGCGACGTCGCCGAACGGGTCGACGCGGTGCGGCAAAGCCTCGACAGTGCAACCGAAGTCGGCATCCATGCCCACCACAACATGTCGCTGGGTGTGGCGAATTCGATGGTCGCCGTGGAGCATGGCGCTCACCGCGTCGACGCATCACTGACGGGTATGGGCGCCGGCGCCGGTAACGCGCCGCTGGAGGTCTTCGTCGCGGCGGCCACCCGGATGGGCTGGCAACACGGCTGTGACCTCAACGCGCTCGAGGACGCCGCCGACGACCTTGTGCGGCCCCTGCAGCAGCGTCCGGTGCGCGTGGACCGGGAGACGTTGACGCTGGGATACGCGGGCGTGTACTCAAGTTTCCTGCGTCATGCCGAGGCAACTGCCGAACGGTTCGGCGTCGATGCGCGCACGCTTCTGGTCGAAGCCGGGCGCAGGGGCTTGGTCGGCGGCCAGGAGGACGTGCTTATCGATATCGCCCTCGACCTGACCGGGGAACGGGTTTCCGGGTAACCCCGGAGGTTTTGAGGTGGCAACGAAGGCATCGAGAGGCGACCCGCAGGTGTCTCCGAGGTTGCCCTCCTGTGTCGCCGACGCTGCCCGGCTGGGCTCTCGGCCGACCGCAGTGATATCGGGATCACGGAACTCACCCAGTGACGCAAGTGATTCTATTGACCCGACCACGACGGGCTGGCGGTCAGCACGTGGGGACCGCCCTCGGTGATGTGAACGGTGTCCCGTCTGAATAGCGCCCCGACACCCTTTTCCCAGACATACGCGGTGATGGCCAACACCATCCCCGCCTCCAGTTGGTCGAATTCGCCCGCTGCCAGCAGGGTTTGGGACACCACCGGCGGATCGAATCCCAGCCCCAATCCGTGCGCGATCGGCATCGGCGGAATCGGCTCGCCGGCGGCCTGATAGGCGGCCACCAAGTCCGAGGTGGGCGCGCCGGGCCGGCAGGCCGCAAGCATGTTGTCGTACAACGTGTTCGACCGCTCGAACAGGTCGCGCGTAGCCCGGTCGGCGTGGTCGCCGGCCGGCCACGTCCGGCCCACTTCCGCGACATAGCCGTTCGCCAGGGCCCCCGCGGCGAACGCGACCAGATCACCCGGCCGCCCCTCGCCCGATCCGGCGCGACGCCACGGGTGCTCCTTCGACGTCACCCACGCCGCGTCCTGGGTGGCGGGCGTGCTCACACCGCCCGCGGCCATGGCCTCCATCATGGCCCCCGCCAGCGCTCGTTCCGACACGCCCGGCGCGAATTCGGCCAGCGCGGCGGCAAGTCCGCGCTCGGCGACCCGGAGCGCCGTCGCCATGGCCGCGATCTCGTCGGCCGTCTTGACGCGCCGCGCCGCCCGCATCGCGGGCTCCGCGTCGACGAGCTCGGCGTTCGGGAACGCCTCCGGCAGCAGGGCGGCGAAAGTCGGAGTGATCGCATCGGTTCCGACCCGACGCGCGGTGTGGGCGCCATCGATCTTCGTCAGCACGTCGATGAGCGTCATCGGGTTCCAGGCCAGCCCGTACAGGTGATCGTGCCCGATCTCCTCCGGCACCCCCTCGTCGTCGGTGCTGTTGAGATAGATCTCGCCTGACCCGCGCACCACGACGCACATCGGGCCGAACGGTCGCGTCCCGGCGATCCACAACTGCGGTGCGCCGGTCACGTAACGAATGTTGGCTTGACGCCCAAGCACCAGCATGTCCAGCCCGTGCGCGTCCATCTGCGCCAACGCGCGGTCCCGGCGGCCCATCCGCAGCGCCGTGGGGTCGGGCAGAACTTCAGTCGCCATAGGGGGAGTAGGGGTAGTCGGTGATCGGCAGGTAGCCGTCTTCGGTGATCACCACGATCTCCTCACTGCGATAACCGCCCGTCCCGTCTTCCCACACCACGGGTTCCAGCACCAGAACCGTTCCGACCGGCAAGACGAAGTTGTCGTCGAACTCTTCGCCGAGATCCGTTCCGATCATGGGAGCTTCGGCGGGATAGGTCCCGATACCGTGGCCCAGATAGAAATGCGGCAACCAGGGTTTGCGGCCGCCGTTGGCGGCAATCGCCGCACGCGCCAGATCGCCGGAGCTGACACCGGCTTTGGTCACCGCGAGCACCGCGTCCATGATCGAACGCCATTGTCGGAACTGGTCCTGCTGTCGCTGGGTGGGCGGGCGACCGACCACCCAGGTCCGGCCGAAATCGGAGCAGTACCCGGCATAGGTGATGCTGATGTCGGTCCATAGCACGTCGCCGGCGGCCAGTTCACGATCGGTGGGAAGCAGCGGCAGCGCCAGATCGCCATGTGTCGTCCACACTCCGGCTTCTCGCGAACTCGGCATCACCTGCCAGATGGCCTCCAGCATGTTCGTGGTGGCACCCAGCTCGAAGGCGCGACGCACCAGCGTGGCCGACAGGTCGATCTGGCGGACCCCCGGCGCCAACGCCCGCTGCACGTCCACGATCGCCTGTTCGGTGATGCGGGTGGCCCGGCGAAGGCAGGACAACTCATCGCGAGTCTTCACCAATTGCGCAGCACCAACCACGATCGCCGCATCCGTCGGCTCGCCCCCGGGGAACAGCCTGCGGCCGGCCCTTCGCATCGCTCCGGTCAGTTCGTCGACCGCGACGTTCGCGCCCGGTGGGATCAGCCCAGCCAGCTCACGCGCGAATTGCTCGACGCCATGGTCGAATTCGAGGTAGACGGGCCCGTGCAGATGGTCGTCGGGCACCGGCGATTCCGCGGACGCTCCGCCGCGAAACGGCATGAACAGGTGCGGATGTTCGTCGTCGGCGAGCACGACCGCGACCGGGCGCTCCACGTGCGACAGCCCCGCGTCCAAGAGCGGCCAACTGGCGCCCGTCGCGTATCCGACGTAGCCGTTCATCAGCAGTATCAGCGCGTCCACGCCGTGATCGGCCATCGCGGACCGCAGCCTAGCGCCAGTCTCGGAACGCATGCGCGCCCTATCCGGCTCATCGGGGATGTCGATGAGTGTGCCCGGGACACTGAGTGATTCGGTCATCTCACAGGTCCGAGAACGTTCTGATGTTTGCGCTGGCGACGCGGACCGTGTTCTCGGTACCGACGGCGTCGACGACCGCGGCCAGCGACCGCTCCGAGTAGCCGTAGGTGCTCTCGTTGTGCGGGTAGTCCGACGACCACATCACCTTGTCGATTCCGATCTCGTCGACCTGGGCGAGCCCCAGACCATCCACCATAAACGAGGCGCACGTGTGGGAGTCCCCGAACTGCAATTCGAAGCCGCCTCGGGCCTCCTGGCGTTGCGGCGGCGTCATGATGCCGGCGTTGTTGAGCAAGATGTCAACGGGCCGGGCCTCGGCCGTCAGCTCGTTGCCCAGCGGCGCAACGCTTTCCAGCGAACGCCCGCAAGTCGGGCACCTGCGGGCCCGGGTCGGGTTTCACCATGTCACTGGCAGGTCATAGAGACCGTAAGCCAGCGCGTCGTGCTTGAAGGGCAGTTCTTCCAGCGGCGCCGCGAGACGCAGGGTTGGGACGCGACGCAGGAGCGTGGGCAGGACGATTTGCAATTCCATCCGGGCCAGCTGTTGCCCGACGCACTGGTGGCGACCGTAGCCGAACCCGACGTGCGGTCCGTCCTCGCGGCGCAGGTCCAGGCGGTCCGGGTCGGGGAACTGCCGGCCGTCCCAGTTCGCCGGAGCGACGTCGAGGATGATGCCCTCGCCGGCTCGGATGGTCTCGCCACCCACGTCGATGTCCTCGACCGCGATCCGCCGCTGGCCGGTTTGGATGATGCTGAGGTAGCGCATCAATTCCTCGACCGCGACGGCGATCACCTGCGGATCGTCTGTGTCGCGCATCAGCGCCAGCTGGTCGGGATGGTCGAGCAGGGCCGCGACGCTCAGGCTGATCATGTTGGCCGTCGTCTCGTGACCGGCGATGAGCACACCGGTGGCCAGCTGGGCCGCCTCGCGCACGGTGAGCTCTTCGGCGTTGACCCGCTCGGCGAGGTCGGAAACCAGATCCTCGGAGGGTCTTTGCATCTTGGCCCGCACCAAGTTCGCCAGGTACTTCGCCAGCGACGCCGCGCCCTGCGCCGTGTCTTCCTCGGTGGCGTAGCGGTCCATGCCGCGCTGGGCCTGGGTCTGGAAGAAGTCCGCGTCCTGGTAGGGCACGCCCAGCAACTCGCTGATGACCAGGGAGGGGACCGGCAGCGCCAATGTGCTCACGATGTCACCCGGCTTTGGGCCGGCCAGCAACGCGTCGACGTGGTCGTCGGTGATCTGCTGCACCGCAGGCCGCAGCGCCTCAACCCGCTTGAAGGTGAACGGTTTTGAGAGCATCCGGCGAAACCTGGTGTGCTCCTCGGCGTCGGAGGTGAACACCGAACGCGGCCGCTTGTGCACCGTCGCGAGCATGCCCTCGTTCCAATGCGGATAGCCCGGGAGCCGGTCGTCGACGCTGGTCCGCGAGTCGGTGAACAACGCCCGGGTCGCCTCATAGCCGTGGATCAGCCAGGGCGTGCTGTCGTCCCAGATCCGGACCCGGCTCAACTGTCTGTCGGCGTTGAGCTGCAGCACTTCTGGCGGCGGGGCGAACGGGCAACCCGGCGCCCGCGACATGGGGAACTCCGGAATAGCGGTGTCGGTCGAGACGTCGGTCATCGTGCTCCTCGGTTTGGCCTGTTCTGGTGTGCGGCGGGGCTAGGTGCGCGCCGCGCTCACATGGACCGGTGCGCGCCAGAGGCCGACGATCGCGTCGATCAGGCCCTCGCCGGCGACCGGCCAGGCCGAACGCGAACGCGGCCCGTGCTCGGCCAGAGCGCCTTCGTGCTCGGCGCAGGTGTGCATGAGCAGGTTGCGCACCATGACCATCCGTTCGGACCGCACCCGCCTGGGCAGGTCGGGAAGGCAACGGTTGATGCCGTCGATGGTTTGCACCAGCAGCGGCGACGCGAGCGCGTCTTTGGTGACGACGTGGCGGTACGTGGGATCGGCCATCGCCTGGGCGGCGAAGCGGGCGTACCAGCTGGGGGTGCCCAGCGCATGCAGATGATCGGTCAGTGGCCGCACCAGCGCGCCCACCCAGTCGCGCAGGTCGGCCGAATCGTCGATTGCGGTCAGCAGGTGCGCGCGCAGTGCCTCGATCGGCTTCCGATGCTTGTCCTCGATCGCCCGGAGCAGGTCGGTCCTGGTGCCGAAGTGATAGCAAGCCGCGGCGTTGTTGCCCTGCCCGGCCGCCTCGCTGATCTGCCGGTTCGATACCGCGTACATGCCGCGCTCGGCGAACAGCACTTCCGCGGCCGACAGGATCGCCTCCCGGGTGCCCGTCGACCTGTCGGAACGGGCGGCCCGTTCGGCGGTCATCGCCCAAGTGAACACGGACCATCATATTAAATCAAGCAATTTATTTAATCGGTGCGGCGCCAGGAAGGCGTGACCGAGCGCCGGCATCGGAAACCCCAGCCGTCAGGGTCATTTCACCGCTCCGATGCCCGCGCTGGGGCCGCCGGGAATACAGTCTGCGTATGAATCCGCTGCAGCGGGTGGCCCGGAATCCGGCGGCCTACCGCCGGCTCGTCCTGACTGGCCGGCCAGTCGCGGAAAGTCTTGAGGCGCTGCTTCGCTTCGCGACGACTGGACGGTTCGGTGTACTCGATCTCGTGGGCTTGCCGAACGTACAGATCACCACGTCGGGCCGCAAGACGGGCCTCGCCCGTACCGCGACCGTGCAGTACGTGCCGCTCGACGGCGGGTTGCTGCTGGTCGGCTCCAACTGGGGCCGAGAGCGCCATCCCTCGTGGTCGGCGAACCTCAAAGCGACACAACGCGTTACCGTCCGCAGGCGCGGCCATCGCTTCGTGGCATCGGTCCGGCTGCTCACCGGCGCGGAACGTGACCAAGCATGGTCCACGGCGGTAACGCACTGGCCGAACTACCAGGTCGCCCAGGATCGCGCGGGCCGGCGCACATTCCGGCTCTTTCTCCTCACGCCAACCGCATAGGCGCCGCGATAACCGCTAACCCGGGTGCGATTTCTGCAGACGCGCGATCTCGTCACCCCAAACCGATTGCGCCCCAGCATCACCCACGCGGTAGATCTGGATCGTCGATGCGATGGCGACGGCGAGCACCAGTATCGCGATGGTCGCCCGGACGGCCACACGGCTCTTGTCTGAGCGGCGTTCGATCAGGCGCATCGCCACGAGCACCAACGCGGCCGCCAGCAGCGCGGCCGCGAAGTAGGTCATCGTGCCGCCCAGGGCGGCGTGCTTTTGCAGGATCGCGCTGGGTTTGGTCCGCAGGTCATACAGCCATTCCCCGGCGTCCACCGTGATCGGCGTGAGCACCATGGTGACGATGGCCGATATCACCGCCAGCCACAACAGGGGGCCGCGCCGCGCCGTCGGCCAGAACACGCAGACGATCTCCAGCAGGGCGGTCACGGGTACGAGCACCACGACGAAGTGCAGCAGCAGCGCATGGGCCGGCATGCCGTTGATTACGGTCATCGGGCTCCTCGGATTGTGGGCGGTCAGCTCTCGGTCAGCCGCCGAGCCCCTTCTTGATGGCCGCGTCCTGTTTCTGGCCGACGTCGTTGACGAAATCCGCGGGGGCCAGCGTGTCGGGCGGTCCGTCGAACTGCAGTGTCACGAAGGCCCTGCCCTCGGTGAACATCAGCAGGGTCACACCCTTGTTGTGGTCGGGGGAGTTACCCAGCAGGGTCGTTCCGCCCGTCCCGACGGCGGCGGCTTGCGTGGTCGGGTTCTTGATCACGTCACCCTGACCGCCCTTGGCCGCGTTCAACGCGTTCGTTGCGGCGCCAGGGTCGGCCAACACCTGGATGGTGTCTTTGATGACGTGGCTGCCGTCCTCGTCCTTGAACGTCGTCGCGACGCCGGGCTGGCCGTTCGGGTTGGTGGTCGGCGGGGTGGCTGTGAACGGAATCGGGGCGTTGATGTCGCTGGCCTGGATCAGCAACCCGGTGTAGTCACTCGGCTGGGCGGGGCCCGACGATGCCGGCGCCGAGCTCTGGGCGCTGGTAGCCGAGCTGGACGACCCCGGCTTGGACGTCGAAGGCGTCGAATTCTTCCCGCCGCACCCCGACACCGCCACCGCCAGCGCCGTCGTCGCCGCGACTCCCGCGGCCACCGTCCGTGAAGTCCTCATCGTTCGAGCTCCCTTCCCAGGCCGCCTTCGGCGCCGCAGTCGAGTTCGTTCCCGAATCGCACAGTACATTGCGGCGTGGCGCGGGCGTGGCGCCCAAGGCCCCTGGCGGGCGATGAGTTGTTTACTCCAATTGGTCGCGCAAGCAGCGCAGGGTGCTGGCCAGGATGCGGGAGACCTGCATCTGTGACACCCCGATGCGCTCGGCGATCTGGCTCTGCGTCATCGATTCGAAGAACCGCATGCGCAACACCTCGCGTTCGCGTTCGGGCAGGCCGGCAACCAGGACACGCAGCGCCTCGCGGTTGGTGATGTGCTCGATCTGCGGGTCGAGGCCGCCAACGGCGTCGGCGACCAGTCGGGGCGTGCCCGAACTGTCGGCGCCCACCGGGGCATCCAGGGAATCCAGCCGGTAGGCGTCGCCCGCCACGAGGCATTCGACGATCTCCTCGCGGGGGACTTCCAGCACCTGTGCCAGCTCGCCCGCGGTGGGCGCGCGGCCCAGCTTCTGAGCCAGGTCCCCGGTCGTCCTGCTGATCTGCACGTGCAGTTCGCGTAGCCGCCGGGGGACCCGCATCCCCCAGCTGTAGTCGCGGAAGTACCTACGGACCTCGCCCATCATGGTCGGGACCGCGAAGCCGATGAAGCTGGGTCCCTTGGCGGGATCGAACCGGTTGATAGCGTTCATCAAACCCAGGCGCGCCACCTGGACGAGGTCGTCGATGCCTTCACCCCGGCGGGCGAAGTGGCTTGCCACGTGGTCGGCAAGAGGCAGACAACGGGCCACGATGCGTTCGCGCTGGCGGCCGTACTCATGCGACTCGGCGGGCATTTGGCGCAGTTCGACGAACATTTCGACCACGTCGTCGTAGGAATCGTCGGATTTCTTGTCGCGGCACTCGGCAGGGCGCGGGGTTGTTATCACATCAGTCATAGGCGCACGCGCCCGATGTTGGCGCGGTCGATCCTGAAACCTTTGCTGCACAGAGATTTTTGCATTGCTGACTCACTCCTCTGAGTCGTGTGCAGCGAGGCATGCGGTCATGCGCAGAATCGCCTCACTCCACCTCTATCCGCAGGACTGGGTCGTTTAGACAACGCGCACGGATTACCAACGAGAGAGATGACTCGGGTCGTTTCGCCGGAGCCATACCATGCTCAGTAGCCGTGCGGCTGACTGGCCGCTTTGAGCTAAACGGCGACACGTCCAGAACGGACTTCGATCTTGACTATACGCCCCATCGCACACGCCCGCGATCGCTTGGCCCGATTGGGGCCGAAACGCGTCGGCAACCGCAGCCGCCGGGCAACGAGGACGATCACAGCAAACCGCCAGAACATAGCCAAGTGAGCGTTGGCCAGCCATTCTGACGCCCTCACCGGTTAGCCGCAAAGGTGCGGGGACCGGCGGCGAGCAACCGGAGGGTGAGGTTCTCATTTGTACGCTCGCTGGGTACTGTTCGCCTAATGTTCGTGACCAAACTCGCGCGACGCGCCGTCGACCGGTGTCGAGAGCCTCTCGCGCACAACGTTTTCCGGCGCCGATGGCGGTGAACGACACAGACCGCCTGCTGGAGGGCCGCGGGGTGGTGGTGGCCGGCGGCAGCCGGGGAATCGGGCGCGCGATCGCCGAACTGCTGAGCGCTCTGGGCGCCGATGTCGTGGTCAATGGGCGCGACGAGGACGCCGTCGAGGAGGCCGTCGCCGCGATCACGGCGTCCGGCGGGTGCGCCACCGCGGTGGTCGGACCCGCGAACGAGGAGCGCGTCGCCGGGGCGCTGGTCGACGAGTGTGTACGCGCTCATGGGCGGCTGGACGCCCTGATCAACTGCGCCGGGGTTGCCGAGCCGCCAGGGTCCTCGATCCTGAACATCTCGCCGGACGAGTTCGACCGCCTGATCAGCGCTCACCTCGGTTCGGCGTTCCACACGTGCCGGGCGGCCGGTCGTGTGATGGCCGCGCAGGGGCACGGCGCGCTCGTCACCACCAGCTCGGTCGCCTTCTTGGGCGATTACGGCGGCACCGGCTATCCCGCGGGCAAGGGAGCGGTGAACGCCCTGACCGTGGCCATCGCCGCGGAACTGAAGCCGCATGGGGTGCGGGCCAACGTGGTGTGTCCCGGTGCCCGGACGCGGCTGTCCACCGGCGCCGAATACGAACGACACATCGAGGACCTGCATCGCCGCGGATTGCTGGACGAAATGACCATGCGGGCCTCCCTCGACAGCGCCCCGCCGGCCTTCGTGGCCCCGCTCTACGCGTATCTGGTGAGCGACCTCGCCCGGGCCGTCACGGGCCAGATCTTCGTTGCCGCAGGAGGATTCGTCGGGAGCTTCGACCGGCCGACGCCGCGGCTGCTGGGCTACCGGGACCACCATCAGGCCGAACCGTGGTCGGTCGACGAATTGCACAGGATGATCGGGGCCAAGCAAGCCGCGGGCTGAACGGCCCGGCAGCAAATCGATCTCGCCGCGGGCCGGCCGGCTCCGCGAGGCGCCGGGTCCCACGATCGCGGACCACCGTCATGTCGCCCGGGGTCCACTGGAAAGTCGCACGTTGGGGGTGTGCGTCGCGGTCGCGCGACATACGCTGTCCTGCGAACCGCAGGAGGGTGTTTTGACAATGCAACCGAACCCGCTCGACCCAGTTGCCAGCGAACGACTGTCGCACGCAGGCAAGGTGTTCACTTCCGACCTGTCCATCAACGAATTCGCGCTGCTGCACGGGGCCGGGTTCGAGCCGATCGAACTGGTGATGGGCGTCTCGGTCTACCACGTCGGTTACCAGTTCACCGGCATTCGGCAGCAATCCGAACTGCCCGTGCTCACCGACGCCACCTACCGGGCGCGCTGGAACGCGATGTCGCGGATGCAGGCGGAGGCCGATTCGCTGGGCGCGGACGGCGTGGTCGGCGTCCGGCTCGAATGGCGCCATCAGGGCGAGGGCGAGCATCTGGAGTTCATCGCGGTCGGGACCGCGGTGCGCTACACGGAGAAGCCCGGCGTTTACCGGCGCCCCAACGGGCAGGCGTTCACCAGCCACCTGTCCGGGCAAGACCTGACCACGCTCCTGCGATCGGGATTCGCCCCGGTGGCGTTCGTCATGGGCAACTGCGTGTTTCACATTGCCGTGCAAGGGTTCCTGCGCACGCTCAGCCAGGTCGGCCGCAACGCCGAGATGCCGCAGTGGACGCAGGGGAGCTACCAGGCTCGCGAGCTGGCCATGTCGCGTATGCAGAGCGAAGCCGAACGCGATGGCGGAACCGGCGTCGTCGGCGTGCATTTCGCCATCTCGAACTACGCGTGGGGCCATCACACCGTCGAGTTCTACGTGGCCGGAACCGCGGTGCGTCGCGGCGGCGAGCCGCAAACCCTCACGCCGTCGTTCGTCCTGCCCATGAGTGATTGATGACAAGCCTTGATCAACAGCGGGTCGGCCACGCCATCGGGACGACGCTGGCCGGTCCCGGGGGAGTCGGGCTGGTGCTCAGGGTCTTCTGCGGGGTTCCGGGGGTGATCCTCGTCCCGGCGCGGCGCGGCTTCTTCCGGTCGCAGCCCGAGCGGGTGCAGATCGGCGACTGGCGTTACGAAGTCACCCCGGACGGCCGCTTGAGCGCCGCCCACCTGGTGAACGGCATCGTCTTGGCCGAGGAGGTGCTCGCCGCCGGCGCGGTCGGACCGCACATCGCCCGCGCGCTCGGACAGCTGGTGAACAGTTACGGCCCGACCATCATGCCCAACATCGATGCGGCGCTCGAGGTCCTGGAGGCGGGGGCCGGGCCACGCTGAGGGCGAATTACCTTGCGACAAACGGGGTTTGGGCCAGGGCGCACGTTCACTGGGTTTGCGTTTGGTCGATGCCCACCACCCACCGGCTGAACCGCCAGCGGCCGTCCTGTTTGACCGCGGTGAAGTCGTAACATCCGGTCAGGTCGGGACGGGGCGGCCCACCGTCTGAGATGGCGAAGACCTGAACGTAGCAGTGCCCGGTCGCTTCGTCCGCGCCCTGGCTGGAGAACCAGAACGAGTTCAGCGCATGGCGGCGTTGATTGTGCTCGGCCCGAAACGCTGCCTTCCGGGCCGCGAGCAGGCTCATCACCGTGTCGATGTCAGCCGACAGCGGTCGGCCCTCGTGCAGCAGGACGAGCTCGGGGGATTCGGTGAACAAGGCGCGAAACTCGTCGAGCCGGTCGTGGTCGTAGGTGTAGGCGTAGGCGCCGAACAAGTTGATGATCGCCAGCCGATCGGCGACATCGAAGGCCGCGCTTCCGACGCCGTCGATCGGATCTCCGTCAGCGGCCACAGTGGCCTCCCCGAGCGTTTGAGCTATATGCGGCCGGCCGCGTAATCCGCCGCCTGATCCACCATGCCAGCTTCGACGTACTGCCGATGGGCAATGGGGTTCGTGGCGTCCGAGCAGATCGGGTCGCCGGGCACGCACAACTCGATGGTCTTGCCCGCATACGGTGGACCGATCGTCACCGGCGGCTCGTTGATGATGTTCATGAACTGGCTCGACGGCTTGCCGAAGAGCGTGACCGCGGCCACGTGGTTGGAAACCTCCGCCGGCATTGGCTGCAGGGCCTGCACCAGGTGCACCCCGTCGGGGACGGCGCTTTCGGTGACGAAGCCGATCACGGCCGCGCCCTGGGAGTATCCGCCCAGCACCATCCTGGTTCGCGGGCAGGAGACCGCCATGTGTTCGACGTGCGCGCCCGCATCGCTGATGCCGTCCACGGCCTTGGGGAAATCCGTCGTCGCCGGGTAGTCGACCGGGTAGACGCCCAGGGACCTGCCGCCGACGTGCGAGCGCAGGGTGTCGACGAAACTCTGACCGATTCGGCCGACGCCGGGCGGCTCATTGGTGCCCCGCGCGAACACCACCTCGACATCGGGGCACGGGTCGGCCGCCGTCAGCGGGGCAACCGGAAGCGCCCAAAAGGGCGCCAGCACAGCACCAATCAGACCGCCGAGGGTATGCGCCTTCACAGCGCGATCTTGTCACAGGCTGACCAAACGCGCGCGTTATGCGGCGGGGGCCCACACCGGGCTACCGCGACCCGGGAGCCTGGGATCGTCTGTGCACCAACGAACCGGCGGCGCGCAGCGCGCCGCGAAACGCGTAGGCGACGGTCACGATGGTCAGCAGGATCAGCAGGACGAACATGGGTAGCCAGTTGCCCCTGTCGTGGTCGACGTCCCACCAGATGATGGTGAACAGCACCGCGCAGACCAGGAGCACCAAGTCCCGCCAGTTGCCCTGGTAAGACAATGCCGCCTTGCGCAACGCCCGCCCCCGGTCGGAGGTCTCGATCAGGTCGTCGATGCGGGCGTCGATGGTGCGCTGCAATTCGGCGCGTCGCCCGGCGGCCTCCGGCGGCAACCGCTCCAGCAGGTCCATGTCCTGCGCGATCATGCCCCGATAATCCGGGCCGCGGAACTGGCCGGCGGCGACGGCCAGCATCGCCCCACCGAATACCGGCGCGCTATTGAGCGCGATCTGTCCGAGGCCGGTCATGCCCGCTCCTTGTGGTTGTCGTCAACCGAGCCCGTCGCCGATTGTCACGATGCCTTGGAAGGGCGCCGCCGCGTGCGCGGCTCGGGCGTCTGCAGCGCGCCCATCGCGCGCACCAACTGCGGATAGGCGATCGCCGGCCCCAGCCAGCGGGTGAGGTACCGGCGCAGATCGGCACCGCTGCGCGGCGGCCGCCCCGGGTCGGCGAGGAACGAGTGCAGCACCCGAAGGCTGAATTCATTCAGCTCGTCGAGGCCGGCTTCGTCGAAACCGTAGCTTTCCCAATCGATGTCGTAGCGGTGCAGCATCGACCGCCCGAACGCCAGAGCGGTATCGGAGATGATCGACACCTTCTGCCCGCCCCGGTGGCGCTGGCTCAGCACGACTTCGACCTGGTTGTCCGAGGCCAACTCTTCGATGGCGAAGGCCATCCCTTCGGTCATCGCCACGACCGGGTCGGTGACGCCCTCGAGGTGGGCGGCCATCCGATCCAGGAAGCCGTCGGCCGACCGCATGGCCGACGCCACCAACAGAGCCTGCGTCCCGGGAAAGTACCGATAAACGGTCTGCCGGGTCACCCCGAGCGCCCGCGCCACGTCGGCGATCCGCATCGCCGAGCCGCCTTCGTCGATGATCCGGTCGGCGGCATCGAGGATGCGCTCGATCGCCTCCTCGTCGGAGGCGGGCGCATTTCCTGCCCAACCGTGACTGCGCATCTATCGAGCGGCAACGCCGTAGCCGGTGATCCCCACAGCCGGATCATAGCGGCTGGAAGCAGGCGATCGGTGCTGGTTAACACGGCCGGACACTTCTGCCGTTATGTATGATCGCTGCGAATCTGGGGGTGCCGCGCGGCAGGAAGGCGGGACTTTGCACTACGACACCGTAATCACAGGTGGTCGCTGGTTCGACGGGACGGGCGCGCCGTCGGCGCGCAGAAACATCGGTGTGCGCGACGGCCGGGTCGCGATCGTCACCCCGGAATCGCTCGACACGACGGGCGCCGAGGTGATCGACGCGACGGGACAGTGGGTGATGCCCGGCATCATCGACATCCATACGCACTACGACGTCGAAATACTTTGTGAGCCAGCACTTTCCGAATCACTGCGACACGGGGTGACGACCGTGATGCTGGGATCGTGTTCGTTGTCCACGGTCTATCTGGACAACGTCGACGCGGGGGACATCTTCGGCCGGGTCGAGGCGATTCCGCGGCGCTATGTCATCGAGCATCTCGACGCGGCGCGCTCCTGGAACAATCCGGCCGAGTACGTCGCCGAACTCGACCGGCGCAACCTGGGCCCCAACGTGGCCGCTTTCATGGGCCACTCCGACATGCGTGCCGCGACGATGGGCCTGGACCGGGCGACGCGCAAGGACGTCCGGCCGTCCGCGGCGGAGCTGGCGCGGATGGAGTCGATGCTGAACGAGGCGCTCGACGAGGGATTCGTCGGGATGTCCTCACAACAACTGCTGTTCGACAAACTCGACGGCGACGTCTGCCGGTCGCGCACGCTGCCGTCGACGTACGCCAAGACCCGCGAACTGCGCCGGTTGAACGCGATCTTGCGGCGGCGCAACAAGATCCTGCAGTCGGGGCCGGATATCAAGAATCCACTGTCGGTGGTCTCGCAGCTGGCGACGTCGCTGGGCCTCGGCCGTCCCCGGCTGAAGACCAGCCTGCTCTCGGCGGCCGACATCAAGGCGATACCCCCGGTGATCCACCTGATGGACCGGCTCGCGCGGGTGGTGAACGGCCTCGGCGGCGACTTCCGCTGGCAGCATCTGCCGGTGCCGTTCGAGGTCTACGCCGACGGGATCTCGTTGGTGGTGTTCGAGGAGTTCGGCGCGGGCGCAGCGGCGCTGCACCTGCAAAGCGAGATCGAGCGCAATCAGCTCATGCGCGACGAGGACTACCGCCGCCGGTTCCGCGAGGACTACGACCGCAAGTTCGGGCCCAGGGTGTGGCACCGCGACTTCTTCGACGCCGAGATCGTGGCCTGCCCCGACCGGACGGTGGTGGGCAAGTCCTTCGGGCAGGTGGGGCTGGACCGCGGCGGCCTGCATCCGGTCGACGCGTTTCTCGACTTGGTGGTGGAGCACGGCGAACAGCTGCGCTGGCGCACCACGATTTCCAATCATCGCCCCGAGGTGCTCAAGAAGCTGGCACGAAGTGAAACCGTGCAGATGGGCTTTTCCGACGCCGGGGCGCACCTGCGCAACATGGCCTTCTACAACTCCGGGCTTCGCCTGCTGCGGCACGTGCACGAGGCGGAAAAGCACGGCACCCCGTTCATGTCGGTCGAGCGTGCCGTGCACCGGCTCACCGGCGAGCTCGGCTCCTGGTACGGAATCGACGCAGGCACCCTGCGCGAAGGTGATCGCGCCGACCTCGTCGTGATCAATCCGGACAAGCTCGACGCTTCGCTGGATCGTTACGCCGAGCATCCGGTGGAGTCCTACGGCGGGTTGTCGCGGATGGTCAACCGCAACGACGAAACCGTCAGCGCCGTGCTCGTGGCGGGACGGTTCGCGTTCGGTGCGGGCGAGCCCGCACCGGCACTGGGCAGGCAGAAGTTCGGCCGTTTTCTGCGGGCCGGTCAGGATTCCCGGAGCCTGACGCCGGTGGCGTGACGCGCCGCCTAATCATTTGCGGCACCGCCGGTTAGGCGACGGAGGCGCCAAGGATGAGGTTGACGGCCTCTTCGAGTTGTCCCTCGATCTCGTCGAAGCTGACGAACCGGGCGGTCATCAGGGCGCCGGAGAAGGTGATCTGCAGTGTGGATTTGACCGCACGCGGCCAGCCGGGACCCAGGGCGGCCCCGATCCGCGCGGACACCTCCTGCCCGATCTGCTCCCGGATCGGTTGCACCGCCGGGTCGTCGGCCATCAGCGCGGCGCCGCACGCGGCGGTCAGCTCGGGCTCGTCGGCGACCACCACGGCCATGTCGCGCAGCGTCGCGCTGACCCGCGCCTTGGTCGTCTCGTTGACGTCGGTATGCAGCGGGAGCTCGCGCAGGAACCGCAGGTACACCGCCGCCACCAGCGCGCTTTTCGACGGAAAGTAGGTGTAGGCGCTGGCCGGCGACACCCCGGCGCGGGTCGCCACCGAACGCATCGTCAGATTCGCGTACGACGATTCGCGCAGCTCCTCCAGCCCGGCGTCGAGGACCTTGCGGATCGTCTGGCCCGGCCTGCGGTCGGACCGGCGCGCCGCATCTTTAGACACCCGTCCAGTGTAGGAAGGCTTCGCCCGGGCGCGGCAGGGCAACCTGTCGGCCGCCGGCCCGGAACCGCGGGCGGCCGTCCAAAAGGATCTAGAGTGGCGCCCATGGCCGAGGCGGACCGGCGGCGCTGGGACGAGCGGTACGCCACGAAGGCACCGCCTCCGGTGGAGGCCGTGGGACCGCCCGAATTCCTGGCCCCCCACGCGGAGCTGCTTCCCGCCGCGGGCAGTGCCCTCGATCTCGCGTGCGGGGCGGGGCTGGCGGCGGTGTGGCTCGCGACGCGCGGGCTTGCGGTGCAGGGAGTGGACGTCTCGCCGGTGGCCGTCGCCCATGCCCGGGACTTGGCTCACCGCGCCGGGGTCAGCGACCGGTGCCGGTTCGAGGTCGTCGACCTCGACGACGGACTGCCGGCCGGGCCGCCCCTGGATGTCATCCTCTGCCACCGATTCCGGGACCGTCGCCTCGATCGCGCGATCGTCGAGCGCCTGGCGCCGGGCGGGTTGTTGGCGATGGCCGTGCTGAGCGAAGTCGGCGGCTCCCCGGGGCCGTTTCGCGCGGTCGCCGGTGAGCTACCCGCGGCGTTCGCCGACCTCGAGCGGGTCGCGTCCGGTGAGGGTGCGGGTTGCGCCTGGCTGCTCGCGCGCGCGGCCGACGCCGCTGGGAGGCAAGCTTTTTCGCCGCCGCGGACATAGCGCGCAGCGCATTGGCGATCGAGCAGGACGAATCGGCTTCCGGCCCGGCGGTCTGAAGGTAATGTCACGCGCATGGAGCGGCGCGTCCTGGAAGCGGTGATCTACGAGCGCGAGCCGCCGATTGCGCGGATCATCCTGAACCGGGTCGACAAGGCCAACACCAAGGACGCGGTTCTGGTCACCGAAGTCGACGAGTGCCTGCACGAAGCCGACCGTGACAAGGAGATCAAGGTCGTCATCCTCAAGGCGAACGGAAAAGGGTTTTGCGGGGGACACGTGGCCCGCTGGGGCCCCGACGAAAATCCGTATCCGGATTTCGGTGAGACCTTCGAGGACCTGTACAAGGGCACCGCCGACCTGTTCCTGTGGCCGACGCTGTATCTGTGGGAATTCCCCAAGCCGACCATCTCCGCGATTCACGGCTACTGCATGGGCGGGGGGATCTACCTCGGCCTGCTGACCGACTTCTGCGTCGCATCCGAGGACGCGTACTTCCAGATGCCGCTCGCCCAGAGCCTCGGCGAGCCCGGCGGCCACACCATGATCGAGCCGTGGTTGCTGATGAACTGGCATCGCACCATGGATTGGCTGCTGCTGGCCCCGACGCTGTCCGCGCAGGAAGCCCTCGACTGGGGCCTGCTCAACAAGGTGGTGCCGCGCGAAGAACTCGAGGACACCGTCGAGGAGATGGCGCGCAAGATCGGCCAAATCCCGTTGACCACGTTGATGGCGGTGAAGAACAACGTTAAGCGTGCGTGGGAATTGATGGGGATGCGGGTCCACCTGCAGGTCAGTCACATCCTGACGAACATGGTGGGCGCCGCCACCGATGTGCAGGCCCGGCGGGCCGAGCTGAAGCAGTCGGGCATGAAGCCGCGCGAGTTCGTCGGCCAGGACGACCCGCAGAACCCGTAGCCCGATCACCGCTCAACGCGAGCCGGTGAAGACCCGGTGAGAGCCGTGAAAATTGGCGCATGACAGCCCCGGTCGGTGAATTAGGATTGCACCTGGTAGCGGCTGGCGCGCCACTGCACCACCCGCATGGCCGGCACAACGAGAGGGGTGCTTGGTGGCTGCAGCGTATCGGACCGCCCATGCCCCGGCGCGTGCCCGTGCCGTCGGGCCAGACCGTGAGAAAGTGCCCGCCCGTCCAGGATGTCGGCACGGCGCTCTCCCCGGCGTGACTTACCGGCGAAGTTCGCTTCAGCACAAGGAGAATGACCCGACATGACGCAGACGTTGAATGTGGAGTACGAGGAACTCCTGACGCGAGCCGCCGAACTTGAGCAACCGCTGCCGACCGTTCCGTCCTCCAATCCACAAGGGCCGTGCAATCTTTCGTTCATCAGCGATACCGCGACCCGACTCGCGCTCACCGCTGACACGTTGCGCCTGTACCTCAAGGGCTGCGAACGGGAATGGAGGAGTCTGGCGAAATCCCTGAGGAACGCGGCCAAGGCCTACGAAGAGGTCGACACCGGGGCCGCGGAGGACATCGGCAACATCCTGAACAACGACGCTTCCGCTGCGGGGGTGGCGGCGCCGACGCTGGCCGCGGACGAGGAGCCCTGGACGGCGCCCGAGCCGATGGCGGCGCCGCCGCCGTTCGAATACCCCTACTACGAAGTCCGGCAGGCAGCCGAGGACATCGAGACGGGGGACCAGGGCACGTCGTTCCGGGCGTTTGCGCAGGAGTGGAAAGCGTTTCAGCAGTCATTTCAGGAACAGACCTATCGGTTCCGGCTGTTCAGCCGCTGGGAGGGTGAGGCGACGGAGCAGGTCGAACGGAATTTCCAGCAACAAAAAGAGTGGATTTACAAGATGGCGAAACTGTGCGCCGACCTCGGACAGCAGGCCGACCGGGTCGTCGACGTGCACAAGAAAGTCACCGCCACCACCGGATACATGAATCAACACGCCCTGGGCGGCGCGCATCCCACGACCTACGAAGTGTCGCAATGCGATTACTGGTATCGGTATTACGTGGAAAACGGCTACCAGGAATACATCGCTTCGGCCATTGACTGGTACGAAAAACTTCAGGCGACCTCGGAATCGGCATTGAAGTACTACGTCCAGTACGCGAACATTCCCCTGAAGCCGTTGAACCCGGACGCTCCGCCCAAGGCCCACGTCATCAAGGCGCCCGGGGAAACGCCGAAGCCGGATCCCAAGCCCGAGCCCAAGCCCGATCAGGGGACGGCGCCGTCGCCGACGCCGACCCCGACGCCCGCGCAGCTCGGCCAGCTGGCGGGGAACATGGCGCCGGCGCTGCAGGGTGCTGCGCAGGGCATGCAGGGCGCCATGCAGGGCATCCAGGGGCTCACCCAGGGCATGGGCGGCGCGTCGACGCCCGCGCAGCTCGCGTCGGACACCACCCCGGAGCCGCCGCCCGCCGACGAAGCGAAAAAGGACGACGAGGACAAGGACAAAGAGGACCAAGAGAAAAAGGACGAGGCGACGACGGTCGCCGAAGGCGCGGCGGCCGGGGACCAGGCGTCGGGCAACGCCCCCACCGAGCCACCGGCCGCGGGGCAGCCCGGGGCCACCACCCCCGGGGGAACGCCGTCAGGCGTGGTGCTCTAGGTGACGTCCTAGCGGGCGCGGCTTCTCTCGCCGGCGACCCTGCGGCCCGCGGCATGGCGGGCGGCGACATAACCGAAAACCATGGTGTAGGCGATGCTTCCGCCGGCGCCCAGGTAGTTCCGGCCCATGACCGTCGCCGTGAGGTTGCCCGTCGCGTACAGCCCGTCGATCACGCAGTCGTCCTCGTCGAGCACCTGCGCGTGCTCGTTGGTGATCACCCCGCCGCACGTCCCGACATCGGCGGGAACGACCTTGGTGGCATAGAAGGGGGCCCGCTCGAGCGGGCCGAGCGCGGCGTTGGGGCGGTACCCGGGATCGCCCAGACAGTCGTTGTACGCCGACTGGCCGCGCCCGAAGTCCGGGTCGAGGCCCTTGACCGCAAACCCGTTGAAGCGCTTGATCGTCTGCTCAAGCGCGTCGGAGGGCACGCCCATCTGGCGAGCGAGGTCGCCGACGGTCTCGCCCCGCACGACCGCGCCCCGCGTGACCAGCTCCTCGGGGAGGCGGCGCCTCTTGAACGGGTTGGCACCCGACACGTATCGGGTGATGTAGCCCTCGTCGAAAACCATCCAGCACGGCACGGCCTTGTTCGCGTACATCGCTTTGCCGACTTCGACGTACGAGTTGGACTCGTTGCAGAACCGTCGGCCCGTTCCGTCGACGTAGATGGCGCCCGGCCGCTGCCGGCCGCTGCCCAGCGCCCGCGCGGCGTCACCGCCGTCGGCGATGAAAACCGATGGCAGCCACCATGCCTCGTCCATCAGGTCGGTCTTGGCGCCCAGGCCGATCGCGGACTGCAACACCTCGCCGGTGTCGCCGGCGTTCGCGATCGACCAGTGCCCCTCGTTGGGCTGGTCCCCGCTGTAGCGGCGGCGCATGTCCGCGTTGCGGCTGAAGCCGCCCGCGGCGAGTAGCACGCCCTTGCGGGCCTCGACGTTGAGAACGGTGCCGTTGCGGGCCACGCGCGCGCCGACCACGCGGCCGTCCTCGACGATCAGGTCCTCGATGGCGGCGCCGGTCCAGATCGGCGGCTCACCGCGCAGGTCGATCAAAGCTTTGAGCATCTGCCCGATCAGGGATGCGCCGTTGGTCAGCATTTCGCGGCGGCGGAGCCTGGCCGCCCTGGTGCGCGCGAACACCCGCATGGCCACCGCGAAGGCGCGCGGCGACCGATTGAAGTACTGCACCGAACGCAGCTCGTTCGTCTTGAGGACGAACCCGCCGTAACTCTTGGCCATCGAGGGCTGGACCTTGTCGCTCCAGCTTCCCAGCGCGGCCGCATCGTAGGGGACGCACTCGATGGCGCGGCCGGCTTCGTTGCCGCCCTTGTGGTTCGGGTAGTAGTCGCTCCAGCCCGGGCATCGCACGAACCGAACCCCCTTGCGGGTCAGGAAGTTGATCATCTCGTACCCCGCGGTGAGGAACATCTCGCGCCGCGCCGGCGATGAGGCGGAGCCGATGTCACCGACGACGTCGTCGAAGTAGGCCAGCCCGTCCTCGTGTGAGTCCGGGATGCCGTCGGCGCGCATCAGCGGGTTGTTGGGCAGCCACACCATGCCGCCGGAGAGGCCGGTGGAACCGCCCACCAGGGGTTGCTTTTCGATCACCAGCGGTTCGATGCCGGAGTCCAGCGCCGCCAGCGCCGCGACCATGCCGCCCCCGCCGCTGCCCGCGATGAGCAGATCGACCGTGCGGTCCCACCGGCCGGTCATCGTGCCCCCCCGCTGAAACCGAGGTCGGCGACGGGCACGTCGATGGTGGTGTTGGTCTTCTGGATGGCGGGCACCAGGGCGTCGTACGGCAGGCCGGCGAGGAAGCCGTCTATCACCCGTTCGAAGTTGGAGATCAGGCCCTCGATCCTGCTGGACAGTCGCATGTACTCAAAACCCTTGGAGTGCAAGCCTTTTTGCTGTCGGGGCAGATTCGAGAAATCCTGGGCCGGTATCGGAGGCCAGCGCGGGTCGTCGGGTGCCATGGGCACCGGCGGCGTCGGTTTTGGCGTGCTCTGCTCTGGCGGGATGCGGGTGAGTGACCAGATCTCGAACAGCGTTTCCTCCGGGCCGAGCGGCCGGATCCGGTACGACGAGGCGCTGCTGTACTGGGGCAGCAGGAAGTAGTGGGGGAAGCCGAAATTGATCGCTTCGGTGATGCCGCGCCGCTCGAGTTCGTTGAGGTCGGGGATGTCGCAGCCGCGGGCTCGATGCCAGTGCACGATCGCGTCGTTGAGCGTGCGGCGCCACACGGCCATCGCCTCGGCGGGGTCGGCCGGCAGTTCGAGGTCCTGCAAGCCCTCGGCGATGCGGACATCGTTCTCGTGCGTCATGCCGGCCATGCCTTCGCCCAACGTCCGCATGAAATAGAGGTTGGTCTGGGCCAATCCGGGTGGTTCGGCCGTGCCGGGCCGCTTCGGCATGCTGGACGGCAGCAGTTGCGGGTGGGTCTGCGGGACGTGATAGCCCTCCATGAAGGCGGCCGTCGCCAGCTTCCAGTTCACCGGCAGCCGGCACGACTGCCACCACTCGACCCGCAGCGACTCGACCTTCCACGCGTCGTAGATCGATGCGAACGGCTCGAAGCAGTCACGGAACGGCGGTGCGCCGTCGTCGAGGTTGATCCACGCGCATCCACCCCAGACCTCGCAGCGGACCGAAACCAGGCGAAGATCCTCCGGGTCCAGGTTGTGCTCGTCGAACTCCTCGGGCCTGAGCACAAAGGTGTTGCGGCCGTCGATGCCCCAACACCAGCCGTGGAACGGGCACACGAAGGTGCGCCGGTTTCCGTTGCCCTCCACCAGCTTCACCCCGCGGTGGCGACAGGCGTTGTGGTAAGCGCGAACGTTTTCCGCGTCCAGGCGGACCACGATGATCGACTCGTCAAGGATCTCGTACTCGACGTAGTCGCCGGCCTTGGGAATCTCTTCCAGACGGCAGGCCATCTGCCACACGCGCGGCCAGAGCATTTCGCTTTCGAGCGCGTAGAACTCCGGGTCGTAGTAGCGCTGCTTGGGAATGCGATCGACGGCCTGGACCGCCCACGGCACCGGAAGCGGGGTCCAGTTCAGTTGGCTGTTATCGGTGCTCTGGGTGGTGACCATTTCATCCCCTCATAGGATCCGCGATGCCCGCCCCTGCCAGTAACGCTCGCGGAGGCGTCTCTTGTACAGCTTTCCGTTCGGGTCCCGGGGCAATTGGGGAACGAATTCGACGGTGCGCGGGCATTTGTAGCCGGCGGCGTGCGCTCGGCAGTATTCGATCAGCTCGGCCTCGAGTTCGGGGCCCGGAGCGACGCCGTCGACCGGCTGCACGACGGCCTTGACCTCCTCGCCGAACTCGTCGTTGGGGACGCCGAAGACGGCCGCGTCGACGAGCTTGGGGTGCATGATCAGCAGGTTCTCGATCTCCTGCGGATAGATGTTCACCCCGCCCGAGACGATCATGAACGTGGACCGGTCGGTGAGGTAGAGATAGCCGTCCTCGTCGAGGAAGCCCATGTCGCCCAGGGTGCGCCAGCCGCGGTCGTTGGACACCGACACGGTTTTCGCCGGGTCCTTGAAGTACTCGAAATCCGGTCCGCCCTCGAAGAACAGCTCCCCGGCCTGCCCGGCGGGCAGCTCGACGCCGTCGTCGCCGACGACGTGCACCGGCGACATGGGCCTGCCCACCGAGCCGGGATGGGCCAGCCACTCCTCCGGACCGATCGTGGTCCCAGCGAATCCTTCTGTGCCGCCGTAGTATTCGTGGATAATCGGCCCGAACCACTTCATCATGTGGTGCTTGACGTCGACCGGGCAGGGCGCGGCCGCGTGGATGACACATTGCAGGCTCGAGACGTCGTAGCGCTCCCGAACCGCCCTGGGCAGCTTGAGCATCCGCACGAACATGGTGGGCACGAACTGGGCGTGCGTGACGCGGTGGGTCTCGATCAGGGCCAGGACGGCCTCGGCGTCGAACCTGCGCATCAGGACGGCAGCCGCGCCGACGCGGTGGACCGCCATGGTGTAGTTCACCCCGGCGGCATGGTAGAGCGGTGCGGGGGAGAGGTACACGCTCGACCGGCTCATCCCGTACTTGTGGGTGAGCGCCAACTCCAGGACCGCCTGCGCCCACGAGCCGTTGCCGTCGGTCGGGAGGGGGCGGCGGACGGCCTTGGGCCGCCCCGTCGTGCCGGACGAGTACAGCATCTCCGACCCGTCCGCCACGGCCGGCGCGGCGCCGGCCACCGCCAGCGCGTCCTCGTACCCGTCCCACCCGGGCAGCTCGCCCCCCACCACGAGATGGACGGTGACGGCCGCGTTGGCCGCGCGGACGTGCTCGGCCAGATCGGGCATGCTGGCGTCGACGAACACGGCCTTGGCGTCGGAGTCGTCCAGGACGTAGGCGACCTCCTCCGGGGTGAAGTGGGTATTGACCGCGGTGTAGTAGAGACCGGAAAGCTGGCAGGCCCAGGTGATTTCGAGGAATTCGGGCCGGTTCGCCAGGACCAGGGCCACACCGTCGCCCGGGCGCAGCCCGGCGTCATGCAGCGCAGCGGCGACGCGCTGGCTGCGGGCATAGAGTTCGCCGAACGGGATCGCCCGGCCGTCGGCGATCAGGGCCGGCGACGAAGCGGCCGCGATCGCGTGATCGGCGAGATTCACCGGCGGCCCTAAGTGGCTGCGGCGCCGTCAGCCTGGGCGGCCGCCGCGGCCTGCCGCCCGGCGTGCTCGGACGGCAGCACCTTGTCCTTGAACACCGTCTGAATCAGCTGCTGCACATCCTTGCTGATCGAGGCAAGCGCGACGAGATCGTTGGAGCTCTGCCAGTGCACCCGCATGCCCATCAGCTCCCAGGCCCGCTTGAGGTTGGCCTTGGTGAGCATCAGCGTCGTCAACGGTGCCTGGGCGATGTGCCGGGCGATGGCCTCGACACGGTCGTCAAGCTGATCACGCGGGACGACCTCGTTGACCAGGCCGACCTCCAGCGCCTTTCTGGCGTCGATGACCTCGGCGGTGAACAGGTAGTACGCCGCACGGCGCCAGTTCATGAACACCCAAGGCTCGATGGAACATTCACCCGAGGGCATGCCGAATCCCTGCAGCGGCGGGTAGGAGAAGTAGGCGTCCTCAGCGGCGATGACGATGTCGGTGGTCAGACCCATATGGGTTCCGCCGCCGACGCAGTAGCCGTGCACTTGCGCGATCGTGGGCTTGGAGAACTCCCACAGGTTCAGGGTCGGCTTGACGAACAGGTCCGACTGCGCCTTCCACGGGTGGCCGGTCACCATGGCGTTCTCCACGAACGACGGGTAGTCAACCGCGTTGTTGCCGATGGCGTGGCCCGAGCAGAAGCCCTTGCCGTTGGCCTTGAGCACGAGCACCTTGATGTCGTAGTCGCGGTCGGCGTCCAGCAGCGCCGCGTCGACCTCTTCGGCAAGCTTCTGATCCTGGGCGTTCGCCTTCTCCGGCCAGTTCAGCGTGACCCGGGCTATGGGTCCCTCTTTTTGGTAGATGATTCTCTCGCGAGTCTCGTTGAGATCCATACGTGCTCACCTTTCGTTCAAGAAGTGATGACGCCGATTTCGGCGCCGATGTCGTAGGTGTTCCCGACCTGCCCCGTCCACCGCACGGTGCCCGACGCTCCCGCTTCGATTTCCTGTTCCACCTTTTCCGTGGCGATCACGTAGATCGGTGTGCCCGCCTCCACGTGCTGGCCGGCGTCGACGAGCAGGCCGGTCAGCTCGGCTTCCGAAACGGCCACCGAGACCCGCGGAATGCGAATGATGAAGTCAGCCATGCGCCCCCGCGCCCGTCTTTTCGAGGGTCCGCTGCGCGGCAGCGACGATCCGCTCGGGCGACGGGTACACCTGCGCCTCGAGCGCCGCCGCGGCCGGGTTGGGGACGAACCGGGCGGCCACCCGTTCGACGGGCGCGGCGAGTTCGGAGAACAACTCCGAGTGCAGGATCGCGGCGATTTCCGCTCCGGGACCGGCGAACTGGACGGCGTCGTGGACGATGACGGCCCGGCGGGTGCGGCGAGCCGAGTCGATGATGGTCTCGACGTCGAGTGGCACCAGGGTGCGCAGGTCGACGACCTCGGCGCTGACGCCCTGATCGTGCAGCATCGCCGCGGCGGCCAGCGCGTCGTGCACGCAGCGTCCGTAGCCGATCAGGCTCACGTCGGTGCCCGGCCGCTTGATGTCGGCCTGGCCCAACGGGATTGAAAACCCGGGCTCGACCGGGACGGGGCCCTTCTTGCCCTGGAGCCGGATCGTCTCGACGAACAGGCAGGGATCCGGGTCGAAGATCGCCGCCGTCAGGAGGCCCTTCCCGTCCCGCGGAGTGGAGGGCACGATCACCTTCATGCCGGGGATGTGCATGAACCATGCCTCCAGGCTTTGCGAGTGCGTCGCGCCGGTGGCCAGCCCGGCGTACACCTGGGTGCGGATGGTGAGCGGCGCCGTCGTGCGTCCGGCGGTCATGAAGCGCAACTTCGCCGCGTTGTTGATCAGCTGATCGGCGGCGATGCCGATGAAATCCATGATCATGATCTCGGCCACCGGCAGCAGGCCGTCGATGGCGGCGCCGATCGCCGCGCCGACGATCGCCGCCTCCGAGATCGGGGTGTCCAGCACCCGCTCGTGGCCATACTTCGTCGACAGCCCCGCGGTCGGACCGGACGCGCCGGGATCGGCGATGTCCTCACCGAGCAGGAAGACCCTGTCGTCGGCCGCCAGGGCCTGATCCAGCGCGAGGTTCAGCGCCTCGCGCATGGTCAGCTCTTGTTCTTGCGCGCTCATACCGGATACCCGATCGGGGTCGCGTACACGTCGGAGTCCAGCTCGTCGATCGACGGGCCGTCGGCGCCCATCACGGTGTGCAGCGCCGCTTCCACTGTCGCCGTTGCCTCATCGTCGATGCGGTCGAGCTCCTCGGAATTGCAAACGCCGGCCTCGACGAGGTGGTTGCGGAACCGGGGGACCGGGTCGGCTTGGATCGCGGCGGCCAACTGCTCCTTGGGGATGTAGGGCATCCGGTCGCCGAAGTAATGGCCGCGGAACCGGAACGTCACGCACTCGATGAAGGTGGGGCCTTCGCCGGAGCGGGCCCGCTGCAGTGCGTCGTCGAGCGCGGCTTTGACTGCCAGCGGGTCGTTGCCGTCGACGCGCACCCCGGGCATGCCGTAGCCCGCCGCCCGGTCGGCGACGTGTGCGAGCTTCATGGTGTCGACGGTCGGCGTCATTTCGGCGTACAGGTTGTTCTGGCAGACGAAGACCACCGGTAGGTCCCACAGCGCGGCCATGTTCGCCGCCTCGTGGAAGGACCCGGTGTTGGTGGCGCCGTCGCCGAAGCTGACCACCGTGACGCGATCGGAGCCCTTGCGTTTGGCGGCCATCGCCAGCCCCACCGCCACCGGGGGGCCGGCCCCGACGATGCCGGTCGAAAGCATTACGCCCTTATCGGGTTTGGCGATGTGCATGGTGCCACCCTTGCCGCGGCCCGCGCCGACGACGCGGCCCATCATCTCGCCGTAGATCTCTTCCAGTGGGACGCCCTTGCCGATGAGGTCGTGCAGACCGCGGTAGGTGGTCACCAGTTGGTCGTCGGGGCGCAATGCGACACCCATCGCGGCGGCGATGCCCTCCTGCCCGCGTGAGGGCCAGTACACGCACATGAACTCGCCGGTGCCAATGCCTTTGGACAGCCGATCGTCGGCGGCCTTCATCAGCACCATCAGCTCGTACAGGCGGCGCTCGACACCGGCGGCCCCGTCGCTCATGCGGTCACGCACCGGACCACGGCTTGACCTTCAGGAAGCCGCCCCCGTCGACGCGGAGTTGCTGCCCGGTGATGTACCGCGCCGCGTCGGAGGCGAGGAACAACACCGCCTCGCTGATGTCCTCGGGCTCGACGTACGGGATCGGCATCGCCTGCACGAGCGGGAAAACCGGTTCGGCGTCCTCGCGGGCGGGATCCTTCAGGTCCGGCCGGAAGGCGCGATACATCGGCGGGCTGTGCAGCATGTCGGTGTTGACGTTGGTGGGGTGCACCGCATTCATCCGGATGGAGAACCGGGCGAGCGCCAAGGCGAAGTCGTTGACATAGTGCGCCGCAGCCAATTTCGCGAAGGCATAGCCGGCCCCGCCGGGGCCACCGTCGATGCCCGTGGTGTTCATCGACGACATGAACGCGGCGTTGGACCCGATCACGATGATCGAGGCGCCGGCTTGCAGGTGCTTGAGGCTCGCGTGCACCAGATTCAGCACGCCGACCAGGTCCACGTCCACGGCGTCGGCGAAGGCCTGCGGCGGCAGGCCCGCGGTCAGGGGGCAGATGCCCGCGTTGGCGACGACGACGTCGAGATGGCCGAACTCGGCGACACCCTCGTCGATCGCCGCGGACAGGGCGGCGCGGTCGCGGACGTCGGCAACCGCGGTGAACGCGCGCTGCCCCTCCTTCTCGACCAACCGGGCCGTCTCGTCCAGGTCTTCGCGCCGGGCCAGGGGATATTCGTTGGTCTCGATGTCGGCGCACAGGTCCACCGCGATGATGTCCGCGCCCTCGGCGGCCAGCATCCGCGCATGCGAACGGCCTTGCCCGCGCGCGGCGCCACTGATCACGGCCACCTTGCCCGCTACCCTGCCCATCGCCCGTCCTTCGTCCGTGTGGCTATGCCGCGAACCACGTTGGTGCGCAACATTTTTGAGCGGTGCCGCGGGCGGCCGAGCGGAACCGGATCGGGCACCCGCGTGGCTGCTCTGGGAGACGGCGCGCGTTCACCGCGGGGTGGCGTCGGAATCGGGCCGACGGTCGGATCCATCGCATCTCTTCCACGAAAAACTGCGCTGACCTGCAGCGGGTCTACCGCTACGCCCTAGACTAGCTAGAATATCTAAAATAGCAAGGAATGGCGGTTCGACCGAGGGAGTTGGCGATGTCTGGCGTGCGCGGGGGTGTGCTCCAAGGGGTGCGGGTCGTCGAGTTGGCGTCGTGGACCTATGTGCCGTCGGCCGGTGCGGCCCTGTCGGACTGGGGTGCCGACGTGATCAAAGTCGAAGGCGTCGCCTCCGGCGATCCGGGACGCGCGCTGGTCGTCGGTGGGTTCACCCGGCAGGCGGCTCGCCCGGACGCCGACTTCATCCTCGAGTTGGGGAACCGCGGCAAGCGCAGCGTCGCCGTCGACATCAAATCCGAGACGGGCCGGGAGCTGTTCGGCCGCCTGCTGGCGAGTGCCGATGTGTTCCTTACCAATTGGTTGCCCGGCGCACTCGAGCGGGCCCGGCTGACCGTCGACGACATCCGGTCGTTCAACCCGAGGATCATCATCGCGCGCGGCACCGGGCTGGGGGTGCGGGGCCCGGATCGGGATCGCGGAGGCTTCGACGCGGCCACCTACCTCGCGCGCGGCGGCGTCGCCTACACGCTCACGCCCTTCGGCACCGACACGCCCGCCGTGCAGGGTCCGGGGTTCGGCGACCTCCAGGGTGGCGCGACGCTCGCCGGCGGTGTCTGCGCCGCGCTGTTTCATCGCGAGCGCACCGGTGAGCCGACGATCGTCGACTCGTCGCTGCTGGCGCAGGCGATGTGGGCGATAGCGCCGTCCATCTCGGCGGCCGATTTCTTCGACATCGACGGGATCCCGGGCGCACCGCCCGGCTTGGCCATCAACCCGCTCGTCAACCGGTACAAGACCCGCGACGGCAGGTGGATCCAGTTGGTCTTCTTGCAACCGGACAAGTTCTGGGTGGGATTCTGCGAACGCATGGGCCTGGCGGAGCTGGCGACCGACGAGCGATTCGTTCCGTCGAGCAACCTGATAGCCAACGCCGCCGCGGCCACCGAGATCCTGACCAACGTCTTCGCCCGACACGACCTCGCGCACTGGCAGAAGGCGCTCGAGGACGAGCCCGGTGTGTGGGGCGCCCTGGCGACGCCGCGGGAGACCCTCAACGATCCGCAGGTCGAACCGAACGGATACGTGGTGACCAACGTCGACGACTACGGGGAGAAGTACCGGGTCGTGGCGGCGCCCGTGCAGTTCGACGAAACGCCGCCGGCGCCGGCGCGTGCGCCCGAACACGGCCAGCACACCGAGGAGATCCTGCTCGAGCTCGACGTCGACTGGGACGACATCGCCAGGGCCAAGGACCTCGGGGCGATCCTGTGAGCCTCGCCGCTAGTCGACGAAAGGCGCTAACTGTGGGGACCAAAGTCATCGCCTGCCGATAACCCGGTGACCTGAGACGCCCGCAGTCGTACGTTCTGTGCAAAGGAGCACGGACATGACTGCATTCATGCGCGCGAGCGACGCGTTCACCTGGGCAATGGAAAGCGACCCACGGCTGCGATCGACCGTGGTCAGCGTCGTACTTCTGGACCGGTCGCCGGACTGGGACGAGGTGCGGAGACGATTCGACTTGATCAGCCGCAAACTGCCCATGTTCAGGCAGCGCGTGGTGCAGTCGCCCCCGCCGGCCCCGCCGCGCTGGGAGCACTACCGGGATTTCGACCTGGACTATCACCTGCGCCGAGCGAGCATTCCGGGACCAGGGACGCTCGACGACGTGCTCGAGATGGCGCGCGTGGCCGAGATGCAGGACTTCGACCGGGCTCGCGCGCTGTGGGAAACGACGTTCATCGACGGCCTGGCCAACGGGGGCGCGGCCCTGATCTGCAAGTTTCACCACGCGCTCACCGACGGGGTCGGGGGGGTGCAGATCGCGATGCACCTCTTCGACCTCTCCGAGGACCTGTCGCGCGTTGAACCCCTGCCGCCCGAGCCGGAGGCGGCGGAGTCGGGGCTGCTGGGTGGATATCGCGACGCCGCGCGCTACGACTCCGGCCTGCTGGGCACCGCCCTGACGGGCGCGGCGACCCGGGTCCCGCGGTTGATGTACGACGGCATTCGGCGGCCCGTCGACACCATCCGGTCCGCGGCGAACACCGCCGCTTCGGTCTACCGAACCGTCCGGCCGATAAACAGCCCCGGGTCGCCGTTGGCGACGGAACGGGGCCTGATCCGGCGGCTCGGGGTGCATCAGGTGGCGATGCGGCCGCTCCGGGAGGCCGCGCATCGTTGCGGTGGGGCGTTGAACGACGCATTCGTCGCGGGGGTGGCGGGTGGGCTGCGGCTCTACCACGAGAAGCACGGTGTCGCGGTCGGCGACTTGCACATCACGATGCCGATCAGCCTGCGGACCAAAGACGATGGCATGGGCGGGAACCGGATCACACTGATGCGCTTCGACGTGCCCGTCGGCGAGGCCGACCCGGCGAAGCGCATCCAAGCGATCCGGCAGCGCACCGCGGCGGTGCGCAACGAAAGATCCCTGCCATACACGCAATTGATCGCCGGGATGCTCAATCTGGCGCCCCGGTGGTACATCGGCTCGGTCCTGCGCCACGTGGACTTCGTGGCGAGCGACGTGCCCGGCGTACCCGTACCGGTCTTCCTCGGCGGTGCCCCGGTGCGAGCGCAATACGCGTTCGGCCCCACCATCGGCTCCGCAGTCAACGTCACCCTTCTCACGTATGTCGACACGTGCGGGCTCGGCCTGAACGTCGACACCACCGCAATTCCGGACTACGACGTCTTCCACGACGCCATCGTCGGCGGCTTCGACGAATTACTCGCGTTGGCAACCTAATTCGCGGTAGCCGGATTGCAACACAATCCGGAATTCCTCCGGAGTCGTTGGTTAGCAGCCGATCCCGAAACGGTCACGGCCCGATATCAATCCCGGCGGCGCTCTGGCACAACGCGATCAATCGACAAATCATGGCACAGGGCGCCTTTGAGGTTTGCGGCCGCGACGATGCGTAGCGCAGGAATTCCTCGTCCGCTATTCAGTGGCGGATTCGTGACGGCGCCGCAGGAGGTATCCACAATATGACGGCGAACTGGGTCCCTGCCCAGACTTCGTGTGGCCCGAATTCCGGTCGCATCCTCGACACCGCGCGGGGCATACTCATCGGCCTGCGCCGGTGCCCGTCCGAAGCCGCCCTGGACGAATTGCACAGCGCGGCCTTGCGGCACAAAGTGCCGGTATTCGCGATGGCGTGGGCCCTGGTGCATTTGGCCGGCGATGGCGAGAAGACACCGAGCTTCACCGACGCGCAATCCGCGGCTCGGCACGAATGGGGACGTTTGTTCTCCTCCGCCGCAGTGACCTGTTGAGCGGGGATCGAGACGCAGGGACGGCCGAGCTTTCGAGGGGTAACCCGGCCGTCCCCAACCACAACGACGCAAAGGCGCGCGCGGAGGGTGGCGCTTTTGGGCTTCGGTTGCAGTGGCCGGCACGCGGGCGGGGGGTGCGGCGGTCTCGGCGAAATCGCGCGGCCAATCGGCCCGCGCCTGAAATCGACTATGGGATCAACCTGGTCCGCTGACGTCAGCGTGCCCAGGCCGGTGATTCGGCCGCGGCGCGCAATGCGTCGACGATGCGCTGTTCTTTCTCGCCGAACCGCTCGGTGGGCGCAGGCACGGAGATGGCAACCACGTTGTCACCCACGGTGCGCCGCGCGATGGCGGCTGCCGAGATCCCCGGGGTGTGCTCGTCGCGATCGAAAGCGATTCCGGTGCGCCGGATTTCGGCGACCTCTCCGCGGAGCCGGTCGGCGGCCTCGGCACCCAATCGGGACATGACCGACTCGGCGTCGGCGTCGTCCAGCGCCGCGAGGGCGGCCTTGCCGTTCGCCGTCGACTCGAGGGGGAACCGGACGCCGACCGCGGAGACCGCGCGCAGGCGATGCGACGATTCCAACTGATCGACGAACCACATCCGCTGCCCCCGCAGCACCGACAGGTCGACCGTCTCGCCGTCGGTCGCGCGCGCCACCCGCTCGATCGTGGGGCGGAAGACCGCCGTGATGTGCGCCCCGTCGGAATTGCCGAATCCCAACAGGCGGTCGCCGAGGGCAATGCGGCCCTGCCCGTCGACGCTGGCCAAGCCCACCTCGACCAGACCGACCAGCAGCCGCCGCGCCGTCGACTTGGCCAGCCCGAGCCGCTCGCCGAGGTCGACCAGACGCAGCCGCCCCGGCTCGGCGGCGATCTCGTCCAGCGCGGCGGCCGCGCGGCGTAGCACCTGGATGCCTTCGTCGCGACCAGTTGGCGAATTTTCCCCCGTGGACGGCATTCCTCCACTATAGTGTTCCGCATCCCGGATCACAAAGATCCGAACTCCGAATCAAAGGGGATGGTCGATGAGCGGGCTGCCGGCCGGACGGCACTACTTTCGGGGTGATGACGGCTACGAGGCGGCCCGCCGGGGCACCGTGTGGCACCAGCGGGTGCCCGAGCGCCACCCCGAGGTGATCGTGCAGGCCATCGACGCCGACGACATCGTCGCCGGCATCCGGTACGCCACGACCCACGGGCTCAAGGTCAGCATCGTTTCGGGCGGACACAGCTTCGCGGCCAGCCACCTGCGCGATGGTTCCGTGCTGCTCGACGTCAGCCGGCTCGACCACGCCGTCATCGACGCCGAGAAGCGCCTCGCCCAAGTGGGTCCGGGCAAGGGCGGCAGCCTGCTGATGGCCGACCTCGAGGCGCAGGGGCTGTTCTTTCCCGGTGGCCACTGCAAGGGCGTCTGTCTGGGCGGCTACCTGCTGCAGGGCGGCTACGGCTGGAACAGCCGCGTCTACGGCCCGGCCTGCGAGAGCGTCATCGGCCTCGACGTCGTGACCGCCGAAGGCGAACAGATTCACTGCGACGCCAGCAACAACGCCGACCTCTACTGGGCCGCCCGCGGCGCCGGCCCCGGCTTCTTCGGCGTGGTCACCTCGTTCTACCTCAAGCTCTATCCGCGACCGGGCGCCTGCGGCACCAGCGTCTACGTCTACCCGTTTGAGCTGGCCGACGAGGTCTTCACATGGACCCGCGCGGTCAGTGCCGAAGTGGACCCCCGCGTCGAGCTGCAGGCCGTGGCCTCACGCGGTGAACCGAACATGGGCATCGACACCCCGGTCATCTCGCTGGCGTCGCCCGCCTTCGCGGACTCCGACGAGGAGGCGGAAAAGGCCCTGGCGCTGTTCGGCAGCTGCCCGGTCGCCGATCGGGCGCTCGTCAAGATTCCTTATATGCCAACCGATTTGCCGAGCTGGTATGACGTCGCGATGAGCCACTACCTGTCCGACCACCACTACGCCGTCGACAACATGTGGACGTCGGCACCGGCCGAGGACCTGCTGCCGGGCATCCGGACGATCCTGGACACGATGCCGCCGCATCCCGCGCACTTCCTCTGGCTGAACTGGGGCCCCTGCCCGCCCCGCCAGGACATGGCCTACAGCATCGAGGGCGACATCTACCTCGCGCTCTACGGTTCGTGGAAGGACCCGGCCGACGAGGCCAAGTACGCGGACTGGGCGCGGTCCAACATGGCCGCGATGTCAGAGTTCGCGATCGGCATTCAGCTCGCCGACGAGAACCTCGGCCAGCGGCCCGCGCGGTTCGCCAGTGACGCCGCCATGGCCAAGCTCGACCGCGTGCGCGCCGAGTACGACCCCGACGGCTTGTTCAACAGCTGGATGGGACGACTCTGATGGCCACCGACCTCTATCTGGGCTACCGCGGCGACGACGCGAACACCCCTTTCGGCAAGTTCTTCACGCCCGAAATGGCCCCGCTGCCACGCCACGTCGTGGAGGCGCTCGAACACGGGCCGCAAGGCGCCATGGCGCTGCCGTCGTTCGACGACGCCGCGCGGGTGGCCGACGACGGGTACCAGCAGACCGAGAACGGGTACGGGGCCCTCGACGACGGCGGCTACCAGGTGTCGGTGCGCACCGACATGCCGGGGGTCACCCCGGCGATGTGGTCGTGGTGGTTCGGCTGGCACGGCTGTGACACCCGCCGGTACAAGCTCTGGCATCCCCGGGCGCACCTGGCCGCCGCCTGGAAGGACGGCGACGACACGGGCCGCCGGGGCGCCCGGCGTTACATCGGCCGCTGGTCGCTGATCAGCGAATACATCGGCTCGACAATCCTCAACGGCGCAATCCAATTCGTCGAGCCGGCAAGCATGGGCTGCCCGCCCGACGACGATCGCGCGGTGGCGATCTGTGCCCGGCTCGGATCCAGCGAGGCCCCGGTGGACGTCGGCTGGTTCATCCACCACGTCCGGTCGACCCCCGGCGGCGCGGAGATGCGGTCACGGTTCTGGATGGGCGGACGGCACATCGCGGTGCGCAACGTCCCCGGCGTCGCGTCGCGGGCCGTGCGCCCCATCGCCTCGCGGGTGCTCGGCAACGCCGAGACCAGCGCGCGCAACCTGCTGGTGCACTGCGCCCAGGAGATGAATCATCTGGCGGCCTTCCTGCCGGAGCTCCACGCGGCCTTCGGCGACGAGTAGGCGCGCGGACGCCGCGCTAAGCGGGCGGGAGCTGACGCGGGCCTTCGGGGGCGCCCAACTCGGCCGGCCCTTCCCGCCTGGCGAGCTCCCGATCGTCGCTTCGCCGCGCCTTCCCGAGCGACCGCGCGTGCCGGTCCGGACCGCCCAGCCGTGAGTGCGGGGACGGGCCGGTTCGGTCTCGGGCCGAGTCGACGAAAGCTCTTGTAGGGAAGGGGGATTCGCTCGTCTCCGAAGGCCGCTCGGCACGTTCGCCAGGCTCGGAGCTTTCGGAGTCGACCGTGACTTTGTGGGTGCGTCGCATCGAGAAGGTGAACTCCTCGACCTCTTCGAAGACCTGGCGCGCGGTGCGCAGCGGTGCGGTCGTGGTGTCGATCACCCGCCCCACAAACGGGGGCACCAACGGGCGAATCCATCGCGCGGCGGCCTTGGTGGCGTCGGGAATCGACGGGATGAGCGACGTGCCGCGTTCTTCGTGCGCCACCACGTCGCGCTGGACGGGCGCCGGCAGATTCTCCACGTCGGCGATCTGCGCCGGCGCGGGAAGGCCGACAATCGCCCGGCTGGCGGCCTCGGCTTCCGCGGCGATCGGCAGATAGATGTCTTCGTCGGCCGGTTCGATGGGCCGTTGCGACGACGCCCGCACCGGGGGATCGATGGCGTCCGCGATTCGCCGGCGCTGCTGCTCCCGGTCGATCTCGGTCTGCGCCTCGATGGCGAGCCGGGCCTGAGTGAGTTGATGCTCGGCCCACAGGATTTCGGCCTCGCGGCGGACCTCTGCCCGCTTGATCGCGATCGCGGTGTCGGCCTCGAGTTCCGCGCGTTCACGATCCGCGCGTGCCGCCGCGCGCCGGTCGAGCGCGGTCTCGCCGCGCCACCGCCTCAGGATCAGGGGCAACACGTAGAGCAGCACGCAGAACGCGATGGTCAGCAGCCGCAAGGTCAGCGCCCCGGCGTCGGTGCGGGTGAGGTCGTTCATCGCGACCCAGCGAGCGCCCAGGCCGCGATCGGCGCCCGCGACCGCGCCGCGACGCGCCTCGTCGAGTGCTTGCTGCTCGCGGGAGATCCTGGCGTCCAGCTCCGGGGCCTGTCGATCCCGGACCGCGAGCGCATCGTCCAGTTCATGCTGTGCGTCCGCGAGAAGCTCGTTCGCCGTTCGTGTTTCGGGCCCGACACCGGGGACACCCGTGATGCGGGTTTGTGGGCAGGCGGGAGTGGGATGGTATTCGCAGCGGGCGATGACCAGGGCCCGATCCTGCTGCTGATGAGCGCCGTCGACGGCGCCGTCGAGCGCGGCCCGCGCATCCCTGGTTTGTTGCAGGGACGCCGACGCCTGCGCGACGGCCGGCGCCGAGCCGGCATTGCGCAGGGCACGTTCGTCGAGGCGATGGTCGATCGAGCCGGAAAGCAGGACGAGTGCGGCCAGTTCGCCGACGATGACCCCGAGCGCGGTCGCGACCGACGCGCGCCCCGCCGTGCCGACCCGGCCGCGCTGGGACCCGGACGTGGTGGCGCGGGCAACCGCGCCGACCAGCAACCCGAAGACCACCGTCAGCGGCAGTACGGAGGCGAGTGACCAGCGGCCGGTCTCGCCGACCGCCAGGGTCGCGACGAGCACGGCCAGCACCGCCCCGAACAACACCACCGCGCCGGCGCCGGTCTCGGCGGCGTGCGTGGAGCGCTCGCCGCGATCAGCGGGTTCGCGCCATTGCCCGCCGCCGAGCCACGTGAGCAGGCCGGCGGGCCACCACGCCGACCGCTTCTCGGTAACTTCCTGGGCGCACATCGAAAACACCTCCCAAGCCAACAAGCCTCCCAGGCGACCGCCCGTCGGATCGAATCGAAGCCCCCCGGGTGTGGCGTGCCTCACAATCCGACGGCTCGCCGGCCATCCCGGCGGGCGAGCCGTGGTGGTCGCGGATTTGCGCGACGCGTGCAGATCAGCGACGGTTCCGGCGGCCGGCGTGAGACGGTATGAGCCTATGGAGACTCACGATTTTGTCACCTACGAAGAGTTTGGTCGCAGATTCTTCGAGGTCGCTGTCACTCCCGAGCGTGTCGCCGCCGCGTTCGCCGACATCGCCGGCAACGAGTTCGCCATGGAGCCCATCGCGCAGGGCCCCGGCGGAATCGCCAAGGTCAGCGCCAACGTCAAGATCCACGAGCCCAAGGTCACCCGCCGCCTGGGTGACAGCATCACGTTCAGCATCCACATCCCGTTGTCGATCGACCTGCTGCTCGACCTCCGGCTCGACAAGCAGCGGTTCGTCGTCTCCGGAGACATCGCATTGCGGGCCACGGCGCGGGCCGCCGAGCCGCTGTTGCTGATCGTCGACGTCGCGAAGCCCCGGCCTTCCGACATCACCGTCAACGTGTCGTCGAAGTCCTTCCGCGGCGAGGTGCTGCGCATCCTCGCCGGCGTCGACGGCGAAATCCGCCGGTTCGTCGCCCAGTATGTCGCCGAGGAGATCGACTCGCCGCAGTCGCAGGCCGCGCAGATCATCGACGTGGCGCAACAACTGCAGGAGGCCTGGCCCTAGGGCCCCCGGCGCGACGCATAGCCCCGGTCGTCCGCGGGTACTCAGTGCGGGTTGCGCGCCGGGTCGCCTGTGCTGCCGTGCCGGCGCCGACCGCGATCATCGTCGGGGAGGAGCGGGGGAACTTGGCACGTGTAGATGTCTCGGTGTCGTCGGAGGTGGATCCGGAGGCCGCCTGGAAGCTGGCGTCCGACCTGAGTCGGTTCGACGAGTGGATGACGATTTTCGCCGGGTGGCGCGGACCCGTTCCCGACAAGATCGAGGAGGGCACCTGCGTCTCGTCGTGCGTGAAGGTCAAGGGCTTTCGCAACGTCATCCACTGGACGGTGACCCGCTACGACGAGCCGAAAGCGATTGAGCTGCAAGGTCGCGGTCGCGGTGGGATTCGGCTCGGGGTGGCCATGACGGTCACGAGCAAGGATCCCGGAACCGACTTTCATCTCACGGCGGATCTGCGGGGCGGATTGCTCGGCGGGCCGATCGGCGGGTTGGTGGCCCGGGTGCTTCGATCGGATGTAGAGAAGTCCGTGAAGAACCTGGCCGCTCTGCAATAGGGGCTACCGCGCCGCGTGGCCGATCGGCCAATCCCGTTCCGCCTGGCGAATCCGCCTGCGGTCCATGCCAAGCCAGTCCAGCCCGGCACCGAACGCGAGCAGGGCGACGATCGCCGCGGCGACGACCGCGCCGGCGTGGCCGAGGGCGAAGGTCGCCACGCACACCACGAATGCCAGGGCGGCGGCCACGATGACGACGAGCCCGGGCGTGCGTTCAGCCTGGCGTGCCGAGTCCCGGCGGCTGGTCCGAGCGTGAGCGGGGCTGTGCGTCATGGGGGGCGTCTCCTCTGGTCAATTCCTTTGGGCCGCTTAGTTGTGCTACCCGGAATGCCGTCGGGACAAACGACCGACGCGTCGACGCCGACTACAGCGTCTGATGCCGTCCGAAGTACTTGTGGTCCTCGCTGTAGCCGCCGTAACCGCTGCCGATGTCGCGGTAGTCGGCGACGAACTCGATCCCCTTGATCCACTTCACGAGCTTGAAGCCGTGCTGCAATTCGTTGCGCAGCCGCAGCGGCCTGCCGTGCATGTAGGGGAGAGGTTGGTCGTTCATCTTGTAGGCCAGCATGGTCATGTGGTGGTCCATCTGGCCGATGTGATGGGCGTTGTAGTAGATGCCGCCCGTCGCGCCCAGGCCCATCGAATAGAACACCGCCCAGTTGGCTTCCGGCAGCGGCTTGACGATGTCCATGATCGTCTTCACCTGCACGCCACCCCATTTGGCGACGCCCGACCAGGCCTGGATGCAGAAGTGCTGGCTGATCTGCTCGTGGTAGGGCAGTGCCATCAGGTCCTCGAGCGAGAACTCCATCGGGTGCTCGACGAGACCGTAGACCTTCAGCCGCCAGTCCTTGAAGTCGTTTGCCTCCAGCTCTTTGTACTCGACGGTCTCCGGCAGGCGCCCGTTGCGCCAATGATGCG
>NZ_LZJN01000143.1 GCF_001667735.1 Mycobacterium sp. E183
CTCGGTACCGCCCGCCCGCCACCCCCACCGAGGAGATCCTGGCCACCATCTACGCCCAGATCCTCGGTGTTGACCGCGTGGGCGTCGACGATTCGTTCTTCGAACTGGGTGGCGACTCGCTGGCGGCGATGCGGTTGATCGCCGCCGTCAACACCGGGCTGAGCGCCCACCTGGGGGTGCGGTCCCTGTTCGAGGCGCCGACCATCCACCAGTTGGCGTCGCGCCTGGGTGCGGCCGGGACGGCGCGCACCCCACTGCCGGCGATCGAACGCCCCCCGGTTATTCCGTTGTCCTTCGCCCAATCCCGGCTGTGGTTCCTCGACCAGTTGCAGGGCCGCTCGGCGGTGTACAACATGGCGGCGGCGTTGCGCCTGGACGGCCGCCTGGACGTCGACGCGTTCGGCGCCGCGCTCGGCGACGTGGTGGCCCGCCACGAGAGCCTGCGCACGGTCTTCATCGCGGCGGAGGGGACGCCCCAGCAGGTGGTGCTGTCACCCGAGGAGGCCGACGTCGGCTGCGACGTGGTCGATGCCACCTCCTGGCCGGCGGCGCGGCTGGCGGAGGCGGTCGAGGACGTGGCGCACTACGCGTTCGACCTCGGTGCCGAAATCCCCCTGCGCGCTTGGCTTTTCCGCACGGGCGAAGACGAGCACGTGTTGGTGTCGGTGCTGCACCATATCGCCGCGGATGGATTGTCGCTCACCCCGCTGGTGCGGGATCTCGGGGTGGCCTACGCCAGCCGGTCCGCCGGCGAAGCCCCCGGGTGGACGCCGCTTTCGGTGCAGTACGCCGACTACACGCTGTGGCAACGCGACCAGTTCGGCGACCTGGACGACCCGGACAGCCCCATCGCCGGGCAGCTGCGGTTCTGGGAACACAATCTCGCCGGGATGCCCGAGCGGTTGATGCTGCCCACCGACCGGCCCTACCCGCTGGTGGCCGACCACCGTGGGGCCACCGTCAGCGTGCGGTGGCCGGCCGAGCTGCAACAGCGGGTGCGCGAGGTGGCGCGGACCCACAACGCGACCAGTTTCATGGTGGTCCAGGCCGCGCTGGCGGTGCTGTTGTCGACCATGAGCGGAAGCAGCGAGGTGGCCGTCGGCTTCCCGATCGCCGGCCGGCGCGACCCGCTGCTCGACGACGTGGTGGGCTTCTTCGTCAACACGCTGGTGCTGCGGGTCGATCTGGCCGGCGATCCGACGGTGGCCGAGCTGTTGTCCCAGGTGCGGCAGCGCAGCCTGGCCGCCTACGAGCACCAGGATGTGCCCTTCGAGGTGCTGGTGGAGCGGCTTCGCCCGGCCCGCAGCCTGAGCCATCACCCGCTGGTGCAGGTGATGTTGGCATGGCAGAACAACGACCCCGCCGAACTGAGCCTTGGCGATCTACGGGTCGCCCCGTTGCCCGTGGACACCCACACCGCGCGCATGGATATGACCTTCTCGCTGGGCGAGCACTGGGACGACACCGGCGAAGCCGCCGGAATCGGCGGCCAGGTCGAGTTCCGCACCGACGTGTTCGACGCCGACACCATCGAAGCGCTGATCAAGCGCCTCTACCAGGTGTTGGTGGCCGTGACCGCCGACCCCGGCCGTCCGTTGTCGTCGATCGACATGCTCGATGCCGACGAGCGCGCCCGCCTAAACGAATGGGGTAACCGCGCGGTGTCGCACCGACCGCCGACCCCGCCGTCGATCCTGGAGGTGTTCGCCGCGCAGGTCGCCCGCGACCCGGGCGCTGCGGCCGTCAGCTGCGGGGACCGCTCGATGACCTACCGGCAACTCGACCGGGCCGCAAACCGGTTGGCGCACTTGCTCGTAGGGCGCGGGGTCGGTGCGGGCGATTGCGTCGGGCTGCTGATGGACCGCTCGGCGGACGCGATCGTGGCGATCCTCGCGGTGCTCAAGACCGGGGCGGCCTACCTGCCGATCGATCCGGCGCTGCCGGCGGCGCGGATCGAGTTCATCCTCACCGACGCCGCCCCGGCCGCCACGCTGACGACCGCCGACCTCCGGTCGCGGCTCGACGGGTTCGAATTCGCCGTCGTCGACGTTCACGACGCCGCTCTGGACGCTAAGCCCGGTGGCGCGTTGCCCGCGGCACCGACGGCCGACGACATCGCCTACATCATCTACACGTCCGGAACCACGGGAACTCCCAAGGGCGTGGCCGTGGCCCACCGCAACGTCACGCAGCTGTTCGCCCCCCTCGACGCGCCCCTGCCGGTGGCCGCGGTCTGGGCGCAGAGCCATTCGCTGGTCTTCGACGTGTCGGTGTGGGAGATCTTCGGTGCGCTGCTGCACGGCGGCCGGGTGCTGGTGGTGCCCGACGCGACCGCCCGGTCCCCGAAAGACCTGCACGCTTTGCTGAGCGCCGAACGGGTCGGCGTGCTCACCCAGACGCCGTCGGAGGCGGCGATGCTCCCGCTCGACGAGCTGGACTCGGCCGCCCTGGTGGTGGCCGGGGAGGCGTGCCCGGAAGAGGTGGTGGACCGGTGGGCGCCGGGGCGGACGATGCTCAACGTCTACGGCCCGACCGAGACCACGATGTGCGTGGCGATCAGCGCGCCGCTGGCGCCCGAGTCGGGAACCCCGCCGATCGGCTCGCCGGTGCCGGCGGCGGCACTGTTCGTGCTCGACGGGCGGTTGCGCGAAGCGCCCACCGGTGTCGTCGGCGAGCTGTACGTCGCCGGCGCGGGGGTGACGTACGGATACGTGCGCCGGGCGGGTCTGACCGCGTCACGGTTCGTGGCGTGCCCGTTCGGGGCGCCCGGCACCCGGATGTATCGCACCGGGGATCTGGTGTGTTGGGGCCCGGACGGGCAGCTGCGGTACCTGGGCCGCGCGGACGAACAGGTCAAGATCCGCGGGCACCGCGTCGAACTCGGCGAGGTGCGGGCGGCCCTGGCCGCATCCGACGGGGTGGAGCAGGCGGCCGTGATCGCCCGCGAGGACCGCCCGGGGGACAAGCGGCTGGTGGGGTACGTCACGGGCGCCGCCGACCCGGTCACGCTGCGCGCCGCGCTCGCCGATCGGCTGCCCGCCTACATGGTCCCGGCGGCGGTGGTGGTGCTGGACACGCTGCCGTTGACGGTGAACGGGAAACTCGACGCGCGCGCGCTGCCGGCACCGACCTACACCGACGGTGATCGCTACCGCCCGCCGGCCACTCCGGTCGAGGAGACGCTGGCCGACATCTACGCCCAAGTCCTGGGGGCGGACCGGGTAGGGGTCGAGGAATCGTTCTTCGACCTCGGCGGTGACTCGTTGTCGGCGATGCGCCTGGTCGCCGCCATCCACACCACCCTGGGTGTCCATCTGCCGGTGCGCGCCGTCTTCGACGCGCCGTCGGTGCGGAACCTGAGTCAGCAATTGGACCGGCACGCCGACCAATACGGCCCCGGCTTCGCCTCGGTGCACGGTCGAGACGCCACCGAGGTATACGCCAGCGACCTGACCCTGGACAGGTTCATCGACGCCGCGACGCTGAGCGCCGCGCCCGCGCTGCCGGGGCCGAGCTCGCAGGTGCGGACGGTCCTGTTGACGGGGGCGACGGGGTTCCTGGGGCGTTATCTGGCGCTGCAGTGGCTCGCGCGGCTCGGGCCGGTGGGCGGCAAGCTGATCTGTCTGGTGCGGGGCGGCTCCGACGAGGAGGCGCGCCTGCGGCTGGAGAAGACGTTCGACAGCGGTGACCCGAAGCTGCAGAGCCACTTCCACCGATTGGCGGCAGACCGCCTCGAGGTGATCGCCGGTGACAAGGGTGCGACGAATCTTGGTCTCGACGAACACATCTGGCGGCGGCTCGCCGACACCGTCGACCTGATCGTCGACTCGGCCGCCCTGGTCAACGGCGCGCTGCCCTACAGCGAGCTGTTCGGCCCCAACGTCGTCGGCACCGCCGAGCTGATCCGGCTGGCCCTCACCGGCAAGCTCAAGCCGTACTCCTACGTCTCGACGGCGAACGTCGGGGACGGGGTGGAACCGGCGGCGTTCACCGAAGACGCCGACATCCGCGTCATCAGCCCGACCCGGACCATCGACGGCGGCTACTCCAACGGCTACGGGAACAGCAAGTGGGCCGGCGAGGTGCTGCTGCGCGAGGCCAACGACCTGTGCGGGCTGCCGATCTCGGTGTTCCGCTGCGACATGATCCTCGCCGACACCAGCTACGCCGGCCAACTCAACCTGTCGGACATGTTCACCCGGATGGTGCTGAGCCTGGTGGCCACCGGCGTCGCGCCGCGGTCGTTCTACCAGCTGGACGGCGACGGCAACCGGCGCCGTTCGCACTTCGACGCGCTGCCGGTGGAGTTCGTCGCCGACGCGATCACCACGCTCGGTGGCCGGACCGTCGAAGGGTTCGAGACGTATCACGTGATGAACCCGCACGACGACGGCATCGGCATCGACGAGTACGTCGACTGGCTGATCGAGGCCGGCTACCCGATCGAGCGCGTCGACGACTTCGGGGAGTGGCTGCGACGGTTCGAAGCCGCGCTGCGCGAGTTGCCGGAGCGGCAACGCCACCACTCGGTGCTGCCGCTGCTGCAATTGCCGGGCGCGCAGCAGGTCGAGCCCGCGGAGCCGGCCCGCGGTCCACTCGCCCCCGCCGATCGGTTCCGCGCCGCGGTGCGGGAGGCCAAGATCGGCCAGGACGGCGACGAACCGGACATCCCGCACGTGTCCGCGCCGGTGATCGTCAAGTACGTCACCGACCTGCAACTGCTCGGCCTGCTGTAAACGTCAGAGCGGCAAGGGTTTTCGCGCGAACGAGCGCAATGCCCGGCATTCGGGCCACGTCGGGGCGAAGCCTGACTACCATGACCGATGATCGTGACGGTGTCCCGCCAGCACACGAAAGTGTTCACCATGACAACAGCTCGCGTGCCCAAACTGCCGCTCGACGAAGCCACGGCCGCCGCCGACGAAGCGGCCGTGCCCAACTACATGGCCGAACTGAGCATCTTCCAGGTGCTGCTGAATCACCCGCAGCTGGCGCGCGCGATCAACGACCTGCTCGCCACCATGCTCTGGCACGGCGCGCTCGACCCGCGGCTGCGCGAGTTGGTGATCATGCGGATCGGCTGGCTCACCGCCTGCGACTACGAGTGGACGCAGCACTGGCGGGTCGCGTCCCGGCTCGGCGTGGCCCCCGACGACCTCGTCGGCGTGCGCGACTGGCAGGCGCACGACGGGTTCGGGCCCGCCGAACGGGCCGTGCTGGCCGCCACCGACGACGTGGTGCGCGACGGGGCGGTGAGCGCCGAGAGCTGGGCGGCCTGCGAGCGTGAATTGCAAGGCGACACAACGGTTCTCATCGAGCTCGTCACCGCGATCGGCGCGTGGCGGATGGTCTCGTCGATCCTGCAGAGCCTGCAGGTCCCGCTCGAAGAGGGGGTGTCGAGCTGGCCGCCGGACGGCCGGTCGCCCGCGGAAGCCGTCGTCGATTGACATATCGATCGGTGGCTCTTTAGCGTCGGGCAATGCGTACCAGAGTCGCGGAAATGCTCGGCGTCGAGTTTCCCATCTGCGCGTTCAGCCACTGCCGCGACGTGGTGGCCGCGGTGACCAATGCGGGCGGGTTCGGCGTCCTCGGCGCGGTGGCGCACAGCCCCCAGCGGCTGGAGAGCGAACTGACCTGGATCTCCGAGCAGACCGGCGGCAAGCCCTTCGGGGTGGACCTGCTGCTGCCGCCCAAGTACGTCGGCGCAGACGAGGGCGGCATCGACGCCGCACAGGTGCGGGCGCGGCTGCCCGAGGAGCACCGCGCGTTCGTCGACGACATCCTGGCCCGCTACGGGATCACCGCGCCGCCCCAGGAGTCGCGCGGCTCCGCGGGCGGCCTCAACATCTCGCCGAAGGGCTACGAGCCGCTGCTGGAGGTGGCGTTCGCCCACCGCATCCGGCTGATCGCCAGCGCGCTCGGCCCACCCCCGGCGGACCTGGTCGAACGCGCCCACGACCGCGACGTGCTGGTGGCCGCGCTGGCCGGCACCACGCGGCACGCCCAACGGCACGCGGCCGCCGGTGTCGACCTGATCGTCGCGCAGGGCACCGAGGCCGGGGGGCACACCGGCGAGGTCGCCACCATGGTCTTGGTGCCCGAGGTCGTCGACGCGGTGGCGCCGGTCCCCGTTCTCGCCGCGGGCGGCATCGCCCGCGGCCGCCAGATCGCGGCGGCCCTGGCCCTCGGCGCCGAGGGCGTCTGGTGCGGGTCGGTGTGGCTGACCACCGAAGAGGCCGAGACGCCGCCGGTGGTCAGGGACAAGTTCCTGGCGGCCACCTCGTCGGACACCGTGCGATCGCGATCGATGACGGGCAAGCCGGCGCGGATGCTGCGCACGGCCTGGACCGACGAATGGGACCGCCCGGAAAAGCCCGACCCGCTCGGCATGCCGCTGCAGACCGCCCTGGTCACCGAGCCGCAGGTGCGCATCAACGCCGCGGCCGCGCACCCCGGGGCCAAGGCGCGCGAGCTGGCCACCTACTTCGTCGGCCAGGTGGTCGGCTCGCTCGACCGGGTTCGCCCCGCGCGAACGGTGGTGCTCGACATGGTCGAGGAGTTCATCGACACCATCGGGCGGCTCGAGGGCTTGATCGAGCGGTGACGCCCGCCGGCGCCGTTTCGCGAGTGCGCCCACGGCTTTCGGTGTGCGCCCACGGCGGCGACACGCCGACGGCCTCCGCCCTGGACGCACGCGCGTCCGCGCCCGGCCTTGCCGGCCGCCACGAGCCGACCGGCAAACCGGAAATGAACAAAAGATGTCCAGCGGCCGCGTCGTACGTCCAGGTCAGGGGAGTGATACTGGCAAAAACCTGTGCGGCCGCCGCGCAGAATCGTAAAGATTGCGCAACCCCGCGCCGATGAGTTTGACCCCACCGGACCCGTCGTGCATTATCGGTCGGGTATGCACCTCGTTAGGTGAGGCGTCTACACGAATACAGGCCACTGACCCCGAACGTCGAAAGACGCCCCGGGTCAGGACAGCTCCTCCCGGCTTAAGGGTTGAGCCCAGGTGGCTTCCGGACAACCGGACACGTCGTGTGGTGCCAAAGCTCTGACGAGAGGGGTGCGGATCGCCGACGGTCGTCGGGTTTCTGCTCCTCATGCTGCGCGCAAATCGTGTGCGGACGCTCCGCGCGCGTCGTGACCGCGAGGAGGTGAGGGACACATGAGTTCCAGCGATAGTCCGGATCGAAGTCCGAACTCCGTCTCGTCCCGATCCGGTCTCCGGCACGGCGTCCTCGGCTGAGGCGTCGCAAACGCTAACTGGCTTATCGGCCAAGCGTTCTGGGATCGGAACCGCTACGGGACGGGGCACGTCCATCCAATCAGTCCCCCGTTCGAACCCGTCAGGAGACGACCATGACCGCAGCTCTGTACGACGAAGTGGTAACCGTAGCGCCCGCCCGCAAGTTGACGGTGGTGCGCGACGTCGAGACGACTCGGGCCCCCGCGCCCAAGAAGGCCACCCGCCGGGGCAACCCGCAGCCCGTTCTCGCGGGCGACCCGTTGGTGGAGGGCGCCACCCGGCTGTTGAGCATCCCGCTGCGCCACCTGTACGCGGCGCTGCTGCGGGCCGGTGTGCTCGAAATCCAGGCCTGATTCCCATGGGCAGCGACCAACCAGGGCTCCAAGGGGCTACCCGGCCGCAGGTGTTTCCTGAGGCCAGGTAGCCCCTTGGGGTCCTTCGCCTGAGTAGAATCGGGCCATCGGCGTCGATCCGGCATCACCGGGGAGCCTTCGGAAGAACAGCCGGCTGCTTTCCCTGGCCGGCTCAGTAGAACCGAACGGGCGGGCCCGTCACAGCCTTCCAACGAGCGGCCACGCGACGGCGTGGCAAGCGGGGTGGTACCGCGGCGCTCGCGCAGACAGCGTGTCGTCGTCCCCATTAGGCCCTACCAGTGCCGGGCGGCACTGAGGCACAGGAGACGACGCACCACGTGACCGAGAACGCTGACGTCAAGGCCTACCCGAAGCCGGAAGGCGCGCCCGACTTCCCCGCTCTGGAACTGGAAGTCCTCGACTACTGGGCGCAGGACGACACCTTCCGCGCCAGCATCGCCCGCCGCGACGGCGCCGAAGAATACGTCTTCTACGACGGCCCGCCGTTCGCCAACGGGCTGCCGCACTACGGGCACCTGCTCACCGGCTACGTGAAGGACATCGTGCCGCGGTACCGCACCATGCGCGGCTACAAGGTGGAGCGCCGGTTCGGCTGGGACACGCACGGATTGCCCGCCGAACTCGAGGTCGAGCGCCAACTCGGGATCAACGACAAGTCGCAGATCGACGACATGGGGATCGCCGCGTTCAACGACGCGTGCCGCGCGTCGGTGTTGCGTTACACCGACGAGTGGCGGGCGTACGTGACCCGTCAGGCCCGCTGGGTCGATTTCGACAACGACTACAAGACGCTCGATCTGCCCTACATGGAATCGGTGATCTGGGCGTTCAAGCAGCTGTGGGACAAGGGGCTTGCCTACGAGGGTTACCGCGTCCTGCCGTACTGCTGGCGCGACGAAACCCCGTTGTCCAACCACGAATTGCGCATGGACGACGACGTCTACCAGAGCAGGCAGGACCCGGCGCTGACGGTCGGGTTCAAGGTGGTCGGCGGCGCGCTGGACGGCGCGCACCTGCTGGTGTGGACGACGACGCCGTGGACCCTGCCGTCGAACCTGGCGGTCGCCGTCAACCCCGACGTCACCTACGTCGAGGTCCGCTCCGGCGACCATCGGTTCGTGCTGGCGCAGCCGCGGCTGGCCGCCTACGCGCGCGAGCTCGGGGAAGAGCCCGAGATCCTGGGCACCTACTCCGGCGCCGACCTGCTGGGCACGCGCTACCTTCCGCCGTTCCCGTATTTCATGGACAGTCCCAAGGCTTTTCAGGTGCTGCCCGGGGAGTTCGTCACCACCGAGGACGGCACCGGCATCGTGCACATGGCCCCGGCCTACGGCGAGGACGACATGGCCACCACCGACAAGGTGGGCATCGTGCCGGTGACACCGGTCGATGCCAAGGGCCGCTTCGACGCCACGGTGCCGGATTACCAGGGGCAGCGCGTCTTTGACGCCAACCCGCACATCATCCGCGACCTGAAGAATGGCAGCGGACCGGCGGCCGCCAACGGCGCCGTGCTGCTGCGCCACGAAACCTACGAGCACCCCTACCCGCACTGCTGGCGCTGCCGCAACCCGCTGATCTACCGGGCGGTGTCGTCGTGGTTCGTCGCGGTCACCGCATTCCGCGACCGCATGGTGGAGCTCAATCAGCAGATCACCTGGTACCCCGAACACGTCAAGGACGGTCAGTTCGGCAAGTGGCTGCAGGGTGCCCGCGACTGGTCGATCTCGCGAAACCGCTACTGGGGCAGCCCGATTCCGGTGTGGAAGTCCGACGACCCCGCCTACCCGCGCATCGACGTCTACGGCAGCCTCGACGAGCTGGAGCGCGACTTCGGGGTGCGGCCCACCAACCTGCACCGTCCCTACATCGACGAGCTGACCCGTCCCAATCCCGACGACCCGACCGGTCGCAGCACCATGCGGCGCATCCCCGACGTGCTCGATGTGTGGTTCGACTCGGGTTCCATGCCGTACGCCCAGGTGCACTACCCGTTCGAGAATCGCGACTGGTTCGACGGCCACTATCCCGGCGACTTCATCGTCGAGTACATCGGGCAGACCCGCGGCTGGTTCTACACGCTGCACGTGCTGGCCACCGCGCTGTTCGACCGGCCGTCCTTCAAAACCTGTGTCGCGCACGGCATCGTGCTGGGTTCCGACGGCCAGAAGATGAGCAAATCGCTGCGCAACTACCCGGACGTGTCCGAGGTGTTCGACCGCGACGGCTCCGATGCCATGCGGTGGTTCTTGATGGCGTCGCCGATCCTGCGCGGCGGCAACCTGATCGTCACCGAGCAGGGCATCCGCGAGGGCGTGCGCCAGGTCCTGCTGCCGCTGTGGAACGCCTACAGCTTCCTGGCCCTCTACGCGCCCAAAGTCGGGACCTGGCGCACCGATTCGCGGCAGGCGCTGGACCGCTACATCCTGGCCAAGCTCGCCGAGCTACGCGACGACCTCACCCGCGAAATGGACGGCTGCGACATCTCCCGGGCCTGCGAGCACCTGCGTCAGTTCACCGAGGCGTTGACGAATTGGTATGTGCGACGGTCGCGTTCGCGGTTCTGGGAGGAGGACCCCGACGCCATCGACACCCTGCACACCGTGCTCGAGGTGACGGCCAGGCTGGCCGCGCCGCTGCTCCCGTCGGTCACCGAGATCATCTGGCGCGGCCTCACCGGCGGGCGCTCGGTGCATCTCACCGACTGGCCGGACGCCGAAGCGCTGCCCGCCGACCCCGGCCTGGTCGCCGCGATGGACCAGGTGCGCGAGGTGTGCTCGGCCGCCTCGTCGCTGCGCAAGGCCAAGAAGCTGCGCGTGCGCCTGCCGCTGCCGAGGTTGATTGTGGCAGTGGAGAATCCGCGCAGACTGGAGCCGTTCGCCGATCTGATCGCCGACGAGCTCAACGTCAAGAGCGTCGAGCTGACCGACGCGATCGACACCTACGGCTCCTTCGAGCTCACGGTCAACGCCCGGGTGGCCGGGCCGCGGCTGGGCAAGGACGTGCAGGCCGCCATCAAGGCGGTCAAGGCGGGGGAGGGTGTCGTCAACCCCGACGGCACGCTGACCGCGGGACCCGCGGTGCTGTTGCCCGAGGAATACAGCTCGCGGCTGGTCGCCGCCGACCCGGAGTTCACTGCCGCGCTGCCCGACGGGGCTGGACTGGTGGTGCTGGACGGCACCGTGACACCGGAGCTGGAGGCCGAGGGCTGGGCCAAGGACCGCATCCGCGAACTGCAGGAGCTGCGCAAGTCGACCGGCCTGGACGTGTCCGACCGGATCTCGGTGGTGATGTCGGTGCCCGCGGAGCGGGCCGACTGGGCGCGCACCCACCGCGACCTGATCGCCGGCGAGATCCTTGCCACCCGTTTCGAATTCGGTGAGCCGGCCGACGGCGTCGACATCGGCGACGGCGTCCGGGTGAGCATCGCCAAGGCGTAGCCGCCGTCAGGGGCACATGAAGGCGGTCGGTGGGCATGGCCTTCGCCGATCTCGTCGTGGCGGTAGGAAACGAGCAACAGCACGGGTATAGCCGGGGTTGACCGCGCGCGCCGCGTAACGACGTGCCGCGGTCTGGCGGCGCCCGCGGGTCCGCGCCCGCCGACCCTCGCGACTCAGATCGCCGCGATGATCTCGGCCCGCTTGCGGGTGTAGTCGGCTTCGGTGATCGCCCCGGTCGCGCGCAGCTCCTCGAGCTCCCGCAGGCGCTCGGCGGCCGGGCGTTGCGGAGCGGCGCTCGCGACGATGTCTTCGAGCCGCCGGCCGCCGATGACGATGTTCGGCCCGGCACCTTGGGGCGCCGCCGCCGCGCCCAGTGCGTCGATGATGCGTTGGCCCGACTCGTCCTTGGCGATGACGAAGGCGTGCGGCAGGCCCGGGATGCGCTGACCGGAAGCCGCGCGCTGCGCGGCGATCTGCTGCGCCACCCGGCCGCTGTCGCCGTCGATCGGCAGCCACAGGGTGATGATCTGCCGGTCGTCGGCCAGCCCGCGCGCCCTGGCCGCCACGTCGTTGCCGGCCTGGGCCCGAAAGCCCGAGCGATCCCACGCCTTGAGCACGTTGCCGGGCACCAGGACGCCACGGTGCTGCTTGTCTTCGAGCGCGTAGACGCCAGACGCGGTGACGGCCAGGATGAAACTCTTCGGTAGGCCGGTGCCGTTGGGCACGCTTCGCCAATTCACCTCGCCCCCGCCCGACGGATACATCTGCATGGCTTTGGTCGACGTCTGCTCGCATCGCGTGGCCGCCTCGACCGGCTGACGCAGGATCTCCGACGCTACGGCGGCGGCCTGCTGGTTGAGCGCCGGGTCGTGCTGCGCGCGGGCCCTGAACTTCATGGTCGTTCCTTTCGCGTGTGCCCTCGGGCGATGGTCTGCATCCGTATGCAAGCGAACCGTCCCGGCCGCGCTCCCGATCCCAACAATTCGGCCTCGGCGGCGCCGGCCCCTCGTCTCACCGGGTCTCGTCGTTCCGTAACCGTCGGGCCGAGATGCATTGCGCGACAGCGTCGTACCCTTCGTCCAGCGCTACCATTCCCCGATTGGTGGGATGCCAATTGTCGGGCTTTCCCTCGCCCCCGACGCTCAGGTACACCAGTTCGCTGTGCTCTAACACCTGCAGGGCCTCGCGCACGGGCGCGACCAGCCTCTTGAAGCTCATGGCTCGCTGACCGCGGGAGGTGAACTCCGCCCGGCGGGCCACCCATTTGATGAAGTCGTACTGGGTCAACGGTTTGCCGCGCTTGGGCCCGTCGGGCCCGAATGCGGCCATGAGTTGCGCGGCCAGCTCCTCCGTCGGCGGCAGTGCGACCAGGCGGGCGAACTCGGCGTCTCTGGCGCGCCGTGCCTCGACCCGCGCCGCCTTCAGGGTCCCCAACAATGACACGGCAGTCCTCTCACGTCCGATTTCCCGAGCGCTCGCAACCTACTATGCGCCAGCGCACCGCTTCAGCGCATGAGGTATTCGCCGCATATTCGGCCCGGGGCGAAGAACGCGTGGGGTCGCGGAGAAAAAGGTTCCGAAAATGTGTCCGCGCCGTCCGGGCCGGCCGCTCCTACCTGTGACGGCGGCCCACCAGGGCCGCGAGCAGAGTGAAGGAACACGCCATGAGCACCATCGAAGACTTCAGGTCGACGACTTTCGCCGCCACCCCGTACGAGGATCTCACCGTCGCCGAGGCGTGGGCGTCGAGCCCGCTTGGCGACCCCGAGCTCGAGGACGGCTCGCTGTCTGGACCCGTCGCGCCTGAGGACCCTGCGGCCACGACCGTGACCGCGAAGCCACGCTCGGGGGGAACGAAGGCGCTGGTCGCCGGGGCCGTGGTCGCGGCGCTCGGAGCGGTCGCCGGACTCGGCCTGGTGCTCATCGACGGGTACGGCGCCAAAGAGCAGAAGCCTGCCGTCGTGGTTCCGAATTCCAGTGTCGGTTCGGCGATGCCGCAGGCGCCCGGCGCGGTCGCGCCCCCGCCCGTGGCCCCGGCCCCGCCGGCCACCGCCTGCGAGACCGGTGCCGCCCGAGGTCAGGGCCGCTCCCACTGCGTCCGGCTCGCCCGTG
>NZ_LZJN01000144.1 GCF_001667735.1 Mycobacterium sp. E183
CCTCCCAGCTACGGTCCCCCACCCGGCTACGGCCCGCCACCGGGATACGGCCCGCCGCCCGGGTACGGCCCGCCGCCCGGGTACGGCCCGCCGCCGGACTACGGCCCGCCGCCCGGGTACGGCCCGCCGCCCGGGTACGGCCCGCCGGCGTGGCAATCCGGCCCCCGTGTTCCGGCAGCGGTCAAACCCGGCATCATCCCGTTGCGGCCACTCACCCTGGGTGACATCTTCAACGGCGCGGTCGGTTACGTCCGCGCCAATCCGAAGGCCACGCTGGGGCTGACGACCGTCGTGGTGGTGGTCATTCAGATCGTGACGAAACTCGCCGTGTACGGGCCGCTGGCGGCCTACGGCAGGTTGAGCACCGACCACGCGAAGGAACTGACCACCGGGGTCGTCGGCGCCTGGTTGACGTCGATGAGCGCCGGCGTCCTGGTCGCCTGGCTAGGCGGCATGCTGTTGTCCGGGATGCTCACGGTCATCGTCGGGCGGGCGGTGTTCGGCTCGCCGATCACCATCGGCGAGACGTGGGCCAGGATCCGTGGGCGCCTGCTGCCCCTGTTCGGTCTGGCCCTGCTGGAGGGGGCCGCCCTGGCGGTCGTCGCCGGGCTGGTGATCGTGGTCATCGCGGTGCTGGCGGCCATCGGCAACGCCGCGGCGGCGGTCGTGCTGGGTCTGCCGCTGGTGCTGGCCGTGATCGCGCTGTTGATGTACCTGTACACGGTGGTGTTGTTCGCGCCCGTGCTGATCGTGCTGGAGCGGCTCCCGGTCCTGGACTCCATCACCCGATCATTCGCTCTGGTACGCAACGGCTTCTGGCGGGTGCTGGGCATTCGGCTGTTATCGCTGCTGGTGACGTCCGTCATCGCGGGGGCGGTCGCGGTGCCGTTCGAGATCGCCAGCAAGTTCTTCCTGGTCAGCACGGCGACCGCGGCTTTCATTGCCAGCACCGCGGTGGCGTCGGTGGGCGCCGCGATCGGCGAGATCATCACCGCGCCGTTCAACGCCGGCGTCATCGCTCTGCTCTACACCGACCGCCGGATCCGCGCCGAAGCCTTCGATCTGGTGCTGCAGACCGGCGCCGCGGGCGGCCCCTACGCGACCGAGTCCACCGACAACCTGTGGCTGACACGGCCGGTCTGAGGACGAGCTGACCGTGCCCTCCATCGACATCGACCGCGATGCCGCCCATCAGGCGGCGCAGGACGAACTCAGCAAGCCGATCTACTCCAAGGGTTCGGCCGGGCAGCAGATGGCCGAGTGGCTCAACGAGATCATCTACCGGCTGCTGCAGAAGACCGCCTCTTTCCCCGGCGGGTGGCTCACGGCCACCGTCCTTTTCATCATGCTGGCAATCGCGTTGGCGGTCGCGATCCACGTCGCGCGGCGCACGATGCGCACCAACCGCGGCGGTGACTATCAGCTGTTCGAGGCCGCGCAGCTCACCGCGGCCCAGCACCGTGCGACGGCCGAAGACTTTGCGGCGCGGGGCGAATGGACCGCAGCGATTCGCCACCGCCTGCGGGCGGTCGCCCGCCAGCTCGAGGAGACGGGTGTGCTGAACCCGGCGCCCGGCCGGACCGCCAACGAACTGGCCGTCGACGCCGGTGCCGCGCTGCCCCACCTTGCCGGCGAATTAGCGCAAGCCGCAACGGCTTTCAACGACGTCACCTACGGTGAGCGACCGGGAACCCAGAGCGCATACCAGATGATCGCCGACCTTGACGAGCACCTGCGCTCCCGCTCGGCGACCGTTCCCGGGGGGCCGGGGCAAACCGCCGCGCCCGACTCGTGGGCGCAGGTGCGGTGATGGCGACCACGGCGGGTCCCCACCCGGCGAGCCCAACGGCGTTGCAGCGCTGGCGATCCTGGCGCTGGGTAATCCTCACGCTGATCGTGCTGGCCGTCATCGCCGGCCTCGATGCCTACCTGACCGCGCCGCGTCCCGGGGCGCGGATGGATCCGGCGTCGACGGGTCCCGACGGCGCCCACGCGCTGGTGACGCTGCTGCGCGGCGGCGGGGTCGACGTCGTTGTCGCCGACAGCATCGCCGATGTCGAACGGGCGGCGCGTCCCGACGCGCTGATCCTGGTGGCGCAGAGCCAATACCTGACCGAGTCGCTGCTGGACCGGCTGTCCCGGGCGCCCGGTGATCTGCTGCTGGTGGAACCAACCTCGCGCACCCGGGAGGCGTTGATGCCCGGCCTGCGCGTCTCGGCGGCCGACACGTTCGACAGCGACCCCGATTGCACACTCCGCGAGGCGACCCGGGCCGGGCCGGTTCGATTCGGCCCGAGCGACACCTACCGCGCCACCGACGGCCGACCGCTAACCCGCTGCTACGACGGCGCGCTCGTGCGCTTCCGCGACGGCGGACGGGCCATCACCGCGGTCGGCAGCACGGAGTTCCTGACCAACGGCGGCCTGCTGCAGGCGGGCAACGCGGCCCTGGCGATGAACCTCGCGGGCGCCCGGCCCCGGCTCGTCTGGTACGCGCCCCACCGGATCGAGGGCGAAGCACCGCCCCCCGGCTCGATCGCCGATCTGATCCCGCAGAACGTGACGTGGATCGTCTGGCAACTGTGGCTTGTCGTGCTGCTGGTCGCCCTCTGGCGGGGCCGGCGGCCCGGCCCGCTGGTCGCCGAGGAACTGCCCGTCGTGGTGCGCGCGTCGGAGACCGTCGAGGGCCGCGGACGGCTGTACCGGTCCCGCCGGGCGCGCGACCGAGCCGCCGCGGCGCTGCGCACCGCCACACTGCAGCGGCTGCTGCCCCGGCTCGGTCTGAACACGGGCGCGCCGGCGCCCGCGGTGACGGGCGCGGTGGCCGCCCGCAGCGGCGCGGATCCGGCGTTCGTCTCCTACCAGCTGTTCGGCCCGCCCCCGGCGACCGACAACGACCTGTTACAACTTGCCCGTGCGCTCGACGACATCGAAAGGCAGGTCACACGGACGTGACGCAGACCCCTTCCCCCGCGGAAACCACCCCCACGGCTGAGTCGGCGCGAGATGCGCTGCTGGCCTTGCGCGGCGAACTCGCCAAGGCCGTCGTCGGCCAGGAGGGGGTGGTCAGCGGCCTGGTGATCGCGCTGCTGTGTCGCGGTCATGTGTTGCTGGAAGGCGTTCCGGGAGTGGCGAAGACGCTGCTGGTGCGGGCGCTGGCGGCCGCGTTGCGGTTGGAGTTCAAGCGGGTGCAGTTCACCCCCGACCTGATGCCAGGCGATGTCACGGGATCACTGGTGTACGACGCCCGCACGGCCGCTTTCGCGTTCCGTCCCGGTCCGGTGTTCACCAATCTGCTCCTTGCCGACGAGATCAACCGCACCCCACCGAAAACGCAGGCCGCGCTGCTCGAGGCCATGGAGGAGCGTCAGGTCAGCGTGGATGGCGTGGCCCAGCCCCTGCCCGACCCGTTCATCGTCGCCGCGACCCAGAACCCCGTCGAATACGAGGGCACCTATCAGCTGCCCGAAGCCCAGCTGGACCGCTTCCTGCTGAAGCTGAACGTGACTCTGCCGCCACGGGATTCGGAGATCGCCATCCTCGGCCGGCACGCGCACGGCTTCGATCCGCGCGACCTGTCGGCGATAAAACCGGTGGCCGGACCCGCCGAACTGGCAGCCGGGCGCGACGCCGTGCGCAACGTGCTGGTCGCCGACGAGGTGCTGGGGTACATCGTCGACATCGTCGGAGCCACCCGGTCCTCACCCGCGCTGCAGCTCGGCGTCTCGCCGCGCGGGGCCACGGCGCTGCTGGCCACCGCTCGTTCCTGGGCCTGGCTGTCCGGCCGCAACTACGTCACCCCCGACGACGTGAAGGCGATGGCCCGCCCGACGCTGCGGCACCGGGTGATGCTGCGCCCCGAGGCCGAACTCGAAGGGGCCACCCCCGACGGAGTCCTCGACGGAATCTTGGCGTCGGTCCCGGTGCCCCGCTAGTGATCCTGACCGGACGCACCGGGCTGGTCGCGCTGATGTGCGTCCTGCCCATCGCGCTGTCCCCCTGGCCGGCAAGGACTTTCGGAGTACTGCTAGCCACCCTTCTGGCGGTGGTGATCGTGGACATCGGGCTGGCGGCCAGCACCCGCGAGTTGCGCTACGTCCGGTCGCCGGACCGCTCCGCCCGGCTCGCGCAGCAGGTGGACGTCGGACTTCTGATCCACAACGACGGCCGGCGCCGGTTCCGCGGCCAGGTTCGCGACGCGTGGCCGCCCAGCGCGGGCGCGCGGCCGCGCATCCATCCCGTCAACATCCCCGCCGGCCAGCACCAGCACGTCCAGTCCCAACTGCGGCCGGTGCGCCGCGGCGAGCAGCGCGCCGCGGTCGTCACCGCCCGGTCCATCGGCCCACTCGGGCTCGCGGGACGGCAGGGCTCGCAAGCGGTGCCGGGCCTGCTTCGGGTGCTGCCGCCCTTCCTGTCCCGCAAGCACCTGCCGGCGCGACTGGCCAAACTGCGTGAGATCGACGGGCTGCTTCCCACGCTGATCCGCGGGCAGGGAACGGAATTCGACTCACTGCGCGAGTATGTCGTCGGTGACGACGTGCGGTCGATCGACTGGCGCGCCACCGCGCGTCGCGCCGACGTCGTCGTCCGCACCTGGCGTCCCGAACGCGACCGGCGCGTCGTGATCGTGCTGGACACCGGGCGTACCGCGGCGGGCCGGGTGGGCGTCGACCCGACGGCCGCCGACCCCGCCGGCTGGCCCCGCCTGGACTGGTCCATGGATGCCGCGCTGCTGCTGGCGGCGCTCGCGTCGCGGGCGGGTGACCACGTCGACTTCCTCGCCCACGACCGGGTCACCCGCGCCGGCGTTTTCGGGGCGTCGCGCACCGAACTGCTCGCGCACCTCGTGGAGGCGATGGCCCCGTTGCAACCGGCCCTGCTCGAACCGGATTGGACCGCAATGGTTTCCGCCATCGCGCGGCGGGCCCGCCGGCGCTCACTCGTGGTGTTGCTGACGGACCTCAACGCGACCGCCCTCGACGAGGGCCTGCTGCCGGTGTTGCCGCAATTGTCGGCCAAACACCACCTCATGGTGGCGGCCGTCGCCGACCCACGGGTCGACCAAATGGCCGCCGGGCGTTCGGATCCCGCCGCCGTCTACGACGCGGCGGCCGCGGAACGGTCCCGCAATGACCGCCGCGCGATCGCCACGCGGCTGCGCCGCAGCGGGGTGGAGGTCGTCGACGCCCCACCCACCGAGCTGGCGCCCGCCCTGGCCGACCGCTACCTGGCGATGAAGGCCACCGGCCGGCTTTAGCGCCGTGCACCGGCGTCAGGAGAAGGCGGCCAATCGGCGCTAGCCGGTGGGTACCACGTCGGGCGCGTCCTCGATGTCACCGGTCTCACCGGCCCGCACGGCGCGGCGACCGAAATACACGATGTAGGCGAGGAAAGCCGCCTCGGCGATGACCCCGATGCCAACCCTAACGAAAGTCTGCAGCGGCGAGGGCGTGACCAGCGCCTCGATCAGCCCCGAGACCAACAGCACGCCGGCCAGCCCGATCGCGACCGACACCACGGCGCGGCCCTGTTCGGCGAGCGCCTGGCCGCGCGGCCGGTCGCCGGGCGCGATCACCGACCACCCCAACCGCATGCCGGCGGCACCGGCCAGGAACACCGCCGTGAGCTCGAGCAGCCCGTGCGGTATCAGCAGCCCGAGCAGCAGGCCGCCCTTGCCGGCCTGGAACATCAGCCCCGAGATCAGTCCCAGGTTGGCGGCGTTCTGGAAGAGCACGAACGGAATCGGCAGTCCCAGCAGGACCGACGACGCGATGCACTGCGCGGACACCCAGGAGTTGTTCACCCAGATCTGCAGGGCGAACGCGGCGGCGGGATGTTCGCTGTAGTAGGCCGCGATGTCGTGGTTCACCAATTGTTCGATGTCGCTTGGGGTTCCGGCGGCCGACTGCACCTCCGGATTGCCGGCCACCCAGAAGGCGATGACCACGGCCACGGCGTAGAACGCCACGGCGGTGCCCAGCCACCACCGCCACGACCGGTAGGCGACCACCGGGAAGGACACCGCCCAAAACCGCACGAAGGTACTGCTCAACGGAGCATGCGCGCCGGTCACCACGGAACGGGCGCGCGCAACCAGGCTCGAGAGCCGACCGATCAACAGCGAGTCCGACGACGCCGAGCGCAGCGTAGAGAGGTGGGTGGACACCCGCTGATAGAGCTCCACCAGCTCGTCGACTTCGGCGCCGGTCAGTGAGCGTCGTTTCCCGACCAGCCGGTCCAGGCGGTCCCAGGTGCCGCGATGGGCCAGCACGAATGCGTCGACGTCCACCCTGCGCAGCCTAATCGCCCTGTAGCGTTCGGTGTTATGTCGGAGGTGGTGACCGGCGACGCGGTCGTGCTCGACGTGCAGATCGCCCAGTTGCCGGTGCGGGCGTTGAGCGCACTGATCGATATCGCCGTGATGGTCGTCTGCTACCTGCTCGGACTGATGTTGTGGGCCGCCACGCTCACCCAGTACGACTCGGCGCTGAGCACCGCCGTGCTGCTCATCTTCACCGTGCTAGTGCTCGTCGGCTATCCGGTGACGCTCGAAACGGCAACGCGCGGACGGTCGGTGGGCAAGATCGCGATGGGCCTGCGGGTGGTGTCCGACGACGGCGGCCCAGAACGGTTCCGGCAGGCACTGTTTCGGGCACTGGCGGCGGTGGTGGAGATCTGGATGCTGTTCGGGAGTCCGGCCGTCATCTGCAGCATCCTGTCCCCGAAGGCCAAGCGAATCGGCGACATCTTCGCCGGCACCGTGGTCGTGAACGAACGCGGGCCCCGCCTGGGTCCCCCTCCCGTGATGCCGCCTTCGCTCGCCTGGTGGGCCTCGTCTTTGCAACTTTCCGGCCTGTCCCCGGGCCAAGCCGAGGTTGCACGCCAATTCCTCTCGCGTGCACCGCAACTCGATCGCCAGCTACGCCACCAGATGGCATACCGCATCGCCGGCGACGTGGTGTCTTGCATCGCGCCGCCGCCCCCGCCGGGCGCCCCGCCGGAATTGGTGCTCGCCGCCGTGCTCGCCGAACGCCACCGCCGGGAACTCGCCCGGCTGCGTCCCGCGATGCCGCAGGCGGTCCCCGCACCGTGGTCAGCCTGGCCGCCGGCGCCGCCGCCGCAGGCCGTCCCGTGGCCGGACCAGGGCGCCGCGCACCAGGCGCCGGCGAATCCCGCGCCGGGCGGTTTCTCACCGCCGAGCTGACGGGTGCGCTAGCCGGAGACGCTTGCCGCCATGAGCAGGACGTCGGCGATCAACAGCGCCCAGCCGAGCAGGGGAACCGCGATCCCACCGCGACGCTTGGCGGTGAACAGCGAAATGACGATGACCACGACGGCGACAGCAGGGGCGCCGTAGAACGCGGTCCCGAAATCGATTCCCCCATGGCCCAGGTTCGGGCAACTGCGGTCGGAGCAACCGCCGGTACTCATCACCGCGCCCAGCGCGAAAAGCATCACGATGGCGGCGGCGGGCACCATGGCCAGCGCCAGGGCCCAGTTGACCCACGGCCATACGTTGCGGCCGCCACTTCTGGGACCGCTGCCGCCCCGCGCGGGGTCGGTCGGGCTGGAGGTTCCGCTGCCCACCGCGAGGTTGGAGTTATCAGCGTTCATCCCAGAGTTCCTACCCGCCGCCCGTCGGGCGCAAACCGGGCGGGCGACGCGAGCAGCGGCCGGCATGGTCGCCGAACCGCAGGTCATCGGGGTTCACTCGGGCCGTCTTCAAGGCAACCGTTGCATCGCGATCGTTTCCGATATATCGTGATACTTCGAAGCGCACAGACGGTGCGCTACCCCGAGAACATGAGGACAACAAACATGAGCAATCCATTCACTCCACCCGTCGGACCGTTCGCCGGTCAGGGCTTCGGCTTCGGCACCGGCCCGGTCCAACGGCGCGCCCTGCACGGCGCCCGGCGCCAAGCCCGGCGCGAATTCTTCGAACACCTGCGCGACCACGCCGGGGACCAGGGCTTCGGCCCCGGTTTCGGTCCGGGCTTCGGCCCGGGTTTCGGCCCCGGATTCGGTCCGGGTTTCGGTTTCGGCCCGGGCGGCCGGCGCGGCGGATGGCGGCGCGGCGGCCCCGGTCGCGGCAAGCGCGGTGACGTCCGCGCGGCCATCCTGGCGCTGCTCGCCGAGCGGCCGATGCACGGCTACGAGATGATCCAGCAGATCGCCGAACGCAGTAACGGACTCTGGAAGCCCAGCCCCGGTTCGGTCTACCCGACGCTGCAGTTGCTGACCGACGAGGGCCTGATCACCGCGAGCGAGAGCGAGGGCAGCAAGAAGCTGTTCGAGCTGACCGACGAGGGCCGCACGGCGGCCGAGAAGGTGGAGACCCCGCCGTGGGACGAGATCGCCGAAGGGGCCGACCCGGGTCACATGAACCTGCGGGCGGCCGTCGGCCAGCTGTTCGGCGCGGTCGCGCAGTCCGCGCACACCGCCACCGCCGAGCAGCAACAGCGCATCGTCGAGATCCTGAACAACGCGCGACGCGAGGTCTACGGCATCCTCGGCGAAGACTGAGCCCGTAGCACACAGCGGACCCTGGATCAGGTCACGTCGACCCAGTCCAGGGTCCGCTGCACCGCCTTGCGCCAACCCGCGTAGCCGGCGGCGCGCTGCTCGTCGGTCCAGGCCGGCGTCCACCGCTTGTCTTCGTGCCAGTTCGCCCGCAGGTCGGACGGACCGGCCCAGAACCCCACCGCCAAACCCGCCGCATAGGCCGCGCCCAGCGCGGTCGTTTCGGCCACCACCGGCCGCACCACGTCGACCCCGAGCACGTCGGCCTGAATCTGCATGCAGAGGTCATTGGCGGTGATGCCGCCGTCCACCTTCAAAACCTCAAGTCGCACACCGGAATCCGCCGCCATCGCGTCCACCACGTCGCGGCTTTGGTAGCAGATCGCCTCCAGCGTCGCGCGGGCGAGGTGCGCGTTGGTGTTGAACCGCGACAGCCCCACGATCGCGCCCCGGGCGTCGGATCGCCAATAGGGCGCGAACAGCCCGGAGAACGCCGGGACGAAATAGACCCCGCCGTTGTCGGTGACCTGACGCGCCAACGACTCGCTTTGCGCGGCACCGCTGATGATGCCCAACTGGTCGCGCAGCCACTGCACGGCGGCCCCGGTGACCGCGATCGAGCCTTCGAGCGCGTAAACGGGTTTGGCGTCGCCGAACTGGTAACAGACGGTGGTCAACAGCCCGTTGTCCGATCGCACGATCGTCTCGCCGGTGTTGAGCAACAAGAAGTTTCCGGTGCCGTAGGTGTTTTTCGCCTCCCCTTCCGACAGGCACACCTGGCCCACCATCGCGGCATGCTGGTCACCGAGGACCCCGGTGATCGGCACCTCGCCACCGACGGGCCCGGTTGCTGCGGAGACGCCGTACGGCTGCGGCGACGACGACGGCGCGATCGCCGGCAGCATCGCACGCGGGATGGCGAAGAATGACAGCAACTCGTCGTCCCAGTCGAGGGTTTCGAGGTCCATCAGCATGGTCCGGCTGGCGTTGGTCACGTCGGTCACGTGCACGCCGCCGCGCGGGCCGCCGGTCAGATTCCACAGCACCCAGGTGTCCGGGGTGCCGAACAGCGCGTCGCCGCTTTCGGCCGCCTCCCGCACCCCGTCGACGTTCTCCAAGATCCACTGCAATTTGCCACCGGCGAAGTACGTCGCCGGCGGCAGGCCCGCCTTGCGGCGGATCACGTCGCCGTGGCCGTCGCGTTCCAGCGCCGAAGCGATGCGGTCGGTGCGGGTGTCCTGCCAGACGATGGCGTTGTAATAGGGCCGCCCGGTGCGCCGATTCCACACCAGCGTGGTCTCCCGCTGATTCGTGATACCAAGGGCAGCAATGTCTTTGGCGGTCAGGTTGGCGCGGTTCAACACCGACATCAGCACCGACGAGGTACGCTCCCAGATCTCCACCGGGTCGTGCTCGACCCAACCGGCACGGGGCAGGATCTGTTCGTGCTCGAGCTGATGCCGAGCGACCTCGGTGCCGTCGTGATCGAAGATCATGCAGCGGGTGCTGGTGGTTCCCTGGTCGATGGCGGCGACGAAGTCGGACACGTCAGGAGTCCATCATGGTCTGCCCGACTCGACAAGCGGCCGGGTTGCTTGCGTTACCGGCGGTAACCCTGTTCCATCGGCGGTGTGGGCGAAGAGGTCAAGCGCACCACGTACACCAGCGCACATCGTCGGGAGTACCAGCGCAAGCTTGAACTTTGCCTGGACGTCCTGGAAACGATGCTCGCGCAGTCGCACTTCGACTCCGACAAGCCGCTCACCGGCATGGAGATCGAGTGCAACCTGGTCGACGCCGATTATCAGCCGGCGATGTCGAACCGCGATGTGCTGGACGCCATCGGGGACCCGGCGTTCCAGCCGGAATTGGGCGCCTACAACATCGAATTCAACGTGCCACCCCACGCCCTGCCCGGACACACCGCGCTGGACCTCGAAGGTGGGGTGCGGGCCAGCCTGAACGACGCCGAGATCAAGGCCGGCCTGGGCGGCGCGCACATCGTGATGATCGGAATCCTGCCCACGCTGATGCCCGAGCATCTGGCCACCGGCTGGATGAGCGACTCGCGCCGGTATGCCGCGCTCAACGAGTCGATCTTCACCGCCCGCGGCGAGGACATCCCGATCAACATCTCCGGCCCCGAACCGCTGAGCTGGCAGGCCGTGTCGATAGCGCCCGAATCCGCCTGCACCAGCATCCAATTGCATCTGCAGGTCGCGCCGGAGACATTCGCCGCCAACTGGAACGCGGCCCAGGCGGTGGCCGGGCCGCAGCTCGCGCTGGGCGCCAACTCGCCATACTTCTTCGGCCACCAGTTGTGGGCCGAGACGCGCATCGAGCTGTTCACGCAGTCCACCGACACCCGGCCCGAGGAGCTGAAGTCCCAGGGGGTGCGGCCGCGGGTGTGGTTCGGCGAACGGTGGATCTCCTCGGTCCTCGACCTGTACCAGGAGAACATCCGCTACTTCCCTCCCCTGCTGCCCGAGGTGTCCGACGAGGATCCGCTCGCCGAGCTGGCCGCCGGGCGGGCACCGCGGCTGTCCGAGATGCGGCTGCACAGCGGCACCGTGTACCGGTGGAACCGGCCGGTCTACGACGTGGTCGACGGGCGACCGCACCTGCGGCTGGAGAATCGGGTGTTGCCGGCCGGGCCGACCGTGGTGGACATGCTGGCGAATTCGGCCTTCTTCTACGGACTGCTGCGCAGTCTGTCCGAGGACACCGATCCCGTGTGGGCGAGCATGGATTTCACTGCGGCACAAGCCAATTTTCTCGAGGCGGCGCGCAACGGCATCGACGCCCGGCTGCAGTGGCCGGGCCTGGGCGAGGTGGCGGCGACCACGCTGGTGCTCGACACGTTGCTGCCGATCGCCGACGATGGGCTGCGCCGCTGGGGCGTGGACGCGGAGGTGCGCGATCGCTTCCTGGGGGTCATCGAGGGCCGCGCGAGGACCGGCCGCAACGGCGCCGGCTGGCAGGTGGCCACCGTGCGCACGCTGGAAGATGCAGGTATGACCCGGCCCGCAGCGCTGGCCGAGATGCTGCGCCGGTACTGCGAGCACATGCACGCCAACGAGCCGGTGCACACCTGGGAGTCCTGACCGCGGGGGTACGTTGAAACCATGCCCGACGATCAGGTCATGGACTGGGACAGCGCCTACCGCGAGCAGGCCCATTTCGAAGGCCCGCCGCCGTGGAACATCGGTGAGCCGCAACCGGAGCTGGCCGCTCTCGTCGCCGCCGGCAGGTTTCGCAGCGACGTGCTGGACGCCGGCTGCGGGGTCGCCGAGCTGTCGTTGGCGCTCGCCGCCCAGGGCTACACGGTGGTCGGTGTCGACCTGACGCCGACCGCGGTCGCGGCCGCCGCCAAGGCCGCCCAGGAGCGGGGCTTGACGACCGCCAGCTTCGTGCAGGCGGACATCACGTCGTTCAGCGGCTATGACGGCCGCTTCTCCACGGTCGTCGATTCCACGCTGTTTCATTCGCTGCCCGTCGAGGGCCGCGACGGCTACCTGAGCTCCATCCACCGCGCGGCCGCGCCGGGCGCCAGCTTGTTCGTCTTGGTGTTCGCCAAGGGCGCCTTTCCCGCCGAAATGCAACCGAAGCCCAACGAAGTCGACGAGGACGAATTGCGCGCGGCGGTGAGCAAGTACTGGGAGGTCGACGAGATCCGCCCGGCCTACATCCTGTCGAATGTCGTCGAGATTCCCGATGCTCCCTTCGAATTCCCGCCGCATGAACGCGACGACAGGGGCCGGATCAAGATGCCCGCCTACCTGCTGACGGCGCACAAGGCGGGCTAGTTTTCAGGCCGACGTCGCCGCGGTCGCGGCGATCAGCGCCTCGGCGAAGGTCTCCAGATCGCCGGCCGTGGTGTCGAGGTGTGGCGAGAGCCTCAGCACCGGCCCGGCCAGCTGCAGGGGCGCCCGCTGCACGCCGACGAAGGTGATCAGGATCCGCCGCTCGGCCAGCAGCCACGACTGCACCACTTGCGGGTCGGCGCCGTCGACGGGCGCCAGCGTGGTGATCGCGCTCGGCTCGTCGACCTCTTCGACCACCGCCCAGCCGGGCACGTCGGCCAGCGCCCGGCGGCTCGCGGCGCCCAGCTCGGCCAGCCGCCCGCGCACCGCCTCCGGCCCGTACGCCAGATGCTCGCCTAACGCCAGCGAGAATCCTAGGCGCGCCGCGACATTGGCTTCACCGAACTCAAGCTGCTGGGCCACCGAGAACGACCCCGCGAGCCAATCCGGCGCCGCCAGCCGCGGCCGCAGGCCCGCCATCAGCTCCCGGCGCACCGCGAGGGCCCCGACCCCGCGCGGCCCGGCGATCCACTTGCGCGACGACGCGTAGGTCACGTCGGCGCCGACCGCGCAGTCCACCTGGCCCAGCGCCTGCGCGGCGTCGACCACGAGCGGCAGCCCCATCTCGCGGCACAGTTGCGCCACCATTGGCAGCGGTTGCACCACACCGCTGTGGCTGCCGACAGCGGTCAGGTGGACCAAATCGGGGGGGTCGGCCTCCAGCGCCATCGCCGCGTCGTCGAGCGCCAACCGGCCATCCCCGAGCGTCGGCAGCAGCTGACGGTCGAATCCATGGGCGGCCAGCAGCGCGAGGTTGGGGCCGTACTCACCCGGCAGGCACGCCACCTTGCGGCGCCCCGCCGGCCAGGCGCCGAGCAGCAGGTCGAGGGCGTTCAGGGAGCCCGTTGTGAACACCACCTCGGCGTCGGGCATGCCGGCCAGCGCGGCGAACGCCACCCGTCCGGCGTCGAGCGCGGGTGCGGCCGCCTCGGCCGCGACGTAGCCGCCGACTTCGGACTCGTTGCGCGCGTGCTGGGCGGCGGCGTCGATCACGGAAAGGCTTTGGCGCGAACACGCCGCGCTGTCCAGGTGCAGCCCGGCCGCCGGCAGGCGGGCCGCCCGCCACCGGTCAGCCAGCGAACCCGCGGGCGTCACTTCACGGCCAGCGACAACCCGAAGTCACCCGCGGCGTCCGTCCACCATCGGGTGGGACGCAACCCCACGCCGGTCAATTCGGCGCTCACCCCGTCCGGGCGGAACTTGCACGACACCTCGGTGAGCATCTCCTCGCCGGCCGCGAAATCCACGGTCAGGTCGAGCGCGTCGACGCGGACCCGCTGGGCGTGGCCGGCGCGCAACCACATCTCGATGCGCTCCTCGTCGGCGTTCCAGCGCGCCACGTGTTGGTATGCCTCGACGTCGAAGTCGGCGTCGAGTTGCCGGTTGATCACCGCCAGCACATTGCGATTGAACGCCGCGGTCACCCCGGCCGAGTCGTCATAGGCCCGCACCAGCCGGTGAATGTCCTTGATCAGATCCGTCCCGAGCAGCAGGCTGTCGCCCGGCCGCATCTGGGCGGACAGGCTCGAGAGGAACTCCGCGCGCGGCCCTGGCGTCAGGTTGCCGATCGTGGACCCCAGGAACACGAAGAGGCGACGCCCGCCGGTCGGGATCTCGGTCAGATGTTCCTCGAAATCGCCGCAGACGGCATTGATTTCGACGCCCACGTATTCCCGTTGGATGGCCGCAGCGGCCGTCGAGAGGATGCCGGCGTCGACGTCGAACGGGACGAACCTGCGCAACGATCCGCGGGCGCGCAGCGCGTCGAGCAGCAGCCGGGTCTTCTCCGAGGTTCCACTGCCGAGCTCCACCAGGGTGTCGGCCTCGCTGGCCGCCGCCACTTCGCCCGACCGGGCGCGCAAGATCTCGGCCTCGGCGCGGGTGGGATAGTACTCGGGCAGCCGCGTGATCTGATCGAACAGATGGCTGCCCAGCGAATCGTAGAACCACTTGGGCGGCAACGACTTCGGCGTCCGCTGCAGGCCGTCGAACACGTCACGGCGCAACGCCTGGTGCGCGGAGTCGGCGGCCAGGTGGTTGGACAGTGTCAGCGTCATCGATAACCTTCCGAGTGATCCAGCGGGGTCAGCGCCACACCCGTCGCGGTGACCTCGACGAGGTGGCAGTCCGGCACTTCCGCCCAACCGGGGTCGTCGTCGTAGGGCTCGCTGGCCAGGACGACACCATCGGCGCGGCGCAGGATCGACAGCGTGTCTCCCCAGGCCGTCGCCAGCAGGCGAGAACCGTTGGCGGCAAGGATGTTCAGCCGCGCGTTCGGGTCGGCGGCCGCGATCTCGGTGATCGTCTCGCCGAGCGCATCGAGGCCGCGCTCGAAGATGGCCGCCGCGAGTAGCGCACTGTCACAGACCGATTCGGCCCGCGAGGTCGGGGGCAACACGGCGCGGTCGACAACTCCGTTGTGCGACAACAGCCATTGGCCGTCGGTGAACGGCGCCGTCGCGCTGACGTCGATAGGCATCCCGACCGTCGCCGAGCGCACCGCGGCCACCACGCAGTGGCTGCGCAGCGCGGGCGCGACGGAGTCGAACGACGCGTCACCCCACAGCGGCGCCGGGCTGCGCCAGCGGCGGGGAACTTGCCGCTCCGCAGCGACATCGAAAAACCCGACACCCCAGCCGTCGGCGTTGAGCAGGCCGTGCTTCTGCCGGCGCGGGGCGTACGACTGCACCCGCAGGCCCGACGGGGGGTCCAGCACAAGCGAGGAGACGGTGACGTCGGCCCCGAGCCAACCGAGGTGGCGGCACATCAGGCGAAATCCTCGGCGTCCCAAGCCAACCGGACACCGGAGAAGATCTGGCGCCGGATCGGGTGGTCCCAGTTGCGGAAGCTCGGCCGCAGGATGCTGGGCTCCACGGCCCACGAGCCGCCACGCAGCACCCGGTAGTCGCCGTCGAAGAACGGCTGGGAATAGCGCTCGTAGATCATCGGGACGAAGCCGGGCCAGGGCCGCAGCGGGGACGCGGTCCACTCCCAGACGTCGCCGAGCATCTGCTCGGCCCCGTACGCCGAGGCGCCGGCCGGGTAGGCGCCGACGGGCGCCGGGCGCAACGCCCCGCCGCCCAGGTTGGCCAGTGCGTCGGACGGGGGCTGCGACCCCCACGGGTAGCGGCGCCGACGGCCGGTGGCCGGATCCCACGCGCAGGCCTTCTCCCATTCGATCTCGGTGGGCAGCCGCGCGCCGGCCCAGGCGGCGTAGGCCTCGGCCTCGAAGAAGGTGACGTGCTGCACCGGTTCGTCGGCCGGGATGTCTTCGACGTGGCCGAACCGGGTGCGCGTCCGCGCGTCGGGGCTCCAGAACTGCGGCGCCGTGAGGCCCGCACGCCGGCGATGCTCCCAACCGCGCTCCGACCACCAGCGTGGCTGCCGGTATCCGCCGTCTTCCACGAAGTGCCGCCACTCGCCGTTGGTGACCGGCACCCGGCCGATCCGGAACGAGGGCACGTCGACGACGTGGGCGGGCCGCTCGTTGTCCAGCGAATACGGTTCGCTCGCCGCGTCGACGCCCAGCACGAACGGGCCGGCGGGCACCAGCACCGAGGTGCCGGCCACGCCTGGCCGGCCGGCCGGCAAGGCCGCGGTGTCGCGCAGCAGCGGGGCGCCGCTGCGGAGGTTCAACGCCTGCAGCATGGTTTCGTCGTGCTGGTTCTCGTGGCTGATCACCAACGCGAACGGGAAGCTGTCGGCATCCTCGGGTAGGGCGTCGAGGGCGTCGAGGGCGGCCGAGCGCACCGTCCGGCAATAAGCCCGCGCGCGATCCGGTGACAGCAGCGGCAGCTCGACGCGGCTCGCGCGGGAGTGCACGAAGGCGTCGTACAGGCCTTCGACGGCAGGCGGCAACATGCCCGGCCGACCGGGGTCGCCGGCCCGCAGCAGCCAGAACTCCTCTTGCTGACCGATGTGCGCGAGGTCCCACACCAGCGGGCTCATCAGGGGGTCGTACTGCCGGTACAGTTCGGCGTCGTCGAACTCGACCAGCCGCAACGTTCGCGTCCGCGCCCGCGCCAGATCGTCGGCGAGACCCGCCCGGCATTCATCCGCGGACGTCACAGCCCCCCTTGGGCCAGGCGCGCCACGGTGGGCGCGATGCCGTGCTGGATCACCTGATCGGAGAAGTCGTCGCCGGGACATCGGCACCGTTCGACGGCGTCGACCAGCCGCTGCATCGACTCGCCGAGCTCGGGCGGCGCCAGCTCGGCGGCGATCGCCACGCACTGGTTGGCCGCGGCGTACAGCCGCCGGTCCCGCAGGCCCACCCGGGCCGCGGTGTCCCATGCGGTGGCCACGGGTTCGACTGCCTCGGCCGCTGTCTCGGCCGCGACGGGGTCGTCGAGCAGGGCCGTCAGCGTGAACACCACGGCCGGCCAGAACTCGTCCGGCACGCTGTCGAGATAGCGGATCTCCAGCCACTGCCTTGGGCGCACCGGCGGGAACAGGGTGGTCAGGTGGTATTCCAGGTCGGCGACGGTGGGACGGCGATCGCCGAGCAACACCCGGCCGTCCACCCAGTCGGCGAAGGGCACCCAGTGCGTGACCGCGGCGGCGTCCGGGGCGTGTACCAGCATCACCGGCGCCTTGAGCGCGTAGCGCGCCCAGTCGGTGCCGGGGTCGTCGCCGCTGGCGCCCAGGACCGGCCCGCATCGTGCCGCGTCCATCTGGCCCCACACCCACTGCCGGGTGGAGGCCCACCCGGTGAACTCGCCGCGCAGCATCGGGGAGTTCGCGGCGATCGCGATCATGGTGGGTCCCAGCGCGTGCGCCAGCCGCACGCGCGCCGCCCAGCCGGCCCGCGGCCCCGCGTCGAGGTTGACCTGGATGGACGCTGTGGACGTCATCATCGCCGAGCCCGCGTCGCCCGAGCGGCTGGACGCGAAGAACTGCTCCATGGCGCGGTAACGCGCGCCCGGGTTGATTCGCTTGGGTGGCCGCAGCGGGTCCGCGCCGAGGAATACCAGACCCAGGCCGGCGTCGGCGAACGCCGACCGCAGCGCGGCCTGATCGCGCCGCATCGCGTCGATGGCGCTGACCACGCCGTCAGCCGGCGGGCCGGACAGCTCCACCGCACCGCCGGGCTCCACCGTGACCCGGCTGCCGCCCGGCAACTCGGGCAGGCGCCCCAACACCTCGCCGATCTCGTCCCAGCCGGGCCTGCGATGCGGGTCCGCCGGGTCGTGGCAGTGGCCCTCCATCTCGAGACCAACGCGGCCCAGCGGGGCGTCCACCAAGCAGCCGTCGGCGATGTAACGCGCGGCGGCTTGGGAATCGGCCATCTCCGCACCGGCCAGCTCGGAGCCGGCGGTAGTGATGGCGGCGAACGTCATATCACTATCCCTTCGGGCCTGAGCAAGCCTGAACACGCGTCTGCGAACCTGTCCCCGTACCCGACTAAGGGAACGGTGACCGCCACTTCTTCATCTAGCAGATGGCCCTGACATATTCCCGTTCGCGCTACTTTTCAAGCCTGCCCGACCCGGCTCCGGCGCCCCGCTCATTGACCCAGCGCGTTCTGCATCGCGCCGGCCAGCACGTTGACCGCCGGCCCGGCGTTGCCAGACTGGCAGACCTTGGCCTGCAGTAACACGTTTTCGCGCAGCCTGGTTTGATTGAAGCAGCGCCGATCGGTACCGGCTTCTTGTTTGGTCCAGCTCGCGTCGGCCGCGCCCGGCGGCCCGCCGTCGAACGACCAGACCTGCGTGGCCCCGTTGTCCAGATGCATCGCGGTGGTCTGGCCCGAGCAGCCCACCGTCCGGTCCACCAGGCGATGGAAAGCGCGGTCGGCGGCATCGTTGGTGGCGAACACCCCGACGGCCTGTTTGACGAAGTGGGTCTGGTCGTTCGCCGCCGTCTGCGTGACGGCACCGTTGAACGACGCGAGGTCGGGGTCGTCGTACACCTCGGGCAGCCCGATGTCGGCCCAGTTGTTGCACACGGGGATGTCGACCCAATCCCCCTGGACCGGTCGGGTGAAGACCGACTCCCAGGCCATGGGTCCGCCGACGATGTTGCCGACCGAGCCCTTACCCAGGACGGCATAGTTCACCACTCCCGGTTCCGACGGGTGGGCGGTCGCAACGGGAAGCGCGACCGCGCACTCGATGGCCAGGCCGATGGCGATCGCGGCGCCGCGAACCCGCATGGTCATTCCAGCGATCATGCCAGGACGCCGGGGTGTTGGTCAGCCCCCGTTGCCGCGCACGCCCTCTTCGACCTTCTTGCCGAGGTCGGGGTCGACGTTGCGCCAGTACTCGAACACGCGTGACAGCACCGGCTCCTTGACGCCCTTGGAGACGTGACCGATGATGTTGTGCGCCAACCGATCTCGGGCCGCATCGTCGAGGACGTCGCGGACCATGGTGCCGGCCTGCCCCCAGTCGTCGTCCTCGGGGTGCAGCGTGTACGCGGCGCGGACCATGTCGCCGTCCGCATGCCAGCGCACCTCGGCGGCGCGCGCCGGGTCGGCGAGCGGGCCACCGTACGAGTTGGGCGCGTACACGGGGTCGGACACGTTCTTGATCCGCATCGCGCCGTCCTTCGAGTAGCTGTTCACCTCGACCTTCGGCGTGTTCACGGGAATCTGCCGGTAGTTGGTCCCCAGGCGGGCGCGATGCGCGTCGGAGTAGGAGAACCCGCGGGCCTGCAGCATCTTGTCCGGGCTCAGCCCGGTGCCCGGCACGGTGTTGTTCGGTTCGAAGGCCGCCTGCTCGATCTCGGTGTGGTAATCGGTGACGTTGCGGTTCAGCGTCATCTTGCCGACGTCGATCAACGGGTAGTCGCCGTGCGGCCAGACCTTGGTCAGGTCGAACGGGTTGAACCGATAATTCCTGGCTTCCTCGTACGGCATGATCTGCATCTTCAGGGTCCAGCTGGGATGGTTCCCGCCCTCGATTGCCTCGTAAAGGTCGCGCTGGTGGTAGTCGCCGTCCTCGCCTGCCAGCCGGTCCGCGTCCTCCTGGGCCAGGAAGTCGATGCCCTGGTCGGTGATGAAATGGTATTTGACCCAGAAGATTTCACCGCCGGCGTTGATCCAGCTGTACGTGTGGCTGCTGTAGCCGTTCATCTGCCGCCACGACTTGGGGATGCCGCGGTCGCCCATCAGCCAGGTCACCTGGTGCGCGGACTCCGGTGAGAGCGTCCAGAAGTCCCACTGCATGTTGTGGTCGCGCAAATTCGTTGCCTGCATGCGTTTTTGCGACCGGATGAAGTGCTGGAACTTCAACGGGTCGCGCATGAAGAAGACCGGGGTGTTGTTGCCGACCAGGTCGAAATTGCCTTCGCTGGTGTAGAACTTCAGCGCGAAGCCGCGCGGGTCCCGCCAGGTGTCCGGGCTGCCGCGCTCACCGGCGACGGTGGAGAACCGGGCCAGCATCTCGGTCTTGGTGCCCGGCTGGAAGACCGCGGCCCTCGTGTATTTACTGACGTCGTTGGTGACCTCGAAGGTGCCGAAGGCTCCGCCGCCCTTCGCGTGCGGCTGCCGCTCCGGGATGCGTTCCCGGTTGAATTGGGCCATCTGCTCGATCAGGTAATGGTCCTGCAGCAGGATCGGGCCGTCGGGACCGATCGTCAACGACTGGTCGTCGCTGGGCGCAGCGATGCCGGCGTCATTGGTGGTGAAACGCTCCGTCATGTCGCTATCTCCTCTTTGCTGGGCTGCCCTTGGATATTGGCGACGAATACCCCTGCGCGCCAATAACTATGCGCTTTCTCTGGACCGCATCAAGATCGCACCGGTAGTTACGGGCGTGGTGCCGGCAGGGCGGGGGTCGGGCTGACAGCACTCGCCGGCGGCTGGCCGGGGCCGCTTAGGCCGGGTCCGCCGGGTCCACCCGGGCCGGCGGGCGGCATGGGCACGATCAACCCCGGCCCGCCGTAGCCCCACTGGCCGCTCGGACCGGGGCCCCACGGCCCGTTGCCCGGTCCGGGGCCGCCGCCCGGTCTGAACATCGGGCCGTGGTGATGGTGGCAGTGGTGGTAGTAGCCGTACACGAACGCGCCGACGAAGAAGACAGTCGAGATGATGAAGACGACGCCGGCCACGATGACCACCCACGCCGCGGCCGTGTAGAGCGCCGGCGGCTTCACGCGCTCCGCGGGTGGAGGCGCGGGTGCGGTGGTGGCGGCGGGAGTCGGCGGTGGCGTCGGTCCGGGTGTCTCGGTCATGCCTTCCAATATGCCCAGGCCCTCACGCGCTTAACAGGTCCGCCGCGGAAAACTTGCTGTGAATCGACACGGGGCGGCCGGTCGCCGGTGGCGAGACGACGCGCAGCCCGGCGCTCTCGCGAGCACCGGGCTGCTGGTTGTTCAGTGAGGTTGGGCTACGGCGTGCGGGACGGGGCGACCGACGTCGGGATCTGGCTCGGGCCGGGGGCGCCGGGCGTCGCCGCCCCGGGTCCGCCCTGCTGGATGCCGGCCGGTCCACCCTGCTGGGCACCCGGACCGCCCGGGCCGCCCATGCGGTGGGGGTGCATGAACGCCGCGTGGTGCTTGTGGTGGTGATGGCCGTGGTGGCCGCCGCGGTGGCCGAGGATGAAGCCGGTGAAGAAGATGACCGCGACGATGAACACGATCCCGGCGACGATGGCGACCCAGGCGGCGAGGTGGAAGACGCGTGCCGCCCGGTAGGGGGCTGTCGCTGCCGCGGCGGCCGCCGGGGCAGTTGCGGTCGACGACCGCGTGGTGGGGGTTTCAGATGTTTCACTCATGAGACAAATGATGAAGCCGTTAACAATAGTTGCGGCTATGCGTCACTTATGTAGCAGCTATGAGGATGAAAACGCCGCCCATCTGCCAAGACGCCTTTCTCGGCGTCACTCGTCCGGGGTGCCATCAACCAGTTCGGACAGCATGAACCGGTGCCCTTCTGGAGATCGCAGGCCCATCTCGCGCCTGCCCCACGGTTCGGTCGTGGGAGCTTCGATGACGTCGGCGTGCTGCGCGACGGCGCGGCGGTAGAAGGCGTCGACACCGTCCACCGTGAGGTACGCGAGGTAGCTGTGGTCGCCCAGCCGGGCAGCCGGCAGGGCGTCGGGGCATCGACCGAGCCGGAACGTCACGGACCCCGCGGCGCAAAACGTCCAATTTCCAGGATCCGGTTCGGTGATGTCGCAGCCGAGCACCGACCGAAACCACTCAGCGGTCCCGTCCAGATCGTGCACTGCGAGGACCGGGTCGGCGCTGATGAATTCCATGGAGGCAGTGTGAACGACGCCGAATCCGGCTCGCCGAGCGCCGCTGTACCGCCAACCTAACGTGCCCTACCCCGGTTTGAGTGCGTTGACCGCGAACCCGTTTCTCGCTTTTTGGCAAGATAGACGGAAATTGATAGCAATAGTCGACGCAGGTCAGGGGTCTTGATGCTGTTGGCGGCTAACGGGCTGTTCCTGCTTTACTGTGGACGGAAGCCTCAACGTTCAGGGCTACAGCGGAGCTGCGGATCTGTTGGGCTGGCGGCCACGGCGCCTAGCCTATTCCGCACGACGTCAGGCGTGCTTTCCGGCTTCCGGGTTCGGATTCTCTTTGGTGCACGAAGGGCCTCCAGACAAGCCATGCCGATGGTCGGCTGCGCGCATTTCACCGACAACCCGCTGCTCGCCCAAGACCACCCGGGTCCGGCAGTAAGTACATATCGCGCGGTTGGGCTCGTCCGCGTACAAGAAACCCTCATCAAAAAGATAAGCGCCGTCGTGATCGTCAGGGTTCGCCGGGTTTTGCTCATGAGGCTTTTCAGAGACCATGAGTCCAATGCTATTCACCCCGCCCTTTCCTGCAGAAAAGCTGTCAGCACTCAGCCGCGCCGCGGGCACCTGACGCCTCTCCCAACGGGATCTTCGCCCTACCGCTCGACAGCGCGGAAGGCGAAAGGCAGAAGTACCAACCGGATCTCGCGGCCGGGATCGTCTTCGGCGTGCATCGTGAACTCGAAATGCTCATCCCCGTCGACCCGCGGACGGCTGCGCTTGTAATTGGGGTGTGCCTCGATCTTGGCGATTGCCTTGTCGATGATCGCCGTAACGTCCTGCCTCCGAATGAACAGCAAGATTGCGGCTTTGGTATCCCTCCACACCAGGTAGCGGAACAGCTGGTCGAGCGCATCATCCATCGTCTTCGGCCCCGACCACACCTTGCACTCGCCGATGAAAATGTTGCGGTCATCCACCCGTATCAGTATGTCGGTCTTGCCTTCACCGTTGAATAACTCGCCGCCAGCTCCGCCCTCGAACTGCGAATTCAAGCCCACGAGAAGAATGTCACGAATCTCTTCTTCGTTGAGCTTCGTGACCACAGAAGGCGACCGCTCCAGCGCATTTCGCTGATTTGCAAGTACGCGCAACGCATCCTGAAAGTCCGCTTCAGCCAAAGCAGGTTCCGGTTTGAACCGCGCACGCGCACCCGAAGGTTCAGGCCGGCGCGGGGTGACGGCCTTCCGCCTGACGGGAGCCGCAAACCGGTCAGCATCAGCACGATGGTGAACCGGGAAGCCCACATCGGCTTGAAGCTCGCGCGTTGCCAATAACTCATCGCGCCGCCGCTCCACCATGGTCGGGACTTGTTCACGAATCATCCGATTGTGCACGTCGATCTGCTGTCGAGACCACGCCAAGTTGCGCTCGATTTCTCGGATTCGGGCCTCGACCGCGGACCGAATTGCCGCACCGTCGGGCAAGGGACCGTCTACTGCCAATCGAATCTCGTGATCTCGAAGCTGCAACACCTGCGGAGGAACGGGTGAGAAATGGTCGGCCTGCAATGAAAATATGACCCGTGGTCCCACGAACGGCACGACGAATTCAAGCCGGACCACGCGGCGCGTCCGGATCTCATCCCAGTCCTTGTATTTCTGCTCGATCTCCGTCGGCTCGAGTTGGTACATCTCGTCGGTGAGCAGCTCGGGGCAATCGACTGAGCCCATGTCGACCAAGTAGTCGACGACATCACCGACCGCGACGTTCAGGAGTTCGTCCGGGTTCCAACGATGCAGATGGTCAGCAACTGCTCGAGTCACCTCTCCTAAGTAATTGGCCAGCATGTTGCCGGGCTGGAACATACGGCCGCCGCCGAACAACGCTTCGCTAGTCACGCCATAGATGTTTCACGGTCCGCAACGAAAACAAACCCCCAGGTCCCAAACCCTCCCCGGCGCACGCCGGACACCGATCTACTTCGGACGCACTGCGGACTTAGGTCTGAAATATGGCCTCTGATCAGGGTTTGAGCGGGTTGACCGCGAACTGGATCACCCGGTAGGGCGCGGCCACACGCGCGCGAGTGTCCCACTGGCTCACGAAGATTCGCAGCTCGTCGAGTGTGGAACCGGGCGAGATGTAACCGCCGTACGGTTGCGCGAGCCGGTTGTCATACGGGGGCGGCAGGCTCTCCGCCGGATCGGGCCACTCGTCGTGCTGCACCACCGTGGTGACCGGCGCGTCGCCCAGGGCGGTCGGGTCGTCGGCGACGCGGACCTCCATGTTGCCCGTGACGGCGTTGAAGTAGGACAGCACCGCCTTTCCGTCGATTTGCCGGACGCACAACTCGCCCACCGCTTCCGGCCACAGCGGCGTGGGCGGCTTGCCCCAGCCGCCGCCCGGCCCGGCCGCCCACCCCTGCCACCGGGACCGGTCGGTGAACGATTGCGGGGTGGCCCGGTAGAGCACGACGGGGTTCCGGCGGGTGAAGCTGTCGGCCACGATGTACACCCAGCCGGTCGGCGAGTCCGCGGTGGGAATGGGGTCGTAGTAGCCGCTGATCTGCGTCTGCGAGCCGCCCTGGTAGGACGCGGGCCGGCGCGACCCGGGGATGGTCTGCCACCCGGCCCGCGCGGGCTCGGCCGTCACGAGCCGGGAGCTTTGCGGTTCCAGGTTTTTCGTCGTCGTCACCATCACGTAGTTGCGCCGGTTGATCTGCACCACCCCGGCCGGCAGCTGCGAGGCACCCGGCGGGGTCGGATCGGCCAGCAGCGGTTTGCTGACGCCGGTGACGCCGGTGTAGCGCACGCCGGCCGGATCGTCGACCGAGGCGGCGTCCACATGCAGCGCCACCGGCGCGTACCAACCACCGAACCCGACGCCCTGGCCGGCGAAGCTGTCGCCGCAGACCTGCAACAGTTCGGCGGGGAACTCCACGAACTCACAGAGGTCGGTCGCGCCGATGCCGTAGTCCCCGGTGGGCGTGCCGGTGCCGGCGGTCGGGCCGATCCGCACCACCTGGCCGGGCGCCAGCGGCTGCACGATGGGCTCGGGCGCGGGCGCCGGCGGATCGGCGTGGGCGAGCCAAACTCCTTGCGGGGCAATCAAAGCCAATGCAAGCGAGCACCGCGCGATCAGTCGGGTATGGGCGGTGCTCACCCGCTTCTCACAACTGGGCGGCCAGCAACTCGGCGATCTGGATGGTGTTCAGCGCCGCCCCCTTGCGCAGGTTGTCCCCCGACACGAACAGGGCCAGGCCGCGCCCGTCGGGCACGCCGGGGTCGTGCCGGATGCGGCCGACCAACGACTCGTCGACGCCCGCGGCCGCCAACGGCGTCGGCACGTCGACCACCTTCACCCCGGGCGCGCCGTCGAGCAGCTGCCGGGCCCGCTCGGGCGACAGCGGCCGGGCGAATTCGGCGTTGATCGACAGCGAGTGCCCGGTGAAAACCGGTACCCGCACGCAGGTTCCGCTCACCGCCAGCTCCGGGATGCCGAGGATCTTGCGGCTCTCGTGCCGCAGCTTCTGGTCCTCGTCGGTCTCGCCGGAGCCGTCATCGACCAGCGAGCCGGCCAGCGGCACGACGTTGAACGCGATCGGCGCGACGTAGGTCTTGGGCGCGGGGAACTCGATCGCTGCCCCGTCGTGCACGAGCTGCTCGGCGCCGTCGATGACCGCGCGGGCCTGCGTGGCCAGCTCCTCCACCCCGGCCAGCCCGCTGCCGGACACCGCCTGGTAGCTCGACACCACCAGGCGCACCAGCTGGGCTTCGTCGTGCAGCACCTTGAGCACCGGCATCGCGGCCATCGTGGTGCAGTTCGGGTTGGCGATGATGCCCTTGGGTCGACGGTGGGCGTCCCTGTCGAAGTTGACCTCCGACACCACCAGCGGCACGTCGGGGTCCTTGCGCCAGGCCGACGAGTTGTCGATCACGGTCACCCCGGCCGCGGCGAAGCGCGGCGCCTGCACCAGCGACATCGTCTTGCCGGCGGAGAACAGCGCGATGTCCAGGCCGCTCGGGTCCGCGGTCGCGGCGTCCTCGACCTCGATCTCCTGGCCGCGGAATTCCAGCTTGCGGCCCTGCGAGCGGGCCGAGGCGAAGAACCGCACCGACGTCGCGGGGAAGTCCCGCTCGTCGAGCAACCTACGCATCACCTGGCCGACCTGGCCGGTGGCGCCCACAACGCCTATTGACACGCTATTCGCGCCCATATCTACCTGCCCGTCCCCGCATACACCGTCGCCTTCTCGTCCCCGCCAAGCCCGAACGCCTCATGCAACGCCACGACGGCCTTGTCTAGTTCGGTGTCGCGGCACAGGACCGAGATGCGGATCTCCGAGGTGGAAATCAGCTCGATGTTGACGCCGACGGCGGCCAGGGCCTCACAGAAGGTCGCGGTGACGCCGGGGTGGCTGCGCATGCCCGCGCCGATCAGCGACACCTTGCCGATGTGGTCGTCGTAGAGCAGCTGGGTGAAGCCGATCTCGTCCTTGAGCGCGTCCAGCTTGGCCACCGCCGTGGGCCCGCTGTCGCGCGAGCAGGTGAAGGTGATGTCGGTCTTGCCGTCCTCCACCTTGGAGACGTTCTGCAGCACCATGTCGATGTTCACGTCGGCGTCGGCGACCGCCCGGAAGACCCGAGCCGCGTAGCCGGGGATGTCGGGGATGCCGACGACGGTCACCTTGGCCTCGCTGCGGTCGTGCGCGACTCCGGTCAGGATTGGGTCTTCCATGGCTATGTCCTTGATCGATCCGACGACGACGGTGCCGGGCTTGTCCGAGTAGGACGAGCGGACGTGCACCGGAATGTTGTAGCGGCGGGCGTATTCCACGCAGCGCAGCATCAGCACCTTCGCGCCGCAGGCCGCCATCTCGAGCATCTCCTCGAAGGTCACCTTGTCCAGCCGGCGCGCGTTGTGCACGATCCGCGGGTCCGCGGTGAAGATGCCGTCGACGTCGGTGTAGATCTCGCAGACGTCGGCGTGCAGGGCCGCGGCCAGGGCCACCGCCGTGGTGTCCGAACCGCCGCGCCCCAGTGTGGTGACGTCCCGGGTGTCCTGGCTGACGCCCTGGAAGCCGGCGACCAGCACGATGCGGCCCTCGTCGAGCGCGGCCTGCAGCCGCCCGGGGGTGACCTCGATGATCTTCGCGTTGCCGTGGGTGCCGGTGGTGATGACCCCGGCCTGCGAGCCGGTGAACGAGCGCGCCTCCGCGCCCAGCGATTCGATCGCCATGGCCACCAGCGCGTTGGAGATGCGTTCGCCGGCGGTCAGCAGCATGTCGAGTTCCCGCGGCGGCGGGGCCGGGCAGACCTGCTGGGCCAGATCCATCAGGTCGTCGGTGGTGTCGCCCATGGCGGAGACCACGACGACGACGTCGTTCCCCTGCTTCTTGGTCGCGACGATGCGTTCGGCGACACGGCGGATCCGATCGGCGTCGGCCACCGATGATCCGCCGTACTTTTGCACGACCAGCGCCACGTTATGTTTCCCGCAATCTTCCCGCCCTTGGGCACGATTTAAGTCCACAACAGAATACGTGGCTGCACATAACGGTTTACGCCCCGATGCCGACCACCGCAGCCTGCGGTTTTGGCATGATTTTCGACGATTTTCCTCCCGGGCGCCAATCGCGGTAGAGTGCAGGGCGTGCAGCGGGTGCTCCTCCTCGGACGCCGCGACGGGGTCTGATCCAGACCGGCTTCCCGTCGCGGGTGTTCGCGATGCGCCGGTCTGAGGTTCCTTCTGACACCCCCGGAGCAACTACCGTGACTTCCAATCCCGACGCCTATACGTCAGCCCGATCGATCGTCAAACCCGCGGGCCCGCCGGGCCCCGGACAGCCCGCCTGGAATCCGCAGCGTGGTTCGGCGATGCCGGTCAACCGGTACCGATCCTTCGCCGAGGAAGTCGAGCCCATCCGCCTGGCCGACCGCACCTGGCCCGACCGCGTCATCGACCGCGCCCCGCTGTGGTGCGCGGTGGACCTACGCGACGGCAACCAGGCGCTGATCGACCCGATGAGCCCGACCCGCAAGCGCCGCATGTTCGATCTGCTGGTTCGCATGGGATACAAGGAGATCGAGGTCGGCTTCCCGTCGGCCAGCCAAACCGATTTCGACTTCGTCCGCGAGATCATCACCGACGGCGCCATCCCGGACGACGTCACCATCCAGGTGCTGACGCAGTGCCGTCCCGAGCTCATCGAGCGCACGTTCCTGGCGTGCGAGGGCGCGTCGCGGGTCATCGTGCACTTCTACAATTCGACGTCGATCCTGCAGCGCCGCGTGGTTTTTCGCGCCGACCGGGCCGCGGTGCAGGCGATCGCGACCGACGGCGCCCGCAAGTGCGTCGAGGAGGCCGCCAAATACCCTGGCACGCAATGGCGTTTCGAATATTCGCCGGAGTCCTACACCGGAACCGAGCTCGAATACGCCAGGCAGGTGTGTGACGCCGTCGGCGAGATCATCGCGCCGACACCGGAGAACCCCATCATCTTCAACCTGCCCGCCACGGTCGAGATGGCCACTCCCAACGTCTACGCCGACTCGATCGAGTGGATGAGCCGCAACCTGGCCAATCGGGAATCCGTCATCCTGAGCCTGCACCCGCACAATGACCGCGGGACGGCTGTCGCCGCAGCGGAATTGGGCTTCGCGGCGGGCGCCGACCGGATCGAGGGCTGCCTATTCGGCAACGGCGAACGCACCGGCAACGTGTGCCTGGTGACGCTGGGGCTCAACCTGTTCTCCCGCGGCGTCGACCCCCAGATCGACTTCTCCAACATCGACGAGATCCGCCGCACGGTCGAATACTGCAACCAGCTTCCCGTCCACGAGCGTCACCCCTACGGCGGGGACCTGGTCTACACCGCGTTCTCCGGCAGCCATCAGGATGCGATCAACAAGGGCCTGGACCAGATGAAGGTCGACGCCGACGCCGCGGACACCGACGTCGAGGACATGCTCTGGCAGGTCCCGTATCTGCCGATCGACCCCAAAGACGTCGGGCGCACCTACGAAGCGGTGATCCGGGTCAACTCGCAGTCCGGCAAGGGCGGTGTGGCCTACATCATGAAGTCCGACCACGGCCTGGCCCTGCCGCGGCGGCTGCAGATCGAGTTCTCCCAGGCGATCCAGAAGATCACCGAGGGCGAGGGCGGGGAGGTCTCCCCGAAGGAGATGTGGGACGTGTTCTCCGAGGAGTACCTCGCCCCGGTGTGGCCGCTGGAGCGGATGAAACAGCGCGTCGAGGCGTCGGAGGAAGACAGCGGCACCACCACGGTCGCCGCGACCGTCAAGGTCAACGGCGTGGAGACCGAGATCAGCGGCGTGGGCAACGGCCCGCTCGCGGCCTTCGTCCACGCGCTCGGCGGTGTCGGCTTCGACGTCGCGGTCCTCGATTACTCCGAGCACGCGATGAGCGCCGGCGACGACGCGCAGGCGGCGGCATACGTGGAGGCGTCGGTGAACGGCCGCTCCGTCTGGGGCGTCGGCATCGCGCCGTCGATCACCACCGCGTCGTTGCGCGCCGTCGTGTCGGCGGTCAACCGCGCGTCCCGGAAGTAACGCTCGGCGTCGAGGCCGCGGCGACGGAGTTGGGCTCGTCCCGGTTCAACTCGCACGCTCGTCGCGTCGATCACCGTCGCGGGCCCACCGGCGAACGATGCTTCGCGGCGGCTTGGGAAAATACGGCACGAGATGCCTCGTCCGTTCCGTGTCCTCGGTGAGATCGTGCAGCCGGGCGGTCAGCAAGTCCTTCATCAACAAGTGGCCCTGATCGGAACCGTCCGGCGATACCACCCGCAGCGGGCGGCCATCCGATTCCGCGAAGACATTCGCGGCATGCCGCAGCGTGGCCTTGCTGCCCACCGTGCCACCCGCCGGGGCGGGTGGCGGCCCGGAGCGCATCACTTCGGCGACCAGGAACGCCTCCAGCGGGTCGGTCGTGTAATCACGCGTCAGATGCATTCCGCTGCGTGCAATCTTCTCGGTGAGCACCGAGCGGGCGAGCAGCAACGCGGATATCGCGTAGGCGGTGATCGTGGCGATGACCACCGGCAGCATCGCCGGCCACGCGCGAGTGAGCTCGAGGGTGAACATGATGGCCGCCAGGGGAGCCCGCATGATGCCGCAAACGACGGCGGCCAGGCCCAGCATCGCCCAGAATCCCGGATACACGTGCGGAAACCAGTGCCCGATGAAGGCTCCGAGCGCGCTGCCGATCATGAACACGGGGGCGAATACACCGCCCGATGTTCCCGAACCCAGCGACAGCGCCCAGATCGCGGTTTTCACCACGAGGATGCCCACGATCAGCGACAGTCCGGCGCGCCCGGTGAGAAGTGCATCGATCACGTTGTAACCGACCCCGAGAGCGCGCGGTTCAATCAGTCCGCCCGCGCCGATGATCAGACCGCCGATCGCCGGCCACCACATCCAGTGAATGGGTAGGCGCGGGAAGGTGTTTTCGGCCCAGTAGACCAGGTGCGTCACCGAGATGGCGAGCGCAGCGCCGGCCAGTCCGACGCATACCGCCAAAGCGTCGATGGACCAATGGATTTCAGCTACATGCGCCTCGACCGGGAATACCGGCGCGGTGCCCAGGATGAACAAGCGCACCACGGTGGCCATCGCTACCGCGCTCGCGACGGGGACCATGCTCCGCGGCCGCCATTCGAAGAGCAGCAATTCGACGGCCAGCAGGATGGATGCCAGTGGTGCGTTAAAGGTGGCCGCGATGCCCCCGGCGGCGCCGGAGGCCAGCAGGATCTTTCGCTCGTCTGCGGTCAGATGCAGGAATTGAGCGACAACGGAACCCATGGCCCCGCCGGTCATCACGATCGGCCCCTCCGCGCCGAACGGGCCGCCGGTACCGATGCTGACGGCCGCCGAGATCGGCTTGAGCACAGCAACTTTGGGCTCGACGCGGCTGCTGCCGGTGAGAATCACTTCGATGGTCTCAGGCATGCCGTGACCACGTACCTGATCGGATCCGTACCGCGCCATCAGGCCGATGACCAAACCGCCGGCTATCGGCGCACCCAGAATCAGCCACCACGGATGGTGGTTTGCCGCCGGCGACACCAGAGCATCCGAAATACGTTGATAAAAAACAAGATTAGTGACCAAACCGATGAGCTTCAACAGACACCAGGCCACCAGTGCTGACAGGGCGCCGATGACTATCGCGATGCCCGTGATTGGAATTAACCGCCGATCGACGTTGAAGTCGGCTAACCGTCCACTCACTACAAAGAATTCCTCACCGATCCGATCGATGCATCAACTCTCGACAGATTCCCCAGAACGCAACTCGCAGGACACGATTCGCGTCCTGCGGTGATCCGCTGAATCGTAACAACTCCGCGCGCCGTCGGCGTGCTCAACGGCCGAGGCATTGCTGGGAGTTAGGGCTGAATTCCCTGGCGTCCGCCTGTTAAGCGTCCCGTCAGCGCAGCAGGTCGAGCGTCAGAACAATGCGAGCTGCTGGTCCACCGCGGTGGTGTCGGTGAACTCCTCCATGCTGGTGCCGCCCACGACCGCGCGGATGGAGTCCATGAACTGCGCGTCGGAGACCACCGGCACCCCGAGCTGCTTGGCCAGGTAGCCCTTGCCCTGATCCGGGGCGGGGTCATTGCAGACCACCAGCGAAGTCTCGCCGTCGACGGCGTCGGTATAGGCCAGCCCGGCGTGCAGGATGCGTTCGACCAGTTCCTCGTGGGTGCGGCCGACCTCGGCCGCCAGGGCCACCCGCATGCCCTGCACCAGCGGCCGCCCGGACACGTACAGCCCGGGATTGAGATACGGGCAGGGCATCCGCGAGGCCAGCACCTTCAACGGGCGCAGCTCGTCGTGGGTGACGCGGCCGTTCGGCCACCGTCGCCGGGTCACCGGATGCACCGGCAGCCAGATGTCGCGCTCGCGCGCACGCCTGAGCGCCGACGCCAGCACACCGGTCAGGACCAGCGCGTCGTCGAAGGCGTCGTGCGGCCGTTCCTGCGTGACGCCCCAGTGCGCCGCGAGGGTCTCCAAGCGCAGGTTGTCGATGCCGAGGTCCAACCGCCGGGCCAGCTCCACGGTGCACATGACGGAGTCGATTGGCAGTTCGGTCTCGGCGAGCTCGGCTTCCGCGGCCAGGAACGCGTAGTCGAACGCGACGTTGTGGGCCACCAGCGTGCGACCGTCCAGCACCTTGACCACGTCGTCGACGACGTCGGCGAACTGCGGCTGGTCTTCCAGCATGGCCGCCGTCAGGCCGTGCACGTGGGTTGGCCCGGGGTCCACGCCAGGGTTGAGCAGGCTGACGACGGATTGCTCCACGCGTCCGTCGGCGTCGAGGCCCAGCACCGCAAGGCTGATGACCCGCGCCTGCCCGGGCCGAAATCCCGACGTCTCGACGTCGATGACGGCCCAACCCCCGTCCGGCTCGCTGGCCGGCCGCCCCCAGGACACCCGGTTCATGTCGACAGGATGGCACGTCGGACCGACATCACCGGGTCGCTTCGCTGCCGTGTCGGTCGCTGAATTCGGTAAGGGCGACCCGCAGCACCCGGCGCTCTGCACCGCGCTTGCGATCGCCCTTATTGGATAAGGGCGACCCGCAGCACCCGGCGCTCTGCGCCGCGCTTGCGATCGCCCTTAAACTGCCCGGGTGGTTACCACCCGTGCACGCCTGGCCCTCGCCGCGGGAGCGAGCGCGCGCTGGGCCTCGCGGGTGACCGGACGCGGCGCGGGAGCGATGATCGGTGGCCTGATCGCGATGTCCCTGGACCGCTCGGTCCTGCGTCAGCTGGCGGCCGGACGACGTACCGTCGTCGTCACCGGCACCAACGGCAAGTCGACCACCACCCGGATGACCGCCGCCGCGCTGGGCACGCTGGGTTCGGTGGCCACCAACGCCGAAGGCGCCAACATGGACGCCGGGCTGGTGGCCGCGCTGGCGGCGAACCGCGAGGCGCCGCTGGCGGCCCTGGAAGTCGACGAGATGCACGTGCCGCACGTCTCCGATGCCGTCGAGCCCGCCGTAGTCGTGCTGCTCAACCTGTCGCGCGACCAGCTGGACCGGGTCGGCGAGATCAACGTCATCGAACGCACCCTGCGGGCCGGGTTGGCCCGGCATCCCAACGCGGTCGTCGTCGCCAACTGTGACGACGTGCTCATGACGTCGGCGGCCTACGACAGCCCGAACGTGGTGTGGGTGGCCGCGGGCGGCTCGTGGGCCAACGACTCGGTCAGCTGCCCGCGCAGCGGCGAGGTGATCGTCCGCGACAAGGGGCATTGGTATTCCACCGGCGTCGACTTCAAGCGGCCCAGCCCGCAGTGGTGGTTCGACGACCACACCCTCTACGGGCCCGACGGGCTGGCCCTGCCGATGCGGTTGGCGCTGCCGGGCGCGGTGAATCGCGGAAACGCCGCCCAGGCCGTCGCCGCCGCCGTCGCGCTGGGCGCGGAACCCGCGAAGGCGGTGGCGGCCGTGTCGGGCGTCGACGAGGTCGCCGGGCGCTACCGGACCGTCCGCGTCGGCGACCACGAGGCGCGGATCCTGCTGGCCAAGAACCCGGCCGGCTGGCAGGAGGCGCTGTCGATGGTGGACAAGCAGGCGGCCGGGGTCGTCATCTCGGTCAACGGGCAGGTGCCCGATGGCGAAGACCTGTCCTGGCTGTGGGACGTCCGCTTCGAGCACTTCGAGCACACCGCCGTCGTGGCCGCCGGGGAGCGGGGCACCGACCTCGCGGTGCGCCTCGGCTACGCGGGCGTCGACCACACCCTGGTGCACGACACCGTGGCGGCCATCGCGTCCTGCCCGCCGGGGCGGGTCGAGGTCGTCGCGAACTACACCGCCTTCCTCCAGCTGCAACGTGCGTTGGCGCGCCATGGCTGATTCGACCGTGCGGATCGGGCTGGTGCTGCCCGACGTGATGGGCACCTACGGCGACGGCGGCAACGCGCTGGTGCTGCGCCAGCGCCTGCGGTTGCGGGGCATCGCCGCGGAGATCGTCGAGATCACGCTGGCCGACCCGGTGCCGGACTCACTGGACCTCTACACGCTGGGCGGGGCGGAGGACTACGCGCAGCGGTTGGCCACCAAGCACCTGATCAAGCATCCCGGGTTGCAGCGCGCCGCGGAGCGCGGCGCGCCCGTGCTGGCGATCTGCGCCGCCGTGCAGGTGCTCGGCCAGTGGTACGAGACGTCGGCGGGGGAACGGGTCGACGGCGTGGGGATGCTCGACGCGACCACCTCGCCGCAGCAGGCCCGCACCATCGGCGAATTGATCAGCAAGCCGCTGTTGCCCGGGCTGACCCAGCGGCTCACCGGTTTCGAGAACCACCGGGGCGGCACCGTTCTGGGCCCCGCCGCATCGCCGCTGGGCGCGGTGGCCAAGGGCGCGGGCAATCGGGCGGGCGACGGCTTCGACGGAGCGGTGCAGGGCAGCGTCGTGGCCACCTACATGCACGGCCCGTGCCTGGCCCGCAACCCCGAGCTAGCGGACCTGCTGTTGGGCAAGGTGGTGGGCGAGCTGGCGCCGCTGAAGCTGCCCGAGGTGGAGTTGTTGCGCCGGGAGCGGTTGGCGGTGCGCTGACATGCGGAATGACATCGCGAGAAGCGGGCGGCGGGGTTTGGCGAGCGGCAGTGCCCTGCTAGTCGCGGCCGCATTGATCACACCGGTGCCGGCGCACGCGACGCCCGAGGTGCCGAGCGGTCGATACACGGTGCTCTATACCGACAGTGACAAGACGACCACATGGCTTTTCGCCCCCTGCGGATCGGACTGCACGCTGGCGACCTCGCAGGACGGCGGGACGTTCGTCATCAGCTGGGAGTTCGACCTCGCGAACGGACGCTGGACCCACAGCGGCGCGACGCAGGCACCGTGCGCGAATGGAACAACGGTTCCGGCAACCGTCGACTACAGCTTCGACGCCGTGTCGCTTGCCGGTGAGGGCCGGACGACCACGTCAGACGGGTGTGGCGGTCCAGGCTCGACGGTCACCCGGCCGTTCCGATTGACCAAGACCTGAGCCGTCTCAGACCATCGCCCGGCGGCCGGCGAGCGCCCGGCCCAGCGTCAGTTCGTCGGCGAACTCCAGGTCCCCGCCCATCGGCAGCCCGGACGCGATCCGCGTCACGATCAGCCCCGGGATGTCGCGCAGCATCCGGACCAGGTAAGTGGCGGTGGCCTCGCCCTCGGTGTTCGGGTCGGTGGCGATGATCACCTCGCTGATGTCGACGTCGTCGACCCGCTCCCCGATCCGGCTCAGCAGTTCGCGGATCCGCAACTGCTCGGGCCCCACCCCGGACAACGGATCCAGCGCGCCGCCCAGCACGTGGTAGCGGCCGCGGAATTCGCGGGTGCGCTCGACGGCCTGCACATCCTTGGGTTCCTCGACGACGCACACCAGCGAGCCGTCCCGACGAGGGTCCGAACAGATTCGGCACCGCTCGTTGTCGGAGACGTTGCCGCACACCGCACAGAACCGCACGCCGTCGCGCACCTTGCCCAGCGCCGCGGTCAGCCGATCGATATCCGGCGGTTCGACCGACAGCAGGTGGAAGGCGATGCGCTGGGCGCTCTTGGGCCCGATGCCCGGCAGCTTGCCGAGCTCGTCGATCAAATCCTGGACCGGTCCTTCAAACATGTTCGACGATCTACAGCTCCGGCGCCTGCGCCGGCGGCTGTCCCGGCGGCGGCCCGCCGAAACCGCCGGCCAGCGCCCCCAGCCGCTCCTGCGCCATCCGGGTGACCTGCGTGGAGGCGTCGGCCATGGCGCCGACGATCAAGTCCTGCAGCGTCTCGACGTCGCCGGGGTCGACCACCTTGGGATCGATCTGCACCGCGACCACCTCGCCGCTGCCCTTCACCGTCACCCTGACCAAGCCACCGCCGGCCTGCCCGTGTATCTCGGCGTTGGCGAGCTGTTGCTGGGCCTCCATCAACTTCTGCTGCATCTGCTGCGCCTGGGCCAGCAGCGCCGACATGTCGCCTCCGGGTTGCATGACAGTCCCCTCGCATCTTGGTCTCGAGTTGGTTTCGCCTGCGTGTGTCCGGCGATTCGAAACACCCAGCGTAGACCGCGCGAAGCTACCTTTGCGCCGTGGACCTACGAGTGAGCAGGCGTGTCGGCATCAGGATGGTCATCGGTGCGCTGGTTGCCGCTTCGGCGGCGATCACCCCGACCGCGACCCCGGCCGCATGGGCGGTCCCGTCCAACATCGCCGGCATGGTTGTCTTCATCGACCCCGGCCACAACGGCTCCAACGACGCGTCCATCAGCCGTCAGGTCCCCACCGGTCGCGGCGGTACCAAGGACTGCCAGGCGAGCGGAACGTCGACCAACAGCGGTTATCAGGAGCACACCTTCACCTGGGACACGGCGCTGCGGGTTCGTGCGGAGTTGAACGCCCTGGGCGTGCGGACCGCGATGGCCCGCGGCAACGACACCGGGCTGGGACCCTGCGTCGACGAGCGCGCCAACATGGCCAACGCGTTGCATCCCAACGCGGTCCTGAGCATCCACGCCGACGGCGGCCCCGCATCGGGCCGCGGATTCCACGTCAACTACTCGGCCCCGCCGCTGAACCAGGTGCAGGCCGGGCCGTCGGTGCAGTACGCCAGGATCATGCGCGACCAGATGCAGGCCTCCGGCATCCCGCCCGCCAACTACATCGGCCAGAGCGGGTTGTACGGGCGCTCGGATTTGGCCGGGCTGAACCTGGCGCAGTACCCGTCGATCCTGGTCGAGTGCGGCAACATGAAGAACCCCGCGGACTCGGCGCTGATGGAGTCGGCCGAGGGCAGGCAGAAATACGCCGACGCGATGGTCCGCGGCGTCGCGGGTTTCCTGGCCTCTCAGGGCCAGGCGCGCTAGGCCCGCAAGCCGGCCCTTCCCCGACGGCGACGCTTCGAACCCGGGCCGCCTGACCAATCGCGGCTTAACTCCGGGCTAACTCACTCGTCACCCAGAAGAATTTGCCTCAACGCGGCGCGCGCGGAGGTGACCTTCTGTAGGGTCTGTTTTACGCATGTCGACTTGCGGTGTGGGAGAACCGATGATCAATCCGTCGACAACGACAACGACAACTTGTTTGTCGCGGCCGACGACCGGCGCGCGACGGCTTCTGACCGGCGTTCGCCGAGGTTTCAGCCAACTGTCGACCGGCAGGAAGCGCGGCCATCCGCGCTGCACGTCTCCACCCGTCGCGACTCCGGGGCGTTCCCGCACGGATGTGGGGTGCGGACTCGGGGTCACCGCGGGCTCCACAGCCGGCCCTCATTTGCTTGGGCGTCAATTCAGCAAAGCACCGCAGCCGATGGTCGAGGCCGCCGAACGATCAGGATTCGTACGCACTCACCGCCCCGTCGGATAAGAAGAGGGTGGACGGCCGTGGAGACATCGGGTTTCACTTCCACTGCTGTTATCGGCATGGCCTGCCGCCTGCCGGGGGGCATCGACTCTCCCGAACGGTTGTGGGAGGCGCTGCTGCGCGGGGATGACCTGGTCACCGAGGTGCCCCCGGACCGGTGGGACGCCGACGAATATTACGACCCCCAGCCGGGAGTGCCGGGCCGCTCGGTGACGAAGTGGGGCGGATTCCTCGACGACGTCGCCGGTTTCGATTGCGAGTTCTTCGGGATCAACGAGCGCGAAGCCACCGCGATCGACCCCCAGCACCGGCTGCTGCTGGAAACCTCATGGGAGGCCATGGAACACGCCGGCCTCACCCCAGAGACCATGGCCGAGTCGCGCACGGGCGTGTTCGTGGGTCTGACCCACGGCGACTACCAACTGCTGGCCGCCGACGCGCACGCCGTGGAGGGGCCGTACGGATTCTCCGGCAGCAGCTTCAGTTTGGCGTCCGGCCGCATCGCGTACGCGTTGGGCGTGCACGGCCCGGCGGTCACGGTGGACACCGCTTGTTCGTCCGGTCTGACCGCGGTGCACCTGGCCTGTCGCAGCCTCGGTGACGGTGAAAGCGACCTCGCCCTGGCGGGCGGCGCAACCGTGATCCTCGATCCGCGCAAGTTCGTCGCGGGCTCCGCGGAAGGCATGCTGTCTCCCACCGGGAGATGTCATGCGTTCGACGTCGAGGCGGACGGATTCGCGTCCTCCGAAGGCTGTGTCGTGTTGCTACTCAAGCGATTAGGCGACGCGCTGCGCGACGGCGACCGAATTCTGGCGGTCATCCGCGGCACCGCGGCCAACCAAGACGGCCACACCGTCAACATCGCCACCCCGTCGGCCGCGGCACAGACCGCGGTGTATCGGGCGGCGTTGGCCGCCGCCGGCGTCGCCGCCGCCAGCATCGGCATGGTGGAGGCTCACGGCACCGGCACGCCGATCGGCGACCCGATCGAATACGCCGGCCTGACCGAGGTCTATGGCATCGAGGGTCCCTGCGCGCTGGGCGCGGTGAAAACCAATCTCGGGCATGCCCAGGCGGCCGCCGGTGCGCTGGGCCTGATGAAAACCATCCTTGCCCTGCAACACGGCGTGGTGCCCCGGAATCTGCATTTCACCAAGCTGCCCGATCCGCTGGCCGCCATCAAGACCCAACTCTTTGTGCCACAGACGGTTTCGCCGTGGCCCCGCGACGGCGGTCAGCCCCGGCGGGCGGCGGTGTCGTCGTACGGGCTATCGGGCACCAACGCTCACGCGATCGTCGAGCAGGCACCTGAACCCGCTGCAGTGCAAGCTGTTTCGGTGGATTCGGCGCCGGCCGATTCTCTGATGTTCCCGCTGTCATCCAGCTCCGCCGACGAGCTGCGCCGCACCGCGGGCAGGCTGGCCGACTGGGTGGCGGCACACGAGGATGTGCAATTACCGGATCTGGCGTACACCCTGGCGCGCCGGCGCGCGCACCGCCCGGTACGTAGCGCCGTCATTGCGGGCAACCGTCCGGAACTGATTGCGGCCCTGCGAGATGTGGCCGCCGGCGACGGTCCGTGCCCGGCCGCGATCGGGCACGACGACAGGGGGCCGGTGTGGGTGTTCTCCGGCCAGGGATCGCAGTGGGCCCAGATGGGCGCCGAATTGCTGGCCACCGAACCGGTTTTCGCCGCAACCGTCGCCGAGGCCGAGCCGTTGATCGCGCACGAGGCCGGGTTTTCGGTGACCGAGGCGATGACCGCGGCGCAGACCGTGACCGGTATCGACCGGATACAACCGACCCTGTTCACCATGCAGGTCGCGCTCGCCGCCACCTTGCGCTCGTACGGGGCGCGCCCGGGCGCGGTGATCGGACATTCCCTCGGTGAGGTCGCCGCGGCCGTCGTCGCCGGAGCCCTATCGCTGGACGACGGGGTGCGCGTCATTTGCCGGCGCTCGCGGCTGATGTCCGGCATCGCCGGATCCGGCGCGATGGCGTCGGTGGAACTGCCTGCACAGCAGGTGCTTTCGGAGTTCATCACCCGCGGCGTCGACGACGCGGTGGTGGCGGTGGTCGCCTCGCCGCAGTCCACGGTGATCGGCGGCGCCACCCAAACCGTTCGCGATCTGGTCGCGGCCTGGGAGCTGCAAGATGTGCTGGCCCGCGAGATCGCCGTCGACGTTGCGTCACACTCCCCGCAGGTCGATCCGATCCTCGACGACCTGGCGGACGCACTCACCGACCTCCGTCCGATGCCGCCGGATATCCCCTTCTACTCGGCCACCCTGTACGACGCGCGTGAGCGGCCGGTGTGCGATGCCGACTACTGGGTGCAAAACCTCCGCCAGATGGTGCGGTTTGCACCGGCGGTACGGGCCGCCCTGGAAGAGGGTTACCGGGTCTTCGCGGAACTGGCGCCGCACCCGCTGCTCACCCATGCGATCGAGCAGACCGCCCGCAGTCTCGACATGCCGCTGGCCGCCCTGGCCGTCATGCGCCGCGGCCAAGCGCTGCCATCCGGGCTGGACAGTTTCGTAGCCGACCTGCACAGCGCGGGTGCCGCGGTGGACTTCTCGTTGCTCTACCCCGATGGCCGGCTGGTGGACGCGCCGCTGCCGACCTGGGCCCACCGGCCCCTGTTGTTGCGCCGCGGTGATCACGGATCGCCGACGCACGGTCGCAGCATTTCGGTCCATCCACTGTTGGGTGCCCACGTGCGTTTGTTGGAAGAACCGGAACGCCACGTCTGGCAGGCCGAGGCGGGAACCTCCACCCAGCCCTGGCTGGGTGATCACCGAATCCGGAATGTTCCGGTCCTGCCGGCGGCGGCGTACTGCGAGATGGCGCTGAGCGCCGCGCGCGTCATGCTCGGCGACGGCGCCGAGGTCCATGATCTGCGCTTCGACCGGGCACTGCTGCTGGATCAGCAGACCACGGTCAGTACCTGGGCGGCGGCGTCGTCACCGAATGCCGCTGAGTTCGTGGTGGAGACCGAGGAACAGGGGAGGCACGCGACGGCGGTCCTTCGCGCCGCGACGGGGCAGCAGGCGCCCGCGCGGAACACGTCCGCGCTGCTGGCCGCCCACCCGCACCGCGAGGACGGCGCCGAGGTGCGCCGCCGCCTGGACCGGCGAGGTGTTCAGTATGGCCGGGCGTTCAGCGGGCTGGTCGCCTTGCGTACCGGCGACGAGTCTCCCGATACGGTCCTCGCCGAGGTCGCACTGCCCGGTGAAATCCGTTCGCAGCAAGATGCTTACGGGTTCCACCCGGCGCTACTGGATGCGTGCTTCCAGTCCATCGCCGCTCACCCGCTGGTGCGTGACCTCGACGACGATGCGCTGGCGTTGCCGTTGGGGATCCGAGCACTCCGCCTCGACGGCGCCGCGCGCGGCGCCCGCTACTGCTACACCCGGGTGACCAAGGCGGATACGGCTGGCGTCGAGGCCGATCTCGACATCCTCGATGAGCATGGAACGACCCTTCTCTCGGTGCGGGGGCTGCGGCTGGGCACCGAGGCAACCGACAACGGCCACGCCGACCGGCTGCTGGCCCAACGGCTGCTGACGATCGACTGGCGGCACCGGGAGCTACCTGACGCCCAGTATGCCGCCGCCGGAACGTGGCTGCTGATCACCACCGCCGGTGACTTGGGCGCCGCGTTGACCGACGCGCTGAAAGCATCTGGTGCGCAGTGCATCACGATGTGCTGGCCACCGCACGCCGACCACGACGCGACGGCGCAACAGCTTCGAGACCATCTGCGTGCGGGCGGATTCAGCGGAATGGTGGTCCTGACGGGATCCGGAAACGGCGGCGCCGCGGACCAATCCCCCCGCCTGGGTTGTGAGTCCGTGCAACATCTGATTCGCGTCACCCGCGATCTGCCGGACTTCCCGGGCGAACTTCCGCGGCTCTATGTCGTTACCCGCAGCGCCCAGGCCGTGGTCGCCGGCGACGTGCCGGACCTGGAGCAGGCTGGGCTGCGGGGTTTGGTGCGGGTGATCGGCACCGAGAATCCGCACCTGCGGGTCACCCAGATCGATATGGACCAAAGCACCGACCCCGAGCAGCTGGCCCGGCAACTGCTCGGCGGCTCCGAGGAGGACGAGACCGCGTGGCGCCAGGACACCTGGTATGTCGCGCGGTTGTCCCCCACTCCGCTGTGCCCAGAAGAGCGACGAACCACCATCGCCGACCCGGGGCGTGACGGGATTCGCCTGCAGGTCCGTATACCCGGTGACCTTGAGTCGATGGAACTCGTTCTCCACGAACGGCGTTCACCGGGACCCGGGGAAATCGAGATCGCGGTCAGCGCCGCCGGCCTCACCGACCCCGACGTGCTGGCCGCGCTGGGCCAGGACACGCTCCGGGGCCTGGGCACCGATTTCGCCGGGACGGTGACGGCGGTCGGAGCAGGCGTCGCGGACCATACGGTCGGCGATCGAGTCGGAGGGTTGTGCGGCGGCGGCTCTTGGGGTTCCTTCGTCACGTGCGATGCGCGGCTGGCGGTCGCCCTGCCGGCGGGGCTTTCCGACGGCCAGGCCGCCGCGGTGTCCACCACGCACACCACCGCGTATCACGCCTTGCATGAGCTGGCCCACGTCAAGGCCGGTGATCGCGTCTTGATCCACTCCGCGGCCGGAGGGGTAGGGCAAGCGGCGATTGAGATGGCTCGCGCTGCGGGTGCCGACATATTCGCCACCGCCGACAACGAGACGCACCGACAACTTCTGCGGGACAGCGGGATCGGATACGTCTACGACTCGCACAGCACGGACTTCGCCGACCTGATCCGTCGCGACACCGGCGGCCACGGCTTGGACATCGTGGTCAACTCGGGCTCCGGCGTCACCCAACGGTCCGGGCTCGAATTGCTGGCGCCGGGTGGCCGATTCATCGACATCAGCCATCGGGAAGCCCGGCTGGGACCAATCCCCGCAAACAATATCGCATTCCACACCGTGGACATGGCGCTGCTGTCGGCGAGCGAACCGGATCGCGTGCGCACCCTGCTGAGCACTGTGTACCGGTTGATCGCCGACGGCGCCCTACCGATGCCCGACACCACGCACTACTCGCTTGCGAACGCGGACACAGCGATTCGTCTCATGGCGGGCGGCGGACAGACCGGCAACGTCGTGTTCGACATACCGAGAAGCGGTGTCCGACGTGTGCCGGTGCCGCCGGCGCAGGCCCGGGTCTTCCGCCGCGACGGCGCCTACCTCATCACTGGGGGCCTCGGGGGCCTTGGTCTGTTCTTGGCGGAGAAGATGGCGGCGGCGGGCTGCGGGCGCATCGTGCTGTGTTCACGTTCGCAGCCGACGCCCGATGCCATCGAAACGGTCGAGCGCATCAGGGCAAGCGGCGCCGACGTCACGGTGGAGTGCGGTGACGTCGCGGAACCCGGCACCGCGCGCCGATTGGTTGCCACCGCGACCGCCACCGGCCTCCCGGTGCGGGGTGTGCTGCACGCGGCCGCGGTGGTAGACGACGCCACCCTGGTCAACATCACCGCAGAACTCGTCGAGCGGGATTGGAGCCCAAAGGTTCACGGCGCGTGGCACCTCCACACCGCCACGCTCGACCAGCCGTTGGACTGGTATTGCTCGTTTTCGTCGGCCGCCGCCCTGGTGGGCTCTCCCGGCCAGGGCGCCTACGCCGCGGCCAACAGCTGGCTGGACGCCTTCACCCACTGGATGCGGGCTCAGGGCCTGCCGGCTATCACCATCGGCTGGGGTCCCTGGGCCCGGATCGGGCGCGCCACCGCCCTGGCGGACAGCTCGGGCATGGCGATCGGGCCCGAGGAGGGCGCGTACGCGTTCGATGCGCTGCTGCGTCACGACCGCGCCTACACCGGCTACGCGCCGATCACGGGCGCACCGTGGTTGAAGCTGTTGACCGAGCGCAGCCCGTTCACCGAGGCGTTTCGCCCCGTCGGCGACGCAACGGGCACAAGCAAACTCCGCGCCGAGCTCAACGAGCTGCCCATGGACGAGTGGCCGGCCTCGCTGCGGCGACTGATCTCCGATCAAGTCAGCTTGATTCTGCGTCGCAGCGTGGATCCGGATCGGCCGCTGTCCGGATACGGCCTCGACTCACTCGGTGCGCTCGAACTACGTACTCGCATCGAAACCGAAACGGGGGTTCAAATCCCGTCCGCCGACATCTCGACCATCACGATCCGTGTTCTGGCGGGGCTGTTGTGCGAAAAACTGGCACCCGCGGAAGTCGCCTGATTCCGGGGGGTGATGGATGCAATTTGACGAGCGCGCGCTCCCCTTGACACGGGGACAGCTCGACATCTGGCTAGCACAGGAAACGGGCCGGTCCCGCACCGATTGGCAACTTGGCCTCTTCGTCAAAATCGAAGGACGCGTGGAGCGCAAGCCCCTCGAGTGGGCGATCCGCCGGGCGCTTCGGGAGGCCGAACCCGTTCGGACGTCATTCTTTTCGGATGACGGCCAGGTCCTGCAGCAGTCGATTGACGACCCGGAGGTTGACCTCGCCTTCCACGACCTGCGCGGCTCGGATCATCCCGTGCGGAAGGCCCAGGAGATCGCGGCGTCGATTCAGCGCACGCCCATGCCCTTCACCGGACCGCTGTTCAGGTTCGCGCTCTTCCAGACGGGCGTCAACGAATTCTATTGGTTCACTTGCTGTCACCACATCGTCGCCGACGCGTCGGGCATTGCCCTCGTCGGCCATCGGATCGCGACCATCTACTCCGCAGTCATCTCGGGCGCGCCCATGCCGTCCCCATTCTTCGGCTCGCTGGCGGACCTGGTCGCATGCGAATCGGAGTACGAAGCGTCGGCAGACTACCTCGAGGATCAGGCGTACTGGTCGAAGAATCTGCCATCCGACGACGGACCGGATCGGTGGTTGCGGCGGGGTGCCGGTGAGCGCGGTCCATATCGTTCCTCGGCGCCGGTCCAGCTGGATCCCGCGGTCATTCGCCGAGTCGAAGAGTTGTCCCACGCCTGGGAAATGCCGCGGTCATCGGTCATCACCGCCGCGTGCGCCCTGTTGGTGCGAGCCTGGAGTCACAACGGTTCGGAGGTGGTGCTCGACTTCCCGGTGAGCAGGCGGGTCACCCCGGAATCGAAGACGCTTCCCGGCATGGTCTCCGGCGTCGTTCCGCTGGTTTTGAAACTCTCGCCGGATGCCACGGTGGGTGACTTCTGCCGCCACGTCGATGCGCGAATACGTGAAGCGTTGCAACATCAGCGCTTTCCCGTGCGGGCACTGGAACGCAAGGCACGCTCCGGCGACCCCCGGCAGTTCGCCCAGCGGGTGAGCGTCAACTTCCTTCCCGCTGTGCTCGCCTTGGACTTCGGCGGCGTGGCGGCCTCGGCGTCATACACCAATTCCGGTCTCGCCGATGGCTTCGGGTTGTTCTTCTCCGCAGCCGGTGACCAACTGCTGTTCGGCACCGAGGGTGCCGGGGAGCTGTTTGCGGGCTTCGCCGTCGCAGACCTGGCCGAACGGTTGCTGCGGGTGCTGGCCGCGATGGCCGGCGACCCCGAACGTCGGCTGCTGTCGATCGACCCATGGGGCGCCGACGAGCACGCGCGGCTTGATGGGTGGGGCAACCGGGCGGTGCTGACCCAGCGGGCACCCGAGCCCGCGTCGATTCCGGAGCTGTTCGTCGATCAGGTTTCGCGAGCGCCGGCGGCGGTGGCGTTGACCTTCGAAGGCCGTTCGATGACCTACCGGGAACTCGACGAGGCCGCTAATCGACTGGCCCGTTTCCTGATCGGTCGGGGCGCGGGCCGCGGGCAACGTGTGGCTCTGCTGCTCGCCCGTTCGCCCGACGCCGTCATCGCGATGCTCGCGGTGCTCAAGACCGGGGCGGCGTATCTGCCGATCGATCCGGGTCTGCCTGATGCGCGGATCGAGTTCATGCTCACCGACGCCACCCCGATCGCCGTCGTGACGACTGCGGAACTGCGGCCGCGGCTCGACGGATGCGAGCCGACCGTCGTCGACATCGCGCACCCCGACGTAGCCACTCAACCCGGTGCCGCATTGCCTCCGCCCGCACCCGACGACATTGCCTACCTCATCTACACCTCCGGGACCACCGGTGTTCCGAAGGGCGTCGCCGTCACCCACCACAACGTGACTCAGCTCCTGCGATCGCTCAACCCTTCCGGACTGGTTTGGGCGCAGTGGCATTCGTTGGCCTTCGACGCCTCTGTCGAAGAGATCTGGAGTGCGTTGCTGTTCGGGGGCCGGCTGGTGGTGGTGCCCGAAGGGGTGGCCGGCTCGCCCGACGACTTCCGCGCGTTGCTCATCGACGAGCGGGTAGAGATGCTGAGCCAAACCCCCTCGGCCCTGGCAGCGCTACCCGCCGAAAACTTGGGAGCGACAACGCTACTGGTGGCCGGCGAAGCGTGTCCGGCCGAGGTCGTGGATCGATGGGCACCGGGACGGCTTATGGTCAACGGCTACGGCCCGACCGAGACCACCGTGTGCGCGACCAGAAGTGCGCCGTTGACGCCGGACTCGGGCGTGCCGCCGATCGGCGCGCCGGTGTCCGGGGCGGCGGCGTTCGTCCTCGACGAATGGTTACGTCCGGTTCCCGCCGATGTCGTTGGCGAGCTGTATATCGCGGGCCGCGGCGTGGCCGTCGGGTATTGGCGGCGGGCCGGCCTATCCGCGTCGCGGTTTGTCGCCTGCCCGTTCGGGTCGCCCGGAGGGCGCATGTACCGCACCGGGGATCTGGTGCGCTGGGACACGAGCGGGCAACTGCACTATGTGGGCCGCGCCGACGAGCAGGTCAAAATTCGTGGATACCGCATAGAACTCGGCGAAGTCCGCGCCGCATTGGCCGCGCTGGACGGTGTGGATCAGGCCGCGGTGATCACCCGCGAAGACCAACCCGGCGCCCCGCGCCTGGTCGGCTACGTCACCGGCACGATCGACGCGGCCGACGCGCGCGCCGCGCTGGCCGGTCGGCTGCCCGGCTTCATGGTGCCGTCCGCGGTCGTGGTGATGGCTGCGTTGCCGCTGACGGTCAACGGCAAACTCGACACGCGAGCCCTCCCCGCGCCGGAATACAGCGATGCCAGCCGATTTCGCGCCCCGGTCACTGCGGTGGAGGAGGTGCTGGCCGACAGTGAATCGCCGCCCAAGTCGAAGAACGACTCGTCGATCCCGACCCGTTCGAGACCGAGAACCTGTGCGAAGGCGCCGGCCAGCACCTCCTCCACCGCAGTGACCGGGGCGCGAAATCGGCTGGCATCGCTGTATTCCGGCGCGGGGAGGGCT
>NZ_LZJN01000145.1 GCF_001667735.1 Mycobacterium sp. E183
TACTCGAGCACGTCGGGTCCGCCGATGTCCCAGGTGCGCGATGACGGGACCGGCGCCGTGGCCGCGGCGACCAGGTAGTAGAGCACGTCGCGCACCGCGATCGGCTGAATCTTGTTGTGCACCCATTTCGGGGTGGTCATCACCGGCAACCGGTCGGTGAGGTGCCGAATCATCTCGAACGAAGCCGATCCCGAGCCGACCACGACCCCCGCCTGCAGCACGACGGTTTCGATGCCCGAGGCGATCAGCGCCTCGCCCACCGCCGCCCGCGACTCGAGATGCGGCGAGAGCTTGCCGCCCTCGGGATGCAGCCCGCTCAGGTAGACGACGCGCCGCACCCCGGCGCGCCGCGCCGCCGTCACCACGTTGCCGACCGCCCGGGCTTCCTCGTCGGCGAAATCCTTCGACGTGCCCATCGAGTGGACCAGGTAGTAGACGACGTCGATCCCGTCGAACGCCGCGATGAGGGAATCGACGTCACCCAGATCGCCGCGCGCGACCTCGGCCTGTTGCCGCCACGGCACGTCCTCCAACTTGGCCGGGTTGCGGGCCAAGGCGCGCACCTGGTGACCTTCGTCCAGCAGTCGCGGCGCCAGCCGGGCGCCGATGTAGCCGGTCGCCCCGGTCACGAGACAGCGCAGCTGTCCAGCCATGGGATCTCCGTTCGTCGTCTTCCAATTATTCGGACCCGACGCGGGGGAGGATTACCGGCTTGGGCCACCCGTAAGCGCGATGGCGTCAGCGATCGGTGAAGTCCGGCGTGCGGCGCTGCTGGAAAGCGGTTGTGCCCTCGACGAAGTCATGCGAGCGCAGCAGCACGGCCTGCCCCCCGTATTCGCGCTGCAGGGCCGGATCCAGCTGGGCGAGCGTGGCCGCGTTGATGGCGAGCTTCGTCTTGCCGAACGCCACCGCGGGGCCCGCCAACAGCCGCGCGATCACCTTGTCCACCTCCGCCTCGAACTCGTCGGCCGAATAGACCGCGCTGACCAGGCCCCAGGACAGCGCCTCGGCGGCCGGTAGGCGTTCGGGCAGCAACGCCATGTGCATCGCCCGGATGCGCCCTACGGCGGCGGCGATCAGCGCGGACGCGCCACCATCCGGCATCAGCCCGATCTTGGTGAAGGCGAGCATGAAAAACGCGCTCTCCGAAGCCAATACGACGTCACAGGCGAGCGCCAGGGAAACACCCACGCCGGCCGCCGGTCCCTGGACCGCGGCCACCACGGGGTGCGGCACGGCCGCGATCGCCCGGATCAGGCGGTTGATCTCCAGCACGATCTCGTCCGGCTGGACCCCGGTCTCGGACACGTCGTCGGCGCTGATGCCGGCCCCGGAACAAAACCCCCGGCCGGCACCGCCCAGGCGCACGACCCTGACTTCGGGGTCGGTCGCCGCGCGCTCCATCGCGTCGGCGATGCCGGTAATCACCGGCACGGTCAGGGAATTGAGGCTGTCCGGCCGGTCGATGGTCACCGACAGCACGCCGTCGGACAGTGTGACGGAAAGGCCTGCGACGGGCGCCAGTGTGTCGATCGCGGATTGGGGCATGGGCTCACCCTAAGTGACCGGGCTGCGCGCCCGTCGAACCCGGCTGCGAAGATGCCAACAACAACGGGCGTCAGAGCAGACGAAAGGTCGGTAGATCGTGGCTGGACCGCTGAAGGGGCTTCGGGTCGTCGAGTTGGCCGGGATCGGGCCGGGCCCGCACGCGGGGATGATCCTGGGGGATCTGGGCGCCGACGTGGTGCGCATCGATCGGCCGTCAACCGGTCCCGGTGGTGTGGCCAAGGACGCCATGCTGCGCAACCGGCGCGTGGTGGCCGTCGACCTGAAGTCCGACGAGGGACGCGCCGTCGTGCTGAAGCTCGTCGCCAAGGCCGACGTGTTGATCGAGGGCTTCCGGCCGGGCGTCACCGAGCGGTTGGGGCTCGGCCCCGAGCAGTGCGCCGAGGTCAACGAGCGGCTGATCTACGCCCGGATGACCGGCTGGGGACAATCCGGCCCGCGCAGCCAGCAGGCGGGCCACGACATCAACTACATCTCGCTCAACGGGATCCTGCATGCCATCGGCCGGGCGGACGAGCGGCCGGTGCCACCGCTAAACCTGGTCGGCGACTTCGGCGGCGGCTCGATGTTCCTGTTGGTCGGGATCTTGTCCGCGTTGTGGGAGCGGCAGAAGTCCGGCAAGGGTCAGGTCGTCGACGCCGCGATGGTCGACGGCTCGAGCATGCTGATCCAGATGATGTGGTCGATGCGCTCGCTGGGCATGTGGTCCGACGTGCGCGGCACCAACATGCTCGACGGCGGCGCGCCCTACTACGACACCTACGAGTGCGCCGACGGACGCTACGTCGCCGTCGGCGCCATCGAGCCGCAGTTCTACGCCGCCATGCTGGCGGGGCTGGGCCTGGACGCGGCGAACCTGCCGGCGCAGAACGACGTCAGCCGCTGGCCCGAGCTGCGCGCGGCGCTGACGGCGGCGTTCGCCGGCCACGACCGCGACCACTGGGCCAAGGTGTTCGCCGATTCCGACGCCTGCGTGACCCCGGTGCTGGCGTTCGGGGAGGTGCACACCGAGCCGCACATCACCGAGCGGAACACCTTCTACGAGGTGGACGGCAGCCCGCAGCCGTTGCCCGCACCGCGGTTTTCCCGCTCCACCCCGGACGTGCCCCGCCCGCCGGCGGCCCCGCTGCCCGACGTCCAAGCGGTGCTGGCCGACTGGGTATAGTCGCCAACCAACTGGTTGGCTGGACTCGTAGGGAAAGGACTCGCATGAAGATCAAGGACGCCGTCGCCGTCGTCACCGGAGGCGCCTCAGGACTGGGCCTGGCCACCACCAAGCGGCTGCTCGACGCCGGGGCGCAGGTCGTGGTGATCGACCTGCGCGGCGAAGAGGCGGTCCAGGAGCTCGGCGAACGCGCGCGTTTCGTGCAGGCCGACGTCACCGATGAGGCCGCCGTTGGCAAGGCGCTGGACACCGCCGAGTCGATGGGTCCGCTGCGCATCAACGTCAACTGCGCGGGCATCGGCAACGCCATCAAGACGCTGTCCAAGGACGGCCCGTTCCCCCTGGACGCCTTCAAGAAGGTGGTCGGCGTCAACCTGATCGGCACGTTCAACGTGCTGCGGCTGGCCGCCGAGCGCATCGCCAAGACCGAGCCGATCGGTGAGGAGCGGGGCGTGATCATCAACACCGCCTCGGTGGCGGCGTTCGAGGGCCAGATCGGCCAGGCCGCCTACTCGGCGTCCAAGGGCGGCGTGGTCGGCATGACGCTGCCGATCGCCCGCGACCTGTCGCGCGAACTGATCCGCGTGGTGACCATCGCGCCCGGGCTGTTCAAGACGCCGCTGCTGGGCTCGCTGCCCGAGGAGGCGCAGGCCTCGCTCGGCAAGCAGGTGCCGCACCCGGCGCGGCTGGGCGATCCCGACGAATACGGCGCGCTCGCGGTGCACATCGTCGAGAACCCGATGCTCAACGGCGAGGTCATCCGCCTCGACGGCGCCATCCGCATGGCGCCCCGCTGAGACCCCTGAACACGAAAGCCCCCCGCTCGTCGCGGGGGGCTTTCGTAAAGGAGAGAGAACTTATCGACGGAACCATCGACTGACTGCGGGTTCGGCCATCAACAGCCGTGCGAGCATGCTCATGGCGTTGCTCAGCTCGCCGCTTGCAGTTCGTCGAACTGCTCCGAGGTTTCGCCTTCCACCAGCACGTCGCCGTGGTAGAGGGCTTCGAAGTCAACCTTGATGACGTCGGCACTTGTGTCGTCGATCCACATGACACTGAGCGTATGGGCCACCATTAAGGAATCTTTGAGTCACGATTCGGAAAATGGTGGCAATTTACCGGCCGGTAGGTTGTAGGCGGTCTATCGCGGCATTCGGGCCCGTGACCTGCTTACTTGCCGGCCAATTTTCTGGCCGGACTCTTACCGTCGCCGCGGTTTAGAGCGCCGCGTTGAACCGTCCTTGCGGTGCGCTCCGTGCTTAGTAGCGAATCTGTTTGACGCGTGAAAACTAGCGTTTGTTACGTTGACGCGGAAACGCCAGCGGCCAGCGCGATCAGCACCGGCGGCGGAAGGGCTCGAAATGCTGCAGGGGATCGCCCGGGTGGCCATCGCGGCGCCGCGCCGCATCATCGCAATCGGTGTCCTGGTCTTCATCGCCGCCGCGGTCTTCGGCATCCCCGTCGCCAAGAGCCTGTCGCCCGGAGGTTTTCAGGACCCGGACTCGGAGTCCGCCCGCGCGATCCAGGTGCTGACCGACAAGTTCGGGCAGAGCGGTCAGCAGATGCTGATCCTGGTCACCGCGCCCGGCGGCACCGGCAGCGAGCAGGCCCGCAGCGTGGGCACCGACCTGGTCAACCAGCTACAGAAGTCCCCGCTCGTCTACAACGTCTCGTCACCGTGGACCGTCCCGCCGCAGGCGGCCGCCGACCTGGTCAGCCGCGACGGCAAGACCGGCCTGCTCGTGGTCAACCTCAAGGGCGGCGAGAACTACGCGCAGAGCAACGCCCAAACCGTCGCGGACCAATTGATCCATGACCGGGACGGCGTCACCGTCCGCGCCGGCGGCGCCGCGATGCAGTACGCCCAGATCAACACACAGAACCAGGCCGACCTGCTGGTGATGGAGATGATCGCGCTGCCGCTGAGCTTCCTGATCCTGATCTGGGTGTTCGGCGGACTGCTGGCGGCGGCGTTGCCGATGGCGCTGGGCGCGCTGGCCGTCGTCGGGTCGATGACGGTGCTGCGGCTGATCACCTTCACCACCGAGGTGTCGATCTTCGCGCTGAACCTGAGCACGGCGTTGGGCCTGGCGCTGGCGATCGACTACACCCTGCTGATCGTCAGCCGCTACCGCGACGAGTTGGCCGAGGGCAGCGACAGGGAGCAAGCGCTGATCCGCACGATGGCCACCTCCGGGCGCACCGTCTTGTTCTCAGCCGTCACCGTGGCGTTGTCGATGTCGGCGACCGTGGCGTTCCCGATGTACTTCCTCAAGTCGTTCGCCTACGCCGGCGTGGCGACCGTGGCCTTCGTCGCGACCGCCTCGATCGTCATCACCCCGGCCGCGATCGTGCTGCTGGGCCCTCGGCTGGACGCGTTCGACGTGCGCCGGCTGATGCGCCGGGCATTTCGGCGGCCCGAGCCGGTGCACAAGCCCGTCGAGCAGCTGTTCTGGTACCGGTCGACCAAGCTGGTGATGCGCCGCTGGGCGCCGATCGGGCTGACCGTCGTCGCGCTGCTGCTCCTGCTCGGGTCTCCGTTCATGGGCGTGAAATGGGGCTTCCCGGACGATCGGGTGCTGCCCCGTTCGGCGTCGTCCCATCAGGTCGGTGACCAACTGCGCAACGACTTCGCGCACGACTCCGCAACGTCCGTGCCCGTCGTCGTCCCCGACGCGCGCGGGCTGAACCCGGCGGACCTCGACCGCTACGCCGCCGACTTGTCGCGGGTGCCCGACGTGTCGGCGGTGTCGGCCCCCGGCGGGACGTTCGTCGGCGGGAACCGGACCGGACCCCCGGCGGGGGCCACCGGGCTGGCCGACGGCAGCGCATTTTTGACCGTCAGCAGCACGGCCCCACTGTTCTCCCCGGCGAACGACGCGCAACTCAAGCGGCTGCACGAGGTGCCCGGGCCGGCGGGCCGGTCCGTCGTGATGGGCGGCGTCGCGCAGGTCAACCGCGACAGCGTGGACGCGGTCACGGACCTCCTCCCGCTGGTCCTCGGGCTGATGGCGGCGGTCACCTTCGTGCTGCTGTTCCTGCTCACCGGCAGCGTGCTGTTGCCGGCCAAGGCGCTGGCCTGCAACTTCCTGTCGCTTACCGCGGCGTTCGGCGCGCTGGTCTGGATCTTCCAGGACGGGCACCTGGGCGCGCTCGGGACGACCCCGAGCGGGACGCTGGTGGCCAACATGCCGGTGCTGCTGTTCTGCATCGCCTTCGGGCTGTCGATGGACTACGAGGTGTTCCTGCTCTCGCGCATCCGCGAGTACTGGCTCGCGTCCGGCGCGGCCCGGCCGGCGCGGCCGACCGCGAAGGAGGCGCATGCCGCCAACGACGAGAGCGTCGCGCTCGGCGTCGCCCGCACCGGCCGGGTCATCACGGCGGCCGCGCTGGTGATGTCGATGTCGTTCGCCGCGCTGATCGCCGCCCACGTGTCGTTCATGCGGATGTTCGGCCTCGGCCTGGTGCTCGCCGTCTTCGCCGACGCCACACTGGTGCGGATGGTTGTCGTGCCGGCCTTCATGCATGTGATGGGCCGGTGGAATTGGTGGGCGCCCAGGCCCCTGGCATGGCTGCACGACCGGTTCGGCATCGACGAGGGCGGCGCGGTCGAGACCGCATACCCCGAGCCGGTCCCGGTCGACGGCAAACCGCTGGGGGAGCCGGTGCCGAATATCGGGTGACGCGCCGGCCGGCCCGTCGGCAAGTCCTTATTCTTTGGCCCAGAGTCGGAAGGTTGACGTGTATGACAACGGCGGTGGACAACCCGTTCTTCGCACGCATCTGGCCCGTCGTCGCCAGCCACGAAACCGAGGCGATACGCGCCATGCGCCGCGAGAATCTGGCCGGGTTGTCGGGGCGGGTGCTGGAAGTCGGTGCGGGCATCGGGACGAACTTTCCGCACTACCCGGAGGCGGTCCACGAGGTGGTCGCGGTGGAGCCCGAGCCGCGGCTGGCGGCCCAGGCCCGCGCGGCGGCGGACGTGGTGCCGGCCCGCGTCGTGGTGCTGGGCGAGACGGCCGAGGGCTTCAGCGGCGAGGAGCCGTTCGACGCGGTGGTGTGCTCGCTGGTGTTGTGCTCGGTGCGCGACCCCGGCGGTGTGCTGCGGCGGCTGTACTCGGTGCTGCGTCCGGGCGGGGAACTGCGGTACCTCGAGCACGTGGCGAGCGCCGGCGCGCGTGGCCGCCTGCAACGGTTCGCCGACGCGACGCTGTGGCCCCGGCTCTTCGGTAACTGCCACACCCACCGCGACACCGAGCGCGAGATCATCGACGCCGGGTTCGAGGTCGACGTTTCCCGGCGCGAGTTCACGTTGCCGGCGTGGGCGCCGATGCCGGTCTCGGAGCTCCTGCTGGGCCGCGCCCGCCGGCCGTAATCGCGGCGGGGCTATTTCAGCAGGGCGGGCAGCCGCTGCAGCAACCCGGGCAAGGCCTGGCTGGCGGTCTCGCGGATGCTTATCGTCGCGTGCCGCGACAGCGGGGTCACCTCGGGGTTGACCTCGATGACGGCCGTGCCGCGGGACAGCGCCAGCTCGGCGAGCCCGGCGGCCGGGTAGACGATCGCCGACGTTCCGACCACCACCATCACGTCTGCGGCCTCGGTCGCCTCGACGGCCGATTGCCACGGCCCGTCGGGCAACGGCTCACCGAACCACACGATGTCCGGGCGGATCAGGCCGCCGCAATGACAGACCGGGGGCTCCACCTCGAGCGTCGGTTCGGCCATCTTGGGCAGCGCGCCGGTGTACGGCATACCGCAACGGTCGCAACGGAATTCGAACAGGCTGCCGTGCAGGTGGTGAACCGGTGTGCTGCCGGCGCGCTCGTGTAGGTCATCGACATTCTGGGTGATGACGCTGACCTCGGCGCCGTCCTGCCAGGCGGCGATGGCGCGGTGTCCGGTGTTGGGCGCGACGTCGGCGACCAGGTAGTGACGCCACAGGTACCAGCCCCACACCCGTTCGGGATTGTCGCGCCACCCTTGAGTGCTGGACAGCTCGTACGGGTCGAAGCGCGCCCACAATCCGTTCTTGTCGTCGCGGAAGGTCGGCACCCCGCTCTCCGCGGAGATTCCCGCGCCGCTCAGCACCGTTACTCGCATCCCACAAAGATAGCCGTGCGTGGGACATACTGAAGACGTGGAGCTGCGGGATTTGCTGAAGGTCGACGTGAAGGCGGGCAAGCCGCTGTTCGACCAGCTCAGAACGCAAGTCATCGACGGCGTCCGCGCCGGCGCGCTCCCGCCCGGGACCCGGCTTCCGACCGTGCGCGACCTGGCCGGGCAGCTGGGGGTCGCGGCGAACACCGTGGCCCGCGCCTATCGGGAACTCGAGTCCGCCGCGATCGTCGAAACGCGCGGGCGCTTCGGGACTTTCATTTCCCGTTTCGACCCGACCGACGCGGCGATGGCGGCCGCCGCCAAGGAGTACGTCGAGGTTGCCCGCGCGCTGGGGCTGACCAAGTCCGACGCGATGCGCTACCTGACCAACGTGCCGGACGACTGAGCCCAATCAGCTTGGCGCGAAGCGCTTTAGCGCAAGACCTTGGCCAGCGTGCGCAGGTTGCGCGTCGTCGTCGACGACTTGTAGCGGGGCTTGCCCATCGTCTTGCCGATCGCGCTGTCCAGGGTGGCGCCCTTGGGCACCTGCCAATAGATCACGCCGGCGCCGGGGCTGATCTTCTCGTCGGCGCCGGCTTTGTCGCCCAGGGCGGCGAGTTCGTCGAGCACCGCGTCGTCCGCCACGAACGTGACGTAGGACTGGTAGCCGTCGACCTCGGGCTCGAAGGGATAGGCGTCCACGACGGCGCGCACCGTTTCGAGGTCATAGACCAGCACCCACGCGTCGTAGCCGAAACCGTCGCGCAGCGCGGCTTCGGCCTTCTTGCGCACCCCCGCGGCGCGGGCGGACGACTCCAGCACGATGTTGCCGCTGGCCAGGATGGTGCGCACGTTCTTGCAACCCGCATCGGTCAGCGCGCGTGCCACCTCGGCCATCTTGAGGTTGACGCCGCCGACGTTGACTCCGCGCAGGAAGGCCGCGTACTTGGTCATGGTCCGATTTCACCAGGTCGGTGCGGGCCGGCGCGATCCGGGACCGGTCGCTGGACGCGCGACGTAGGCTGCTGGGATGGGACGCCAAGTCTTCGACGACAAGCTGCTGGCCGTGATCAGTGGGAACTCCCTCGGGGTGCTGGCGACCATCAAGCGCGACGGGCGCCCCCAGCTGTCGAACGTCAGTTACCACTTCGACCCGCGTGACTTGGCCGTGCGGGTGTCGATCACCGAGCCCCGGGCCAAGACCCGCAACCTTCGCCGCGACCCCCGGGCGTCGATCCTGGTCGACGCCGACGACGGGTGGTCGTATGCGGTGGCCGAGGGCACGGCCACGCTGACGCCGCCGGCGTCCGACCCCGGCGACGACACCGTCGAGGCGCTGATTGCCTTGTACCGCAACATCGCCGGCGAACACCCGGATTGGGACGAGTACCGCCGCGCGATGGTCACCGATCGGCGGGTGCTGCTGACCCTGCCGATCTCGCACGTCTACGGCATGCCGCCGGGGGTGCGGTAGCCGCCCGATTCCGGCCGCGCGGCGCTAGGCTGCCGGTATGGCTGAATCGAAGTCCTCCGAGGCGCCGGAATCGGACGACGACACCAAGCGCAAGTTCCGCGAGGCACTGGACCGCAAGCTGGCCAAGTCGTCGGGTGGGTCCGACCACAAGGACAGCGGGGGCAAGCAGTCGCGGGCGCACGGGCCGGTTGAGAACCGCCGCGAGTTCCGCCGTAAGAGCGGGTGAGGATCGGCGGTTAGCCGTTGCCTCCCAACGGTTTTCAGCCCGCGGGCGGCGTGAACAGGCCGATCGAGGGGTCGTCACGGCCCGGCTTGCCGCGCAGGCTGCCGCGGGTGCTGGGGTGGGAGAAGTCCACCCGGGACGGGTCGTTCTGGTACGACCAATCCGCCACGATGGTGCGTTGGCCGAACTTCCAGCGGCCCTCGTGTCGGGTGTAGGTGTCCAGGTACCTACCGCCGATGACGACGTCGACGTCGCGTTCGGGGCCGGCGAAGGTGTGGAAAACGAGGCAGTAGACCTCTCCGCGGGCGGTGTCGCCCTCGACGACGAAGTTGGTTGTGGTGACGTTGTGTTGGGACACCCGCACATACGGTTCGGACGCCTGCAGCTGCGCGATGAACTGTTCGACGCCGCCCGCCGAGAACGCGCCGTGCGAGTCGGTCGCGTCGGGGTGGTAGAGGTCGCGCAGCGCTTCGTAGTCGGCGCGGTCGACGGCCCGGCAATAGGCGGTGACGAGGGCGTGCAGTTCGTCGCGGGCCAGCATCAGCGCCAGTCGGGCCTCATCCACCACCACGCCACGATAACGCGGTGGTTGGGTGAGTAGTCTGCCAACTACGGCTCATCGGTCTTAGGGTGTTCAGCGGAAAGGTTGGTCGTTGACGGTGAAACTTTGGCTCGCTCAGGATCCCGAGGCCGACGCGCTGCTGGACGAGGATCCGCTGGCGCTGCTCATCGGGATGGTCCTTGACCAGCAGGTGCCCTTCGAGACCGCCTTCTCCGGGCCGAAGAAGATCGCGGACCGGATGGGCGGCTTCAGCGCCGCCGAGATCGCCGACTACGACCCCGACAAGTTCGCCGCGCTGTGCTCGGAAAGGCCTGCGATACACCGCTTTCCGGGATCGATGGCCAAACGTATCCAGACCCTGGCCCAGATCATCGTGGACCGTTACGACGGTGACGCGGCGGGTTTGTGGACCGCCGGGGACCCCGACGGCGCGGAGCTGCTGCGGCGGATCAAGGGGCTACCCGGTTTCGGCGATGTCAAGGCGCAGATCTTTGTGGCGTTGCTGGGCAAGCAGTACGGCGTCACCCCGAAAGGCTGGCGCGAGGCGGCCGGGCAGTTCGGCAAGGCCGGCACCCACATTTCCGTCGCCGACATCGTCGACGCCAAGTCGATGGGCAAGGTCCGTTCGTACAAGAAGCAGATGAAGGCAGCTGCCAAGGCGGCGAAGTAGTTGGTGACCAGAAGGGAAGGGCGGCAACGTGAAGACTCACCTGACGTGTCCGTGCGGGGAAGCCATCGTCGGCAAGGATGAGGACGAGTTGGTCGAGCTGACCCAGGCTCATCTCGCCAGCGATCACCCGGGTCTCGAGTACGACCGCGACGCCATCCTGTTCATGGCGTACTAGCCGCCCGCCAGACCGGAGCGCGCGCGCCCCCGAGGGGAGCACGCGCGCCATGGCGGGGGACAGTGCCGGCCTACGGCACCACCGTGGAGCCGATGGTGGGCATGAACTGGCACTGCTTTTCCTTCGTGGTGACCTGCCCGAAAATGGTCGACATGATGCTGCCGGACCCGGTGTCGGCGATCGCGGTCAGCGTCGTCGGCCCGTCGGCGTTGATGTCGGTGCGCGGCTTGAGCGCAACCGTCCCCGACTTACCCGTGGTCAGGTTCACCCAGGTGACGTTCAACGGCAGCTTCTGCACCTCGGCGGGCCCGGGCGTGCCGACAGCGGTGAACACGTAGGCGGTCTGCCCGGGGCCCGGCCCCGGCGTCGGGATCTTCGCCGGACCCGCCACCGACAGCGCCGTGGCGATCGCGCTGGTGCCGTCCGCCAGGCAGTTGGTGCCGATCGAGGGGTACATGAAGTCCTGCGTGGGCGGGGCGTCGGGGCCGAACCCGGGAGCCGCCGCGGGTGCGGCGGCCGGCGCGGGAGCCGCGTCCGGCGCCGGAGCGGCCGGTGCGGGAGGCGCCGGTACGGGCGCCGCGACGGGTGCCACGGTGCCGGGAGCCGGTGCGGAAGCCGGCGGGGCCGCGACCGGCGGGGCGGCGGCCGGTGGTGCGGCCACCGGGCCGGGGCCGGCCGCGTGGGCCGGGTCGATCCCGGCCGGCAGGTGCGCCTGGGGAC
>NZ_LZJN01000146.1 GCF_001667735.1 Mycobacterium sp. E183
CGGGCGGCCCGGTCGGGTCTCGTCGAGGTCCCCGTGGCGGCCGAGGCCCCGAACCAGGTTTCGCAGGCGCGGCGCCGCCGGGCGGAGGTCACGCAACTCGGCCGCCGATACGAGTACCTGGACGCGGAACCGTCGTCGAGCGCCTCGGATCGGGGCGCGGAAACCCTGGGCTTCACCGGAACCGCGCCCGCCAAGGGGGCCGGCATGCCGGCAGGACTGACCGCGCTGCGCGACGATGCCTTCGACGGCGCCGCGCGCACACCGATGTTGCCGCACACCTGGGACCACGGCCCGGCCGCACCTTGAACGAGGCTGGGCCACAACGGTATTCGTTGGCGCGGGACAGCCCGGCGCAGTCGGGCGCACGCGGCGGCCCGCGGCCGGGACCGTAGCGCCGGCGGGCGGAACCGGGGCCTGGCGCGACCTTCGTCCGCAAGCGGAAGAAGAGCGGTAGCCTAACCCGCATGCAGAACGCGTCGGTGGTCTCCCTGCTGCGTGAACGCGCGGGTCTGCAGCCCGACGAAATCGCGTTCCGCTATACCGACTACGAGCACGATTGGGCGGGCGTCACCGAGACGTTGACGTGGGCGCAGCTGTACCAGCGGACCCTGAACGTCGCGCACGAGGTCAAGCGGCACGGCGCCGTCGGGGACCGGGCCGTGATCCTGGCTCCGCAGGGCCTGCCCTATATCGTGGCCTTCCTGGGCGCGATGCAGGCCGGGCTGATCGCGGTGCCGCTGCCCGTCCCGGCGGTGGGCTCACACGACGAACGCGTGAGCGCCGTCCTGGCCGACACCACACCCACCGTCGTGCTCACCACGTCGGCGGTCGCCGGCACCATCACCGAGTACCTCGGGCAGCCGGGCCCAACGACCACCCCGGCGGTCGTCGAGGTCGATGCGCTCGATTTGGACGACCCCTCCGCGCCGGGCATCCGGCTCAACGGCGCCCCCGACACGGCCTACCTGCAGTACACGTCCGGCTCGACGCGACTGCCGGCCGGCGTCATGATCTCGCACCGCAACCTGCGCGTGAACTTCCAGCAGCTGATGGCCGCCTATTTCGCCGAGTTCAACGGCGTCCCGCCACGCGAAACCGCCGCCGTCTCCTGGCTGCCCTTCTATCACGACATGGGGTTGGTGCTCGGCGTCATCGCGCCGATCATGGGCGGTTATCGCGGTGACCTGACAAGCCCGGTCGCCTTCCTCCAACGACCGGCACGGTGGATCCACGCGATGTCGATCGGCACCCCGGTGATGTCGGCGGCGCCGAACTTCGCCTTCGAGCTGGCCGTCCGCAAGACGAAGGACGTAGACCTGGACGGCGTCGACCTGGGCAACGTCCTGGGCGTCGTCAGCGGCGCCGAACGCATCCACCCCGCCACGCTGGACCGGTTCGCTAAACGCTTCGCGCCGTACAACTTTGACGACCGCGCGATGCGCCCGTCCTACGGATTGGCCGAGGCCACGGTGTACGTCACCAGCCGCACCACCCGCGGGGCCCCGCGGGTGGTGCACTTCGAATCAGAGAAGTTGTCCGAGGGGTCCGCGGAACGCTGCCCGGCGGAGAGTGGCTCGCCGCTGCTGAGCTACGGCATGCCGACATCGCCGGCGGTGCGGATCGTCGACCCCGACGCCCGCCGGGAATGCCCGCCGGGAAAGGTCGGCGAGATCTGGGTCCATGGCGAAAACGTTGCCGGCGGCTACTGGCAGAAGCCCGAGGAGACCGCACGCACCTTCGCCGGCGTCCTGGTCGACCCGTCGCCGGGCACGCCGGAGGGACCGTGGCTGCGCACCGGCGACCTCGGGTTCGTCTCCGAGGGCGAGATGTTCATCGTGGGCCGGACCAAAGATCTCCTGATCGTCTACGGGCGCAACCACTATCCCGAGGACATCGAGTCGACGGTGCAGGGGATCACCGGGGGCCGCGTCGCGGCGATCTCGGTGCCGGTGGACGAGACCGAGAAGCTGGTGACCATCATCGAGATGAAGAAGCGCGGCGACTCAGACGAGGAGGTGTCGCGCCGGTTCGCCGTCGTCAAAAACGATGTCACCGCGGCGATTTCGAATTCGCACGGTCTCAATGTCGCCGATCTCGTGCTGGTGTCGCCCGGGTCGATTCCCACCACGACGAGCGGCAAGATCCGGCGCGCGGCCTGCGTCGAGCAGTACCGCCGTCAGGAGTTCACCCGACTGGACGCCTGAGCGCCGCGCCTACGGCTGCGATTCGGCGAGGAAGCGGTCCACCACGTCGGGGCCCGTGGAGTGCAGGGCGATGGACAGCTCCAGCAGCCGGTCCTTGACCTTCTTGGGCAGCAACTCGATGGACTTCGTGGTGGCTGAGTCGTACTTTGACCCCGGAAAGCGTTGCAGCACAACGTCCTTCTGCTCTTCGGTGGTATAAATCTCCAAGAGCTTCATCCCCGCGAAGGCTTCCTTCGCCGAGTCGGCCATCCCGGCTTTCGCCAGCGCCTCGAGCCGCTCCTCGTTGATCCAGACGTTGACCTTGATCTTCTTGACGTCGCCGCTCATGATCGGGCCCCCTCCAACGGGTTCAGCGTGAACACGGGCAGCCGGTCCGCCAGGTACTCCTCGGTGACGAACGGCGAGCCCTGGCCGTACTTGGCGGCCGCCTCGAGAACCACCTCGAACACCTCGTGCCGCATCACCTGCTGGGTGGGCTTCACCTCGTCGGTCAGGATGCTTCTGATCAGGCTTCCGCTGAAACTCTGCGCCTTGGAGTCGTGCCCGCACAGCGCCGAATTGGTCACTTCCCGGCATTCGGGGCAATACCAGTTCTCGCGCAGGAACACCGGTTTGATGCCCAGCTCCGACCGGTGTTCCTGAAGGAGGTTCTGCGAGTCGTACGGATGGTAGAAGTCGCCGACGCCGGCGTGGTCGCGGCCGAACATGTGGTGCGTGCACCCGAGGTTGGTGCGCAGGATCGCGTGGAAGATGGCCTCCCGCGGACCCGCGTATCGCATGTCCCACAGCGTGAAGGTCACCTTGTGGACGTCCTCCCGGAAATACCCGCTCTTCCTGAGCTCGTCCTGCGTGAGCAGGATCGCCTCGTCGATGTAGTCGCCCACCCGTTTCTGCCCGATGATCGCGTTGACCAGCACGCCCGTGCTCAGGTCGTCGACCGGCTGGTCTTCGTTGGCGGCCAACCACGCCTGCTTCATCAGCGCCTCGTGTCCGGTGTGCGGGACGTTGCGGGTCTGATGCGCGACGACGTGGGTCCAGTTCTTTTCCGCGAGCGCGTCCTGGTGCTGCCTGGGCGTGAGCCAGAAGCTCTTGAAGGGCTCGTTGAACACCGGCTCGTTGATGAGCGTGACGTCGCCGGCGACGAACCGGTTTGCGTACGCCAGCGTCTTCTTCACTCCCGGATGCCGGGGATCCGTTGTGCCGTAAGTCTTCTCAGCCAGTCGCTGCAGGTCGTACTCGTAGATCTCGGTGACGTCCAGGATCGCGATGGGAGCGTCTGAGTACTCCAGCACGACGCTGGCGCCCTCTTGGACGCCCAGCGTGTCGATGTCGTCGGAGGGCAGGTCGAACACGATCGGGATGCTCCACAGCGTCCCGTCCGGCAAGGCCAACTTGTCCAGCGTGGTGTCGACCTCCTGCCGGCCCATGAACCCGGTCAGCGGCGTGAAGAACCCGTAGGACAGGCTGATGACCTCGTGCGCCGTCGCCTTCGAGATGGGCACCCGCGCCAGGCCCTGGATCCGGCCGGCCGCGTTTTCGGTGGCCACCCGCTCCACGATCGGCTTGCCGTTGTGACCCGTATAGCTCATTCGATGCCCCTCGCTTCGCAGTGCAACACTTTCCTGGCAAACGTCTTCGGTGCCCTGCCGATTCCTAAACCCCGCCCGTCGGCTCCTGGCTGCGCGCGAGGGCGGGGATGACGCCGACCTTCTCGAGGTGCGCAATCACCTCCTCGGCCAGCGTGTCCGCGTCCTTCGCGCCGCCCTCGAGTCGCAGTTCCGGTTCCACCGGAGCCTCGTACGGGTCGTCGATGCCGGTGAATCCCTTGATCTCGCCGGCCCGGGCCTTCTTGTACAGCCCCTTGGGGTCGCGCTTTTCGCAGATCTCGATGGGGGTGTCGACAAAGATCTCCTGGAAGTCGCCCTCGAGCAGCGTTTCGCGCACCGCATCGCGGTCCCGCCGGTAGGGACTGATGAAGGCCGTCAACGCGATGACGCCGGCCTCGCAGAACAACTTCGAGACCGCGCCGATGCGCCGGATGTTCTCCTCGCGGTCTTCGGCAGAGAAGCCCAGGCCGAACCTCTTGGCGAACGCCACGCCGTGGCGCGGCTCCAGGGTGTCGGGCCCGGCGTTGAGCCCGTAGCGGACGTTGTCCCCGTCGAGGAGATAGCTCCGGATGCCCCGCTCGTACAGCCTCTGCTCAACGGTGTTGGCCACCGTGCTCTTCCCGCTGCCGCTGAGCCCGGTGAACCAGAGGACGCAGCCTCGGTGCCCGTTGAGCTTCTCCCGGCTGTCGCGACTGATGTGGTGTTCGTGCCAGGTGATGTTGTTCGACATTTTCGGCTCCTCGACACCGATCCCGTGCAAGTCCTCCCACGACCTTCACCAGATCGCTCACCAATCAAACCGGGTTGTGGCCGGTCGGTTACTTAAGATGGCCAATTTACAGGAGATTTCCGTCTTCCCGCCACCGTGCCGCGGCGGCCGCGCCCGCCGCATTCGACCAGCTCCGGGCGTCGCGGGGTCGAGCGCCGCCGCGCCGGGCGGGCGGGGCGCGCCGCCTGGCCCTGGCGCCGACGGTTACGAGCACGGTGAGCCGAAGTTCCCGGCCGCGCTTCCGGTCAGGACGGCGAAGCCGCGGTTTCCGCGGCGGCCAACTCGTCGCACAGGTGCTCGGCCAGATCGCGAACCGTGGTGATCTTGGTGGGGCTGATGCGGATCCCGGTTTCGGTCTCGATGCGCGTTCGCAGCTCCAGGTTTCCCAGCGAATCCAGTCCGTAGTCGGAGAGTGGACGATCGGGATCGATTGTGCGGCGCAGCAACAGACTGATCTGGCCGGACACCAGCCGGCGGATGGCGGTCGGCCATTCCTCGCGGGGCAGCGCCTTGAGTTCGGCCAGGAATTTGCCGGTGTCGGGGTTACCGGATCCCATCGACTGGAAAGCTTCGGCGAACCGGCTGCGTTGCGCGAACGAGGTCAACCAGGGCGTTCCCATGATCGGCGCGTAGCCGGTGTAGGCGCGGTCGTAGCGCAGCAGGGATTCGAAGGCGTGGTAACCCTCCGCCGGCTTGATCGCGATGCCGGCGTCTTCCGCGAGCGCCGTGGCGCGGCCGACCTCCGACCATGCGCCCCAGGCGATCGCGCTGCCCGGCAACCCCTGGCTGCGCCGCCAGTGGGCGAAGGCGTCCAGCCAGCTGTTGGCCGCGGCATAGGCGCCCTGGCCCGGCGATCCGACCAGCGCGGCGGCCGAGGAGAACGAACAGAACCAGTCCAGCGGCTGGTCCGCCGTCGCGTGATGCAAGTTCCAGGCTCCGTAAACCTTTGGCGCCCAGCATCGGTCGATGAGTTCGTCGGTCACGTTGGCCAGCGTGGCGTCCTGGACCACCGCGGCCGCGTGCAGCACGCCGCGCACCGGCAGTCCGGTCTCGGTCGCGGACGCCACCAGCCGCTCGGCCGTGCCCGGCTCGGCGATGTCGCCACACTCCACCGCGATGTCGGCCCCGCCGGCGCGGAGACGCTCGATGTCTTGGCGGGCTTGCTCGTTGGGCGCCGAGCGGGAATTCAGCACGATCCGTGCGGCGCCGCGCGCCGCCATCTGACCGGCCAGGAACAAGCCCAGCCCGCCGATGCCGCCGGTGACGATGTAGGCGCCATCGGCGCGGAACAGTCGCACGTTTTCCGGCGGGACGGCGGCCACACTGCGTCCCGTGCGCGGCACGTCGAGCACCACCTTGCCGGTGTGGCCGGCGCCCGCCACCAGGCGGACCGCGGCGGCCGCGTCGTGGATCGGGAAGTGCGTGGTCCGCGGCAACGGCAGCCCGCCGTCGGCCGTGCGGCGGTACACGGTGGTCAGCAGGCGTCGGACGGTGTCGGGATGGCTGAACGTCAGCAACGCCAGGTCGACCGCGAACAGCGACAGGTTGCGGCGGAACGGGAACAGCCCGAGGTGGGTGTCGCGGTAGATGTCACGCTTGCCCAGCTCGACGAATCGGCCGCCGAACGCCAGCAACTCGACTCCCGCACGCTGCGCGGCGCCGGACAGCGAGTTGAGCACCACGTCGACACCGTATCCGCCGGTGTCACGGCGGATCTCGTCCGCGAACGCCGTGCTGCGCGAGTCGTAGACGTGCTCGATTCCCATGTCGCGCAACAATTGCCGGCGTTGGGGGCTGCCCGCGGTCGCGAAGATTTCGCAGCCCGCGGCCCGGGCGATCGCGATGGCCGCCTGTCCCACGCCGCCGGTGCCGGAGTGGATCAGCACCTTGTCGGTCGGCGCGATGCGGGCCAGGTCATGCAGGCCGTACCAGGCGGTCGCCGAGGCGGTGGCCACGGCGGCGGCGTCTTCGGAAGCGAGGTCGGGCGGCAGGGTGACCGCGTGCCTGGCGTCGGCGATGACGAAGGTGCCCCAGCAGCCGTTGCGGGACATGCCGCCGACGCGGTCGCCCACCCGATGCTCGGTGACGTCCGGGCCGACGGCGGTGACCACGCCGGCGAAGTCCCCGCCCAATTGCTGTTGGTAGCCCTCGAAGGTGGGATAGCGGCCGAAGGCCACCAGCACGTCGGCGAAGTTGATGGTGGACGCGGCGATCGCGACCTCGATCTCCCCCGGCCCGGGCGGGACGCGGTCGAACGCGGTGAACTCCAGCGATTCGAGGTCACCGGGGGTGCGGATCTGCAGGCGCATGCCGTCCCGCTCGTGATCGACGACCGCGGTCTGCCGTTCGGCCGGGCGCAGCGGACCGGGCCGCAGCCGCGCGGTGTACCACTCCCCCTGGCGCCAGGCGGTCTCGTCTTCTCCCGAGCCGCTCTTGAGTTGCGCCGCAACGTGTTCCGGCCCGGTCGTCGCGTCGACGTCGATTTGGGTGGCGCTCAGGTGCGGGTGCTCGGAGTCGATCACCCGCAGCAGTCCACGCAGCCCGGCCTGTTCCAGGTTGGCCACATCGCCGGCGGCCACGCTGGCGGCGTTCCTGGTGACCACGAAGAGCCGGGGCGACTCGCCGGGCAGCTCGGAGAGCTCACGCGCGACGGCCACCAGGTGCGACACGTAGTCGCGGGCGCGCCGCGCCTGGTCGGGGCCGCCGCCCGGTGGCGCGGTCACCACGACGACACCCGTCGGGCCCTTGAGCGGGCCGTGCCCGTTCGAGGCGGCCGGGCCGTTGCCGGACAGCAGCGCGCGCAGCCCGGCGGTTTCCACCGGCCCGACCGGCAACGAGAGCGTGGTGCAGTGGGCGCCATCGGAATCGAGCGCCTCGCGCAGCTGGGTCGCGAGCGGATCCGTCGCCTCGCACGCGGTGAGCAGCAGCCACGATCCCGGCTCGGCCCGCGCGGCGTCCGGGAGTTCCCGCGGCTCCCATTCGATGGCCAACAACCGCTCGTTGAGCAGCCGCTCGGCTCGTTCGCGTTCGGAGACCCCACCGGCCAGCCGCAGCCCCTCGACGGTCAGGAGCACGGCGCCGGACTGGTCCAGCACATCGATGTCCGCCTCGCACTCGCCGGGGCCCGACGACGTCACCCGGGCCAGGCAGTATTGCGCATTGCGCGCCGGGGCATGGCTGCGCAGCCGGCGCACACCGACCGGCAGCAGCAGGCCACCCGCGCCGGCCTGCTGGACCACCGGTTGAACGACCACCGACTGAAAGCATGCGTCCAGCAGGGCCGGGTGGATCGCGTAGCCCGACTGCTGCGAGCGGATGGCTCCGGGGAGCGCCACCTCGGCGAGCACCGTGGGTGTGTCCACGTCGCCGAGGAGCGCGGCGGCCAGGCCCGAGAAGGCGGGACCGTATTGAATCCCGATGGCGTCGAACGCCTTTCGCAACTCGGCGCCGTCCATGCCGGACGGATGATTGGCGATCAGCGTGGCCATGTCGTGGGCGGGCGGCTGCTGCGGCCCGTCCTCGTCCGCCCCTTCCTGCGCGCGCAGGACCGCGCGCGCCCGGCGCACGCGTTCGCCGTCCTCGTGGGTGTCCACGGTGAACTCGAGAACGCCGGGCGCGGTGACCGTCGCCGCCGACGACGCCCGCGTCCCGCCGTCCAGCAGCAGGGTCTGCTCGAACGTGATGTCGGTGACCTCGGACCGTTCGCCGAGGACCGCCCGCGCGGCGGTCAGCGCCATCTCGCAGTACGCGGCGCCGGGAAGCGCTGCCACGTGGTGGATTTGGTGATCGCCGAGCCACGGGTGCGCCTCGGTGCCGACATCGCCCTGCCAGACGTGTCGCTCCGGTTCCTCGTACAGGTGCACGTGCGCACCGAGCAGCGGATGGACGGCCTGGACCGAGGCGCCGTGCGCCTGCTCCTTCGCCTCGCGGCTGAGCATGAGCCTGCGATGGGTCCACGTCGGGATGGGCGCGTCCACCAGGCGGCCGCTCGGGTATTGGACCGAGAAGTCGACCACGGCGCCGGCGCTGTGCACGTCGGCGACGAAGGTCCGCAACCCGGCCGGCAGCTCTTGTTCGCGGCGCACGGCCGCCAGCGCCGCGATGGGCATGTCCAGGCTGGCGGCATTCTGCTCGACGGCGTGCGTGAGCAGGGGGTGCGGCGAGAGTTCGCCGAACACCCGGAAACCGTCCTTGAGGGCGGCCTGCACGGCCGCCGCGAATCGCACTGTGTACCTTAGATTTTCGCCCCAGTAGTCGGCGGTGAACGACGGCCGTTCGCGGGGGTTCCACAGCGTCGCCGAGTAGTAGGGAACCTCCGGCTCCCTGGGCTCGAGGCCGGCGAGGGCCTCGACCAGTTCGTCGAGGATCGGCTCGACCTGGGGCGAGTGCGAGGCCACGTCCACCGCCACCTCGCGCGCCACCACGTCCTGCTCCTGCCAGACCGCGACCAGGTCCCGGATCGACTGCGTGTCGCCGCCGACGACCGTCGACGTGGGCGACGCGACCACCGAGAGGACCACGTCGGAGATCCCGCGAATGGACAGTTCCGACAACACCTGTTGGCCCGGCAGTTCCACCGACGCCATGGCGCCACTCCCGGCGAGCCGCGCCATCAGCCTCGAGCGCCGGCAGATGACGCGCACGCCGTCTTGCAGCGACAGGCCACCGGCGACGACCGCCGCGGCGGATTCACCGAGCGAATGGCCGATCACCGCGCCGGGACGGGCCCCGTAGGACTTCATCGTCTCGGCCAGCGCGACCTGCATCGCGAAGATCGTCGGCTGCACCCGATCGATGCCGGTCACCACCTCGGGCGCCGACATCGCCTCGGTCACCGAGAACCCCGATTCCGCGGCGATCAGCGGTTCCATCGCCGCGATCGTCGCGGCGAACACCGGTTCGGAGGCCAGCAGCCCGGCGCCCATCTGCGACCACTGCGAGCCTTGGCCGGAGAACACCCAGACCGGTCCCCGGTCGTCCTGCCCCACGGCGGGTAGATGCGGGATGTCGCCGCCGGCGACCTCGCGCAGGGCCGCGCTCAGCTGACCGAGGTCGCCGGCGGACACCACCGTGCGCACCGGCCGGTGTGCGCGGCGGCGCGCGAGTGTGTAGCCGACGTCCGACAGGCCGGCGGTGCCGGCACCGCCGGCGTCGATCCAATCCGCCAGCCGGGCGGCCGTGACGCGCAATTGTTCGGCGGACGTCGCCGACACCGGGAACAACAACGCCCCGTTGGCATTCGGGGCGGCCGGCGGCGCTTGTTCCGGCGGCGTCTCCTCCAAGACGGCATGCACGTTGGTGCCGGACATCCCGTATGACGACACCGCGGCGCGGCGCGGGCGCCGGTCGCCGGGCCACGGCGTGTTGGCCTGCGGCACGAACAGTTCCGTCTTGATCGCGGCCATCTCGTCGGGCAGCCGGGTGAAGTGGAGGTTCTGCGGCACCGTGCCGTGCTGTAGCGCGAGGATGGCCTTCATCAGCCCCAGCGGTCCGGAGGTCGACTGCAGGTGGCCGAAATTGGTTTTGACCGAGCCCAGCGCGCAGGGCCCGCCGGTCCCGTACACGGCGGCCAGGCTCGCGTATTCGATCGGATCCCCGACCGGGGTGCCGGTCCCATGCGCCTCGACGAAGCCGACCGTGGCGGCGTCGACGCCGGCGGTCTCCAGGGCCTTGCGGTAGACGGCCACCTGGGCGGTTTCCGACGGCGCCGCGATGTTGACGGTGCGGCCGTCCTGGTTGGCCGCCGTGCCGCGCAGGACGGCCAGGATGCGGTCGGAGTCGCGTTGCGCGTCGTCGAGCCGCTTGAGCAGCAGCACGACGCAGCCCTCACCGGAGACGAAGCCGTCCGCGTTGACGTCGAAGGCGTGGCAGCGGCCGGTCGGCGACAGCATGCCCTGCAGCGACCCCGAGACGGACTTGCGCGGTTCGAGGGTCACGGCGACACCGCCGGCCAGGGCCAAATCGCTCTCGCCGCTGTTGAGGCTGCCGCAGGCCTGGTGCACGGCCATCAACCCCGACGAGCACGCGGTGTCAACGGTGACGGCCGGGCCGTGCAGCCCCAGCGTGTAGGCGACCCGCCCGGACGCGAAGCTGTTGCTGGTGCCGGTGAAGCCGTACGGGCCCTCGGCGGCGCCGCAGTCGGCGGAGAGCAGTTCGTAGTCGCCGTGCGTCAGCCCGACGAAGACGCCGGTCTGCGAGTGGGACAACCGCGCGGGATCGAGGCCCGCGTGCTCGATGGCGTCCCAGGACGTCTCCAGCAGCAAACGGTGTTGGGGGTCGATCGCGGTGGCTTCGCGCTCGGTCATGCCGAAGAAATCGCAGTCGAAGCCGCCGACGTCGTCCAGGAAGGCCCCCCACCGCGTCACCGACCGGCCGGGCACGCCGGGCTCGGGGTCGTAGTACAGGTCCGCGTCCCACCGGTCGGCGGGGATCTCGCCGACGAAATCGGCGCCGCGCAGCAACGCCTCCCACAGCCGTTGCGGGGAATCGATTCCACCGGGAAGCCGGCAGGCCATACCGATGACAGCAACGGGTGTGGCGGTTGCGGCACGCAATGTGCAGTCCTCTGTTCTCCCCCAACGGCGTTGGCCAGTCGCGCGGGTGTCAGCTTACCGACCTGAACTCCGTCAGCTTAACCGCTTGGAGAATACGGCCGGCCCGCGAATTTGCCAGGGACGGATCGCCGTGAAACCTCTGTCTCGACTGTGGCTTCCGCGATTTCCCCGGCAGCGCAACGGCGATGGTGAACACCGACGAAGAGCGCCCGCCGGACGGGGCCGCGTGCGCGAAACGCTGTGAAGCCACAGCGTTTGGGGGCAATCCGGTAGGCGCTACGCTTTGCCGGCGTCCCCCGACTCGCTGGAATCGACCGCCTCCGCGGGGTCCTCGATCACCTGATACGTCGGGTCGACCATCGAGATGGGCCGGTTGCCCGTCTGGCGGGCCTTCCCGGTTATCCGCAACAGCTGGCCTGGCTGGATGTCGGCGCCGCCGTGGCCGGGGCGGAAGGTGATGGTGATCTCCCCGCTGTTGTCCCCCACGACGACCTCGCGCAGGGTGCGCCCGCGGTCGTTGACGTCCTCGACCTCGCTGACCCGCCCCTCGACGGTGGCCCGTTGCCCGGAGATCAGGCCGGCCACCAGGATGACCGACCCCGGCCGCTCCGGGTGCTCGTAGGCGTCCACCTTTTCGTCCTCGCCCCTGGAGACCCACGCCTCGAGCTTGTCGATCTCGTCGGCGATCCGTTGCTCGAACGTGTCGGGGTAGGCCTCCCGAATGCGCGATTCCACGTCGTACGGCACGATCGTCGCCGCCGCGTCGGGGATCAGGCTCACCGCGCTGGAGATCTTGTCCGCGGTGCGGTCGTGCAACAGCCGCCCCAGCAGCCGCCCGAACGTCCGGCGCGGCAGCAGCACCGTCACGTTGGTGCGCGCTTGTTCGTCGCGGGCCTTGGCGACGAACAGCTGCGCGGCCCGGATGATCCGCCGGTCCGGGCAGTCGACGACCCGCAGCGGGGTGTCCAGATCGAAGTGGTCCCAACGCTTCCGCAGTATGGCGGCGTGGGCCGGGTCCACCATGAAGTGTACGGCGGTCAACTCGTCGGCACGCAATCCCCTGCCGTAGCGCAACGCTTCGATCACGGCCAGGTCGACGGAGTCGACGAACACGAACACCCGGTGCCGCGCGTACTTCACCAACTCCGGGCGGTCGGTGCGGAACATCTCGAGAATGGCTGCCTCGGCGCGGTATTCGCGGTTGAGCCGCGTCAGTATGAACACCAGCAGCGGGAAGACGATGACCACCAGCCACGCGCCTTCGGTGAACTTCGCCACCGCGAAGATGCCCACCACGATCGTGGACAGGACGGCCGCGGAGAGGTTGATGGCCAGGCGGCGTCGCCATCCCGGTTCGCGGTGCCTCAGATGGTGTTTGGTCATCCCGTAGCCGGCCATCGAGAACCCCGTGAACACGCCGATCGCGTAGAAGGGAACCAGCGCGTTGACCGAGCCGCCCGTCACCACCAACAGCAGCACGGACAGCGCCGTGAGCGTGATGATGCCGTTCGAGAAGACCAGGCGGTGACCGCGTTTGGTGAGTTGGCGCGGCAGGAAGCGGTCCTCGGCGACGAAGCTGGCCAGCGCCGGGAACCCGTTGAAGCTGGTGTTCGCGCCGGTGTACAGGATGGCGGCGGTGGCGGCCTGGACCAGCGTATAGAAGACGTTGCCGAGCAGGCCGTTGCCGAATACGGCGCGACCGATCTGCGACAGCACCGACGGGTACTCGGTGAGATACGGGGTGGCGTGGGTGACGTGCGCCAGATAGGCGACCCCGGCCAGCAACACGCCAAGGATGGTGGCCATGGCCGTGAGCACTCGGCGGGCGTTGCGGCCCTGCGGCTTTCGGAAGTGGTCGACCGTGTTGGAGATGGCCTCCACCCCCGTCAGGGACGAGCCTCCGTTGGCGAAGGCTCGCAGCAACACCAAGATCGTCGCCCCCAGCACCAGCCCGTTGCCCTGGTGGACGGGCACGGTTCCCGCCATGTGCGTGGGATCGTAGACCGGCAGGTTCCCCATGGCCGCGCGGATGACGCCGACCACGATGGTCAGGCCGACCATGCCGATGAAGGCATAGGTGGCCAGCGCGAACGGCAGGCCCGCTTCCTTCAAGCCGCGCAGGTTTGCGTAGCAGATGGCAAGCACCACACCGACCGTGATTTCCAGGCTGTAGGGGCCCAGCGCGGGGACGGCCGACACCACCGCGACCGTCCCGGCCGCCGACTGCACCGCAACGGTGACCACGTAGTCGATCAGCAACGCGGCGGCGGCTATCTGCGCCACCCGGGGCCCGAAATTCTCGCGGGCGACGATGTAGGAGCCGCCCGCCCGGGTGTAGGCCATGACCACCTGCCGATACGAGGCGGCCACCAGCACGAGGATGAGCAGGATGACACCGGTGATCGGAAGCAACAACAGGAAGGCGGCCAACCCCGCGTGCGGCAACAGCTCGATCAGGATCTGCTCGGGACCATAGGCGACCGATGACACGGCGTCCGGTGAAAGAGCGCCAAGCGCAACCGGATTCGACAACTTCTCGGAGGCGATGTCCTCGGTGACCAACGGCTTGCCCAGGAACACCCGCTTGGCGATGTCCCCGACCGAAAGGGGGATCCGTAGCTTGCCGGCCGAAGCGGTCACGACCACCGTCCTTACCGTGAGCGGGCGAAACACCTGCGATGCATTGTGCACGTTCGCCGCCGCCACGGTGGCAGTTGGGCGGCGCCGGTCAGGCGAGTCGCTGCACCGCGGCGGCGATCCGCTCGTCGGTGGCCGTCAACGCGACGCGCACGTGTTGCGCGCCGCGCGGGCCGTAGAAGTGGCCGGGCGCCACCAGGATGCCGCGCCCCGCCAGCCAGTCGACGGTGTCCGCGCATGGCTCGCCGCGCGTGGCCCACAGATACAGGCCGGCTTCGGAGTGGTCGACGGTGAATCCGGCCGCCCGCAGCACCGGCAGCAACGCCGCGCGCCGCCGTTCGTACCGCTCCCGCTGCGCCCGCTCGTGGGCGTCGTCGTCCAGCGCCGCGACCATGGCCGCCTGCACCGGCGTGGGCACCATCATCCCGGCGTGCTTGCGCACCGCCAGCAGCTCGGCCACCAGGTCGGGGTCACCGGCGACGAATCCGGCCCGGTAGCCGGCCAACGACGAACTCTTGGACAGCGAGTGGATCGCCAGCAGCCCGCTGTGGTCGCCGTCGCACACGGACGGATGCAGGATCGACAGCGGTTGGGCGTCCCAGCCCAGGCCCAGGTAACACTCGTCGGAGGCCACCACGCTGCCCCGCTCGCGCGCCCAGCCGACCACTTTGCGCAGGTGGTCGACGCCCAGCACGCGGCCGGTCGGGTTGCTCGGGGAGTTCAGGTAGACCAGTGCAGGCGATTGCGGGCCCAACTGGGTCAGCGAGTCCGCGCGCAGCACCGGCGCTCCGGCCAGCCGGGCCCCGACGTCATAGGTGGGATACGCCAGCTCGGGCACCACGATCACGTCCGCGGGTCCGAGCCCCAGCAGCGTCGGCAACCAGGCGATGAGCTCCTTGCTGCCGATCACCGGCAGGACGGCGGCCTCGCTGACCCCCGTGACGCCGAAGCGGCGGGCCAGCGCGGCGACCGCCGCTTCCCGCAGTCGCGGAGTGCCGGCGGTGGCGGGGTACCCGGACGCGGAGCCGGCGGCGGCGAGCGCCTCTTGGATCACCGGCGCGACGGGGTCGACCGGTGTCCCGACGGACAGGTCGACGATCCCGTCGGGGTGGGAGCCGGCCAGCGCTTTCGCGTCGGCCAGCGTGTCCCACGGGAATTCCGGCAGGGACGCCGACACTCGCCCGCGTGCGGCGCGCGGCCTCACACCGGGCTGATCCAGCACCGGCCGGCTCAGTCGCCCTCGCCCTGCGGCGGCAGGTCTTTGACCGACTGCGGGTCGTTCTCGGTCATGCCGACCTTGGCGGCGCCGCCCGGCGATCCCAGTTCGGTGAAGAAGTCGGCGTTGATCTGGGTGTACTGGCTCCACTGCTCGGGCACGTCGTCTTCGTAGTAGATCGCTTCGACGGGGCAGACCGGCTCGCACGCCCCGCAGTCGACGCACTCGTCGGGATGGATGTACAGCATCCGCGCGCCCTCGTAGATGCAATCGACCGGGCACTCCTCGATACATGCCTTGTCTTTGATGTCGACACAGGGCTCGGCGATCGTGTAGGTCACAGACGTCTCCTCTATGTACTACTTCGGTGTGGGCTGCTCTTCGGCTCGCGCCCGGTGCTGCCGGCCGCTCCAGACAAAGCTTTCGGTTACTGATACTAGACGTTGCACATACACGTCAACCACTTGGCGCGCCCGTTAAACAGACGATTTAAGACCGCCAGTCTCGGAGGCCGCGGGCGGGGTGCGTTTCGCCAAGGGCGAACACCGGCCCCGAGCCGCCGACCTGCGCAAAGTCGCAGTCCAGCGGGGTCGTGCGATAACCATTGAAATGGAAGCACGGTCGTGGCGCCTGGTAACCTCGACCGGAAGACGGCAACCGCTGGGCAGATGTCGTCGCCTTGATAGCGGTGCATTAACGGGGAAGGTGTCCACACATGAGGCTGTCGTTGACCAAATTGACCGTCGCGATCGGTAGCGCCGCGGTGGCGTTGACCGCCGGCGCCGGGATCGCATCCGCGGACCCGACGGACGCGATCATCAACACCACGTGCAACTACGGACAGGTGATCGCGGCGCTCAACGCCACCGATCCGGCGGCCGCCGCGCAGCTGAACAGCTCGCCCGTGGCGCAGTCCTACATCCGCAGCTTCCTGGCCTCGCCGCCGCCGAAGCGCCAGCAGATGGCCCAGCAGATCCAGGCGATGCCGTCGGCGATGAAGTACTACGACGACATCAACCAGGTCGCCGTCACCTGTAACAACTTCTGAGCCCGCGGGTTCAGTAACCGCTGAGCAGGCCGCGCACGCGGCCCAGCGTCTGCGGCCCGACGCGGCTGCAAATCCGGGACGGGTCCGCGGGCCTACGCCCCCAGAGCAGCAGGACCCGCGCCGCGGCATCGGTTTCCAGCGTCGCCGGACCCTCGGGTGTGGTGAGTTCGACGGAGGTGCGGTCGGCTTCTGCGCTGACCACGACGTCGTCGGCGCCGGGGACCCGCAACCGCGCCTCGATACGCTCGCCCGGCGCCAACTGCTTGGCGCCCTTGGCCAGCAGCGGCCTTCCGACCGCCAAGACGCTGTGGGTGGTCATCCAGGGCTCGGCCAGCCGCGCCCGCGCCGCCGCGTCGTCGCCGGTGATGTCCCAGCCGTGCAGCACCAGCTCTTCGCGCATGTGCTCGGCGAACCAGGGCACCTTCATGGTGCGGCCCGTCCACGCGACATCGGTGTCCTGCGGCACGTCGTCGGCGGCCGCCGCAACCCGGTTCAGGGTGGCCATCCGATCGAGGAACGCGTCCCACAAATCGGGGTCGTTCAGGACGCGCAACGGTCCCTCACGCTCCTCGAAGCCCCGCGTGCCGACCGGTTCACCCTCCAGGTGAGCGGCCAGCACCCGGGCGATCTCCTCGGCGTTTCCGGCCTGATGGATGACGACGTCGCGGACCGTCCACGCCTCGCACCAGGTGCCGGCGTCGGGCCTTCGCTGCTGCACCGCGTCCACGAATGGGCGCCACTCCGGGAACCGGTCCTCGTCGATCTGTCGGTTCACGGCGTCGGGGTACCCGCCCGGTCTGGGTGCTAAGCGGCCCGCGGGGCGTAGGTGGTGGTGCGTTGACGGGCCGGGCGCCCGATCCCCTCGGCGATCTCGGTCAGCTCCTCGACCGTCTTGGCCGACCCGTGTTCCGAACCGGCCATCCGCGAGATGGTCTCCTCCATCAGCGTGCCGCCCAGATCGTTGGCGCCACCGTTGAGCATCACCTGGGTGCGCTCGACGCCCAGCTTCACCCAGCTGGTCTGAATCTGGGAGATGCGGCCGTGCAACATGATTCGCGCCAATGCGTGCACAGCGCGGTTGTCGCGATGGGTGGGCCCGGGCCGGGCCGCGCCCGCCAGGTACAACGGCGAGCTCTGGTGCACGAATGGCAGCGGCACGAACTCGGTGAACCCGCCGGTGCGGTCCTGGATCCCGCGCAGCACGTTGAGGTGGGCGACCCAGTGCCGCGGGCTGTCGACGTGCCCGTACATCATCGTCGACGACGACCGCAGGCCCACCTCGTGCGCGGTGGTCACGATGTCGATCCACTCCGAGGTCGGCAGCTTGCCCTTGGTGAGCACCCAGCGCACCTCGTCGTCCAGGATCTCGGCGGCCGTGCCCGGAATGGTGTCCAGCCCGGCCTCGCGCAGGCTGATCAGCCACTCGCGCACGCTGAGCCCGCTCTTGGTGACGCCGTTGGCGATCTCCATGGGCGAGAAGGCATGCACGTGCATCGACGGCACCCGCGCCTTGACGGCGCGGACCAGGTCGGCGTAGCCGGTGACCGGCAACTCCGGGTCGATCCCGCCCTGCATGCACACCTCGGTGGCGCCCTCGACGTGCGCCTCCCACGCGCGGTCCGCCACCTCGTCGGTGGACAGCGAATACGCGTCGGCGTCGCCCTTGCGCTGCGCGAAGGCGCAGAACCGGCAGCCGGTGTAGCAGATGTTGGTGAAGTTGATGTTGCGGTTCACCACGAACGTCACGTCGTCGCCGACCGTGTCGCGGCGTAGCGAATTTGCCAGAGCGGCAACGGCTTCCAGCGCCGGCCCATCGGCGGTAGCCAACGCCAGGTACTCGCTGTCACTGCAGCCGGCCGGATCGCGCTCGGCCGCCCGCAGCGCGGCAAGCACGTCGGTGTCGATCCGCTCGGGGGCGCGTGCGGCCAGTTCGTGCACCTGCGCGCGGATCGATTCCCAGTCGCCGAAGGCGCTGTCCAGATCGCTGCGAGCCTCGGTGGCGCGGCCCTCGGTGTCGATTGCGGCGTTGAGGTCGACCCGCCCCGCGGACGCGACGTCGTCGGGCTCCTGCCAGGGCAGTCCCACGGGATTGACGTCGCGGGCCAGTCCGGTGGCCGGGTCGGCCAGCGCCAGCACGTGCCCGCGCACCCGGGGGTCGATCCACGCCGCCCCCGCCTGGACGTACCTGGGTTGGGCGGTCAGTCGCTGAACCAGTTCGTATCCGGCACGGGCGGTGATGTCGGCGAGGTCGTCCAGCGCGGGCCACGGCCGCTCGGGGTTGACGTGATCGGGCGTGAGCGGCGAGACGCCGCCCCAGTCGTCGACCCCGGCGCCGACCAGGGCCAGGCACTCGTCGGGGGACACCAGGTTGGGCGGGGCCTGGATGCGCATGCCGGGACCGAGCACCAGCCGCGCGACCGCTACCGTCGCCAGGTAGTCGTCGATGCCCGCGTCGGGGGCGCCGGCCATCGCGGTGTGCTCCTTGGCCCGGAAGTTCTGCACGATCACTTCCTGAACGTGCCCGAACTCCTTGTGCGACTTGCGGATCGCGTGCAGAGTCTCGGCCCGTTCGGTCAGGGTCTCGCCGATGCCGACCAGCAGGCCCGTCGTGAACGGGATGGACAACCGGCCCGCGTCGGTCAGCGTGCGCAGCCGGACGGCGGGGTCCTTGTCCGGGCTGCCATAGTGCGCAAGCCCTTTCGTCTCGAACAGCCGCCGCGATGTGGTCTCGAGCATCATGCCCATCGACGGCGCCACCGGCTTGAGCCGAGCCATCTCGGACCAACTCATCACGCCGGGGTTCAGGTGTGGCAGCAGCCCGGTTTCCTCGAGCACCCGGATCGCCATGGCCCGCACATAGGACAGCGTGGAGTCGTAACCGCGTTCGCCGAGCCACTGCGCCGCCTCCGGCCACCGACCCTCGGGGCGGTCACCGAGGGTGAAAAGCGCTTCCTTGCAACCGAGTTCGGCCCCGCGGCGAGCGATGTCGAGGATCTCGTCGGGCTCGAGATACATGCCCGCGCCCTGCGCGCGCAGCTTGCCCGGGACGGTGACGAAGGTGCAGTAGTGGCAGGTGTCGCGGCACAGGTGGGTGACCGGGATGAAAACCTTGCGCGAATAGGTGATCGGGTGTCCGCCGCCGGGGCCGCGCCGGCCGGCCGATGCCAGACCCGCATCGCGCACCCGTGCCGCACTGGCGCACAGATCCGCGAGGTCGTCACCCCGCGCGGTCATCGCGACGGCCGCCTCGTCGACGTTGAGCGCGACGCCGTCTCGGGCGCGGCGCAGCACCCGCCGCAGCGCGGATGCGCTCGTCTTTGGCGGAACCACAGGATTAGGAAGAGCGGTAGGCTCCTCGCCCGGAGTCAGCGGCACCTTCGTGTAACTTCCCCACGATCGAATTTCATCCGCGTGTCCCAACATGTGAAATTTTCTTTCGGACCCGTGCGGGCCCCGTCTGCGCAACAGTCAACAGTAGCGTCAGGCCCACACCGGCAAGCGGGGAGATCCCTGCCCGCGACCGCACGAACGTCAGCCCCCGTGGCCGCGCCGCCACAGCACCCAGAACGGCGGCGCCGCCCCCAACAGGATCAGCAGCAACGCCCCGTAGGCCAGCACGCCGCGGCCACCCAGGATGACGTCGTCGGCCGGGCCGCCCATGCTGATCGCGGCCACGGTGAGCAGCCACGTCCACAGCGGCAGCGCGGCCAGCCGTGACGACGTGGTCCACCGACCGGCGGCCCAGACCAAGGCGGCGTTGACCAATCCAGAGATCAATCCGCTGATGGGGAACGGGATCGACCCGAGGTAGGAAGGCAGCAGCAAGGCCCCGGCCAGTGCGGAGAGGACCCCGTCGACGGCCAGCAGCGTCAGGACAACGAAACGGATCGCGGGGTCTGTCGCGCCGCCGTCTTCGACGGGTACGGCGCGCGGCTTCGTTTCGGTCAGGTCGGAACGCTGTCGATGTTGGAGAGTATCGAGCCGATAACCCACTGCAGGCTGTCGAGCCGGTCCTGCCAATGCTGCTGATTAGGGTCCAGGTCGGGGTCCATGCGAAATCCTTCCGTGGCTGCCTGATTGGCAAGCCTACCGCGTGACGACCGCGCCGAAATCAAGCCCGGCGAGCAGGTCCGTCTCCCAGCCGCGCTCGTCGCGCTCCCCCGCCGTGCCGGCGACCAGCACGTAGTGTTCGTCCGCCATGATCGGCAGCGCCATGTTGTTCGACAGGGCGCAGGCCCGGCCCGTCGGCCCGACGATCACCTGGGTGGCATGCGCGGCCAGCGCGGCCCGCTTCGCCGCCCACGCCGCAACGGCGGGCTCGACGACGGCGTCGATGTCGGCGTCCGCGTACCCGAAGCCGAACTCCTCCTCCGGGGGGATGGTCCACCCGGGCCGCAGATCCTCGGGTTCGAGCGCGCGCATACCCGCCACGAAGGCGTCGGTGGCGAGCACCGACCAGTAGAACTTCGGCACGGTCCACGGCTCGCCGGGGAAGTCGTCGGAGCCCGCGGCGGCGACGGCGCGCGTCGTGACGGTGTGAGTGTGGACGTGATCGGGGTGGCCGTAACCGCCGCCCGGGTCGTAGGTCACCACCACGTGCGGCCGGTATTCGCGAATGATGGCGACCAGCGCGCCGACGGCCTCCCGTTCGTCGGCGTCGATGAACCGCTGGCGCCGCCGGCCGGGCGTGCCCCGCATGCCCGAGTCGCGCCAGCGTCCGGCGCCGCCCAGGTAGTGCGGTTCGCCGACGCCCAGCTCACGCAGCGCGGCGGTGAGCTCGCCGATCCGGAAGCCGCCCAACTGATCCGCGCGATCGACGGCCAACTCGGCCCACCGCTCGCCGATGACCTCGCCCTCCTCGCCGAGCGTGCAGGTGACGACGCGCACGTCCGCCCCGCGGGCGGTGTAGTGGGCGATGGTGGCGCCGTTGCTGAGGCTCTCGTCATCGGGATGCGCGTGGACGAACAGCAGCCGTGGAGTCTCAGGCATGGACGCACCCTACCCGTCCCCGGCCGGCGGTAGCGGTCTCGTCGCAGCCGATAGGAACGCGTGCGGCTACTATCGAGGGATGCCGCAGCTCACCAAGACCGCCCCGGCCGGCGGCAGGAGCCGCCGACGGGGCGAGGTCCTCGAACGCGCGCTGTACGAGGCCACTCTGGCCGAGCTGGCCGAAGTCGGGTACGGGGGGTTGACGATGGAGGGCATCGCGGCGCGCGCCCACACCGGAAAGGCCGCCCTGTACCGGCGCTGGACCACCAAGTGCGAGCTGGTGCACGCCGCCCTGGTCCATACGTTGCCGCCGTTGCCCGAGGCGCGGGCCGGCCGGTCGGCCCGGGACAACCTGCTGACGGTCTTCACCGCGCACCGCGACGTCTGCGCCGGCAAGACCGCGTTCCCCGGCATGGCCACCGTCAACCAGCTGCTGCACGAGCCCGAGATGCGGGCCATCTTCGCCGACGCGGTGGTGGCTCCCCGCCTGCAGATCATCGAATCGATCCTGCAGGCCGCCGTCGCGGAGGGCGACCTCGATCCGGAGATGACCACCCCGCTCACCGCGCGCATCGGCCCGGCTCTGATCAACCAGCACTTCCTGCTGACCGGATCGCCGCCCAACCGCAGGGAGCTGGCGCTGATCGTCGATACCGTGATCCCGCCGCGGACCAGACGGGACTGAACGGGCCGATCAGGGCCCGGTCTTGATCCATTGGCCGGCGTCGCCGACGATGCCGACCGGCACCGCTCCCGTCAGGCTGACGTTCTGCACGCTCGGGCCGGCGGCGACGATCGTGGTGTCCTGCAGGATCGGCAACACCGTGGACATGTTCCACAACCGCGGCTCGACCGCGGTGATCACGTCGTTGATGTTCTTGGTGCCGTTGAGCGCGGCGTCGATGTTCGACTGGACGCTGCGGTCGCAGATTCCGGTGAGGTTCGACGGCGCCTGCACCAGGGCGTTGGGGTCCGGCGGCCGGCTGGGCGCGGACGAGGTCGGCGTGGTGGAGGAGGCGCTTGACCCGGTCGACGGCGGCGCGCTCGACGAGGGCGGATTCGTGGTCGGCCCCGTGGATGTCGGCACCTGCGTCGCCTGCAGCGCCGGGCAGCCGTACCGCGAGGCCAGCCGCGTCGCCAGGTTCCCGCCGGCCTGATGCCAGCCGACGATCGCGTCCACCTGGTTGTTGTTCAGCGCGTCGCGATACAGCGTGACCGGGTCCAGCGCCAGCACGCTGGCGGCGATGCCCACGTTGCGCAACTGGTCGGCGGCGGTGTTGGCCACCGCGACGGAGGTCGGGTCGTTGGCCGCCACGCCGATGACCAGCGACAGCTGTTGGCCGTCCTTGCTGATCCGGCCGCGGATGACCTCGGGCGGCCCGGTGTTCGCCGGCGTCGGGGCCGGTGACCCCGCTGAAGCCGAAGCGTTGCCCTCGACCTTGTAGCCGGCCCCCTCCAGCAGCGCCAGCGCCGCCGGCGTCGTCATCGCGGGCGGCGCGGTCGGCTCGTAGCCGGGATCGCTGGGCGCGCGGATCTGGGCCTGGTCCAGCGTGACGGTGTTGTCGCTGCCCGCGCCCACCGCCGCGAGCAGGTCGACGTCGAGCAGCCCGAGGATCGCCTTGCGCACCTGGGCGTCGGACAGCTTGGGCTCGGTGGCGCGCAGCGTCAGCTGCATGACGCGCGGCGTCACGATCCGGGCGGTGCGCACGTCGGGGATGGCGGACAGCTGCGCGAAGGCCGCCGATCCGCCGTGCACCTGGGCCACCTGGGTGTCGCCGTTGCGCACCGAATCGGCCAGCGCGGCCGGCGCCCCGGCGCGCCGGAACAGGATGACGGCGGGCTTGGCCGGTGATCCCCAATAGCGGTCGTTGCGGGCCACCAGGATCTCGTCGCGCTGCGGATCGATGCTCTCCACGCGGAACTGGCCGCCGGTCACCGGGAGCGCCCGGGCCAGCCCGGCCGCGAACCCGCCCGGCACGTCCTTGACGATGTGCGCCGGAAGGATGTTGCTGAACAGCTCTTTCCATGATGGATACGGCTGGGCGAAGGTGACCACCGCCTGCTTGCCGCCCTCCAGCGACTGCACGCCGGTGATGAGGTCGTAGCCGGCGGGGTCGACGACGCCGGGCTGGCTGACCATCTGCCGCCACAGGTACCAGAAGTCATCGGCGGCGATCGGGGCGTTGTCGGTCCACTGCGCCTCCGGCCGGATCTTGTAGGTCACCGTGAACGGGTTCTGGTTGGTGACTTCGGCGGACTCCAGCAGCGTCGGGTCCATCTCCCAGCGCGAGCCGGTGGGCGTCGCGGGGTCTGGCACGGGCCGGAACGCGCTCGGCAGCACCAGCGCGCTGATCGCCGCGTTCACCGGCGACAGGTCGGACAGCAGGTGCGGGTTGAAGCCGGCGCCGATCGAGTCGATGCCCATGATGATCTGGGTGGGCCGCGGCGGGGGCGGTGGCGAGTTGTGGGGCGTGTCGGTGCTCTGCGGCGCCGGCGGGGGGTTGACCGTGCACGCCGCCAGCGCCAATCCGGTCAGCGAGAGGAGCACGCCGACCGTCACGAAGAAACGGCGGACTCGTCTCGGCATGCCGATCAGGGTAACGAGCAGCTGCCCGGCAGCCCGCCCAAGCACGCGCGATTAACCCCGGGCCTTGGCCCGCGCCCGGCTGCGGGCCCGGGTCGTGGCGTCCAGTTCGACCTTGCGGACCCGGACGATCTCCGGAGTCACCTCGACGCATTCGTCCTGCGCGCAGAACTCCATGGCCTGCTCCAGGTCGAGCTCGAGCGGCTTGGCCAGGGTCTCGATCACGTCCGCGGTCGACGAGCGCATGTTGGTGAGCTTCTTCTCCCTGGTGACGTTGATGTCGAGATCCTCTGCGCGCGGGTTGATTCCGACGACCATGCCCTCGTAGGTGTCCTGGCCCGGCTCGACGAAGAACTGCCCGCGGTCGGCGAGCTGGATCATCGCGAACGGCGTGATGACTCCGGACCGATCGGACACCAGCGAGCCGGTGTGGCGGGCCCGGATCTCCCCCGCCCACGGCCGGTAGCCGTCGAACACCGCGTTGGCGATGCCGGTGCCGCGGGTGATGGTGAGGAAGTCGGTGCGGAAGCCGATCAGGCCGCGGCTGGGCACGACGAAGTCCATCCGGACCCAGCCGGCCGCGTGGTTGGCCATCTCCTCCATGCGGCCCTTGCGGGCGGCCATCAACTGGGTGATGGCGCCGACGAATTCCTCGGGGCAGTCGATCGTCATCGCCTCGAACGGCTCGTGCAGCTTGCCGTCGATCGTCTTCGTCACCACCTGCGGCTTGCCCACGGTCAGCTCGAAGCCTTCCCGTCGCATTTGTTCGACCAGCACGGCCAGGGCCAGCTCGCCGCGCCCCTGCACCTCCCAGGCGTCCGGCCGGCCGATGTCCACCACCCGGATCGACACGTTGCCGACCAGCTCGGTGTCCAGGCGGTTGCGGACCATCCGCGCGGTCAGCTTGTGGCCCGACACCTTGCCCGCCAGGGGCGAGGTATTGGTGCCGATGGTCACCGAGATCGCCGGTTCGTCGACGGTGATGCGCGGCAGCGCGTGGGCGTGATCGGGATCGGCCAGGGTGTCCCCGATCATGATCTCGGGCAGCCCGGCGACCGCGACGATGTCACCGGCGATCGCCTCGTCGGTGGGGCTGCGCTCGACGCCCTCGGTGGCGAGCAGCTCGGTGATCTTGGCGCTGGTGATCACGGGCAGGCCGTCGACCTCCCGCATCCAGGCGACCTGCTGGCCCTTGCGCAGCTTGCCGTTGTAGATGCGGATGAGGGCGAGCCGGCCGAGGAAGGCGGACGCGTCGAGGTTGGTGACCAGCGCCTGCAGCGGCGCCTCGGGGTCCCCCGACGGCGGCGGGATGTGCTCCATCAGGACGTCGAACAGCGGGTCCAGGTTGTCGCCGGCGGGCACCTCGCCGTCGGCCGGCTGGGTGGTGCTTGCGATGCCCGCGCGGCCGGAGGCGTAGAGCGTGGGCAGGCCCAGCGCGTGCTCGGCGGCCTTGGCGGCTTCGTCGTCCAGGTCGGACGCGACGTCCAGCAGCAGGTCGTGGCTGGCGTCGACGACCTCGGCGATGCGGGCGTCGGGCCGGTCGGTCTTGTTGACGACGAGGATCACCGGGAGGTGCGCCGCCAGCGCCTTGCGCAGCACGAACCGCGTCTGCGGCAGCGGCCCCTCCGACGCGTCGACCAGCAGCAGGACACCGTCGACCATGGACAGGCCGCGCTCCACCTCACCACCGAAGTCGGCGTGCCCGGGGGTGTCGATCACGTTGATGACCGTGACGGTCCCGTCCGGGTTGCGGCGGTGCACCGCGGTGTTCTTGGCCAGGATGGTGATGCCCTTTTCCTTCTCCAGGTCACCGCTGTCCATGATGCGTTCCTGGGTGTCGTCGCCGCGGTGGGTCAGGGCGCCCGACTGCCGCAGCATCGCGTCCACCAGGGTCGTTTTGCCGTGGTCGACGTGGGCGACGATGGCGACGTTACGGAATGGCACGTCGGTGATTGTGGCAGCGCGAGGCGGTCAAAGGCGAACTGGCAGGTGCGCCCCGCCGGTCGCCCGGTGTGCGTCCAGGGCGGCCCGGCACGGCGTGTCGCCGGCCTGGACGCACACGGAAAGCCCAGGACGCACACGCATTGCTGGGTGCCCGAACACCTACCAGCCCCGCCGGCGCGGGGCCGTGCCGACCAATTCGCCCTTGGTCACCTCGTCGCGGCTGCGGTAGACGATGTAGGGCCGGAACAGGTAGGCGATCGGCGCGCTGAAGATGTGCACCAGCCGGGTGAACGGCAACAGCGTGAACAGCACCATGCCGATCAGGGCGTGCAGCTGGTAGTCCAGCGGGGCGTTGATCATCACCTCACCGTGCGGCTGGAACAGCCAGATCCGGCGGAACCACATGCCGACCGTGTAGCGGTAGTGGAACTCGCCGCCGTGCGGGCCGGTGCCGATCAGGTCGCAGTACAGGCCCACCACGATGGCCAGCACCAGCACCACGTACATCACCTTGTCGCTGCGGGTGGTGGCCATGGTCACCGCGGGCCGGGTGAACCGCCGGTAGATCAACAGCCCGATTCCGGCCAACGTGGCGAAGCCGGCCAATGACCCGGCGATCACGGCCTGCAGGTGGTAGGCATGGTCGCTCATCTTCAGCATCTGCGTCACCCGCGGCGGGATGAACAGGCCCATCACGTGTCCGGCGAAGACCGCCAGGATGCCGAAGTGGAACATCGGGCTGGCCACCCGCAACAACTTCGACTCGTAGATCTGCGAGGAGCGCGAGGTCCAGCCGAACTTGTCGTAGCGGTACCGCCACCAGGTGCCGACGATCAAGACCGACAACGTGACGTAGGGCGAGATGTCCCAGAACAGTACGCTGTCAAACACCTGGCGCTCCTTCGCGTCGGGGCGGCACCGTCAAGTTAAAGGGTTGCAGCCCAACGGCTTCCGCGGGCGGACCGGCTTTCGCCAGGCGCTCAGCGCGGCGCACGTCGGAGTCGGTCGCGGCCGGCAGCGTCGCGCACACCGCCGCCACGGTCGGCTCGTACGGCGACTCCGCGCCGGCGAGGGCGCCCCGCAACACGTCGATCGGAACGCGGTGCTCGGTCAGCAGCCGCCGCCCCGCCGCGGGGTCGACGGTGGCGGCGAATTCGAGCACGACCGGAAGGTGGTCGGGCGCCTCGGCGCGCGGCGGCCGCACGCCCGCTTCCCGGTAGGCGGTGGCGAACTCGACCATCTCGCGGCCACGGTTGCGGGTGTCCCCGGCGGTCCAGTACGTCAAGTACATCGTGCAGTGGCGCCGCATGTCGAAGGTCGCCACGTAATCCATCGCGGCGGCCATCGGCTCGCGGGCCCGCAGCGCGGCGAGCGTCTGCCCGAGCAGCGCCGCCGCGGGCCCGGTGATGTGGCCGAGCAACTCGTCGACGGTGTCCAGGCGCCCCGGCAGGTCGTCGTCCGGGTAGGCCAGCAGCAGCGACGCCGCCTGCCAGACGAGTCGGTCCTGCAGGATGTCGGCGCGCCCGCGGCGCCCGGCCAGCAGCCTCATTGCTGCCGCCCGTCGGGAAACATGCCTGCGGGCGCCTGGCGCCCGTCCCAGTTCAGCAGGTTCACCCGCGGCCGCCCGTTGGCGGCCGCCTCCCCGCGGGGGTGCTTGAGCGCATGGAACGTCTCCACGGCGACGGGCACCGGCTCACCCGACTCGTACATCCCCGGGCCCCCGTCACCGGTCAGCGAGCAGCCCATCTGCTCGAGGTCGCGGGCCTGCGGGCTGAACGCCGTCGGAATGACATACCGGTCTTCGTATTTCGCGATGGCCAGCAGCCGGTACATCTCGTAGATCTGTTTCTCGGTCATGCCGACCGAATGCGGTATGTGCGGCTGGGTTTCGCGGCCGAGGTTGATGTCGCGCATGTAGGAACGCATCGCCGCCAGCCGCCGCAGCACGCCCTCCACCACGGCGGTGTCCCCGGCGGTGAACAGCTCGGCCAGGTACTGCATCGGAATGCGCAGCGCGTCCAGCGCACCGAACAGGTTGCCCAGCTCCTCACCGTCGTGGCCGTCACGGCTGACCGCGTCGACCACCGGGGACAGCGGCGGGATGTACCAAACCATCGGCATGGTGCGGTATTCGGGGTGCAGCGGCAGGGCCACCCGGTAGTCGTTGATCAGCGCGTAGACCGGCGAGCGCTGGGCGGCCTCGATCCACTCGTCCGAGATGCCCTCGGCGCGTGCGGCCGCGATCACCTCGGGGTCGTTCGGGTCCAACAGGATTCGGCGCTGCGCCTCGTATAGGTCGGTCTCGTTCTCCACCGACGCCGCCTGAAGCACCCGGTCGACGTCGTAGAGCACCAGGCCCAGATACCGCAGCCGCCCCACGCACGTCTCCGAGCAGATGGTGGGCAACCCGACCTCCATCCGCGGATAGCACAGGGTGCACTTCTCGGCCTTGCCGGTCTTGTGGTTGAAATAGACCTTCTTGTAAGGACATCCGGAGACGCACATCCGCCAGCCGCGGCAGCGGTCCTGGTCGACCAGCACGATGCCGTCTTCGCTGCGCTTGTACATCGCGCCCGACGGGCACGACGCCACGCAGGAGGGGTTGAGACAGTGCTCGCAGATCCGGGGCAGGTAGAACATGAAGGTCTCTTCGAGCGCGAGCTTGACGTCCTCGCTGACCTTCTTCAGGATCGGGTCGCCGGCCAGGATCTCCGGCGAGCCACCCAGGTTGTCGTCCCAGTTCGGCCCCCAGGAGATCTTCATCGGTTCGCCGCTGATCTGGCTCTTCGGTGCGGCCGTGGGGAACGTGTCGCCCGCGGGTGCGGTGGTCAGGTTCTCGTAGTCGTAGGTCCATGGCTCGTAGTAGTCGTCGATGACCGGCAGCCTGGGGTTGGCGAAGATGCGCAACAGCTTCTGGATGCGGCCGCCGTCACGCAACCGCAGCCGCCCCTTCTTGTCGCGTATCCAGCCGCCCCGCCACCGCTCCTGATCCTCGTAGGTGCGCGGATAGCCCTGTCCCGGACGGGTTTCGACGTTGTTGAACCACACGTATTCGGTGCCGGACCGGTTGGTCCATGCCTGCTTGCAGGTGACCGAGCAGGTGTGGCAGCCGATGCACTTGTCGAGGTTCATCACCATCGCCAGTTGCGCCATTACTTTCATTGTCTCGCTCCGCAAGCTTCGCTCGGACGTTTCATGTCAGTACGTCACCTCCTGGCTGCGGCGACGTACCACGGTGACCTCGTCACGCTGGTTGCCGGTCGGCCCCATGTAGTTGAAGGCGAACGCGTGCTGGCCGTAGCCCCCGGCGAGGTGGCTGGGCTTGATGCGGACGCGGGTCAGCGCGTTGTGGTTGCCACCGCGCTTGTTGTTGGTTTCGGTGCGGGGCGTGTCGACCGTGCGCTCCTGCACGTGGTAGACGAACACCACGCCGTCGGGCATGCGGTGGCTGACGATGGCGCGGCAGACGTAGATGCCGTTGGCGTTGACCGCTTCGACCCAATCATTGTCCCGCACTTCAAGTTTGGCCGCGTCGCCGGGGCTCATCCACATCGTCGGTCCGCCGCGGGACAACGAGAGCATGTACAGGTTGTCCTGGTAGGTGGAGTGGAAGGACCACTTCGAGTGCGGGGTCAAATACCGCACGGTGAGCCCGATCCCGTCCGGGGTGGGGCCGAGCTCGGGCTGGCCGAACAGCCGCGTCATGTCGAGCGGCGGGCGGAACACCGGCAGGTGCTCGCCGAGTTCCTCGACCCAGTCGTGGGCCAGGTAGAAATGCATTCGGCCGGTCAGCGTGTGGAACGGCTTGAGGTTTTCGATGTTGATGGTGAACGGCGCGTAGCGGCGCCCGCCGGTTTCGCTGCCCGACCATTCCGGGCTGGTGATCACCGGCACCGGACGCGCCTGCGTGTCGGCGTAGCAGATGCGGCGCTCCTCACTGCCCTCGGCCAGATGCGCGAGCCGCTGACCCGTCCGCTTTTCCAGCTCGCGGAAGCCCTCGACGGCGAGCCGGCCATTGGTCGTGCCGGACAACAGCAGCAGCACGTCGGCCATCCGCGCCGCGGTGGTGATGGCCGGGCGGCCCGCTCCCGCACCGGAATTCATCACGCCGAACTTGGCGGACAACTCCTCGACCTCCCGGAACGGATGCACCGTGATGCCCTTGGTGGTCACCCCGAAGGTCTCGACGAGCGGTCCCAGGGTCTGCCACTTGTCGTAGACGGCGCCGTAATCGCGTTCCACCACGGTGAGCCGGGCCATGCTGCGTCCGGGCACCGGCGTCGCGCCGGTGTGCAACCAGTCCTCCTCCGTGCCGTCGGGATAGGCCATCGCGTCGGGGGTGTCGTGCTGCAGCGCGGTGAGGACCACGTCGCCCCGGGTGCCCAGGTGCCGCTTGGCCAGCGCGCTGAAGGCGCGCGCGATCGCGCCGAAAGCGTCGAAGTCCGAACGGGTTTCCCACGGCGGATCGGTCGCCGCGCTGAACGCGTGCACGTAGGGGTGCATGTCCGTGCTGGAGATGTCGGCCTTTTCGTACCACGTCGCCGCGGGCAGCACGACGTCCGAGACCAGCGTCGTCGAGGTCATCCGGAAGTCGATCGACATCATCAGGTCGAGCTTGCCCTCGGGGATGTCCCCCTCGCACACCACGTCGACGGGCGATATCCCGTCGGCCGGCGGCTCGGCCTGCACGTTGGAATCGGTGCCCAGCAGGTGACGCAGGAAGTATTCGCCGCCCTTGCCCGACGATCCGATCAGGTTGGCCCGCCACACCGTAAGCACCCGGGGCCAGTTGACCGGGTTGTCGGGATCGGTGACGGACAGCTTGAGTTTGCGGTCGCGGAGCTGCTCGGCGACGTAGTCGGCGACGTCGCGACCGGCGGCGCGCGCCTCGTCGGCGACGTCCAGGCTGGAGCGGTCGAACTGCGGATAGAACGGGCTCCAGCCCATCGCCGTCGCGGAGGCCAGCAGGTCCATCGTGTGCTTGCCCGCGAACCGGCCGCGGCCAAGCGGGCTGGCCAACTTGTCGGCCGCGTAACCGTCGTAGCGCCACTGGTCGGTATGCGCGTACCAATAGGAGGCTCCCGGCACCTGCCGCGGCGGACGCACCCAGTCCGTGGCCATCGCCATGGTCTGAAAACCGGTGAGCGGACGCACCTTTTCCTGTCCGACGTAATGGGCCCAGCCCCCGCCGTTGCGCCCCATCGAGCCGGTGAGCATCAGCAGCGCGAGCACCGCCCGGTAGATGGCGTCACCGTGAAACCACTGACAGATCCCGCTGCCCATGATGATCATCGACCGGCCGCCGGATTCCTCTGCGCTGCGGGCGAATTCCTTGGCGACGCGGATGGCCTGCGCGGCCGAGACACCGGTGATTCCCTCCTGCCAGGCGGGGGTGTTCTGCTGGGTCGGGTCGTCGTAACCGGTGGGCCAGTCGCCGGGCAATCCCGGTCGGGCCACCCCGTACTGGGCCAGCATCAGGTCGAAAACGGTGCACACCAGGTGCTTGCCGACGCGGCGCACCGGGACGCCGCGCGCCACCGTGGCGCCTTCACCGTTGAGCGTGTCGAAGCTGGCCAGGTGCACCAGCGCGGTGTCGCCGTGCGCGTTTCGCACGCTGAGCGCCGGCATCAGGCCGCCGAGGTCGAGGTTCCACTTGCCGACACCGTCCTCGCCGTAGCGGAATCCCAGCGAGCCGTGGGGCACCACCACCGAATCGGTGGCCTCGTCCAGCACCGCCGGTTTGAGCGCCGCGTTCTCGACGCCCCTGCCCAGGTCCGCCGCCGTGAGGTTCTTTCCCGGCACCAGCATGTCGCCGCGGGATTCCAGCTTGATCAGGAACGGCAGATCGGTGTAGCGGCGCGCGAAGTCGGTGAAGAACGGAACCTCTTTCCGCACATAACATTCCGTCAGAATGACGTGGCCCATCGCCATCGCCAGCGCCCCGTCGGTGCCGGCGGCGCACGGCATCCACTCGTCGGCGAACTTGGTGTTGTCGGCGTAGTCGGGGCTGACGGTCACCACCTTGGTGCCGCGGTAGCGCGCCTCGGCCATCCAGTGCGCGTCGGGGGTCCGGGTGATCGGGACGTTGGAGCCCCACATCATCAAATACGCTGCGTCCCACCAGTCGCCGGACTCGGGCACGTCGGTCTGATCGCCGAACACCTGCGGCGACGCGACCGGAAGGTCGGCGTACCAGTCATAAAACGACGTCATGGGGGCGCCGATCAGCTCGAAGAACCGCGACCCGGCCGCGTAGGACACCATCGACATCGCCGGGATGGGCGAAAATCCCGCGACGCGGTCGGGCCCGTAGGTCTTGATGGTGTGCACGTGGGCGGCGGCGATCAACTCGGTGGCCTCGGCCCAGGTGACCCGGACCAGTCCCCCTTTGCCACGGGCGCGCTGATAGCGGCGACGGCGCTCGGGGTCGGCCTGAATGTCGGCCCAGGCCAATACCGGATCGCCCAGTCGCGCCTTGGCTTCCCGGTACATCTCGACCAGCACGCCCCGCGCGTAGGGGTAGCGCACCCGGGTGGGCGAGTAGCTGTACCAGGAGAACGACGCGCCGCGGGGACACCCGCGCGGCTCGTATTCCGGCCGGTCCGGGCCCACCGAGGGATAGTCGGTCTGCTGGGTCTCCCAGGTGATGATCCCGTCCTTGACGTAGATCTTCCAGGAGCAGGAACCGGTGCAGTTGACCCCGTGGGTGGAGCGCACCACCTTGTCGTGGCTCCACCTGTCGCGGTAGAACACGTCGGCCTCGCGGCCGCCCTTGCGCGTCACGGTGCGCAGGTCGGCCGAGAATTCACCGGGGGTGAAGAACCGCCCGCTGCGCTCCAGCAACTCCTCGAGCGCTCCACCGACGTGTGGTGTGACAGTCAACAGGTATCCCTTCCACTCCGTAGCGCCGCGCGTGCCGGGCCGGCCGGCGTTTCGGCCCGGGTGCGTCGTACCGGGCATCGGCCCATCGATTCATCGGCCGGCACGAACCATGGCCGACGGCCTTTGGCCTGGGGAACGATCGCGCACCGGCGCGGGGCGCGGAGAACGCGCCCAACACCTCCGCGACGGGCGGCCCGATATCGAAATCGATTGGTCAACATGGGTTTTAGCGACTTAGAGACATCCGGCCGGGACCCTGTCACCGCGCCGTACAGACGTGGGATCGCTTCCGGTACACGCTTCCAGGTCAAGTAGTTCTTACAAGTACACGTTGGGTTTATATCTCAAGTTCACCCTCGCGACCTTCTACGAGGCTGGGCGTCGGCTGCGGAACAGCTGTGGGCTTGTTATGAGGCCGCTGCGGACAGCGCCCGCACCAGGTCAGCGACCCAGCCGCGGTCGGCGGGCACCCAGTCGACATCGGGCAGCTCGTCCGCGGTCACCCAGCGCACCGCCCCATGGTCACGCGCATGCGGCTCTCCGCTGAGCAATCCCACGCGGTACGCCCGCAGGGTCATGCCCTCCAGCGCGATGTCGTCGCCCAGCCGGCCCCCCACCTCGACGTCGCCGACCTCGAGGCCCAGCTCCTCGGCCAGCTCGCGGGCCAGCGCATCCCGCTCCGTTTCACCCGGTGCGACCTTACCGCCGGGCAGTTCCCAGCGGCCGGCCAGCTCGGGCGGCCGGAGGCGTTGCGCCACCAGCACCGTGGCGCGGCGGATGACCGCGCCCGCGACGACGATCTGGGTCGGCATGGCCAGACGGTATACGGTCGAAATATGGCTGTGTTAACGGATGAGCAGGTGGACGCCGCACTGCCCGATCTCAACGGATGGGAGCGCGCCGACGGTGCGCTGCGCCGGTCGATCAAGTTTCCGAGCTTTCTCGCCGGCATCGACGCGGTGCGCCGGGTGGGCGAGCACGCGGAGAGCAAGGATCATCACCCGGATATCGATATTCGTTGGCGAACGGTGACTTTCGCCCTGGTGACGCATTCCGAGGGCGGCATCACCGAGAAGGACGTCGCCATGGCGCACGACATCGACGGGATCGTCGGCGGCTAGTCCTTGGACTCGGCGCCGGCCATCTCGCCGGTGCGGCGCGCGCCGGTGGCGGCGATCCAGACCAAGGTCGCCACGGCCGCCACGATGTAGACGAGGCCGGCCCAGGCCAGGTACCAGGGCCGGCTGATCTGCCAGATGGTCGGCTGCGCGAAGCTCAGCAGCCACGGCACGCCGACGATGGTGAGCGCCAGCCAGCCCCAGCCCACGATCCGCGCGCCGGGGCGCTCGCGGGGTGGCCCGTGAATCGCCCAGATCATCAGCGGCACCAGCCACACCCAGTGGTGGGTCCAGGAGATCGGCGACAGCAGCAGCCCGAACAGCTCGACCACCAGTAACTTGCCCAGCCGGTCGGCCGGGTCCAGCGCCCGCCAGGCCAGCACGGCCGCCACCGCGGTCGCGCCGATGGCGATCAACACCGGCGGGCCGAAGCCGGCGTCGTGACCCAGGATCCGGGAGATGCCGCCGCGCCAGGACTGGTTGAAGGAGGTGGCGACGGGCCCCACTCGTTGCGCATCGCCCAGCAGCTTCGTGAAGTAGTAGGCGGTCTGATCGCCGACCACAATCGCCGACACGCCGACGGTGGCGAGGAAGACCACGGCGGAGAAGGCCGCCGCGGCCCACCGCCGCACCCCGACCAGGTAGACGCCCGAGATCGCGGGCGTCAGCTTGATGCCGGCCGCCACGCCGACCAGCAGCCCCGACAGCCACCACCGCGTCGTCAACACCGCCCACAGCACCAAGAGCATCAGCAACACGTTGACCTGCCCGTAGTCGAAGGTGCTGCGCAGCGGCTCGATCCAGATGGTGATCGCCGTCCACGCCATGGCCAGGCGGCGACCGTCGGCGCCGGGCGCCACGCCGATCAGGCGCTGGCTGATCCGGATCGCGCCGTACAACGCGGCCATGGTCGCGATCTGCCACGCGAGGGCGACCAGGCCGAACGGCAACAGGCTCAGCGGGTAGAACACGACCGCGGCGAAGGGCGGATAGGTGAACGGCAGCGGGAAGTCCGGCGTCTGGTCGGCGTAGACGTAGCTGTACAGCGTGCCGGGGTGGTCGATGGCCGCGGCCCCGCCGAGGTAGACGTGCAGGTCGACGAAGTTGGCGCCGTGCGGCGCCAGGTAGGTCCAGGCGAGCCGCGCGGTGACGCTGGCGAGCAGCAGGGCCGGTGCGGCCGCCCGCAGCAGACTCGCGAACCGCCGGCGATCCGATGCCGCCGGGGCGGCCGAGGTGGTGTCGATGAGCCGACTTTAGCGATCGCGGCGGCCCGAGCGGACGCCGTCGCGCCCAACGGCCTGGTCGGCGGGCGTTCGGTCACCGCCGTCACTCGTATCAATAACGATCAAATAAATGCCACACGTGTCACTTGAGTCCCACCAGTATCAACGTAACTTCGGCGCTGGACCCCGTAATCCACAACCAGGGAGAGTCATGCCAACCATCTGGACTTACTTGCGTGCAGCCGCCGTCGTAGTCGGTTCGTCCGCAGCCCTACTCACGGGCGGTATCGCCCACGCCGACCCCGTGCCGGCTCCGCCGATCCCGAACATTCCGCAGCAGCTGATCAGTTCGGCGGCCAACGCGCCCCAAATCCTGCAGAACCTCGCCACCGCGCTCGGCGCGACCCCGCCGGCCGCGCCGGCCGCCCCGGGCATCACCTTCCCGGGTGTCCCGTCGGCCGCCGCGCCGTCACCGGCGACCAACGCGGCGATCCCGTCGATCCCCGGACTGGCGCAGGCACCGACGCCTTCCGCCCCGTCGGCGGCGCAGGGCCTGCAGGGGCTGATCCCCGGCCTGACGCAGCCGGCACCCGCGGCGCCCGCCGCCCCGGCCACGTCGTCCATTCCCGGACTGCCGGCCATCCCGGGGCTGTCGACGCCGGCCGCCCCCGCCACCCCGCCGACCCCGCAGATTCCGCAGGCGAAGGTCGACATGCCGGCGTTCCTGCCCAACATGCCGGTCAACCTGCCCGCGCAGATGACCCTGCCGCAGGACCTGCCGGCGCTCGCCGGCGCTCCCGCGGCGCCGGCCGCGCCGGCGGCGCCGGCCGCGCCGGCCACCGGGGCCAACCCGGTTGCCCCGCTGCTCGCCGGGCTGCCCTGAGTAATTAGCCAGACAGCAACGCCAACCCCCTACTGACCGGAGGACACACCGTGGCGACCACTTGGAATCTGTCCAAAGGATTGGCCGCTGTCGTGACGGCATCGGCTGCCGCGTTCGGGTTCTGCCCGAGCGCGGCAGCCGACCCGGCGACACCGCAACCGAATTCGACCCAAGAACTCCCGGGCCTGCCCGCGCTGTCGCAGCTGAGCCCGATCATTCAGCAGGCCGCCACCAACCCCGGGCAGGCCACCCAGCTGCTCATGGCCGCGGCGCAGGCCTTCAGCCACAACCAAAGCGCGCCCGGCGAGTCCCGCAACGTGGCCCAGTCGGTGAACCAGTTCCTGGCGATGCCGGGCGCGCCGGCCGAGCCCGGCGCGGCGCTGCCCGACGGCGCACCGGTGCCACACGTGCCCGCCGCGGGCGTCGAACCGGGCGCGCAGTCGCACCTGCCGACCGGCATCGATCCCGCGCACGCGGCGGGTCCCGGGCCGGCCGCGGCCCCACCGGCGGGCGTGGAGGCCGGTGGTGCGGCCACCGGGCCGGGGCCGGCCGCGTGGGCCGGGTCGATCCCGGCCGGCAGGTGCGCCTGGGGAC
>NZ_LZJN01000147.1 GCF_001667735.1 Mycobacterium sp. E183
CGGTACGCCCGTCGATCCCCACACCACCTCCGCACCGCAACTGCGGTCGCAGGTGCTGGCGCTGCGGGGCGACGTCGTGGCCGATGACCGCTTCGCGCTGGCGTCTTAGAACCGGCGGCCCACCATGTCACTCCTCGACCGCTGGTTTCCTCATCTCGATCGGCGGATGCCGCTCAACATCGACGTGGGTCCGCTGCACGTCCACATGTACTCGACGGCTGTGTTCCTGATGTGGGTCACGGTGGCGATCCTCGCCGTCGCGGGCGCCGCCGTCCTGGTCTCGCGCAAGCGCGAGCTGGTGCAGAAATGGCGCACCTGGGTGCTGATCGCACCGGCTGTCGGGATCCCGGTTTGGGCCGGCCAAGGCACGACGGCGGGGTTGGCCGCGTCGCTGGCGGTCGTCGCGGTGATCGAGTACGCGCGACTGGTCAAGCTGGGCCGGGCCGACACCTACGTGCTTGTGGTCCTGGCCGTGGCATACCCGGTCGCGGCGTGGCTGCGCCCCTCGCTCCTGCAATTCGCGCCGATCATCGTGCTGCTGTGCGTGGCGCCCTCGGTCCTTCAGGGCGACGTCGAGAACGGCGCCAGGCGCGCCGCCTCCGCCGCCTTCGCCTCGGTGTGGATCTGCTGGTCGCTGTCCCACCTCGTCATGGTGGGACCGGACGCATACCTGCTGTGTTTCGCCGTCGCGGCCACCGACGTCGCGGCGTGGTGCGGCGGAAAAGGGTTGCGCCGCATGCGATGGGCGCGCACGCCGCTGTCCCCGCTGAGCCCCAACAAGACGGTCGGCGGGATGGTCGGCGCGATCATCGGCGCGTTCGGAATCCTCACCCTGTTGGGCACCATCTCCGTCGGCCTGCTCATCGCCGTCTCCATCGGCGGTCTGTTCGGTGACCTGCTTGAATCCATGCTCAAGCGACAGGCCCAGGTCAAGGACGCCGGTGACTGGCTGCCCGGATTCGGTGGCCTCCTCGACCGCATCGATTCACTGCTGGTTGTCCTCCCACTCGCGTACTTCCTCGGATGAGAGATCTCAATGAATAACGACAAGCCCACGATGCCGATCACCCTCAAGAATCGGACCGACGAAGCCGCGAACGCCACGGAAATGCGCGCCCGCTGGCGATTCCCGGCAGAGCCGTTCGGGTCGATCCCGATTAATCGGAGCGTCCAGCGCGAGAACCGATTCCTGCCCGCGGCGACCGGCGGCCTGGAGATGCGCGATGTCAGCCTCGCCGTTGACGGCGAAAGGGTTCTGCTGGACCGGGTTTCGTTCGCGGCGCGCCCCGGCACGTTGACCGCGGTGATCGGCCCCTCGGGCGCGGGCAAGTCCACTCTGGCCAAGGTCGCCGCCGGGGAGGATCGGCCGACCAGTGGGACGGCGTCTTTGGAGGCGAGGGCCGTGCACACAGTGCGCAGCGAGATCGGGATGGTGCCACAGGACGACCTTGTGCACGCCCGGCTCACCGTCGCACAGGCACTGCAGTACGCGGCGGAACTCCGGATGCCCGCCGACACCACCGCAAGCGCATGCGCGCGGGTGATCACCACCGTGCTCGAGGAACTCGAGCTGACACCCCACGCTGACACTCGCATCGACAGGTTGTCGGGCGGCCAGCGTAAGCGCGTGTCGGTCGCCGTCGAATTGTTGACCAGCCCTTACCTATTGGTGCTCGACGAACCGACGACGGGGCTGGATCCCGCGCTGGACCGCTCGGTGATGGCCATGCTGCGCCGGTTGGCCGACGCAGGCCGCGTGGTCGTGGTCGTCACGCATTCGTTGACGTTCCTGGACGTGTGCGACCAGGTGCTGTTGCTCGCACCCGGCGGCAAGACGGTTTTCTGCGGCCCTCCCGATCGGCTCAGTTCCTATCTGGGAGCCTCAGATTGGGCTGACATCTTCACCAGGGTATGCGCCGATCCGGACGGTCTCCAACGGCGGTTCATGCAGGGGCGAGACTCCCAGGAAGCGGACACGGTATGCCGTCCCGCGCTCGTTCAGCCGGTCCAACCGCCCCCTGTCGGCATATGGCGTCAAACGTCGACGCTCGCGCGTCGCCAGGTGAGGTTGCTTGTGGCGAACCGTGGTTACCTCGCCTTCCTCGCTGTGCTGCCGTTCATCGTCGGCCTGCTGCCGCTGACCGTCACCGGTCACGCAGGCCTGAGCCACATGCCGGCGCCTGGCGAACCACCGTTCGAAGCCAAACACATCGTCGCGTTGACGAGCTTCGCGGCGATCCTGATGGGAACCACACTGAGCGTCCGCGATCTCGTCGGCGAACGCGCCGTCTTCCGGCGCGAACAGGCGGCGGGACTATCGGCGTCGGCATACCTGCTCGCGAAGGCGATCGTCTTCGGCGCGGTCGCGGTGATCCAATCCGCGATACTCGTTGCGATCGTCACGGCGCCCGCGATCGGCAAGCCCGGCCCGTCTGGTGCGGTGGTCCTGGGTAGCCCGGCCGTCGAGTTGTTCGTCGGCGTCGCGGCGACCTGCGTAGTGGCCGTCCTTCTCGGCCTTGCGCTTTCGGCCGTGGCCCGCACCGGCGATCAGGTCATCGTGCTGCTGGCGATGACGCTGATGGCGCAACTGGTGCTCGCGGGCGGCTTCATCCCGGTGACCGACCGACCGTTGATGGAAGCCTTGGCCTGGCTGACGCCCGGACGATGGGGGTTCGCGGCGACTGCGTCGACGGCCGATCTGACCAAACTGGTCGCGGGGATTTCGAACGATTCGCTCTGGCAGCACACCGGTTCGGCGTGGCTCACGAATATGGCCGTGTTGGGGGTGCTTGCCATGCTCTTCGCCGGCGTCACGCGCTGGCGTCTTCGACGTTGAGGCGCTTGCGTTTTGCGCAATCCGACAAGCGGAACGCAGCCGGGCATTACGCTTCCTGGTTATGGCCAGGGGGAAGAAAGTTCTGATTGCGCTCGTGCTCGCATTCGCCGTCTCAACGACGTCGGTGGGCTGCATACCCATCACCATTCCCACCTGCCCCGCGGGTGGCGGCCCGGTCGGCTGCTGATCACAGGCGCGGCATGGGCGCGAGCTTCGCTGCCCGTCGTTGTCTGCAGTCGCTAATCCAGTCACCGGATTTGGGGCACCTTGGTGCCAGAGCTAGAGGCTTTGTGCCCTGTCTAGCCGGCGCCGCCCGAACGAAGATCACCACCAGCACAGGGTTAGGAGGCCGGTGGTGATCAAGCAAGCCATGGCGGGCGCTGCGGCGGTGGTCCTCTTCGTCGGGGGCTGCTCCGCTGGAAATCACAACGGCGGTGGCGGCACGACCACCACGACCACGTCGCATGGTCAGGCCGTGCGCGGATGGGTCGAACTGACCAAAGACCACATGCAAGACCTGGGGATAGCGATGGGCAAGGCGACATTCGCCATCGGGGAGCATGACTACGCCGCCCTGGGGGCCGCCTGCCACGAGGGCCACGACGCGGCGAGCTTCCTCCAGGGGCACCTGCCGTCCCCCGACAAAGAACTCACCGACGCGCTGCAGGCCAGCCTCGACGACTTCGATGCCGCGTCCCACTTCTGCGTCGCCGCGGTCGAGGACAAGGATGCCAACGAGGCGCGCCATGCCGGCGAATTCATGAACTCCGCCGAAGGGCATCTCACCACCGCCACCGGCATCCGGGATCGCATCGTCAACGGACCGGCCTAGGTCGGATCAGCGACCAAGGGGCCGCTGGGCGAGGACCTTGGCCCCTACCAGCTCTCGGCGGGCGGGGCGACAGTGAGATCACACAACTTCAGGGAGGACGAGCAATGAATTGCGAAGTGAGCAAATTCTTCTGCGGGGCGTTCGCCGGCATCGCGTACGCCCACGCGGGCTACGCCATTGCCGCTTCCAGCGGCATCATCGACGAGCCGATCTTCCTCGGGAGGAAGTGGGGCGTCGGGTTCATGTGGACGGAGGCCGTCGTCTATTCCGCGATCAGCGTGGCGCTCGGGTACGCGGGCTGGCGCCAACGGCCGGTCGGGCTGCGCGCGGTCCCCGCGCCGGAGACGAACGGGCAGAGCGAGCACGGGGTGAGCCAGGCGAAGGCCCCTCAGTCGGCCTGGAACTGATCGGCACCGCGCCGGTATGAACGTCCGTCGCGGGAAGTGGCCGGCGGTCTGTGCGGTCCTGCTGTCGGTGCTCGAGCTGCTGGCGTCGGCGCCGGCGTCGGCCGACCCGGGCGACGACGCGTTCATCGCGTCCCTCGCCAACTACGGGATCGAAGTCCGAGACAGCGACGTCGCGATCGCGATGGCCCACCGGGTGTGCACCGGATTCGACAACAACGCGAACGCAAGCGTGCTGGCGATGAAGGTGAAGCGCGACACCGATCTCTCGATGAAGGAAGCCAGCTACTTCGTCGGCCTGTCCGTGGCCGCCTACTGCCCGCAGTACCGGGGGCTCATCGACAGTTCGCTGATCTGGCTGGTCCCAGGGCCCCCGCTGATGTGAGCCGGTACGCCGTAAGCAAGCCGGACGGCCCAAGGCACAGTAAGTTGGTCGCGACCGCCACCGCGAAGGAGCCGCGCCGAAGTGACCGACGATCCGCGGAGCGACGGCGTGTCCAGTCAATACGATCGCTGGGAATACCCGCCCCCGGTGACCGATCTGGCGGCGTGGACCAAGACCCACTGGGACTGGTTCGATCCGTTCTGGGCGCACCGGGTGTTGTGGCCTAACCGGGAGTACGTACCGGACCTGGACATTCTGATCGCGGGTTGCGGCACCTTCCAGGCTGCGCTTTTCGCGTTCATGAACCGCGCCGCCAGGGTGGTCGCGATCGACGTCAGCCGGAAGGCGCTGGAACACGAGCGGTACCTGAAAGACCGGCACGGCCTGGACAACTTGGAGCTGCACCTGCTGCCCATCGAAGAGGTGGCGACGCTCGGGCGCGACTTCGACCTCATCGTGTCCACCGGCGTCCTGCACCACATGGCGGATCCGCTGACCGGGCTGAAGGCGCTCGGCGGGTGCCTGCGCGCGGACGGTGTGCTGGCCGTCATGCTGTACGCCAAGTACGGCCGGATCGGCGTCGAGATGCTCGAATCGGCGTTCCGCGACCTGGGGCTGGGGCAGGACGACGCATCGGTCCACATGGTCAAGGAGGCGATCGCGGTGCTGCCCGCGGATCACCCCGTCCGCCCGTATCTGAAGGGCGCGCGCGATCTGGTGTCCGACGGCGCTTTGGTCGACACGTTCCTGCACAGTCGCCAGCGGAGCTACACCGTCGCGGAATGCCTGGACCTGGTCGGCGCCGCCGGATTGGCATTCCAGGGCTGGTTTCACAAGACGCCGTACTACCCGCACGACGTCGTCGCGCCGGCGAGCGGGTTCCAGGCGCTGCTGAACCAGCTGCCCGACGTCCAGCTGTGGTCGGTGATGGAACGCCTGCAGCCGGCGAATGCCACGCACTTCTTCATGGCGTGCCGCCCCGAACGCCCGAAAGAGCACTACGCGATCGATTTCTCGACGCCCGAGGCGCTCGATTATGTTCCGCTATTGCGGACGGCGTGCCTGCTCGCCGGGGACGATATCCATCTGCCGGGCAGCAAGCTGAAGCTCAACCCGGCCCAGTTGCCGTTCGTTCAGCAGGTCGACGGCCGCCGGACGATTCGGGAGATCATCGAGCACGTCGCCCGCCAGGGCGACGTCGGCCCCGAAAATGCCGAACTGGTAAGGGAATTCGGGCGAAAACTGTTCGAGTCGCTGTGGCGTCTCGACTTCCTGGCGATGGCGTTGCACACCGCTTAGGTGCTCCCGCCGTTCCGACTGTCGGCCTTCGCCGTCAGCAGGCCCTGCCGCAACGCGGCAATCGCGTGGGCGGCCCGGTTCGCCGCGACCGTATAGCCTTCCAGATCCGCTGCGCTTTCGGCGTTCTCGGCGAGGGTGCGGGACAGCCGCGCGGTGTCCTTCAGGTTGCGGATCGCCGCCCAGATCGCTTCTTCGAGTTCGTCGCCGTAGGCGACGAGCAGCGCCTGGGCCGTCCACGCGTGGCCGACCTGGCAGCGGTAGGCGTTGTCACCAACCGACATCAGAGCTCCGTTGCAGCTCGGGCACGTGTATCCGGTCGGTGGGCCCAGGTCTTCCACGCCGACGGATGCGGCGAACTGGCTGTCCATCGCGATCTGATTCTCCAACTCGAGTCGCCCGTCGGGATCGGCCGCCGGCTCCTCGACGTTCCGGTCGGCGAGCCGCCCGAGCAGGCTGCCGATCTCCTTTGCCGCGGCCGTGTGATCGGCCAGGCCGGCCTTGATGGCGTTCTTCGGTAGGTCGGGAAACAGCGCGTCGCTCGGTTCCTGAACCACTGTGGCCCCTCCCTTGGACTTGATGGCGCGCAGTCCGGCCACGCCGTCGTCGAGCAGCCCCGACATCAGAACGCCGATCGCGCGTGGGCCATAGTCCAGCGCGACGGACCGGAACAGTGCGTCGATACCGGGTCGGCGACCGCTCTCCCACGGTCCGTCCGACAGCGCCACCCGGTGGTCGCTGGCCAGCAGATGGTGGTTGGGCACGGCGGCGTAGATCCGGCCGGCCTCCAGCACCGCACCGCCGACCGCCGCGACCGCGGGCAGCGGGCCGCTTCGGTTGATGATCTGCGCCAGCAGGGACGGCGCTCCCGGGCTCATGTGGATGACGATCATGACCGCGAACGGAAAGTCCGGCGGCATCCCCGCCGCCAGTTCGCTCAACGCCTCGATGCCCCCGGCGGATGCGCCGATCGCCACCACGCCTTCAGCCGGCGTTGCCGTGCGACCCATAGCTCGACCTAGCCCTACCCTGTCGCGGTGACAGCCTTCAGATCCGTACCGCTCCAACACTGACCCCCGCACGGCCGCGCGCCAAGGGCCATAAGCCCTCTCCGCGGCGTCACCTTTCGCCGGGAAAGCCGTTGGCGCCGCGGGAATCCGGCGGCCCGAGAACGCCGCGCGGCGGGGGTCGTGGGCCGCGGACCAAATTTTCGACCCGGCCCCCGAGGACCACGGAAACCGTCACTCATACACTGACCCCTCGTGGGCATGCTGTTTGGTCTTGCGCCGTGGATCGTCTATTGGGTGCTCGTCGGTAACGTCCCATTGCCGGCGGCCGCACTCGTCGGGCTGGCCGTCGCTGCCGTCGCACTGGCGATCGGGCACCTCACCGGCAAGCCGGAGCGGACGCTCGAAATCGGTTCCGCCGCAGTATTTGTGGTGCTGACGGGGCTGACCTTCGCGCTCGGTGACCGGTTCTCCCACCGGTGGATACTCCCGCTGAGCATCGCCGGTTTCCTGGTGGTCGCGCTCGCCGGCACGCTGACGGGCAAGCCGTTCGTGCGCGCGTTCGCCGCCGCGGAGCAGCCCGCGGACGTGCGCACGACCGAGTTGTTCGCGCGGGCCGTCAACGTCCTGAGCTGGGTGTGGGTGGGAACCCTGGCCGTCATGACGGTGTCGTCGGCGATCCCGCCGCTCATCCGGGGCGATGCCACCATCCTGGACACCAGGACTCCGTTGTCGTACGCCTGCTACTGGCTCATTCCGTTCACGCTGTTCGGACTGGCGGCGCTGGCGTCGCGGGTGCTGCCCGAGCGGATGCTCGCCGGGATCGACGACGTGGCGCGGGAAACCTCGTTCGTCGCCTACGACGAGGCCACGATCGACGAGCTGTACTTCCTTGCCCAGGAGCACGCGAATCGGGAGGTCGGTCCTGGCAAGGAGGCCTACAACGTGAAGGTCGGGGGGATGGGCATCCCGTTGACGGGGGACGAGTCCCGCAAGTCGTGGCCCTCGACGTACAAGGTGCGCGACAAGCGGCGCTGACGGCGTGGGGGTGTTCCGCTACGTTGGGTTCCGGCGGGGCGGGCCCGGACCGGCCGCACGCGCTCCGCGTCGGGTTGCGGCCGACCAGGGAGCCCAAAGAGGAGTCGCGAATGAACGCGGTCAGCCCAGACGCCATCCGTGCGGAGACGATCACCATCACCGGTCACGGCGGCGACGAAATCGAGGCGTACCTGGCGACTCCGCTCGCCGAGTGCGCTCGCGGCGGGGTCGTGTGGATCCATCACATGCCCGGCTATGACCGCGAGACCAAGGAGTTCGTCCGGCGGCTCGCCGTCAGCGGCTTCCACGCCGTGGCCCCGAACCTCTATTCGCGTGAGGCGCCGGGCGCGTCGCCCGACGATGCGGCGGCGGCGGCGCGGGCGGCGGGCGGCGTGCCCGACGAGCGCCTGGTCGGCGACGTCGCGGGCGCGGTCGAGCACTTGCGCTCGTTGCCGGGCGCCAACGGCAGGTTCGGCGTGATCGGGCATTGCTCCGGCGGGCGGCACGCATACCTGGCGGCGTGTTCGCTGCCGTTCGATGCCGCGGTGGACTGCTATGGCGCCTTCATCGTCGAGGATCCGCCGGAGGGGATGCCCAAGGCCATGAAACCGATCCTGCAGCTGGCGCCGAACCTGAGTTGCCCGCTGCTGGGCCTGTTCGGGCTCGACGACCGATTCCCGGCGCCGGCCGCGGTCGCCGCGCTGGACGGCGAGCTGAACAGGCTGAACAAACCGCACGAGTTCCACTCCTACGAGGGCGCGGGCCACTCGTTCTTCTCCGTCGATCGGCCCGCCTACCGGCCCGAGGCGGCGGTCGACGGCTGGCGGCGCATCGACGACTTCTTCGCCACCCACCTGAAAGGCTAGGCCGCCCATGTGCACCTATCTCACCGAACACGTCGGAATCGACGGCAGCGGCAAGGGCGCCACGGGGTGGTTCGGCGCCAGCCGCGCGACGGCCCGAGCTCCGGATTGATCACGTCGATGTTGACCGTGTGGCCGTAGGGGGCGTGCACGGGGTGATCGACATACACCGTCGCGCGGCTGGCGCCGAACCACCCCGTGGCGCCCTTGCCGCTGCGGTCGATTCCGACGTGTTCGGTGGGATTC
>NZ_LZJN01000148.1 GCF_001667735.1 Mycobacterium sp. E183
TCGTGAACAGCGCCGACGGGTCGATCGCCGACGTCCAGCGCCAGCCGCTGCCGGCCGACGACGAGGCCGCGGTGGCCGCCTCCAGCGCGGGCTTGATCAGCGGGATGTCGATGCCCGAGCCGACTACAAACACGCCGTCCGGCCGTGTCTCCAGCGTCTCCGCGTGAGACACCATGCTGGCCAGCTGGGCCACCGCGGCCTCGTCGTCGGCCGGCAGCGGCTGGCGCTGGACGTCGGCGATCGACCCGTCGGCGCTGTTCACGACCGCCAGAGTGGCGGTGTCCGGCTCGATGTACAGCAGGGCAGTTTGTGAGTAGTTGGTCTGGCTGCCCACCGCTTGCGCGAGGGCGGCCGCGGCCAGGAAGGCCGAGACCAACATCACGTTCTCCACCTTGTGGGCGGCCAGTGCGTCCCGCAGTGCGGCGGCCTCGATCGGGTCCGTGAATGTGACGCCGGTCGATGCCAATTGGTAACCGCCCTCGGCCGCGCCCTGACGGGTGCCCAGGATCGCGGAGACTACCTGGTTGGCCGCGCTGAGCGTTGCCGCGTCGTCTTCGGGCGGAACGTCGAAATTGTCTTCGTCGACGGTGGCGCCTTCGCCATTCTGGCCTTCGACCAGCACCATTCGGACTGCCGTCGGCGCCATCGACACGCCAAGTACCGTGTCCAAAGCTCCTCCATCGTTCGATTGCTAGCGCTGATGATGAGAACGTGGCCGCCGCACCCCGCGAAAACGCCAGAGGTCACTTAGTCCCCACCGTGTTTTCCCCTAGTGTCTCGATTTTACGCGTGTTCGGCGCCCGGCGGGCGGGCTAGGGGACAAGGATGCCGTGGCCGCCCAGGTGCCGATGCAGCCAGTCGTCCCACTGGTCGCTGTGGGACGGGCCGGGTCCGGGTTGGGGCGATGCCGGCGGGGGCGGGACGCCCGGGACGGATGCCCACAGCGGGGGCGCCGACGGGCCTGGTGGTGGCGCCTGGACTGCCGGGGCGACGACGTTTTGGGTGATGCCGGGGCGCTGATGCGCGTGGGCCCGGATGTCGAAGGCCAGCGCCAGCGAGAGCGCCAGGACACCGCCGACGAATACCAGGGTCGCGGTGACGACGGCCAGCACCGGCTTCCGGCTGCGCCGATCGCCCCGGTCCGCCGCGGACTCGGCTCCCCGGGCCGCCGCGTCGCCCGCTTCGGCGCTGTACGCGAGCTCGCGCCCGCCCGTCGCGGGTTGTCCTGCGTAGGGCATCGCGATCGTCGACGGCGCCCCCAGGTGGGCGTTGGCCGCCGCCAGCGAGGCGCCGCGGGCCAGCGCCATCTCGGGTTCCTCGGGCGTGGTCACCGACAGCGAGGTCGCCGACTCGAGCGCCGGCTTGATGTACGGGATGTCGACGTCCGAGCCCACCAGGAACAGCCCGTCCGGGCGCGCCCTCATCGATTCGGCGCCCGAGGCCAACGCGGCCAGCTGCGCCAGCGCCGCCCCGTCGCTGCTGGGCAGCGCATGCCGGCGCACGTCGGCGACCGAACCGTCGGCGGTGTCGACGACGGCCAGC
>NZ_LZJN01000149.1 GCF_001667735.1 Mycobacterium sp. E183
GGGTCGTCGTTTGCTGCCATGGGTTGAATATGCCATTCGCCCGGCCCGGCGGGGCCCCCTCCGCCACCGCCCGCGTGGAGCTATGGCGGCCCGCTCGGCGGCCCGCCGCCTCAGGGCCCCTCGGGCAATCGGATGTGGTGGATCGTGGGCACGATCATCGCGGTCGGCGTGCTGGCGCTCGCCGGGGGCATCGCCGCCTTCGCGACACACCAGCTCTCCGGTGTCCGCTCGATCATCAACTCCCCGCCGACCTTCACCAACACCTTCAGTCCCCCGGCCACCACCCCGGGCGGCACCTCGACGACTACACGGACCAAGCCGCCGAGGTCGACCACCACGTCCACCTCACCCACGCCGCCGCCGGGCAGCGAGGTGACGATCTCCGGGATCGGCGAGAACCGGACGATCGCCTGCGACGACAACGTCGTCAACGTCAGCGGGGTGTCCAACACGGTGGTGATCAGCGGTCACTGCGCCAGCCTCAGCGTGTCGGGCGTGCAGAACGAGATCACCGTCGACGCCGTCGACAGCATCCAAGCCTCCGGCTTGAGCAACAAGGTGACGTACCACTCGGGCACGCCGAAGGTCAGCAACTCGGGTAGTGCGAACGTCGTCCAGCAGGGCTGAGGCCGTTACGGCGCCTCGGTGGATTCGTCGTCGTCGTGCGAATCGCCGTCGAGGACGCTGACCGCGATGCCATACGGCAGGAACCGCACCTTGCGCGCGGGGTCGACGTTGTTCTTGTTGGCCCGCAGCGCGTCGAGCTCGGTCGCGTAGACCTGTTCGACGTGCGCGCCACCGTCGGCGTCCACCGTGTAGATCGCCCAGACGCCGTCGCCCGCCTCGCCGGCGGTTTCCGGCTCCGGGCGGGGGCGCCGCGACAGGTCCTCGAAGATGGACGACCACCCGGACCGGGCTCCTGGCGCCGCGACAAACCTGCTGACCCGCTCGAACACGTCGCGCAGGCCCTCGCTGCCTTCGCGGATCATTCGATCGAACTCGTCGGGATCGAACCCGAACGCACCGTATTCGCCCACGCGACCTCCTCGCCGCTCATGCCGTTACCGCCCAGTGTGCGCGCAGTCGCCCTCACGCGCCACGTCCTCATCGCCCGGGCGGGGGCGGCGGGGTGATGGGAATGGGCACCGTGACGAACGGGAAGTGCAGGTACATCGTCACCGGGGGCTGCGCGGGCGCGGCCGGCGCGGTCATTGCGGCGATCGGCGGCACCCGCGAAGGTGCGGAGGCGGGCGGCCTCCTGCTGGTGTC
>NZ_LZJN01000150.1 GCF_001667735.1 Mycobacterium sp. E183
TCCTGATGCCGCCGGAACCACGGTTCACCTATCCGCGAGGATCACATGATGCCCACGTCGCTCTCCCTCGACACCGCGCGCCGCGCCGACGGGGAGCTGATGTTGGTCGCGGCCGGGGAGATCGATCTGAGCAACATCGACGACTTCGTGCAGGCCCTCACCAACATCAGCGGAGAAGCCGCGAGCGGTGGTCCGCTCACCGTCGACCTCAGCGGCGTCGAGTACCTCGACAGCGCCGCCATCAATGCCTTGTTCTCCCACGCCGACCACATCAACCTGATCGCCCACCCGATCCTGATGCCGATCCTCACCGTCAGCGGCCTCACCGAATTGGTCGCCGTCGAACCCGCGGCTTTGGCGGACTGACGACGACCGGCCGAGCGTCAGGGGTTCTCGGCGATCCAGGTGGTGGTGAAGCGCTGCAACGCTGGCAGGCTTTGGGTCAGATCGGCTTGCATCGATTTCTCGAGTTTGCGGCCCACCAACGGGATCCTCATCGCCACCTCCACGGCGAAGCGCAGTCGAGCCCCGTCTCCGGCGGGCGCCATGACCGCGTCCGCGCGCCCTGACCCCAGACCGCCGGAGGACACGACGTTGATCTGCCCGCGGACTTCGCCATCACCGATCGATCGCCACGTCTCGCTGTGAACGATCTTCAGCTCCCCGGGGACGACCTTGGCAATCAGCGCGGGCATTATCTGCCGGGATACGTGTTGGGTTGCCCGCATGCTCACCGTGCCGTCGGCGTCGACTTCCAGCGAATCCAGCGTGGTGGGGGCGTTGCTCGCTTTCAGGCGGGCCAGCCAGTAGTCCTCCCGCCCAAACGCCGCGTGGATTTGTTCCACGCTGGCGGGCGATTCGATGCGGATGTCGAAGGAGCGCGACATAGCAACCGATTCTTGCAAAGGGCCGGCCACGGCGAGCGGCGTGGCGCAGGTTTCGAACGTACGTGCGATGGTTATCCCTCCTCGCGGAGGTGAAGGACATGACTGACGACACGCGACAGGCGCCGAGCGAGAATCCGGAGAAGGACACGTCCCAGTGGGTGACCGGCGACGAGCCGATGACCGGTCCGCAGCGCAGCTACCTGCACACGTTGGCCCAGGAAGCGGGCCGGGACGTTCCCGATGATTTGACCAAGGCGCAGGCGTCCGAGCTCATCGACGAGTTGCAGGAACAGACCGGACGCGGCAACTGATCAGCCGGCGGGCCCGCCCCGGACGGTGGGCGTCGTCGGCGTCCGGGGCCGGGTCGCCTTACCGGTGAGGTCTCCGAATCTGACGCTGACGCGCTGAAAGCCCTTGACGCGTTCGGCTTTCGCCTTCTTGGTGTAGGTCTTGCGGTCGGCCGGCGTAAGTTCCGCGTTGTCTGTGAAGGGCGTGAGCAACGCCCGCGGGTAAAGGCGTTCCACCAGAACGACATTGATCTCGGCGCACAGAACCAGCGTTGACGACACTAGAAACAGAAAGGCCAGTAATCCCAGAACCAAGGCGAAGACGCTGTTGGTCGCGCTGGCCGACTTCACGGTGTGCCGAATGTATCCGGCGCCGCCCCACTGCAGGATCTGCCAAATGACCGCTGCCGCAAGCGCTCCGGGCAGCACCTGGCGATACGTCAGCTCCCGCGCGGTGGTGACGCGAAACGCCACCAGGCAAATCATCGCGTTGATCGCCACGGCCACCAGCGCGATGCCGATCTTTCCGAAGACGCCCAGCGCTCCTGTCGCCTGGCCGGCCGCCGACAGGACCGTGGCGGCGATGGCCGCCGAGCCCAGGACCAACAGCAACATCAAGCTGCGCAGTCGTGAGCGGACGGGGTCCGGACGCTTGTTCCTAGGGACGGCCCACACCGAGTCCATGGCATTCTGCACCGCCTGACCCACGCCAAGGCCGCCGTAGAGGGCGCCGGCGATGCCGACGACCACGGCGACGGTTCCTCCGCTGAGCCCTGCGGGCTGATGCAGCTGATCGCCGATGACCGGGAATTGGCTCAACGTGCTGTGCAGCACCTGTTCCCGCAGGTCGGGGCGTCCGGCGAGCACCACTCCGAGGCCGGTGGTCAACAGCAGCAGTAGCGGGAACAGGGATACGAACCCGTAGTAGGTGATCAAGGCGGATAGGTAGCCGCCTTGATCATCCAGATATTTGTAGACGACCCCGATAACCACGCCGGCGGCGCGGTTTCGTCGCTGCAGCCTGTCCAGCCAGCCGACCATCTCGTGCTCACTTCGTTTCTACGGAAGCGGATACCCCCCCGATGGGATTGCCTGGTGATACCCGCATTCGGCGACGATCAATCCCGCGCGGGCCCTGTGGGGCTGCCCCCGTGCCAGGATGGGGAGATGGGCGACGACGAAATGCATTCGGAGCGCGAATTCAACGAGCGCAACATCGAGGAGTTCCGCCGCAACGGCGGCAAGGTCGGCGGGCAGTTCGAGGGCTTCCCGTTGCTGCTGTTGACCTCGACCGGGGCACGAAGCGGTGCGCAGCGGGTAAACCCCGTCGCTTACTTCGATGTCGACGGCAGGATCTACGTCGTCGGGTCCGCCGCGGGCCGGGAGAAGAACCCCGCTTGGGTGCACAACATTCGCGCCCATCCGCGGGTGACCGTGGAGATCGGCTCACAGGAGCCCAAGCCGGCGACCGTGCGCGAATTGCCGCGCGACGAGCGGGATTCCGTCTACCGGATCGTGGTCGAGCGGGCGCCGGGCTTCGGCGATTACCAGGAGCGCACCGACCGCGTCATCCCGGTGTTCGAGCTGGTTACCGAATAACAGCACCGCCAACCGGTTTCGTGTCGCAAAATCATTTGAACCGAGTGTCATCGGCGGGGAGGAGACCGACATGACGTGTGCAGCAATGACGCCCCCGGTGCGCGGCCGGGTGCTCGGGGCCGTCGCGCTCGTTTTGGCGATGTTGCCGGTGATCGCGGTTTCGGCGCCGGCGATCGGCCGGGCCGATCCCAATTGTGCTGAAGGGTTTATCTGGAGCGCGGACTTGCATCAATGCGTTCCCTGGGTCCCGGCGGTGAATGGGCCGGGCGGACCCGGCGGGCCTGGTGGTCCGGGAGGACCTGGGGGACCGGGTGGGCCTGGTGGCCCAGGTGGGCCGGGAGGGCCCGGCCCGCGGTAGGGCCGGCTGGCTCGGGAACTCTTGGCCCCTCGCGGGTCGTTATACTGGCTAAGTATCGCCATGACTGCGAGGGGAAAGACGCATGCCACGCACAGACAACGACAGCTGGGATCTGGCCACCAGCGTGGGCGCGACCGCCACGATGGTGGCCGCGGCCCGAGCGATCGCGACCAGGGCTGACAACCCGCTTATCGAAGACCGATTCGCCGAGCCGCTGGTTCGCGCGGTCGGAGTGGACTTCTTCACGCGATGGGTCGACGGTGACCTCGTCGCCGCTGACGTCGACGACCACGAATCCGGTTGGAAGCTTGAGCACATGCCCCTGGCGATGGCCGCCCGCACCCGATTCTTCGATGCCTTCTTCCACGACGCGGCGCAGGCCGGGCTCCGCCAGGCCGTAATCCTGGCTTCCGGCCTGGACGCGCGTGCCTACCGGTTGGCATGGCCTGCCGACATGACGGTCTTCGAGATCGACCAGCCGGCGGTGATCGAGTTCAAGACCGCCGCCCTGGCGAAGTTGGGCGCGGCCCCGCGGGCAGACCTGCGCGCCGTCGCCATTGATCTGCGCAGCGACTGGCCGAAAGCTCTGGTGGATGCGGGCTTTGACAAGAGCCGCCCAACCGCCTGGATCGCGGAGGGTCTTTTCGGGTACCTGCCGCCCGAGGCGCAGGACCGCTTGCTCGACAACATCTCCGCGCTGAGCGCCGAGGGCAGCAGGCTGGCCGTCGAAGCCATCCCGGACCGTCCGCAGCAAGACGTCGAGAAGGCGCGCGAAATGATGCGCCGGGCCACCGCCAAGTGGCGCGAGCACGGCTTCGAGTTGGATTGGGAGGAGCTGGGTTTCGACGGTGAGCGCAACGACGTCGCCGACTACCTGAAGGATCTCGGCTGGCGGACGGTCGGCAAGCCTATGAGTGAGCTGCTGGCCGGCAGCGGGCTCGCGGCGATTCCCCAGACCAACGACTCGGTGTCCGTCGCCGACACGATCTACTACAGCTCGGTTCTGGGCGAATGACGGAGCCGAGCCGCCGAGGACTCAACGACGCGGTCACGCGGCTCTGGAGCTTCCTGGCCCCGGTCTACGACCTGCCGTTGTTGCAGCAGTGGGTATATCGTCCGCCGCACGACGAGGTGATAGCGCAACTGCGTGCTCACCATGCCCACAAGATAGCCGATATCGCTTGCGGCACGGGCATTCTCAGTGATCGGATCGCGCGCGAGCTCCAGCCCGACGAGATCTACGGTGTCGACATGTCCGAGGGCATGCTCGGCCAGGCGCGCGCCCGAACCGACCGGGTGCAGTGGTTACGTGGCCCTGCGGAGCGGCTCCCTTTCGACGACGGGGCCCTCGACGCGGTGGTGACCACCTCGGCGTTCCACTTCTTCGATCAGCCGGCGGCGCTGCGCGAATTCCACCGCGTGCTGGCGCCCGGCGGACTGGTGGCCGTATCGGCCCTCAGTGCGCGGCAACGGCGACTCCAGGCACCGTCGGCCAATAGGTGGAAGCCGCAACACAATGCGTCGCCGACGGAGATGCGCACGATGTTCGAAGACGCCGGGTTCGTCGTCAGCGAGCAGCGCCGCATCCCGCGGCCGGTCTGGACACGCGTCGTTTCCGACCTGATCACAGTCGGCATCAAGAACTGATCGACCGTCAGGCGGCCACCGCGCTCGTGGCGCGAGGAGCGGATCGCGGGAATGGATCGCGGTGACCGGTGTGCACCACGCGGGAGGGTCGATACGCCTGGGCCGGGCGGGCGACGATGGCGACATGCTGCCGGGCGAAGCGCTCCTGCCCGAGCTCACCCGTCCGATCGATGAAGTCGGAGGCGATCCACCCGGCGCCGAAAAAGGCCAGCGCGACGCCGAATTGAAGCGGCGAGCCGGCGACGAGCGCCACCAAAGCGCACATTCCCGCGACCATCGCGACGGCGAATGTGACCAAGTAGAGAAGGGTTACGCGAGGGTCTCGTGCGGGCCGCGTAGGCATCGCGCCTCCTCATCGGTCGACTGCTCTGGCAGGGGGAAACCCAAACCGTGACCTCGATGTTTCGCTATCGAGACACGTCAATCGAGGGCCATACGGCATCGATGCAACGGCGTAGTACCCCCACCGAGAGGCCAAAGGTCCCACCGCGGCAATTCTTTTCATTCGGTCCGCATGCCGGGGCGGCATAAACGTCTGCGGTGCAGGGTGATTCGCCACCTCCGAGCCAGGTTATCGACAAGCAGCACGATGCCCGCCCCGCCGGGTGGCGAAGCGGGCGTCGTGCTTACTGCGGTTTACAGCGGAATCCACACTCCGAAGAACCAGAAGCCCCACTGATTGAAGCCGGGGTCCCACACCGGGGTCTCCTGATAGCCCCAGTAGTTGATCGGACCGTACCCCCAATATCCACCGGGCGGGGGGAGCGGCCGGTCCCACGCGGGGCGAGGCGGCGCACCGGGTCCCCAAGGCGCCGGACCGTCACCCCACGGGGCGCCGCGGAAGTAGCCGCGCTGAGGATCTCCGTGCCACGGACCGCCCGGTCCGCCCGGTCCGCCGGGGCCACCAGGGCCGCCTGGGTGGTCGGGCCCGCCCGGGCCGCCGGGTCCGCCTGGATGATCGGGGCCTCCGGGTCCACCGGGACCATTTGGCCCGCCCGGATGACCGGGGCCACCCGGCCCACCAGGTCCGCCCTGCGGCCCGCCGGGACCGCCGGGGCCCCCAGGTCCGCCCGGCCCGCCGGGGCCCCCAGGTCCGCCCGGATCGCCGGGTGCGTTCGGGGGATGAATGCCCCCGGGAGCGGGTGCGCCATGGTTGCCTGCCGGGCCAGGCGGCGGCCCGCCGGGAGCGGCGCTGGCCGCACCGGAACCCATGCCCAACGCCGCAGCGCTCAGAGCGCCGGCAACGGTCATCCCCCCAAGAAATTGCTTAAGTTTCATAGTCCTTCACCCTGTCTGACTACTGGTGAATTCCTCAGAATCCCCCCTTACATCAACCGACCATAGATAGCTTGCCTATGCAACGGCTGTGAGAGGCCCATGCGGAGCTTTGGGTCGTGCACGCGGCACCCCGACCACGGAAGGCGGACGGTCGGCTCAGGTACCGCGAGACATAAACCGCTGCGATCCGCGACGGCGTGTCGTCGCAGGCGTTTATGTGTCGCGGCTCGGCGCCAGCCAGACGCGGCACCTTTGGGTAGCCCGACAAGCGGGAGTAAACCGTTTGGCAAGGCTATGTTTGCTAGTCCGGCGGGTCTTTGATGTATATCGTTGCGGCCGTGTCGAGCCCGTCGCATCCCCATCCGTCCGAGCCGCACGTGGGTTCGGTGTCGTCGAAATTGAACTGGCTGCGCGCCGGAGTCCTGGGCGCCAACGACGGAATCGTGTCCACGGCGGGCATCGTGGTGGGGGTCGCGGCCGCGACGGTGGAACGCGCTCCCGTGTTGACCGCCGGCACCGCCGGACTGGTCGCCGGAGCGGTGTCGATGGCGCTGGGCGAATACGTTTCGGTCAGCACCCAACGTGACACCGAGAAGGCGCTGCTGCACAAGGAACGCCAGGAGCTGCGCGACGATCCGGTCGCCGAAATGGACGAGCTCGCCGCCTTGTACGAGGCGAAAGGCCTGACGGCCGCGACCGCCCGCACCGTCGCCGAGGAACTCACCGACCACAATCCGCTTCTCGCGCACGCCGAAGTCGAACTGGGCATCAATCCCGAGGAGCTGACCAATCCCTGGCAGGCGGCGTCGTCTTCGGCGTTGTCGTTCGCAATCGGGGCCCTGCTGCCGCTGATCGCGATCTTGGTTCCGCCGGCGGCGTGGCGGATCCCGGTCACCGTCGCGGCGGTGCTCGTCGCGCTGGTCATCACCGGGGCGGTGTCGGCCGGTTTGGGCGGAGCGCCCAAGGGCCGCGCTGTGCTCCGCAACGTCATCGGAGGCGGTCTCGCATTGGCGATCACGTACGTGATCGGCCACCTGGTGGGCGCGGCGATCGCCTGAGCCGCGGTCCCACCTGCCTGAATCGGGTCGACCCGGGGCGACTGTGGCCGGTAACTGTAATATCTACTGTTGCCATCCTCGCATGAGGGATCCCAACTCCGGGCGGAGCGTCGCGCATTGACCGAAACGAATCTCGTGCCGGATGACGTCGATTCGGCGGCGCAGGAGCCATACTTCCTGCGCGACGAAACCCGTTTCGTGCCAAACCCGATCGCGCGCGGTGGGTGGGGCCCGTCGCTCAGCGGGCACGTCGTCGGCGGACTCCTCGGGTGGGCGGTGGAACGCGCGGTCGATGACCCGGAACTTCAACCCGCCCGCCTGACCGTCGACCTTCCCGCACCGGTCGCGCTGGAACCCATGGAGGTGCATACCACCGTGCACCACGACCGGCGGCGGCTGCGGCTCGTCGAGGTCGTCCTCACCCAGCACGGTCTCCCGGTTGCGCGGGGGAGCGCCTTATTCCTGCGGCGCGGCCCCCAGCCAGAGGGGCAGGTGTGGTCGCCGAACCCGCAGATGCCGCCGCTGCCCATCGAGGGCGGCGCCCAACCGACGCTCTTCATGCGCACCTACGGATGGGGCACCGAATTGCAGAATCGCGACCCCGAATGGGTCGACGCCTCCGGCCAGAAATACACCTGGCTTTGCGAAACCCGCTCGCTCATCGGCGGTGAACCGCTCAGCCCGTTCACCCGCGCCGCCATGGCAGCCGATATCACTGCCTCCCTTGCCAATTGGGGAACAAACGGTTTGCAGTTCATCAATGCCGACTACACGCTCACGCTGAGCCGACTGCCGGAAGGCCCACACATCGGCATGGCCTCGCTGACCCACTACAGCCACGACGGGGTGGCCACCGGTTCGGCTGTACTCGTCGACCGCACGGGTCCCATCGGCAGCGGCGTTTCGGTTGGCATTGCGCACTCCGGATTCCGCCCGACACAGGTCAATCCGACGAGCGAATGAGCATCGGAAGCGACGTCACCTACTGGAGGCTGGTCGCCGACGCGGCGCGGGCGGGATCGCCCCGGCCGCTGCTCGCCGACGACCACGCGCGCACGCTGACGGCGCGGCAGTTCCACGATGCCGCCTGCGCGACGGCCGCCGCCTTCGCCGCTTTGGGGATCCGCGCGGGAACCGTCGTGTCGTGGCAGTTGCCGACCACGCTGGAGACCGTGGTCGTTATGGCGGCGCTGGCCCGGCTCGGTGCGGTGCAAAACCCGATCATCCCGATCCTGCGGGAGCACGAGGTCGGTTTCATCACCGAGCAGCTCTCCTCGGAATACCTTGTGGTGCCCGAGCGTTGGCGCGGATTCGATCATGGCGCCCTGGCGCGGGCCCTGTCGGCGAGTCGAGGTTTCAAGGTCATCACCGTCGACTTGGTGACGCCGCCGGCCGGCGGCGAGCTTCGGCTGCCTCAGGCGGAGGCCGGTGCGCTCCCGCCGCCGCCGGCTTCGGCCCGCGATGCGCGATGGGTCTACTACTCGTCGGGAACCACCGCCGCGCCCAAAGGGATTCGCCATACCGACGCATCGGTGATGGCCGGCGCGACCGGGCTGGTCGAGGCGATCGGCATCACCGGCGACGATGTCGATCCCATCGCCTTTCCGGTCGCGCACATCGGCGGCGCGGTGATGCTGGCCGCCGCGCTGCGGACCGGCATGCGGTTGGCGCTGTTCGAGGTATTCGACCCGCCGGCGACGCCGTACTCCATCGCGGCGCACAACCCGACCTTCCTGGGCACCGCGACCCCCTTTTTCCTCGGCTTCCTCGAAGTCCAGCGAGCCCACGGCGACCGGCCGTTGTTCCCGTTCCTGCGCGGCTGCCTGGCCGGCGGCGCGCCCATCACCGCCGAACTCGGTCGCCAGATCCGGGAAGCCTTCGGTCTTCCGGGCATCGCCAACGCCTGGGGGCTCACCGAGTTCCCGGTGGCGGCTTCACCGTCGCTCACCGACACGCCGGATTCGCTGGACCACACCGTCGGTAGGCCGACGCGGGGGGTCAGCGTCCGGGTGGTGGGCAACGACGAAGGCGAACTGCCCGTCGGTCAGGAGGGCGAGCTCCGCCTCAAGGGCCCCCAATGCTTTCTCGGCTACGCCGACCCCGCGCTGGACGCCGACGCGTTCGACGAGGACGGCTGGCTCCGCACGGGAGATCTCGGGCTGGTCGATCAGGACGGCAACGTCCGCGTGACCGGTCGGATCAAGGATGCGATCATCCGCAATGCCGAGAACGTTTCGGCTCTCGAAGTCGAGAATGTGCTGGCCACCCACCCCGCGGTCGCCGACGTGGCGGTCATCGGGGTTCCCGACCCGCGCACCGGCGAGCGGGTATGCGCGGTCGTGGTGCCCGCGTCGGCCGAGAGCGTGTCGTTGGAATCCCTTGTGCAGCATTGCCATTCGAACGGGCTGAGCCGCTATAAACACCCAGAACGATTGGTGATGGTCGAAGCCTTGCCGCGCAACCAATTCGGCAAGGTCATCAAGAAAGACCTCCGCGAAGCCTTCGGGTGATTTCGGGCTACAGCCCCTTGGGGGCCTCGCGGACGGCCTGCACCGCGGCCGCGTCGCCGTCGAACTCCACTCGCGCCGAACGCCCGACCGAGAACAGCAGCAGCTCCTCGGGCGGGCCGGTCACCGTGACGGCCGGGCCGCTTCCCGCGGTCAGCATCGTCTTGCCCTCCGGGGTGCGCAGTGCCACCCGGCCCGGCACCTTGGCCAGCGTCAGCCGCGCCATCATCGGCAGGGTGCGGCGCAGCCTGGCGCTCAGCTCGGGTTCCAGCGCCCGCGGCTCCCAGCCCGGCTGCGCGCGCCGCACGTCCTCGTGATGGATGAACATCTCCGCCACGTTGGCCACCGGGTCGAGCAGCTTCAACGGCGAGTAAAGCGGCGGGCCGGATGCGACCTTGTCGACCAGCTCGTCCCACTCGGCCCGTTCGGCCACCTGGTTCTGCACCTTTTCGGTGTGCGGGGCGAAGAACGGGATCAGGATGCCCGGGGCGGCGTCGGGCCGGTACTCCCGGATGACGAGGTGGGCGGCGAGGTCCCGCGTCTTCCACCCCTCGCACAAGGTGGGCGCATCCGGCCCGGCTGCGCGCATGGTTTCGACGAGGGCGGCACGTTCGCGTTGCGCGACAGACATGTGTTCAGGGTAGGACCAGCCCCCGGGCACGGACCATCCGCGTCTCGGTAAATTTGCATCGTCGTCTCCTGGAGGAAAGTGCAGGCAATCTGATGAACGCGCGTGTCGAGCAGCTGGAGTTTCAGGCCGAGGCCCGGCAACTGCTGGACCTGATGGTCCACTCCGTCTACTCCAATAAGGATTCGTTTCTGCGGGAGCTGATCTCGAACGCTTCCGACGCACTGGACAAGCTGCGGCTGGAAGCCTTCCGCAACAAAGACCTCGATGTCGACACCTCCGACTTGCACATCGAGATCGAGGTGGATAAGAGCGCCCGGACGCTCACTATCCGCGACAACGGCATCGGCATGACCCGGGACGAGGTGGTGGGGCTGATCGGCACCCTGGCCAAGTCGGGCACGGCCGAGCTGCGTCAGCAATTGAAGGAGGCCCAGAACGAGGCCGCGTCGGAGGAACTGATCGGTCAGTTCGGCATCGGGTTCTATTCGAGCTTCATGGTCGCCGACAAGGTCGAGCTGCTCACCCGCAAGGCCGGCGAGAGCGAAGCCACCAAGTGGGAATCCAGCGGCGAGGGCACCTACACCATCGAAGCCGTCGAGGACGCACCACAGGGGACGTCGGTCACGCTGCACCTCAAGCCCGAAGACGCCGAGGACGAGCTGCACGACTACACCTCGGAGTGGAAGATCCGCAGCCTGGTCAAGAAGTATTCCGACTTCATCGCCTGGCCCATCCGGATGGAGGTCGAACGACGGACTCCGGCTGAGGAGGAGGGCGGCGAGGAGACCGTCACGCTCGAAACCGAGACCCTCAACTCGATGAAGGCGCTCTGGGCCAGGCCCAAAGAAGAGGTCTCCGAGGAGGAGTACAAGGAGTTCTACAAGCACGTCGCCCACGCCTGGGACGACCCGCTGGAAATCATCGCGATGAAGGCCGAGGGCACCTTCGAATACCAGGCGCTGCTGTTCATCCCGTCGCACGCGCCGTTCGACCTGTTCAACCGGGACGCGCAGACCGGGATCCAGCTGTACGTCAAGCGGGTGTTCATCATGGGCGACTGCGACCAGCTGATGCCCGAATACCTGCGCTTCGTCAAAGGCGTCGTGGACGCGCAGGACATGTCGCTCAACGTCTCGCGCGAGATCCTGCAGCAGGATCGGCAGATCAAGGCCATCCGGCGGCGGCTCACCAAGAAGGTCCTGTCGACCATCAAGGAGCTGCAGTCCGAGCGGCCCGACGACTACCGCAGCTTCTGGACCCAGTTCGGCCGAGTCGTCAAAGAGGGCCTGCTGTCCGACTTCGACAACCGCGAGACCCTGCTGCAAGTCTGCTCATTCGCCTCGACGCACAGTGAGGAGGAGGCCACCACCCTCGCCGAGTATGTGGAACGGATGAAGGAGGGCCAGGAGCAGATCTTCTTCGCCACGGGGGAGACGCGGCAACAGATCCTGAAGTCGCCGCACCTGGAGGCCTTCAAAGCCAAGGGCTACGAGGTCTTGCTGCTCACCGACCCGGTCGACGAGGTCTGGGTCGGAACGGTGACAGAGTTCGACGGCAAGCCGCTGCAATCGGTCGCCAAGGGCGAGGTGGACCTGAGCGCCGAAGGCGACGAGAGCGAGGCCGAGCGCGAGGAGCAACAGAAGGACTTCGCCGACCTGCTGACCTGGATGAAGGAGACGTTGAGCGACCACGTCAAGGAGGTGCGGCTCTCCAGCCGATTGACGGAGTCGCCGGCCTGCCTGATCACCGACGCCTTCGGCATCACCCCGGCGCTGGCGCGGCTCTACCGCGCGTCCGGGCAGGACATCCCGGTCGGCAAGCGGATTCTCGAGCTCAACCCGAACCACCCGCTGGTCACCGGCCTGCGAGAGGCGCAAAAGAAGGCGGAGGGCGACGCCGCGCTCGCCGCCCTTGCCGAGACCGCCGAATTGCTCTACGGCACAGCGCTTCTCGCCGAAGGGGGTGCGCTTGACGATCCGGCCCGGTTCGCCGAGCTGCTCGCCGACCGGTTGACCCGCACCGTGTAGCCCGGGATTTGCCAGGTTTGCGCCAGGGGTGTTCGCGGTCGGCTTGGCCGGCAAATGGGAGATAAGCCGGATTGAAAACCCGCTGGCAGGGATAATCACCTCCCATGGCTGAATTTCGCGTCATCGACCCACGCGGGCGGGTCGTCGCGACGAAGAATTTTGCCAGCGCGGAGTCCGCACACGCGTGGTTCATCGCCTCGATCGGCGGCGACACCGAGCTCGGCTGGCGCATGCAGGTCAACGACGACGGCCAGTGGGCCAACTTCGACGACACCCAGGGGTTCACCGCCCCGGTGAGCCACCGCCCCCAGAAGCGCTGATCCGGTTACGGTCCGACGACGAAGCAGCGGCCGCCGCCGCTGCTGAACAACACCTCTTGAACCACCGACGGCGCGACGGTGGGGAATCCGAACCGATGCACCTGTTGGTCGGCGGCGATGTCGGCATCCTGCGACTCGGTGGTGCCGTCCTTCTTGCGTACGAGCGCGGTGACCTTGTCCGGCTTGGGCGGGCTTTGCGGGTCGCGGAAGTACCACACCTCGATCCCGGTGCCCGAGGAATCACCGCGCCACCCGTCCGCGTAGTAGCACGCCGGATTTCCCTCGGCGTCCGGCGGTGGTGGCCGGCAAATCGACAGCCCGACGCAGTCCGGCGCGCTGGTGGTCGTGGGCGTGGGCGTGCTGGACGAGGCGATGGGGCTGGGGGGCGGCGACGGCTTCGCCGCACTTGAACTGGATGCGGCGGGCGCCGCAGCGTGCTGCGACCCGCAGGCCACGAGGCCGGCAGACGCCATGGCGAGGACGGCGACCAACCGCGGAATCGGGACCCACATCAGTGGCATACCTCGCACGCGATGCCGTCGCCGTCACGATCCAGGCCGGACCGGTAACCCGGCTGTCCACGGTAGATCGGGGCCACGCCGTCGGCGCACGCCGCCTTGCAGTTCGGGTAGTAAACGCTGGCGCCCGTCGTCGGCGCGGGTGAGGTCGTCGTCGATGGGGCGGCCTGGGCCGCGGGTGGCCCCGCAATCCCCACGACGATTGCTCCGGCGATGAGCAATCCACGAAGCATGTTGGCGAGCCTCCTGTTAGCGAAGCGGCGTTGGTTGCTGACGAATAATGAGCTAACACCGTGACGCGGTCACCGGGCAAGGGCCGAGCCCACGTAGGCTCCGCTCATGCACGTCGATGCGATGACGGTCCCGCAGCCGCTGCACCAGATCGGCGACCTGGCCCGGCGAACGCAAGCCGCCGGTTTCTCCGGTCTGTTGTTCACCGAGACGGGCCGCACGGCCTACCTCAACGCGGCCGTGGCGTCCCAGGCCGCGCCCGGCCTCGAGTTGTCCACCGGCGTGGCCGTCGCCTTCCCGCGCAGCCCCTTCGTCACGGCCGCCACGGCCTGGGAGCTTCAGGAGGCGACCGGCGGGAACTTCCGCCTGGGTCTGGGCACCCAGGTGCGCACCCACGTCGTCCGGCGCTACGGGGTGGCATTCGAGCGGCCCGGACCGCGCCTGCGCGACTACCTGTTCGCGGTCAAGGCTTGTTTCGCGGCGTTCCGCTCCGGGACGCTGGATCACCACGGCGACTTCTACGACCTCGACTTCATCACCCCGCAGTGGAGCCCGGGTCCGATCGACGCGCCCGACCCGAAAGTCGATATCGCAGCGGTCAATCCGTGGATGCTGCGGATGGCCGGCGAGGTCGCCGACGGGGTGCACGTGCACCCGATCGGCGAGCCGGGATACATCGCCCGCCACGTCTTGCCGAACGTCGCCGACGGGGCGGCGAAGGCGGGACGGTCGCCGGCCGACATCGCGGTGATCGTGCCGGTGATGACCATCGTCGGTGACACCGACGAGGAGCGCGACAAGCAACGAGAAGGCGTGCGCGCCAGCATGGCTTTCTACGGCAGCACCCCCAACTACGCGTTCATCTGGGATCAGGCCGGGTTCGAGGGCACGACCGCCAGGATCCGCGAGAGGCAGAAGGCCGGTGACTTCGCCGGCATGGCCGCCCAGGTCAGCGACGACCACATCGCCGCCTTCGCCACCGAGTCGACGTGGGACGGACTCGCCGGCGCGCTGATCGAGAAGTACGCCGAAAAGGCCACGCGCCTGGTGCTTTACAACGCCGTGGGTGATCCGGAGCGGTTCGAGCGGTACGGCGAGGTGGCCCGCCGCATACAACAAGGGCGTCAGTGACTGAGCTGTATCGCCTTGACCACCAACAGGAGTGCGCCGACGATCAGGTAGGCGCGTAGCGCGATCATGCCGAGTCGGGTGCCCGGTGACCAGGTGACCGGCTCGAGCAGCGTCAGGGGCGGCATCCGCCAGGTGTTGCGGTCGACGCCGCGCGCGGGCAGCCGTGGCGCGGGCGCCGCGGGTTGACGACGGGCCATCCAGCGCAGCACCGGCACCGCCGCGGCGGCGAGTACCGCCAGGGCCAGGGCGAGGTAGCCGGCCACCGCCACGACGTTGAGATCGCGGAACAGCGTGGTGGCCATCAGGATTCCCGATAGCAGCAGCAGCGTGCCGACGATCAACCCGGCGACCCAGTTGAGCCAGGGGCGATTGACCCACGGGCCCAACACTTCCCGGTCGTTGCACAGCAGCAGCAGGAAGACGCTGGCGCTGGGCAGCAGTAGGCCGGCGAGGGCTTGCACGGCGGTGGTGATCAGCCCGAGCGGCGCGCCGGGAATCAGCACGATGGCCGCGGCCACTACCACCATGGCGGTGTAGGACAGGTAGAACTGCTTGGCGTCGGCGAATCCGCGGTGCAGGGAGTGCTTCAGGCCGAACACGTCACCGAAGGCGTAACTGGTGGCCAGGGTTACCGCGGCGGCCCCGATGATCGAGGCGTCCATCAGCACGATCGCGAAGATCCAGCCCAGCGTCCCGCGGTGCTCGCCGAGCAGGTGTGCGGTGGCACCGGCGTCGGTGAAGCCGCCGACGGTGTTGGTGGAGCGTGCCGCCCATTCACCGGTCATCACCAGCGCCGCGGCACCGATGACCACGACGAAGGCACCCAGCACGGTGTCGGCGCGCTCGTACCCGATGAAGCGCGGGGTGATGCGCTTGTCGACGACGTTGGACTGCTGGAAGAACAGCTGCCAGGGCGCCACGGTGGTGCCGACGATGGCGATGATGAGCAGCACCGCATCCGAGCTCACCCCGCCCGAAATGCTGGGTATCACGAACGATTTGGCGGCCTGACGCCACTGGGGGTGGGACATCAGCAGCATCGGGATCTGCAGCAGCGTCACGGCGATGAAAATGAACATGGCGCGCTCCCAGCGGCGGAAGCTCCCGCTCGCCATGATCGCGACCAGCGCCACCGCCGAGACCGGCACCACAACGTATTTGGAGACGCCGATGAATTCGGCGGCCAGGCTGATGCCGATGAATTCGGTGACGATCGTCAGGAAGTTGAGCAGGAACAGGTCGCCGACCGAGAACCAGCCCCAGCCGCGGCCGAAGCGTTCGTTGATCAGCCGCGCGTGCCCGACGCCGGTGACCGCGCCGAGCCGCACCACCATCTCCTGGTTGACGATCAGGACGGGTATCAACAGCAGCAGCACCCACAGCAGGGAGTAGCCGTAGTTCTGTCCGGCCTGGGCGTAGGTGGCGACGCCGCCGGCGTCGTTGTCGCCGACCATCACGATGATTCCGGGACCGACGATCGCGAGCAGGGTCAGCAACCGCGTCTTCCAGGTGCGGCCGTGCTCGGTTTCGCCGACGCTGATGCGACCGAACGCGCCCTCGATGTCACCGAGGTGCGCGGCGTCCAGCACCGCGCTGGGCCGGTGAATCTCTTCGCGACCGGTCGTCACAGCGCATTACCTCCCGGCACGCGCGCGCTCTGGTCACCGGGAATCTCGCGCACGGGACGCGGCGCGGGCTCTCGCCGGCGCCAATCCTCCGGGATGGTCGCCTCGAGCACGTCGTCGACGGTGACCACCCCGAGCACGCGATCCTGGTCGTCGACCACCGGGATGGAGTAGAGGTTGAAGTCGGCCATCAACAGCGCGACATCGGTCAGGTCGGCGTCCGGCGTGACCCGCACCGGATCGGAATCCATCAGCCGCGCAAGGGTTTCACCGGCCGGGGCCTGCAACAAGGTGATGACCGAGACGACACCGTCGAGCCGTCTGTCCTCGTCGATCACATGCACTTTGATCAGCGCCTCCGGCTGTATGGTGCCGGCGGACGCGATCAGCGCCAGCGCTTCGGCCGCCGTGGTGGCGGCCGCGCACGAGACGAAGTCGACGTTCATCAGGCCGCCGGCGCTCTCGGGGTTGAAGCCCATCAGGGTGATGACCTTGGTGCGCTGCGGGCCCGGCATCAACTCCAGCACGCGCCGGCGCCGCGACTGGCGCAGGTCGGCGATCGCGTCGGCGGCGTCGTCGGCCCGCATCCGGCCCAGCAGCGCGGCGACCTCGTTGTCGGGCATGCCGTCGAGGAGCCGGCTGGCCTTGTCCGGCTCCAGCTCTTCGAACACGTCGGCTTCCAGTTCGGGGTCGCTGCGCACGCGGTCGAGGATCTCGCCGCCCTCGGCCTTGTCCGCCTCCTCGAGAAGGTCGGCGATCTCGGCGGCCTTGAACTCGCCGAAGCGGTCCGACAGGCGCCGCACGGCGTCCGAGCGGGCGTCGCCGATCAGCGGCTCGAACGCCTTCCAATCGCGGGCCGCGTGCCCGCCCGACTGCCTGATCAGTCCGAACAACCGCGGTGGCCGTCGGGTGTCCACGCGCGTCAGCATCCATCCGGCGCCGGTGTCTTCCAGTTCCACGTCGTAGGCGCGGATCAGCTCGACATTGGCCACATCGATCAGCCGGTGGCCCAACACGTCGGCGCGCAGCAGCACCTCACCTTCACGGCGCTCGAAGCCGCGAAGGTCAACCTTGTTCTTGGTCAACAGGACTCGGTCCGCGGCGTACTCGTCGATCGATTTGTCACCGATGAACACCCGCCGCCCGCCGACCCCGGCCACGATCCCGGTGACGAGGGGGTACTCGTCGGCGCCCCGCAGCCGCACGATCACGTCCTCGACACGGCCCACCGTTTCCCCGGCGCGGGCCAGCACCGGCGCACGCAGCAGCTGCGAGAGGTGGATCACCGGCCGTCCGCCGCCGCGTTCGGCCGACTTCTCCGATGCGCCCATGCGTTTCCTCCTCGACACCCCGCCGCCGACCATCCGAGCAGACTGCACGAAACCGCGTCGCGACGTCGGGTGTAGCTACGGCTTACCGCCAGGATCGTTGGTGGCGCAAGTGTCGTCGCTTGACCGGGTTCGGCCGCAAGATCGTACGCCGGGGGCGCGGCGAGCAGCTACCGCCGATGGATGAACGGAGGGCGGCCATTGAGGTCCTATTGCTTGCCGATCTTCCCGGCGATCTGGTTGGCGATGTTGATGCCGAGATCTCCCACGTCCTTGCGGCACGCGTCCACGTCGACGACGACGTTGCTGCGAACGGTCAACGCCCGCTGACACGGGACGGTCAAATTCACGCCGTTACGGCTGAAGCTCAGCGTTACGGTCGTGCTCAGCACCCCGTTGGCGTTGGTGACCGGTCCGACCTTCCACTGGAGTTCGGGATGGGTGCCGTCGGCGGGCACGGTGTCCAAGCGGTTGGCGCAGGCGGGCCATTGCTGCGACGAGGTGGTGAAAAACGCGTTCGCCTGGTCGGGCGCGGGGAACAACACGACAAACTGGTACACGTCAGGGCTTTCCAGGTCGTCCGCGCCCGGGGGAGTGGGTGCAAGGTCGTGGTAGCCGTAAACCGCCGTGTACCCGCTGTCCGCATAAACGGGTGCCAGGGCCGCGTGGAGGGCGTACTTGCATTCGGCGGGAAGCGTGTAGTCGCTGCGCTTGGCTGTGTCTTCTTCCAGCGCGGTCTTCGGTGGGTCGCTGGTGGTGCCGGTGACCCCCAGCATCGTGTCGATATCGCTAGGGCTGAGCATGAGGTCGGGCAGCTGGGCCTTGTTGAGGGGCGTCTTAGCCGCAGCCGTGGTGCTGCTGGTGGTCGACGACGCGGCGCTCCCGCCATCGTGGCTGCAGCCGGTGAGCAGTATTCCGGCGGCGGCTATGGCGACTGAAGCTGTCAGCTGGCGCATGTCGAATGCCTTTCCTGCCTAGGCAAGCCTTTTCGCGCACCCCCAGCGCGTCCCCTATTCAGAAGTCGGTCCGATGCAGCGTACGTCAGCGGCCGGGTGTCGCGAGGGGGTTCGGGGCCAAGCGATATGTTCGCGGTGTGACCGCAGTCGACTTCACCTCGGTAGCGCCGATCGTCCCGGTACGGAATCTCGACGTCGCCCTGGATCGCTATCGACGACTCGGCTTCGCTGCACGCGCATACGACGGACCAGATCGCTACGGGTTCGTCGACCGTGGATCCGTATCCATCCACCTGACGGAGTGGGACGAGCACGACCCGTTGCGAACCGGTGCAAGCGTGTACCTCTACGTCAGCGATGCCGACGTCCTCCATGCGGAGTGGGCTGCACTGGAAGACCTCGAGGGCCGCCTGCTCCCACCGCAGGACACTCCCTACGGTCTGCGCGAATTCGCCTATGTCGATCCGGACGGCACGGCGCACCGGGTCGGCTCGCGCATCTGATCAAGCTGATACCGCGGGCTTTTCGCCGGTCGGCGGGGCCCCGGCGGCCTGGCTGTGGGCGAGTGCCACGGTCGCGGCCGCCATCACCGCAACCGACAGGCCCAGTGCCACCAGGCCGATGTCGTTGGTGCGCAGCGTCTCACCGAGCACGGTGACGCCGAGCACCGATCCGACGACGGGCTCGGCGACGGTCACGGCCGGAAGCGACGCGGTGAGCGGACCGGCCCGAAACGCGGACTGCTCCCAGGCCGTCGCCGCGATGGCCACCACCACCCACACGTACACCTCGGGCAGGCGCAGCAGCGCGGGGATGCCGCGGTCCAGCTGGTCGACCACACCCTTGGTCAGTACCGAAAACAATCCCCACAGCGAGCCCGACATCAGACCCAGCAGCAGCGCGCCAACGGTGCCGGGGAACATGCGCGCGCCGATCACGCACAGGATGAGCGCCGGACCCATGACCAATGCCACGATGCTCCAGGTATGCACAGACCCGCGCGGCGTTCCCTCCTGGGGGTCGCCGACCGTCACGACCACCGCGACCGCCGCGGCCAGCAGCACGGCCCAAATGCCTTGCCGCGGCGTGATTCTCCGATGATTGGTCCGCGCGCTGATCAGCAACGCGAACAGCAACGACGTCACCAACAGCGCCTGCACCAGCACCACCGAGCCCAGGTCAAGCGCCGCTGCCTGCAAGCCGAACCCGGCGGCGGCCACCAGGCTGCCTGTCCACCATTGCCGATCGCGCAGGAGCTGGCGGAACAGAGCGATGGTTCCGACCGGCTTGTCGGTGACCTGTCGGGCGGATCGCTGCTGGATGACGTCTCCGAAACCCACCATCAGGGCGGACGCGACCGCGAGGAGCGCCGCGATATCCGTCTTGCCCAAGCGGACCTCCTGTGTAACCGGGGTTGCGACCCTAGACTTCTGGACGGTACGCGACACGGCGTTTCGAGGGGATGCACGCCATGAACGACACGAACTCCCGGATCGGCGTGCTGGCCACCGAGGCAATCGATCTGCTCATCGCCGCCGTCGACCAGGTTTCCCCGGAGCGCTGGGATCAGTCGTCCAACCTCGAGGGCTGGAGCCTGCGCGAGCTGGTCGGGCACGTCACGGGCAGCGCGGCGAAAGTGGTGACCCTGATCGAGGACGGTGAGCTCTGGGACCGCCCGTCGCAGCCTGCCGACTGGATATGCGATGACCCGAGCCAGCGGCTGCGCGAGCTGGCGGCGCGGCTGCGGGCCGGGTTGCCCGGCGCCGACCTCGACGGACCGCGGAGGTCGCCCGAAGGTGAGGTTCCGTTGCGGCGGGCGCTGACGTATCCGGTGTCCGACCTGGCCATGCACGCCTGGGACATCCAACGGTCGCAAGGGCGGCTGATCGAGCTGCCCGCGGACCTGCTGGGGCTGTGCCGCGGGTTGGTGGAGTCGCTGCCCGAGCACCTGTTGCGGCGGCCGGGCGGCTTCGGGCCGGCCCAGCCCGCACCGGATGACGCGACGCCGACCGTGCGGCTGATGGCTTTCCTGGGCCGCTCGGTCGACATCGGTGGCTGAGTCCGCCTGCGGCACAGGCGTTTTGCGGAGCTTCCCGTGGTCGGGCCAGTTACAGAGGCAGCACCAGCCCCCGCGCCGGGAGACGCACGGGTTGCCCGCCTCGGAGCGACAACGCGGGCGATGAGGCCGCCGCCCAGCCCAACGAACGCATTGTCGCTGAGAGGCGAGCACGTCGGGCATCCCCGCACCCAGCGACGGCTGTGGCGCATGTGACGAAGATGGGTGCCCTCAGCTGTTGCGGCTGATCTTGAGTGCGGTGGTGATCATGGGGATCTGCAGGGGCAACCGGGCCAGGGCGACGATCCGCATCGGCCAGGGCTTGTCCCACCACAGCCGGCACATGTTGACGTTGGCCGGAAACACGCCGACGAACAACACGGCGGCCGCGAGCGCGGCCAGTCGCCGCGTGCGTCGCGGCAGCAACGCCGCTCCGATGCCCACCTCGGCCACCCCGGACGCATAGGTGTAGAAGCGGGCGCTGCCCGGGAGCTCGGCCGGGACGATCGTGTCGAACGGCTTGGGCGCCACGAAGTGCAGCGTCCCCACGCCCAGGAGCATCGCCGCGACGCGATACGCGGTGAGCTCGGTGGTGTCACGCACGGCGACTGGTCTGGTTGTCATCGACCCATTGTGTCCTGTCACGCGCGGTCGGTATCGGGATGGCGGAAACTCAGGCCGTTTACTATTGGCCATACGGTATTTGTTACGATTCGCGTCATCTGCTGACACCCGCGCTGCCGACCGCAGCCAGACCGTTCGAGGTTGAGAACATGGCCAAACCCGTCATTGTCGGAGCGGTTCGGACGGCGATCGGCCGCTCCTTCAAGGGCACGCTCGTCAACACGCCACCCGAGACGCTGATCACCACGGTGCTTCCGGAGGTCGTGCGCCGCTCCGGCGTCGACCCGTCCGCCATCGACGACATCATCTTCGCTGAATCCCATTACGGGGGCGGGGATTTGGCGAGGTATGCCGCCACCGCCACGGGGATGGAGGACATTCCCGGCCAGTCGGTGAACCGGCACTGTGCGGGCAGCCTGACCGCCATCGGCAACGCGGCGGCGCAGATCGGTTCCGGGATGGAACGCGTGCTGATCGCCGGCGGCGTGCAGTCGTTGTCGATGACGCCGCTGACCAACTGGCGGATCCCCGGCCCGGAGCTCAAGTTCGAGGAGCGCTGGATGCCGCCGACGCACGTCGAAACGCCGGATGCACCCGCCAAGGACATGTCGATCACCGTGGGCTGGAACACCGCCCAGGCGGTCGGGATCACGCGCGAGGAGATGGACGCGTGGGCGGCCCGCTCACATCAGCGCGCCATCGCGGCCATGGACGCGGGCAAGTTCGTCGACGAGATCATCCCGCTGAAGGTCACCCAGTTCGACGGTTCGGTCACCGAGTTCTCCGTGGACGAGCATCCCCGCCGAGACACCACCGTCGAAAAGCTCGCCGCGCTCAAAGTGCTGCACCCCGAGATCGAGGGGTTCTCGATCACGGCCGGCAACAGCAGCGGCACCAACGACGCCGCCGCGGCGGTGGCTCTCGTGGACCGCGACTACGCCGCGGCCGAAAACCTCAATGTCATGGGCGCGGTCCGGGCGTGGGCGGCCGCGGGCGTCGCCCCCCGCGACACCGGGCTGGGGGCCGTCAAGGTCATCGGCAAAGTGCTGCAGCGGGCCGGGCTGTCGGTCGACGACGTCGCGCTGTGGGAGATCAACGAGGCGTTCGCCTCGGTGCCGATCGCGGCGTGCCGCGAGTACGGCATCGACGAGGAGAAGGTGAACTTCTCCGGCAGCGGCTGCAGCCTCGGCCACCCCATCGCGGCCTCGGGCGCGCGCATGGTGACCACGCTGGTCTACGAGCTGGCCCGCCGTGGCGGCGGCATCGGCGTCGCGGCCATGTGCGCGGGTGGTGGCCAGGGCGGCGCCGTGGTGATCGAGGTCTAGCGGCGATCGCGAGCGCGGCGGAGCCGGGCGATGGGGGCACCTCCCGCTTGCGGGGGACGGGTCGCCGCCATCGGGTCAGCGGCGATCGCGAGCGCGGCGGAGCCGGGCGATGGGGGCACCTCCCGCTTGCGGGGGACGGGTCGCCGCCGTCGGGTCAGCGGCGATCGCGAGCGCGGCGGAGCCGGGTGAAGCGGGTCGCCGCCGTCGGGTCAGCGGCGATCGCGAGCGCGGCGCTAGTTGCAGTACGTGTAGCCGATGAATTGCGTTCCGCGCGTGTCGCCGCTCGAGTAATTGGCGAAGTGCACCGCCGGTTCCCCGTTGTACTGGGTGTTCATCTTCTGCACGGTCGGCGGGGGAACACCTTTGGGAAAGGCCAGGATCATGTCGGCGAAGATGTTCAAGCCGACCTGGCAGATGGCCTCGCGCCGCGGCGGCTGTGGATTCCACGCGTGGACGATTACGGGCTCGGTGAGTTGATACCCGGCCGCGCAATTGGGATCGCAGACCTTGAACACGGCCGTGCCACTGCCGTCGGCGCCCTGTTGGCCCCACGAACTCCACGACATGTCTTGCAGCGCAACGGCGACGCTCGCGCAGCCCAGCACGTTGAGCCGCTTAGGCCGTTCGACGGGCGGAACGGACAGGTTGTAGCAGCCCGGGATCGCGAAGCTCTGCGGCGGTGCCGGCTGGGCGGTGGGTGGCTTGACGCCCTGGTCACCCTGGGTCAGCTTCAGCACCACGAAGGTGAGGATGCCGCCCAGCGCGACCGCCGAGACGATCCCGATCACAACCAGACGCCCCCGCGTACTGCGCCCCAGCCGACCCAACAAAGGAACGTTGCCCCCGCTCACGATCAACAGATTACGGCCGGAACATTCCGCGAGGGGTGGTGCCCGCCGGCGCCGCGATGGCAGGGTAAAGTTGGTCAACACTGCCAACTTAAGGATTGTGATGGCCTTGCAGCTGACGGATGACCACGAACTGGCCGCGCGGTTGGCCACCGAGGCTGGACGGCTGTTGCTCACGGTCCGGGAAGAGTTCGCAGACGCGGAAGCGGGCGAGCGGAAAGCCGCGGGCGACAAGCGATCCCATGACTTTCTGATGGAGGCGCTGGCGGGCGAGCGGCCCGACGACGCGGTGCTGTCCGAGGAGGGCGCCGACGACCCGGTCCGGCTGCGCTCGGAGCGGGTGTGGATCGTCGATCCGCTTGACGGGACGCGGGAATTCTCCGAGCTCGGGCGCGACGACTGGGCGGTCCACGTCGCGCTGTGGGAGGCCGGTGAGCTCGTCGCCGGGGCGGTGGCGCTGCCTGCGCAGGGGATCACCCTGGCCACCCCCGAGGTGGCCTGGCCCCCCGCCGCGCCGGGCAAGCCGCGCATCGTGGTGTCGCGCACCCGGCCCCCGGCCGTTGCGCTGACCGTCCGCGACGCGCTGGACGGGGTGCTGGTCGAAATGGGTTCTGCCGGGGCCAAAGTGGCATCGATCGTCCAGGGCTTGTCGGATGTGTACGTGCACGCCGGCGGCCAATTCGAATGGGACTCGGCCGCGCCGGTGGCCGTGGCAAGAGCGGCCGGCCTGCATACCTCCCGCATCGACGGGTCCGCCCTCGCCTACAACCGGTCGGACCCGAAATTGCCTGATTTGGTGGTCTGCCGGCCCGAGTTGGCGGAAGCCGTGCTGGCGGTCACGGGCTGATCGTCGCACCGGTGAGGTCGAGGGCGATGTCGACGAGCATGTCCTCCTGGCCGCCCACCATTGCCCCCGTCGGGGTTCGAATGGGAGCTGGGCTGGAACCCCATCGTCGTCGACGAGACCACCTGGGAGCCCACTACCCACCAGGGCATCAGCATCTGGGGCCACACCCCCGAGGGACAAACGATCATCGAGAAGCTCACCCAGTTCAAGGCCGGCGCCGCGTCGCTGCTACACAACGAGGACGTGGTGCCCGCGCTCGCGGGGGCGGGCATTCCCGATAACTGATCGAAGGGGAGCAACGTTGCGGATCGACACCCACCACCACGCCATCCCGTCCTTCTACCGAGACCTGTTGCAAAAGGCCAAGATCGACGACGAGAGCGGCCGCGCGCTGCCGGAGTGGAGCCCCGAGGGGTCGCTGCGAACCATGGGCGAACTGGACGTCGCTACCGCGATCCTGTCGGTGTCGACCCCGGGCACCGCCTTCCTGCCGGCCGCAACTGACGCCGCCGCCCTCGCGCGTGACCTCAACGATTACCTCGCCGGGCTCGCCGCGGCCCGGCCCGACCGGTTCGGCTTCTTCGCCACCATCCCCATGCCGCACCTCAGCGAGTCCGTCGACGAGGTCGCCAGATCGCTCGACGAGCTGGGCGCCGACGGCGTCGTCCTACTCGCCAACGGCGCCGGGGCCTACCTAGGCCTGCCCGACCAGGAAGAGGTGTTCGCCGCGCTGGACGCTCGCTCTGCGGTTGTGTTCATCCACCCCGCCAACCTGCCCGGCCCCGCCGTTGAAGGTGTGCCGCCGTTCGCGGCCGACTTCCTGCTGGACACCACCCGCGCGGCGTATCTGCTTGTGCGCAATGGCATTTGCCGCAGGTATCCCAACATCAAGTTCATCCTGAGCCATGCGGGCGGATTCGTGCCGTACGCCGCGCACCGCATGGCCCTCGCCATCATGGCCGACACCGGGCGCAGCCTGGCGGACACCCTCGACGACTTCGCGGGCTTCTACTTCGACACGGCGTTGTCGTCCAGCGCCACGGCGCTGCCCAGCCTGCTCGCCTTCGCCAAGCCCGGGCACGTCACCTTCGGCTCCGACTGGCCCTTCGCGCCGCTGGCGGCCGCCAAGCTGTTCGCCGCGGGGTTGGAGACCTACGCCGGGCTCGACGGGCCCACCCGGGGGGCGATCGAGCGCGGCAACGCGCTGGCGCTGTTCCCGCGGCTGGGGGCGGTCCCGCCGTCGGAATCCGCCTCGGCGTTCGACCGGATACGACGCAGCGCGAGCAGAGTGGTCATGCGGGGCGTCGTGCGGCTCGTCAATACCCGCTGACGCCGTCAGCGCAGCGCTTGCTGCCAGGACAGAATGCGTTCGGCCAGTTCGGGTCCGGAGTCTTCCTGGATGAAATGACTGGCGTTGATGCGGGCGTGCGGCTGGCCCGCGGCGCCGGGGATGTGCTTGATGAGGGGACGGTCAGCTTTGCCGAGGATCGGATCGCGGGCCCCGAAAATGGCGAGGCAGGGTTTCTCCCATTGGCCCAGGGCCTTCCACGCGGCCCTGTTGGCGGGGATCGCCGGATCGTCCGGTGAGGTCGGCACCAACTGCGGGAAGGCCCGGGCACCGGCCTGATACGTCTTGTCGGGAAACGGCGCGTCATACCCAGCCCTGACCCTGGCGGAAACCCGGCGCACGGTCCCCACCGCAACGATGCGGCCCGCGGGCAACACGGGGGAGTAGCGCGCGAACGCGCGCCAGGCGTAGAAGGCGGGCGGGGTGGGTCGCTCCGCGGTCGGCAGGAAGCCGTTGGCCACCACGAGCCGTGCGATGCGGTCACCCTGTTCGGCGGCGATGCGCAGCCCGATCAGCGATCCCCAGTCCTGCACGAACAGCGTCACGTCCTTGAGGTTCAGCCGTTCGAACCACGACGTCACCCATTCGACGTGCCGTTGATAGGTGTAATCCTCGATCCGGCCGGGCTTGTCGGAGCGGCCGAAACCGATCAGGTCGGGCGCGAGCACGCGGTTCCCGGCGTCGGCCAGCGGCTGGATCATCGTCCGGTACAGGTAGCTCCAGGTGGGCTCCCCGTGCAGCAGCACGATCGGCGGCCCGTCGGCGGGGCCCTCGTCCAGAAAGTGCATGCGCAGCGGCTGGGTGTCGCTTGCCGCGACGTCAACGTAGTTCGCTACGAACGGATAGCCCTCCAGGTTTTCGAATCGGGAGTCCGGGGTTCGTAGCACATGCATATTCAGCTCCTCCGGTGGGCGGGCGCCTCTGCAAGCCTCTCGCGACAACGCGAGTTCGTCTAGTGGGAGATTTCATTGGGCTAGACGTCGTGTGGACATTAAACTGGCTTGTTCATGGCGATTCGGCGCGCGGTCCTCGTCATCGCGGACATCAGCGGTTACACCCACTACATGCAATGGAACCGAACGCACCTAGCCCATGCGCAGTTGACGGTGGCGGGCCTGCTGGAGTCGGTGATCGACGCAGGCAGGGGGCTGAAGCTGGCGAAGCTCGAGGGTGACGCCGCCTTCTTCTGGGCGCCCGACGGCGACGCCAAAGTGCTGGTGTGTGACCGGCTGTCCCGGATGCGGGAGGCGTTCATCGCGCGGCGCGAGCGCTTCAAGAAGGACCTCGCCTGCGAGTGCGCGAGTTGCGCGCAGTTGGATAACCTCTCGCTGAAATTCGTGGTCCATCAGGGTGAGGTGGCCGAACAACGGGTGAAGCGCCACGTGGAGCTCGCCGGCTTCGACGTCATCCTGGTGCATCGCATGCTGAAAAACATGGTCCCCGTGGTCGAATACGTGCTGATGACCGATTCCGTCGCGGCCTGCCTCGACGAATCGGTGCGCTCCCAGTGCAAACCGCTGACCCACATCTTCGACGACATCGGGGAGACGCCGACGCACTACATCGACCTCGCGACCTCGCAGGTTTCCCTCGCACAGCCCGAGTCCGGCTTCTTTCGGCGGGTCGGGGCGACGATGAAACTCGAGCTGAGCTCGCTGCCGTTCGTGCTTGGCTTGAAGGAGCCCGCCGAGGGCTTCCGCAACCTGGGCCGCGGCGCCGAGGAGATCCCCGCCTAGCGGGCGTCGGCGAGCGCCCGGCCCATCCGCGAAACGGCCTCGGTCAGAATGGCCCGCGAGGTCGCGAAGTTCAATCGGACATGGCCGGCGCCGCCGGTTCCGAAGACGTGGCCGGAACTGAGCGCCACCCGAGCGTGGTCGAGGAACCACCGGGCGGCCCCGGACAGGTCGGCGACCACCGCCAGACCCGCGGCGGATTCTTCGACGAATCCGAGCTTCCGGCAATCCAGCCAGGCGAGGTAAGTCCCTTGCGGCCATTGGCATTTCACGCCCGGCAGGTGCTGGGTGACCAGATCGCCGAGCAGCGTTCGGTTTTCATCCAGGCCGCGCAGCAGTGCGTCGAGCCAATCGTCGCCGGTTCGGAACGCTTCGGCGTGGGCGATGACGCCGAAGTGGCTCGGCCCGTGGCTGACCTCCTCGGGCATCCGGTGCAGGTCCGCGACCGCCTCCGGTCCGGCGATGGCCAGCGCCGCCTTGAGACCGGACAGGTTCCAGGCCTTGGAGGCGGACATCAGGGCGAAGGCGTTCTCGGTTCCGGGCACCGTCAGGAATGGGGTGAACCGGGCGCCGGGCAAGACGACGGGCGAGTGAATCTCGTCCGACACCACCCGGACATCGAACCGGCGGGCCAGCTCGGCGACCGCGCCGAGTTCGTCGGCCGTGTGCACCGTCCCGGTGGGGTTGTGCGGATTGCACAACAGGTACGCCGCCCTGCCGCCCCCCGCGCGGGCGCGCGCGAAGGCTTCCGCCAACACGTCCAGATCGATCCGGCCCCCGGCGCCCAGCGGCGCCTCGACGATCCTGCGGCCGTCGTGCGACACGAACGCGTAGAACGGCGCATACACCGGCGGGTTGACGATGACGGCATCGCCACGGCCCGTGACCAAGCGCAGCACCTCGACGGCACCGAGCATGACGTCCGGGACGATCGCCGTGCGGCCGACCTCCAGGTCGTGCCATTGCCAACGGCGCGAGGCGAATTCGCTGACCGCTTCGGCGAACGCGGTGCCGCACGGGTATCCGGTGTCACCGATGTCGATGGCCCGCCGCAGGGCGTCGGCCACCGTCGGGGCGAGGTTGACGTCCATCTCGGCGACCCACAGCGGCAGCACGTCGTCCGGGTGCGCGCGCCACTTCATGCTGGTGCGCTCCCGGAGCTGTGGCAGCGTGAGTTCCTCGAGTGGGTTAAACGTCACTCGGGCAGACTAAGTGGCGAACGCGTGCTTTGGAATCGTGAGGGGCAGGTCGACCGAACTCAGCAGCCCGGGTTCTGCGGCAACGACATACGGCACGGCGTTGACCACGCGCATGGCGGTGGCGACCATGGCGCCGGCGCCCGACGTCATCCCCGCCACCCCGGCCTTGCGCGGGTCTTTGAGCGTCGCCGCCAAGGTGCAATCGATGTCGGGGTCGCCGCTGATCAGCACCCGATAGGACAGGTCCCCGATGCCGGTCGGCCAGTCCGGGGCGACGTCGTGGGCCAGCCGGGTGACGTGCTCGATGACGATGGCCTCGCGGCCGTCGACCACGCCGATCGCCCGCATGCGCAGCGCGCCACAGGTCCCCGCCTCGACGGTGCCCATGGCGACCTCCAGCGTCCGGTCGGTGACCGCGCGGTCGAAATATTCGCGGACCTCCTGCACCTCGACGCCGAGTGCGTCGGCGACCAACCGGATCTGTCCCTGCCATTCGCCGGCGATCGCCCCCGGAAACCCGATCCACGGCTGGTAGTCGAGCGGCCGGCCGAAACCCAATGCGTCGCTCATGATGTCGGGGACGCCGTAGTCGTCGTACAGACCGATCTCGAATGCGTGGATCTTCTCGATGGACGACGACTGGGTGGACAACACCAGCGGCAGGTAGTCGGCGGCGAAGCCGGGTTCGATCCCCGACGCGTACAGCGAAACCTGGCCGTGCTTGGCCGCGGCCACCAGCTGGTCGCGCCATTCCGCGGGTTCGTAGGCGTGCGGGTTGACCAGCCGCGTGGTGCTGGTCGTGACGACGTTGATGCCGGCCTCGAGTAGCCGGACGTAGTCGGGGATGGCCAGCGCGTCGCGCTCCGGGCCGCTGGCGGCGTAGATGACGCAATCGGGCTTCAGCGCGATCAGTGCGTCCGCGTCGGTGGTGGCGGTCAGACCGATCGGCTCGCCGTTGGCGAGTTCGCCGGCGTCCTTGCCGTCCTTCTCCGGCGAGTGCACCCACACACCGACCAAGTCCAGGTTTGGGCGACGCTGAATGGTCCGGATGGCGATCGACCCGATGCCGCCCGTCGCCCACACCACCACGCGGTGAGCCGTCATGCCGTCCTCCTCGTGGCGGGTGTGTGGTGAAAGCTGAGGCGGCCGTTGCCCTTACGCCGGCGGCCGGCTGCTATCGCTCAACGTTCGATTCGGAAGCTAACAGCGCGGGGCCGCGCGGTCAAGGGTTTAAGAGAGCGCACACTATCTTAAAGAACAAATCTTAGGTTACGCTGCCCCGGCCTACTCAGTTCGGTGGGCATCGCGGTCATGCTCCGCTTTACGCCTTCGACTAGACGTGTAACGTACGTCGCAACGGATTCGGCCAGCGAGGAGTTTGCCGTGTACACACTGCGCTTCGATATGCGTGCCCCGTCGTGGGGGGCTCCACCCGCCGCGCTGTACGCCGCGGTGCCCGAAATGTGTGCCTGGGCCGAGGAACACGGTGCTCTGGCCGCTGTCCTGTGCGAGCACCACGGCTCGGAGGACGGCTATTTGCCGTCGCCGCTGATGCTGGCGCCGGCCATCGCGGCGCGCACCGAGCGGTTGCCGATGAACCTGATCCTGATTCTGCCGTTCTACGACCCGGTGCGGTTGGCCGAGGACATGACGGTCCTCGACCTCGTCAGCGGCGGTCGCGCGTCGTACACGCTTGCCCTCGGGTACCGGCCCGAGGAGTTCGAGCACTTCGGGCTGGAAATCCGCAAGCGCGGCCGGCTCGCGGACGAAAAGCTGGGACTGTTGCGCCGGCTGCTCGCGGGCGAAACGGTTGACGACGGCGGCCGCCGGATCGCGGTGACACCGGCGCCACTCACCGAGGGCGGTCCGTCGATGATGTGGGGCGGGGGAACGTTGGCCGCCGCGCGTCGGGCCGGCAGGTACGGACTGGGCATGCTCGGCAACGCCAACGCCCCGGGCATGCAGGAGGCCTACGAGGAGGCGTGCCGCGAACACGGCCATACACCGGGGCCGACGATGTTTCCCAGCCGCGACACCCCTTCGGTGGTGTTCGTCGCCGACGACGTGGACCAGGCGTGGAAGGAGATCGGCGATCACCTGTTGCACGACGTGCGCACCTACGCCGCCTGGAATCCAGGGGACGAGACGACGGCCGGTTTCTCCCACGTGGACACCGTCGACCAGCTGCGCGAGACGGGGAAGTCGCACGTGATTATCTCTGTGCCAGAAGCTGTTTCGCGAGTCCGTGCCGGGCAGGTGCTCAACCTGTCGCCGCTGTGCGGCGGGCTGCCGCCCGAGATCGCGTGGCAGTATCTGAAGCGCGTGGGCGACGTCGTGCTTCCCGAGGCGCTTGGCTGACTTCCCCGAGCCGGATCCGAACGTCGAGTTGTTGAGCCGAATTCGCGCATTTCGGCCCGACAACCCCACGCTGGGCGCGCGGATTTCTATGCGGGTTGGTTCGGCACGCCCGGGAACAGCTGTTCCGTCGGCCCCGCGGTCACCCACCCGCCCAGCTTCGTCACCAGGTGCGGCGCGAAAACCGCGCCGTAGAGCAGGTTGCCGATGACGATCACGGCGGCGACGGACAGCAGCGAAGATGCGAGGCGGCTCTTCGACCGGTTGGCGGCCCACATCTCGATGACGTTGCGTCCCTGCGAGTCGGTGCGGCCGAGCAGATAGGTGAAGACCATCATCTGGATCGCCATCGCGAGGGAGTCGTAGAGCGGGTACTGATGCACGGTCCCCTCGCGGATGGCCAGCCCCGGAATCACCCTGCCGTAATAGAACACGCCGAGCTTGGCGCCCAGGAACCCGTTGAAGAAGAGCGCCCAGCAGAAGCCGACGATCAGTCCCACCACCAAAAGGGTTGGCGGCCTTCGCCACCCAAACCGCGCGCTCAGCCACCGCCCGAGCGCCGTGCCCGTCACAGCCGGCAGCACGAAGTAGGAGATGTAGCCGACCGGAACGAACAGGGGCAGCCCGCCCCACGTCACGTTCAGCGGCCACCAGGATGGCATGCGCGGGATGGCCGGCGGGAACTGCGCGTACATCGCCCAGTCGTATGGCGCCTCGATCCACGAGAACGAGATCGCCGAGATGCACAGCAGCAGGAGCGGGTGCAGGCGGCGCCGGCGAACGCTCAAGAACACGCCGAGCGCGGTGAACGTGATGCCGCCGACGAGGGCGAAGTCGCTGGCCGCCTGCATCACGGGCGTCATCTGGGAGCTCACCGGTCGTTCCCCGGGGTCCGGCGTGCCTGCGGGTCGAAGCGCAGCACCAGCCCGAAGATCAGGGCGATCAACCCGAACAACGTGCCCAGCATGATCACGGCGCCCACGCTCGCACCCCTTTCAACGCTCGACTCTTTAGATAGTGCACACTATCCTAAAGGCAGTCAACCACCCGGACAGGAGCGACGATCGTGCCCCAGCGGCCACCCACGAAGCGCGGCGCGTCGGCCGCGGCGACGAGCAGGCCCCGCGGCGCACCGCGGGGGTTGCTGCTCGACGCGGCGCGGGCCCGCTTCGCCCGCCAGGACTACCGAAGCACGACGACGCGTGAAATCGCCCAGGCCGCAGGGGTTACCGAGCACCTGCTGTTTCGGCACTTCGGTTCGAAGGCGGCGCTGTTCCGGGAGGCGCTCGTCCTGCCCTTCACCACCTTCGTCGACGAGTTCGGCAAGACCTGGCAGTCGGTGGTCCCGGAGGAGACCGACGAGAAGGAGTTGGCGCGGCACTTCGTCGGGCAGCTCTACGACGTGTTCGTCGAACACCAGGGCCTGCTGTTGACGCTGATGGCCTCGGAGGCGCTGAGTGAGGAGGAGAAGGCCGACGCCGGCATCGCGGAGATCAGGCAGGCGATCCGGGCGCTCGGTCAGATCAGCGCCGAGGGCATGCACCTGCGGGGCCTGCGGTCCGACCATCCCGACCTGCCCGCCCACTCGACCGTCGCGATGATCGCCGGCATGGCCGCGTTGCGGTCCACCTATTTCGGCGCCAGGCCGCCGTCGCGAGAGGTGATCGTCGAAGAACTGGTTCAGGCAATCCTGCACGGCTTCCTGCACCGAAACGACTGAGCGAAGGGATTCCAGAATGTCAGGCACCAGCGTGGTCGACTTGTACTACGACCCGTTCGATTCCGACATCGACGACAACCCGTACCCGGTGTGGAAGCGCATGCGCGACGAAGCGCCGCTCTACTACAACGAGAAATACAACTTCTACGCGCTGAGCCGCTACGAGGACGTGGCGCGCGAACTGCCGAACTGGCAAACGTACCGCTCCGGTCGCGGAACCACGGCCGACATCCTGTTCGCCAATATCGAAGTGCCCCCGGGAATTCTGTTGTTCGAGGATCCGCCGCTGCACGACCTGCACCGCCGCCTGCTGTCGCGGGTGTTCACGCCGCGGCGCATGCTGGCCGTCGAGGACCTGGTGCGCGGATTCTGTGTGCGGGAGCTGGATCCGCTGGTCGGCGCCGGCGGCTTCGATTTCATCGCCGACCTCGGGGCGATGATGCCGATGCGGACGATCGGGTACCTGCTGGGCATCCCCGAACAGGACCAGGAGAAGATTCGCGATCGCGGCGGGGCGTACATCGAGTTGTCTGACGAGCGCGACCCCGCCGCGGTGAATGCGAAGCTTTTCGAGGAGAGCATCGCCCTGTTCGCCGAGTACATCGAGTGGCGCGCCGATCACCCGTCCGACGATCTGATGACCGATCTGCTGCGGGCCGAGGTCGACGAGCCCGACGGCACGCGGCGGCCGTTGTCGCGAACCGAGGTGCTGGCCTACACGGCCATGATCGCCGGCGCGGGGAACGAGACGACCGCGCGGCTGATCGGCTACATGGGGCAGCTGCTGTCGGATCATCCGGATCAGCGCCGCGAACTGGTGGCGAACCCGGCGCTGATTCCCGGCGCGGTCGAGGAGACCCTGCGCTACGAACCGCCGTCGCCGGTGCAGGCCCGGTACGTCGCCCGGGACGCCGAACTCTACGGCACCGTCGTGCCCGAAGGCTCATACATGTTGCTGCTCAACGGTTCCGCCAACCGCGACGATCGCCACTTCGACGACCCGGATCGCTACGACATCCACCGCCAGGGCGCCCACCTGAGCTTCGGGCAGGGCCTGCACTTCTGCCTGGGCTCTGCGCTGGCCCGGATGGAAGGCCGGGTAGCTCTCGAAGAGGTCCTCAAGCGCTGGCCCGACTGGGAGGTCGACTACGCCAACGCCCAGCGGGCGCACACCGCGAGTGTGCGCGGCTGGGCGCGGCTGCCCGTCGTCACGGGCTGAAGCGCTGGTCTCTCCGGTGCGAGTGCGCGGCCAGCCGCACACTCGAGCTCGAACGTGCGGCTAGGCGCAGACTCGGGGGGCGAAGTTAAGCGCTTTGGTCGATCAGCACCGCGCCGTCGGGCTCGTTGCCGAGCGTCTGCAGCGGGATGTCCCCGCCCCGGGCGGTGAGACGGACGATCTCGGCGAGCGGGCCGGGGGCGTCGCATTGCAGGTAGTGGTCGGCGCCGGGCACCACCCAGTAGCGGTTGCGGCCGGGCTTGGTCTTCAGATACGTCTGCCACACATGGTTGGGAACGCGCAGCGGCGCGACGTTATCGTGCAACCCCCATACCACGGTGGTGTTGATCGGGCGCTTGGAAAGCGCTTCCAGCCAACCGGTTTCGTCAGCGGCGCGCTCGTTGAGGTATTGAATGGTGTCGGGCAGCACGCGGATTCCGTCGTTGTGGGCGAAGCACTTCGCCAACGCGGCGATCTCGGGGTCGTCCAGCGTTCGCCGCGGCATGAAGGTGCTGGCGCCCATTCCGGCGGCCAGCATGTCCGGCGTCGTCGCCGCCGCGGTTTGCCGCCCGGTCGCGGGATCGAGCAACGCGGTCTGGAAGACGGTGAGGTTCGACAGCGGCAGGTAGATGTTGGCATTCGTCACGATGAGGTCGACCGGTACGGCCGGCGGATCGAGGGCCGCCAGCATCTCCACGGCGATCATGCCGACGCTGCTGCCGCGGTCATGGGTGAGCATGCGGTAGTCGGTGAGGTTCCACACCTGGGTGATCGCGTACACGAGCAGACGCGCGTCGTCGTAGAGCGAATACGCGTACGGCTCAGCCGGTTTGTCGGACAGGCCGTAGCCCGGGAAGTCCAGCAGGTAGATGTCGAACTCCGAGCCCAGCTCGCGCGCCAGCGCGAAGAAGTCGATGCTCGACGTTGGGAAGCCGTGCACGAGCACCAGCGCGGGCGCGCCGGGTGTGCCGCAACGGCGGCTGAACACCGCGACCTCGTGCCCGTCGTTGGCGGCGGTGGTCGACCGCCAGCGCAGCTCCGTGCCGCCGCTTTGCCACTCCGCGAAGATGTCCAAGCTGCCAGCATCGCAGAGGCGGTCGCGGTAGACAACCACTCCGCTTGCGGAAGGGGACGAAGACCGGGTCCGCCGCGCCGCGCTCACGGGCAGGTCACGTGCACCCCGAAAGTCACCGGGCGCGTGCCGCTTTGGCCCGGGGTCGACGCCTCGCCGGTCCCGGTGATCGTGTAACTCTTGCCCTGCTTGGTCGCCTGGACCTGGGTTGCCGACTTGGTGGCCTGATAGGGGAGTTGGTACTGGCCGCCGGACAGCGTGAGCGACAGCGCGAATCCGTCGACCATGGGCGGGTTCTCGTCCGAGACGGCCAGCGAGACCGACGCCGTGTCGTCGTGCACGCCGATCCGGGTGGTGAGATCCCCCGATTCCGGGGGAGACGCGTTCGGTTGCGCCGCCGAACTGCTGCATTCGACCCGCGCGGTCATCGTGTGCTTGTTCCCGTCGATCATGACGGTCGTGGTGACCGCAGCGGGAGTCGAACTCGGGGTCGGTGCGGGATGGCTTTCCTTGCCGGAACAGCCGGACATCCCGGCCGCCAGCGCGATTCCGGCGGCCACGAAGACGTACCGATTCGTCATCTCACCTCCTTTGCAGCCAGGACTATAGGGCCTCTTCATTGCGGGAAGGTCTCTTTTCCCTGGCGACCAGTCAACCGATGGGTTTATCGCCAGGCTTCCCAATTGACCATGCTGCGGAGCGGTCCGGCGAACGAGGGCCGCACGGCACCCGATCGCCACCGGTCCTCGATGCTGGGCGCCAATGCGGCGGTGGTGGTCAGCGGGTCGGCGTCGAGGTAGACGACGGTGATGTACTGGAACTCCGTGCTCCACCCTCGCGGTAGGTGGCTCCAGCCGGTGCTCGACCCGAACGTCCACGCGCCGGCCGTGCCCGGCGTGGCGAGCAGCGCCGGATGGTGCTCGGCGTGCAGCCATTGCAGCCAGCCGTCCGGGCGGCGCCCGTCGACGGGTTCTTCGACGATGAGGACGACGCCGCGGTGCGGCCGAAACGGCACCACCTCCGCGGAGATGAGCGCATGCGGTGCAGATTGCCACTGCAGCAGGCGCAGCCCGGCGACTTGCAGCGACGGCCGGACGACGGGGAACCGGCCGTTTTCGCGCAACGCGCGACCGAGCGTGACGAAGTCGTCAAAGGTCTGCTCGACGGGGTCACCGACCAGGTAGTGCACCGCGTTGGCGATCTCGGCCAAGGGGCCGTTTCCGGCCAGGCGGTGCTGCGGGTAGTCGCCGTCGGCGATCCAACGCAACCCGTACACGATCCCGGGTAGCTGATACTGCTCCGGCATGTGATCCAGCAGGTGCCAACGCAGGTAGCTGCCGTCGTCGTCGGCCGGCGCGGCGGCGGTGAGGCTGAATACGCCTGCCCGGACGCGTATCACGCGGAGCCGCCGGGATCATGCAGCTCGGCGAGCGCCTGCAATTGGTCCAGATAATGCTGCAGCGAGGTGTGCCGGAAGACGGCGGGCACGATCGTGGCGCCGTGTGCGGCGGCTTCCCCGATGGCGTCGCGGGTGCGCTGCGGCTCGTTGATCGGGTCCAGCGGTGCCGGTGGGGGCAGGACGATCTCGAATCCCGGACGAAGCTCGATGCGGCCCAACCAGTCTCGCGCCTGTGGCAGTCCCACGCTGAAGGGCGCCCAGCCGTCGGCCAGCGTCGCGGCGCGGCGCAGCGATCGCAACGTGCGGCCGCCCACCCAGATCGGGACATGCTGCTGCACCGCGCACGGGTCCACGACCATGCCGTCGAAGGCATAGAACTCGCCACGGTAGGTGGGTTCCGGGACCGACAGCGACGCGCGCAGCGCCTTGAGGGCGTCGTCACCGCGCGGCCCGCGGTCGTCAAAGGGCGCGCCGAGAAGGTCGAACTCTTCTTTGAGGCTGCCCACTCCGACACCGAGGATGAGCCTGCCGTTGCTGACTTTGTCCAAAGTGCCGTAACGCTTGGCGATCTCGAGCGGATGGTGGTACCCGAGCACCAGGACGTTGGTGGCCAACCGGATTCGCCGGGTGCACGCGGCCAGGTAGCCGAATGTGGCCAGCGGATCCCAGTAGCGGGCGCCGCGGCGGCCCATCTCGGCCGCGGGCAGCGCGATGTGCTCGCTGCAGGTCAGGTGGTGGTAGCCGAGCCGATCCGCCGTCTCGGCGATGCGGGCCAGCTCCTCGATGGAGGCGTGTTTCTCCCAGTCGCCGCTGGCCTTGGGAAACATGGTCACCACGGGCGTGGCCACCGAGAGTTGTGGGCTCATCCCTGCATGTACCCTCCGGCATCGACCGGGATCGATTGGCCGGTGATGGTGCGGCTTTCGTCGCTGGCCAGGAACAACGCCAGGTTGGCGACATCCTCGGTGGTGGAGATATCCTGCAGCGCAACCCCTTTGAGCGCCTTCGCGCGCTGGGCGGCGACGTCCACCCCCTGCTCGTCGGCGGTGCGTTGCACCCACCGACGCCATAGCTCGGTGTCGATGGCCCCGGGGACGATGCAATTGCACCGGATGCCGTGTGGCCCAACCTCCAGCGCCACCGCCTTGGTGAAGGCCCGCAGCGACGCCTTGGCGGTGACGTAGTGGCTCTTGCGGACGACGCCGGAATAGCCTGCCGTGGAGGAGAAGTTGAGGATCACGCCGCGACGGCGCGCCAGCATCGACTGGTTGAGCACTTCCCGGGTGCACAGCATCGCCGCGGTGACGTCGATGGCGATCGTGGCGTTCCAGTTGTCCAGGGTCTGCTCCCAGATCCACCGGTCCTCTCCGGGCGCGGCGGCGTTGTTGCACAGGATGTCGACATGGCCGAATTCGTCGACGGCCCGCGCCACCATGGCCGCGACGGCACGCTCGTCGGTGACGTCGGCGCGCATCGCGATGGCTCCGGGCCCGGCCGCGCGGGCGGCCTCGCGCACGAGCTCTTCGCGCCGCGCGGCCAACAGCACCCGGGCGCCCTCCCGCACGAACACCGAACCGAGCACGGGTCCGAGGCCGGTGCTCGCCCCGGTGATGATCGCGACCTTCCCGTCGAGCCGGCCCCTCATCGCGCAGTCATCGTGCGGGCACCCGTGTTTCGAGCCACGCGTGGATACGTTCGGCGACGGCGAGCCACCCTGGGTCGAGCATCATGTCGTGGCTCATCTTAGGGAAGATTTCGGCCTCGGTGTGGTAGGCGGCCGCGGTTTCCCGCACTTCCCGCGGTGTGAAGCAGACGTCGTCCTGGGCCCCGAGCACGAGCAGTGGGGTGGTGACCAGCCGCGGCCTGGGCAGGTCGTGCCACAGCATGTCGATCGCGATCTTCAGGGCGTACTCCTCGCAGAGTTTTTCGGTATAGCGCGCCACGTCGGCTTCGGAATGCGACCGGGAGAAGAAGGTTTCGCGGGCCAATTCCGGTGTGGCGCCGACACCCCGCAGCGACTTGGTCATCGCCAGGCCGCTGGCTGTGTACCACGGGTGTCGCTTCAATCGGCGGGCCAAGAATCCCAGGATGCCGCTCGGGGGCGCGGAGGCGAGCAACACGGCGGCGGCCGCGTCGTGCGATTCCAGATACTTTTGCACCACGAAGCCGCCCAGCGAGTGGCCGACCACCACCGGCCGTTCGGGCAGGCCGTCGGCGACGGCGGCGGCGTCGGCGACGAAGTCGGCGATCGAGCAGAGCCGCATCGATTTGGGCGCCGGGCTCTTTCCGTGACCGCGCAGGCTGACGGCCAGCGCTCGGTGGCCCTTGTCCGCGAAGAACTCCAGGAAATGCTCGTCCCAACACCAGGCGCCATGCCAGGCGCCGTGCACGAACAGCACCGGCGGCTTGTGGGATTCGCCGCCCGGCCTTCTCTCGATCACTTCGAGCATGAGCGTGACTCCTCGTCGGGCCGCGCCCCCCGGTTTGGCTGCAGTGCCGCTGAGACTAGCCGCTGACGTGGGCATGGCGGACCGGAATCGGCGAAGCCACGGGGTCTGGTGGCGTTTACTGGTGCGGTGGGTGTAGATGGCGAAAGACGCATGCTGGTGCTGTCGGCCTTTCCGGCGGAAGCCGACGCGGTGCTGTCGCACACCACGCTCGATCCCGATCCGGTGGCGATCGTCGACCGCAGGCATTTCTACCTCGGCTCGATCGCGGGCCGAAAAGTGATCGTGGCGATGACCGGCATCGGCCTGGTGAACGCCGCCGACACGACCGAGGCCGCCTTGACCCGATTCGCGATTGGCGCGGTGGTGTTTTCGGGCGTCGCCGGCGGGGCGGCGCGGACCAAAATCGCGGATGTGGCCATACCGGCGCGCTGGACACTGGACAACGGCAACACGTTTCGACCCGTCGACCCCACCATGCTGGCGACGGCCGAAACGCTCTGCGTCGCACTGGAAAGCGTCGCCCGCCGGATCGATCTGCGGCGCCGGCCGCAAGTCGTGGTCGGCGTTGACGGATACAGCTGGGACAACAACAACGGCGTGGCGTTCCCCTGCATCCCGAACGGCGGGGACGTTTTTGGCTGCCAACCGCGCAGCGCGCCCGACCGGTCATACCGATACACCGGCAACTTCCGCCCGGCGGCGGGACGGTGGGTGCGAAGCGCCCTGATCAGCAACCTCAACATCGTGTCGGCGGCGGACCCGGCCTTCGACGCGACCGACATGGAGACCGCGGCCGCCCAAACGGTGGCCGACGAGCACGGTGTCCCGTTCCTCGGCATCCGCGGCATCACGGATGGGCCGGGTGACCCGCTTCACCTGCCGGGCTTTCCGTTTCAGTTCTTCTGCTACAAGCGGATCGCGGCCGACAACGCCGCCCGGGTGACCGCCGCCTTCCTGCAAAGTTGGGGCGGCGCCTGACCCTCAGGCGGGGCCGACCGCCACCGCGCGCCCCGGATCCGAACACCACTCGGACCACGACCCGGGAAACAGCGCCGCGTTCAAGCCCACCGCCGCCAGCGCCGCGACCGTGACGCTGGCCGTCACGCCCGAACCGCAGTAGGCGCCCAACGCACCGTCACGGATTCCGCGCTCAGCGAGCAGCTGGGTGAGTGCATCACCGGCGATGAACGTGCCGTCGGCGGCGAGGAGGGCGGTGCTCGGCAGGTTCAAGGCGCCGGGGATGTGCCCGGCCGCGGGGTCCAGCGGTTCGACCTCACCGCGGAAGCGTTCGGGCGCCCGCGCGTCGAGCAACGTCACGACACCGGCGCCCGCTTGCTCGGCGGTCAGGGACGGTCGGTTCCCGGCGCGCAGATCGTCATGCGGCACAGTCACATTCCCGGGTTGCGGTGTGACGGGCCCGGTTTCGAGGCTCCGACCCGACGCTCGCCAGGCGGCCAGGCCGCCGTCCAGGATGCGGACGTCCGGCAGGCCGGCCGCCGTCAACACCCACCACGCGCGCGCCGAACCGGCGCGATTCCAGTCGTCGTAGACCACCACCGGCGAGTCCTGCCGGACACCCCAGCGGCGCGCCGCTGCCTGCAAATTGCTGCCCGACGGCAGCGGGTGGCGGCCGCGACCGGCGACCGAGTGGTCGCTGAGCTCGTCCTCGAGGGACGCATACACCGCGCCGGGTAGGTGTCCCTCCAGATAGGCGGGCCGTCCGTCGGGCTCGTCGAGCCGCCAGCGCACGTCGACGATGGCCACCGAGGCGCCGGACTCGATGAGGCCGGCCAACTCGGTGACCGTGATCAAAACCTGGTCCCGCGGTTCCACCGATTCAGCCTAGCGGCCTCGCTCAGCAAGGCGGTGGCGTAGCGTCCTGCTGAGTAGGACCGCAGATGGAGCAATGTCATGGCGCGCATCAGTTACGAAGTCACCGGGTGCCTTGCGCTCGCGTCGGCGCTGCTGACGGCCACGCCCGCGGAGGCGATCCCGAACACTCAATGCGCCCTGACGACACCCGTGCAGGAGGTGCAGCATGTGTCCCAGCTGCCCCCGGAACTGCTCAAGCTCCTACCGCCCATCGCCGACGTCGGCGCGCCCTTCAACGCGACGGACTCGGTCAGCGATCCGACCTTGCCGTTCCGCCGGCTGATCCGCGCCGGCAGTCACGGTGCGGACTGGTTCGTCTGGTACGAGCACGGCGGCGTCGGATACTCCTGGCAGGCGGTGGTCGCGCGCGTGGTGCCGGGCGGGGATCCGCAGGTATTGGCCGACGCCGGAACGATTTCCGACACTCTGTGCAGGCTCACCGACGGCGCCTTCACCGGCGCGGTTCCGCCGTACCCGCCCGGATCGTGGGCGGCCTCCGACTTCTGAAGAATCCGACCGACCGTTGGTCTGGCATACCGACCACCGGTCGGTTATTCTCGGTGCAAGCCAGGGAGGTGGCGCAATGAGCGCATCCGAGCAATCGCAGACCCGGACCCGCATGTTCGCCCGCGTGTTGGGCCCCTACATGTCGATCGTGCCGACCACGATCGCAATCCGCGGTTCATACATGCAGGAACTATTCACCGAGTTCAAGGCAAATCCCATGTGGCCGTGGCTGTATGGAGCCATCCTGTTGATGGGCGGCATTTTCATCATTGCCTTTCACCAGTATTGGCGCGGTCTGGCGGCGTTCGTCGTGTCGGCCGTGGGCTGGTTCTTCTTCATCCGTGGTCTGCTGTTGCTGACGCTGCCGCGGGCCTACGACGCGGCCGGCAACGCCATCTACAGTTCGGGTGCGACTGCGGCGCTATGGGTGTTGTTCATCTTCCTCGCCTCAGTCGGGCTATACCTGACGTACGTCGGCTGGAAGCCCGAGAGTGCCTCGGGTAGTTAAGCATCCCGACGTCCGTCGCGCGGATCTGCTCGATCGGGCGGCGGTGCTGTTTCTGCGTGACGGATATGACAACGTCAGCCTCAACGATCTGATCGCCGACGCGGGCGTCTCCAAAGGTGCCTTCTACCATTGGTTTCCATCGAAGGACGCGTTGATCGCGGCCTTGGCCGAGCGCAGCGCGCGGGCCGCGTTCGCCGGGGTCGAGGATGCGGTCGCCGGAAGTGGCGGTGACGCGCTGGATCGGCTGAACGCCCTGCTGCGGGCCGGGTTTGACGTCAAGATGCAGATGAATGTGTCGGAGCAGCTGGCCGCGATGGCGTCATTGCTGCGACCGGACAACGCCCACCTCTACGCACGGATAACAGCGGTCGACGAAGCGCTGGTCCTGCCCCTTCTGACGCGCCTGATCGAAGAGGGGGTCGCCGAGGGTGTCTTCGACACCTTCGATCCGGAGGGCGTCGCCGACATGATCTACGGCCTTGCCGCGCGCACGAATTCCACCATCGTCGCGGTGTTGCAGGCGCCCGACGAATCCGCCCGGGAGCGTGCGATCGACAGCATGACAAAACGATTCAGACTGCACGGCCTGGCCATCGACCGCATCCTCGGGCTGCCCGACGGAAGCGTCACCACGCTCGCGCGAACACAGGTCGAAGCGCTGGTTGCCGCGCTGCCGAGAACCTATTAGCTACGCGGTGTGTTCGGCGTCGCCGGGGTCGTCGAGCGTCGGCGCCCCCAACGACGCCAGCATGCCCGTCGCAGCCCGATGCCAGGTGAAGTCCTCGGCGCGGCGTCGAGCCGAGACGCGGCGGTGGCGCTCCGGGCGGCTGGTGACCGCGCTGACCGCCCGCGCGATGGCGGCCGGGTGGTTGTCCGCCGAGGCGCCGCTGTCCGCGGTGATGATCTCGGTCAGCGCCGAGGTGCGCGAGACGACGGCCGGCGTCCCGCAGGCCAGCGACTCCAGCGCGGCCAGCCCGAACGTCTCGTGCGGCCCGGGAGCCAGCGTCACGTCGGCGGACGCCAGCAGCCCGGCCACCGTATGCCGATCGGAGACGAAACCGGTGAAGTCCACCGGCAGCCGCGCGGCCTGGCGTTCCAGCCTGGCCCGCAACGGACCCTCACCCACGACGACGAGTCGGGCATCGACCCCGGCGTGGCGCAACTCGCCGACGGCGTCGATGCTGCGGTCGACGCGCTTTTCCACCGACAGCCGACCGCAGTGGACGAGCAGCAGCTGGGTCGGCGCGGCCCAGCGGCGCCGCAGCAGGTACGAGTGCCGGCGCGGGTGGAAGGTCTGCAGATCCACGCCCAACGGGACCGTCACAGTGTTCGTCGCACCGATCCGGTCGAATTCCTCACGCGCGAAACCGGTGGTGCACACCACGGTGTCGTAATCGGCGGCGGTGCGCGCGTTGGCCAGATCGGCGAACTTCACCGCCGCGCGATGCGGAAGTATCTGTCCCACAAGGCGATCCAGCCGCTCGTGGGAGATCATCACCGTCGTGGCACCGTGGTCTCGGCCCCATCGGCCCAGTGACCGCAGCGTGAGCCGGTCGGACACCTCCAACGCGTCGGGCCGCAGCGCCTCCAGGAGAGCCTTGACCGGCCCGGGCATCACGGCGCGGTAGCCGCCGGTGAGCGGAATCAGGCGAGCGGGCAAAGTGATTCGGACCACACCGGTGCGCAGCTGGCTGCGTTCGGCGCGCTGGCCGGGAACGATCAGGAACACCTCGTGGCCACCGGCGCAATATTCGGCGCCCAGCCGATCGACCGCCGTGCGAAGGCCGCCCGAGCGAGGGCCATAGAAGTTGGCGACCTGTACAACACGCATAACGTGAGGACACGCGGTGCGCGTGTGCACTCAACAATGTGGACTTGACGCTGGCCTGAACAGTCCATGAATTCCGGCGTAGCGGCTACTGTGAGCCCCCTTTGGGGCCTTCGGCTTTGTTGATCCGCTCGGCGATGTCGGTGCCGGACAGCCGGGCGCCGAGGAAGTCACCGGAGGTGGGCAGGCTCAGATGCAGTTGCGACGCCCCGCTGACCGCGACGTCCCCATGCTCGAGCGTGAAATCGAGGATGTGCCCGCCGCCGGTGCGGTCACCGTTGAGGAAGTGCAGGTGATAGCCGGCGACCGAGATCCCCTGCTCGAAGTCGGGGGTGCGAAACCCGACCACCGTGCCCGGCACGTCAGTGAACACCTTCTCGGCCTGCTCCTCGGTGGCTTGGGTCAGCGGCGGGTAGGGCGGCTGCTGTGCCATCACCGTGCGGGTGTGCAGCTCGGCGAACTGCCCGGTGATCCGAACGGCGTAGATCAGGTTGGCGCTGGCGATCCGGCGGTCGATGGCGGCGATCACCTCCGTGCGCCCGGTGCGGGTCCGGATCGGGATCTCGAAATCGGTGTGAAACCGGGTGATCGCCGCGAACGGGCTGCGATCGGTCGGCGCGGCCCGGCCGGCGGTTCCGTCGGCGCGCAATCGGTAGCAGACGCCGTCGAGGATGACCATTTCGCCGTCGAGGTGATTGAAGGTGCCCAACCCGAAGTCGCCGTGGCGCAGGATCTCGGCGACGGTGACGTCGCCGTCGTAGACACCCTCCAGCAGGGCGCCGATCGTCGAGAACTGATAGACCTCGGCGTCGTCGGCGCGGTGGTGTGTGAGAAGCGTTGTCGCCCAGTGGCGGAAACGCTCGTAGGCACCCGAATGTGTGTCCATGATCCTTATTCGAAGGGGTCGTCGTGCAGCTGGGCGGCGAGATCGGTGTTGTGGCTGTAGTCGACGGGAACGTCGATCAGGGAGGGGCCGTCCTCGGTGAGCGCCTGGCGCAGGGTCGCGGTGAATTCGTCCAGCGTGGTAACCCGGTGGCCGCGGGCGCCGAAGGCCGCCGCGTAGGAGACGAGGTCGTAATCACCCAGTTGCACACCGGATTTGCGGCCGTACTTCAAGACTTCCTGGAAGCCGACCATGTCATAGGCGTTGTCCCGGAACACGATGTGGGTGAAGGTGAGCCCGAGATGGGCCGCGGTCGCGAGTTCCTGCGCGGAGAAGAGGAATCCGCCGTCGCCGGAGACGGACACGACCGGAGTTCCGGGCCGCACCAGGCAGGCGGCCATGGCCCATGGCAGCGCGACGCCGAGGGTCTGTTGACCGTTGGAGAAGAGCAGACGCCGCGGCTCGTACACGCGAAAATGGCGGGCCAGGTAGATGTAGACGGAGCCGACGTCGCAGGTGACGGTGGCGGTGTCGTCGAGTTCCTCCCGCAGCCGCAGCACGACGGCGACGGGGTTGAGGCCGGGGCCCTCGGGCTCGGTGCGGCCTGCCGTGGTGTCGATGTCGCTCAACGCCTTTCGCTGCGTGGCGATCTCGCGCTTATAGGTGTCCGTCAGGGTCAGGCCGGCCAGCTTGTCGGTCAGCGAGGTGAGCGTCGCCGCGATATTGCCGAGCAGCTCCGTGGCCGGCTGGTAGTGGTTGTCGATGTCGGCGGGGACCGAGTCGATGTGCACGACGGTGCGCGCGGCGTCGTCGTTCCACAGCACCGGGTCGTATTCGACCGAGTCGTATCCGACCGTGACCAGGACGTCGGCGTGGGCCAGGACGACGTCGCCGGGCTGGTTGCGGAACAGGCCCACCCGGCCCAAGAAGTTGTCCTCCAACGCGCGGGAGATCACGCCCGCGGCCTGGAAGGTCTCGACAACCGGCAGCCCGGTCGTGGCGAGCAGGGCGCGCAGCGCCAGGCAGGTGTCGGGGTCGGCGCCGCGCATGCCGACCAGCAAAGCGGGTCGGCGCGCGGCGCGGATCAGCTCGCTCGCCTCGGCGATGGACGCGGCGGGGGCGGCGGCCAACGGCGGAATCGGCTGCGGGCCCGGGATGCTCGCCGTCGTCGGAGCGGCCAACACATCGGCCGGGAGAACGACCGCGGCCGCGCCGCGCGGTTCGCCGAGCGCGGCGCGAAACGCGCCGATGGTGGCCTCGGCGGCGTTGTCGGGGTCGTTGACCTCGCCGGTGAACTTGGTGACCGTCCTGAGCATGGCGGCCGCGTCCATGGACTGATGCGTGCGCTTGAGGCGATCCACGCGGCGCACCGCGCCGCACAGCGCCACCACCGGGTCCTGTTCGGTGTTGGCGGTCAACAGCCCCGTGGCCAGGTTGGTGGTGCCGGGGCCGGACGTCACCAGCACCACGCCCGGGATGCCGGTGAGGCGACCGATGGCCCCGGCCATGAAGGCGGCGTTCTGTTCGTGGCGGCACACCACCAGCCGAGGGCCGGAGTCGAGCAGCGCGTCGTAGACGGCGTCGATCTTCGCGCCCGGCACACCGAAGACGAACTGCACGCCCTGGGCCGACAGGACGTCGACGACCCGCTGCGCGCTGCGCACGGCATCACCGCGATTCGTGGGGGCCATCCATCCAGCCAAGCACGGGTCGCGGTGCGTTGCGACCTCTACGCGTGGGTTGACCATCCATGATCGCTCTGGTGTATGGTCCCCAGTTGTGACGATCGAGAGCGTGCGCCCGGCGGAGCTCAGCGAAGACCTGACACGGCGCGCCTTGCGGCTGGTGCTGACCAAGACGACCGACCTGGCCGCGGAAGTGCTGCGGGTGCCGCTGCATTACTACCGCGACGGCAAAGTCACCGACTTCGAGGAGTCGCAGATCCTGCGGCGGACCCCGCTGGCGATCTTGCCCAGCGTGCAGATCCCCGGCCCCAACGACTTCGAAGTCCGCTCGGTGCTGGGCACTTCGTTATTGGTGACCCGCGACCGCGCCGGGGTCAGCCGCGTGTTCCTCAACTATTGCCGCCACCGCGGCGCGATGCCGGCCTGCGGCGCGGGCAACGCCTCTCGTTTCACCTGCCCCTATCACGCGTGGACCTACCAGAACACGGGCGAATTGTTCAGCATCCCAGGCAAATCCGGCTTCACCGGCATGGACACCGGCGATTATGGCCTGGTGGAGTTGCCGAGCCAGGAGGCCTACGGCTTCATCTGGGCGGTGCTCAGCGCCGACGCGTCCATCGACGTCGACGCGCATCTGGGACCGGTGGCTTCACAGCTGGCCGAACTCGACTACGGATCATTCGGGTATCACGCGCATCGCGAATTCACCTCCGAGGTGTCCTGGAAGGGGGCGTTGGAGGCGTTCGCGGAGGGCTACCACTTTCCGTTTGTCCACGGCGAGAGCCTGATTGGGCAAAACGCGCTGCCCAACGTCGCGATCTACGACGAGTACGGCAAGCACCACCGGCTCGGGTTTCCGTTCAACTGGATCGTCAACCTCGATGCCGATCCGAACGGTTCGTGGGACGTGCGGGACAACATGGGACTGATCTATTGGATCTACCCAAACCTGATCCTGGCCAACAGCAACGTCGGTGTGGAGGTCATCGACATTCTGCCGGCCGGGGCCCCGACCCGCTGCACCGTTCGACACAGCTGGCTGGCGCGCATCCCGGCCACGAGCGACGACCAGCGCAGCGGCTACGACATGATCTACGACGCGGTGCACGCGGCGGTGCGCGACGAGGACTTCGCGATGCTGCCGCAGTGCGGCGAGGGCGTGCGCCAGGGCCAACACGACCATATGATCATCGGCCGCAACGAGATCGGCGTGCAACACATGATCAAGGTGTTCGCGCAGGAGATTGGCGTCGCGCTGGGCTGAGTTCTCGTGCGACCATATTGAGCGTGAGGGCACCGTAGATGCGCAGACACGGCTGGGCCGGCGCATTGCCGTCGAGCGACGAGGAAGCCATTGCGCGAATCATCGCCGCGGCGAGCCGCGCGATACAGCAGTCGGGCGCGGACATCAAAATCAGCGATGTCGCGCGCGATCTCGGGGTCACCCGCCAAACCGTGTACCGCTATTTCCCGAGCACCGATGCGTTGCTGGTGGCGACGGCGTTGTCGGAAGCGGGTCCGTCCCTGGACCGGCTGGCGGCCCACCTGGAAGCCATTCACGACCCCGCCGAGGCGGTGGTCGAGGGTATCGCTCACACGTTGGAATTGCTTCCCCAGGACCAATACCTGGGGCTGCTGTTGACCTCCGAGAAGGCGGCGTCTTACTCGGCGAGCGTGACCTCCGATGTCGCGCTCTCGCTGGGGCGCTCGATCATCGACCGCTTCAACGTGGACTGGAACAGCGTCGGCATCACCGAGGACAGGCGCGACGGCCTGGTCGAATTCATGCTTCGGGTTCTGCAATCGTTCATCGTCGATCCCGGACGACCGCCGCGGTCCGGTGACGAGTTGCGCAACTACCTGCGCCAGTGGGTCGCACCCGCGATCACCCATTTTCAGCCCGCCACGGATTCGAGTGTGCGCTCAGCACATTGAGGGTGCGCCCAGGGCGGCGACACGCCGTGCGACGCCGCCATAGGAGCACACTCGATCGGGGGCGGGGGCGTTTCGGCCGTTAGCGCTTGCCCCAGTCCCACGGCGGCGTGGTCAGCAGGCCCTGGCCGGCGACCCGCGTCTCGCCCCACTCCTTGTACAGCTCGATCTCGACGGCTCGGTCGTCCCCGTCGGCGTCGGCCACCGGGACGGTGTCCAGGAATTCGAGCAGCGCGCGGGAATGGGTGACCACCAGGACCTGCGTACGCGTGGCGGCGGTGCGGATCAGCCCCGCGAGCGGACGCACCAGGTCGGGATGCAGCGAGGTCTCCGGTTCGTTGAGCACCATCAGCGACGGCGCATGCGGGCTGGACAGCGCGGCGGCCCAGAGCAGGAATCGCAGTGTGCCGTCGGATAATTCGGCCGAACGCAGCGGGCGCAGCATGCCGCGCTGCCGCAGCTGCAGGTCGAACAGCCCGTCGTGAACGGCGACCGACACCGTGGCCCCGTCGAACGCGTCGGCGACGGCGCGGCTCAGGTCGTCGAAGCCCGTCTCGATGATCGTCTGGATCGCGGCGGCCAGATCGCTGCCGTCATCGGAGAGCACCGGGGTGCGCGTGCCGACCTGCGGGTGTCGCGCCGGCGCCCCGGCGTCGACGCGGAAGCCGTCGTAGAACCGCCAGCCGCGCAGCCGTTCGCGCACGGCCGCGAGTTCGGGAAGCGCGTGCGGGTGGGCATATTCGGCCAGCACGCTGCGGTACGACGGCAACGAGCGGGACAGCTCGTCGAATCCGCGGCCGGACTCCGCGCTCATCTCGGCGAAGTCGCGGGTGCGGCGTACCAGCGTCGCACTGGCGCGCAGCACCGGTCCGGCGAACAACGCTTCCCGCTTGATCTCGGGATCGCGGCCGAACGCCGACTTGATTCCCGCCATCTGCGGGATGCCGAGGTCCACCAGATAGCCGAAATCGTCTGAGGCGAAGCCTAATTCGAGGGATACGGGCCGGGTGCGGACGGTGCCCTGGGCCTTGCCCGTCCGGCGGGCGCCCTTGAGCTCCTCGGGTCCGGCCCACAGCGCGGACTGCAGCCCGCCCTCGCGGGCGAGCGAGGCGATCACCTCCCCGCGGCCGCAGTCGGCCAGCAGCCGCAGCGCGCGGTACAACGACGACTTGCCTGCGCCGTTGGCGCCGGTGACCACCGACAGCCGCCCCAGCGGCAGGATCACCTCGCGCAGCGAGCGGTAGCCGCGGATCGCCACCGTGTGCAACATGGGGCCGACTGTACGGTCGACGACCGACGGGCTTAAGCCTCGTCCGCCTCGTCGAGCAGTTGCACTTCCTCGAGGTCCATCTCGTTCTGCAGTTCGCGCAGCACGATGTCGTCGATGAGGTTCTGGTTGCGCAGCGCGGTGATCTCGCGCCGCTTCCGTTCGAGCACGCCGAGCCGCACCCGCCGGACCAGCTCCTTCTTCTTGACCAGGCGGTTGTTAGTCGAGCCGCCTTCGGTGGCCAGGGCGAGCGCGGCCCTTTCCTCGTATTCCTTCTGCAGCCGACGACGCAGGTCGTCGCTGATGCCGACCTCGTCGGCGACGGTGGGCAGCGCGGTGAGCGCCGCCTGGACCCCCCGGGTTCGCGCCAGCTCCAATTCTTCGACGTACGCGACGTCGTCGGGCATCTTCGCCCAGCGGACCACGGCGGGCAGCGTGGTCCCTTGGACCAGGACGGTGGTCAGGATCACGACGACCACGATGAAGATGAGCAGGCTGCGGTCGGGGAAGGGCGCGCCGCTGAGGGTGGTCGTCGGCACGGCCAGCGCCGCCGCCAGCGACACGGCGCCGCGGAACCCGGCCCAGGCCGTGACGAAGCGCTGACGCCAGCTGACCCGGCGTTCACGCTGCGCCTCGCGACGGTCGATCAGTCGGATCAGCGCGACGGTGATCTCGCCCCAGAAGATTCGCGACAGGATCACCACGGCGGTGACCGCGAGCGCGATGAACAGGGCGTGGCGCACCCCGCCGTCCACGCCGACGATGCCGCGCAGCGCGTTGGGTATCTGGACGCCCACGAACACCCACAACGAGCCGTTGAGCAGGAACGTCGCGCTGTCCCAGAAGGCATACGCCTGCAAGCGCGACCGCGCCCGGATCACCACCGGTCCGGCGTAGGCGAGCACCAGGGCGGAGACCATGACGGCGACCACGCCGCTGCAGTCCATGCTCTGCGCCAGCAGGAACGCCGCGAACGGCGTCAGCAGGCTCAGCGCCCCCTCCTCCTGCGGCGCGTCGATCCGCTTGCGCAGCAACGTCACCGCCCCGCCGACCAACAGCCCGGCGGCGATACCGCCCAGATAGGAGCCGACGAATCGGCCCACCAGGTCGATCGGGGTGATCGCCGCACCCCCGATCGCGACGTGGACCGTGACGGCGAACAGGACCAGGGCGGTGCCGTCGTTGATGAGGCTCTCGGCCTTGAGCACGGTCACCGAGCGGCGGGGCAACTTCTTCGCGAGGCCCGCCACCGCGGCGGCGTCGGTGGGGGAGAGCACGGCGCCCAGGACGGCGGCCGCGTGGGAATCCATCCCGAGCGCCCGCGCCGTCCACGACACCGCGACGGCCGTCGCGATCACCAGGCCGACACTGAGGAACACGATGATGCGCGCGTTGGCGCGGATCTCGCGGAAGCTGGTGTTCAGGCCCTCCCAATAGAGGATCGCCGGCAGGAACAGCAACAGCACGATCTCGCCGTTGACGTGCACGTGGGCGAAGCTTGGGATCAGACCCAGCAACGTGCCGAGCACGATGAGCAGCACCGGGGGGCCAACGCGGTAGCGCCGGCCCAGGACCGTCCCGACGATGACGGTGGAGACGAGAGCAACGATCAGGACGAGGCCAAACACCAGCCCATCCTGCCGGACATGATCGGATTGCGCGGCTTGGGGTTTGGCCGGCGCCGCGGTCAGCTCGCTGGGTGGGCGGTCTCACCGGTCACACGCGCACCCCGTGGCGGGCATCTGGTGACTCTCGAAAGTGACAGCGCCGGCGATATCAAATTCGAGAAGCACTTACTGGTTGCGGGCTCAGGTGCAGTCGCAGCAGCAGTCGTCGCAGTCGCAGCAGCAATCGCAGCCCTCGCAGCAGCACCAGCAGCCGGTTCCGTCGCCGCGCCGCGACTTGCGCCCGGGGTTCGGCGTTCCCTCCTCGGCGCCGGGCTCGATCGGCTGGTCGCCGAAGTTGATGGGCTCCTGCTGGCCGCGCGGCGTTCCGCTCTTGGCCGTCAAACCGGCCTGGGCGAAGGTGCGCTTGATCGCGCGGCGGACCTCGTTGGTCAACAGCCGATCGACCAGCCTCCCGTCGGTGAACGACACGTCGGCCAGCGCCAGCTCGATGCCCAGCACCGCGTCGTCGCACAGGGCGCGCGCCGCCGCCACGGGAGTTGCGGTCGCCGCCAACGGGTTCCACTTCCCGCGCGCCACGTCGTCGCGGTAATCCTCGACCGCGTCCAACAGGTGCGCCACCCGGCCGAACAGCCGCCCAACCTCGCGCAACGGCGCCGCGTTGTCCGGGCGGCCGGCCAGCACCGCGGTATGCGCGAACGCCTCGGCGACGGCGGTCTCGGTGGGCTCGGTCACCAGCAGCAGCGAGCTGCCCGGACGGGCCTGGGCTTCGAGCGCCGCCTGGCGGTCCATCGCGGCGACCAGCACGCCGGTGTCGAAGCCCAGGGTGTGACCGGTGTCGGTGCCCTGGCGCACCCAGCGTTCGGCGATGCGGCGCGCCGCGGGCCGCACCCCGGCCACGCCGACGATGCCGTCGCGGTCGTCGACGTGGTCACGGACCCGGGCCGCCGCCAGCGCCAGCGACACCACGGCGGCCAGTCGCACGCAGTCGCCGGTGGCCACGTCCGCGCGCCGCATGCCGCGCAGCGGGCACGGCCCGGCGGTGCGGCGGGCCGGCCGCCCCGGGGACTGCGCCTCGACCAGCAATGAGACCACCAGCCCGTCGTAGTTGGTGGCGATGCGGGCGGCCTGGCCGTAATCGTCGCGCAGCGCCAGACACAATCCGCACAATTGGGCTGTCCAGGCGGCCGCCAGCTCGCCGCCGAGCCGGTGACGGCAGGGCCGGATGATGCCAAACATGCCCAGAAGCTACCGGACCCACAGCAAACGCGCGATCGAAACGCCGAGCGTGGGATGGTCTGGTGGGCGGCGGCGCGGCGACGGGGCTCCAGGACATAATGGGCTCGATGACTGTCGGGAAGATCAAGCTCTTGGTGACCGTCGCGATGCTCGTTTCGCCGATGCTGGTGGGCTGCCACTTCGCGTCCAGGAACCCGCCGTCGACCAAGACGCTCGAGGTGCCCATGAACGAGGTGCTCACGCAGAGCGTCGTCACGCAGAGCATCACCCTGACCGTCGGCAACACGCTGGTCGTGAAGCTGGGCTCGAACTACACCACCCCGTACCGGTGGGCGCCGGAGATGAAGATCGGCGACCCGGGCGTCCTCAAGCAGGAGAGCCACCAGTTCGTGCCGCCGAGCTCCGACGCGCTCGGAGCCCCCGGCACCGAGGTGTGGAAATTCACGGCGTTGAAGCCGGGGACCACCACGATCGGCACCGCCTACACCAGCTTCGTCGGCAAGGACACGCAACCGTCGTGCACCTACACGGCCAACGTCACGGTGCAGTAAACGCTCTGGCAAACCAATGCGAGCGCGCCGCGCTCGGGCTACGGTCTTGGACGTGTTCGGCTTTCTTCGCAACTTGTCCGAGATCGGCAAACTGCCCGCACCGCTGCGCGATGAACTCGAAGCCGAGGGGATGATCTTCAGCGCGGGCAAAGTCGGGGTGAACCGGCACTTCGGCGGCCACGTGCCGGGCGTCTATTCGGCCTCGGGAGTGTCCCGCTACACGGGCGCGTTCGCGTTCACCACCGCGCGGATCCTTGCCACGCTTCCCACCCGCGGGGACGCCAACCTGCGGTCGATCGATTGCCCGTGGGACACCAGCAAGGGGCCGGCCAGGGCGACGATCACCGGCAAGGGCATGAAGCTCGAAATCGACTTGCACGGCGTCGATCCCGCCTTCAGCGGGTCGATGAAGCTCAACTACCGCAAGTCGATCCCGGACGAGGTGCTGGAAAAGCTGCCGACCACGACGCTGCGCTTCCCGGTGCAGCCGGTGTTCGTGTACCGGGCGGTCGGCGTGCGCCCCAAGGTATAGCGGCTCAACGGTTTTCGCTACGCCGCGGCGGGCCGCAGCATGCGCCCGCTGACGAGCGCCGACACCCAGCCGGGCATCAACCGCGATCCGGTGGTCATCGCCCGATAGCGCCACCCGGGCACGACGACGGCGCGGCCCCGGTCCAGCGCGCGCAGCCCGGCTGCCACGACCGGTTCGGGCGCCGCGAGCCGGCGATAGATCGCGGTGTGCGAGACGTCCGAGCCCAGCGCGTCGACGAAGCCGGTGCGGGTCGGTCCGGGGCACAGCGCGGTGACCGTGACGCCCGATCCACGGGTCTCCGCCCACAGCGCCTGGCTCAGCGACAAGACGAACGCCTTCGACGCGCCGTACGTGGCCTGATACGGCCCGGGCTGAAAGGCGATGGTGGACGCCACATTCAGGATCCCGCCCCGGCGGCGGGCCAGCATGCCGGGCAGCACCGCGTGGGTCAGCCGCACCAACGCGTCGACGTTGACCGCCACCAGCTCATGCTCGCGCCCGTCGTCGACCTCCGCGAACGGGCCGTACGTGCCGAAGCCCGCGTTGTTGACCAACACGTCGATCTCTCGCCCCGCTAGCCGGGCCACCAGGGCGTCGACGCCGGCCGGGGTGCTGAGGTCGCCGACGACCAGCTCGACGTGCTGCCCGACGCGCTGCGCCACCGCGTTCAGCCGGGCTTCGTCGCGCCCGGCGAGCACCAAAGACATGCCGCGCTGCGCCAGCTGGTCGGCGAAAATTGCGCCCAACCCGGAGCTGGCGCCGGTGATGACTGCCAGGGACATGGCAACCCCTTACTTCGCAACGGTTTTCACGGCGGGGCGGATGCCCAGCGCGTGGCTGACGAGTCCGATGCCGGCGCCCAGGATGGGCCAGATCGGCCAGAAGTACGTGGCGTCCGTGGTCGCGGCGACGGCCGCCCACACGGTGAGCACGACGACGGTCATCAGGAGGTAGCCGGCGAGGTGAATGCGCACGCTGCGGCGCGCCGCCTCGACGCGGGCGGCGCGGCGGCGTGGGTCGGCGCGCCGGATCCGCTCGAGCGGCAGGTCGGCGAGGAGCTCCCGGAGCTCGCCGGTGGTGTGCGTGCCGAACACGGCCTGCACCCGCTGCTCGTACTCGCCCAGATCGAGGTAGCCCTGCGCGAGCGCCTGGCCCAGGCGCGCGGCCGCCCTCTCCCGGTCGTGGTCGCCGGCGCGGGGGGCCATGAGTTGCTGGTTCATTTCGTCCCCTTCCTTCGGATGTGAATGGCCTTAACATAGTCCCTAATGTTAATCTCGTCAACATGGCACGTGAGCGAAAATCGCCGACCGGTTCGAAGCGCAGGGACAGCTACCACCACGGCGACCTGAAACGGGCGCTGACCAGCGCCGCGCTGTCGCTGGTCGCGGAGAAGGGGCCGAAGGGTTTCACGCTGACCGAAGCGGCGCGGCGCGCCGGCGTCAGCGCCGCCGCGCCGTACCGGCACTTCGCGGACAAGGCCGCGCTGTTGGCGACGGTGGCCGAGCAGGGCTTTCGCGACCTGCACGCCGAACTGGCCGCGGCCGCGTCCACCGACGAGCCCAAGGATCGGGTGATCGAGCTCGGCCGTGCCTACGTGCGCTGGGCCGTCGCGCACCCGGACCACTACCGGGTGATGTTCGGCGCCGAGCTGTCGAAGGCCGACCACCCCGACCTCGCCATCGCCGGCGAGCAGGCGTTCGCGGACCTACTCGACGCGATCGCGGCGTGCCAGCATGCGGGTGTCGTCGGCGGTCAGGACCCGCGCGAACTCGCCGCGCCACTGTGGTCGCTGGTGCACGGCGTCGCGTCGCTGGCGATCGGTGGCGAGCTGGTCAGCGTCGGCATCGCGCAGCAGCCGGAGGACGTCATCGCCGGCGTCGTGGCCCAAATGCTCGGCGGCTAGGCCACATTGGCCTGGCGGCGCGTCGCGTACACCTCGGCGAGAAATTGCTCGACGGCGACCGCGGTGTGCGCCGCGCGTGCCGAACCGAAGATGTCGAAAGCGTGCTGGGTGAACGGCAATTCGGCGTACACCACGGGCTGGGTGCTCACCTTGCGCAGTCGTTCGACGAACGCACGCGCCTGCTCGACGGGCACCAGCGAGTCGTTGCGGCCGTGCAGGACGAAGAACGGGGGAGCGTCGGCGGAAACGTGGTTGACCGGTGAAGCGGTGACGAACGGCTGCATGTTGGTCGACGGCCGTTGCTTGACAACGGATTTGACCAACAGCGCCGGCATCATCGGATGCATCGCGTCGTTGAACCGGGTGAAATCGTAGACGCCGTAGAACGGCACGGCCGCCTGGACCCGGGTGTCGGCGTCCTCGAAGCCGGGCTGAAATTCGGCGAAGTTGGGCGTGAGGGCGGCCAGCGACGAGAGGTGGCCGCCGGCCGAACCGCCGGTGATGGCGATGAATTCGGGATCGCCGCCGTACTCGGCGATGTGCGCCTTGACCCACGCCAGGGCGCGTTTGACGTCGACGATGTGGGCGGGCCAGGTGTTGCGCGGGCTGTGCCGGTAGTTGATCGACACACAGATCCAGCCCAACTCCGCGAGGTGGCTCATCAACGGATGAGCTTGTCCGCGTTTGTTTCCCGTCGTCCAGGCGCCGCCCGGGATCTGGAACAGCACCGGGCCCTTGCCGGTGGGGTCCAGATCGGGACGGCGCCAGATGTCCAGGTAGTTGGCGCTGCCGTATTCGCCGTAGCTGATGTTGGAGTCGTGGGCGTAGTCGCGATAGATGCGCATCATCCGCAGCAGGCCCGGCGTCTTGGCGGTGCCACCGCCGGCCGGCCGGCGCCACAGATCACCCGATTCGGTGAGACGAGACGCGCCAAGGCCCTCGTCCAGCGCCTCGGTCAGCGGAATGTTGGCCTTGTGCCCGGCGCGGCTGAAGTTCAGCAGGCCGAGCGCGGACACGCCCGCCACCGTCCACGCCGCGAATCGCACCGGCCGGGTGAGGCGTCGGGCCGTCAACGCCAAGCCCCCGAGCTGACTGACGAGCGTTTGCAGCGGCAACTCGGTGACGACCACGCCGAACATGAACGAGAAGAGCGAGGCGTATCCGCTGCGCGCCAACGGCCGGTAGGCGTTGAGCGTGGACACCGCGGTCACCGCCGTGACGATCAACGAGCCGATCTGCCGGATGACATGCATGATTCGAGCTGTCCGCATGGGCTCACCTTACGAGGTGGGGTTTTGGGATCGGTAGGCACGCGTACGGTGCCTACTTACCGCACAAGACCGCTGCGTCGAGCGGCGACGGACGGAACGGACCCGGCGATGACCATGACCCTGAAGGCGTCGCTGGCGGCGGCCGCCTGCGCCGTGACCGCCCTCTCGTCCGCCGGGACGGCCAGCGCCCAATCCGCCTGCGCCGACGTCGGCGGAACCGTCGACACGGCGCAGATCTGCCGGGGCCACATCGTGACGACCACCTACACGCTCGACTTGAGCTTTCCCGTCGGCTATCCCGACCAGGCGCCCCTCGCCGACTACGTGACCCACACGCGAGACGAATGGGCCGACGACGCCAAGGCGCATCCGCCCGGCGACCGGCCGCCCTACCTGCTGACCATCACCGGGACCGCCTTCCGGTCCGGTGCGCTTACTTCCGGCACCCAGACCGTGGTGCTGGACATGAACCAGGACCTCGGCGCCCACCCGGTGACGTCGTACAAGGCCTTCACCTACGACCTCGGCAAGCGCGCGCCCATCACCTTCGACACGCTGTTCAAGCCGGGCGCCAACCCGTTGGCCGTGCTAAACCCGATCGTCCGGCGCGAGCTCGGCCCGCTTCCGTTCGGCGACCCCGGGGTGGACGCGTACCAGAACTTCGCGCTCACCGACGACGCCGTGATCTTCTTCTTCAGCCAGGGGCAGGTGCTCGCGCAGGTCGACGGACCCCAACGGCTCTCGGTGCCGCGTACCGAACTCGCGTCGTTGCTCGGGTGAGGCGGCCTAGGTGGCTTCGGCCCGGCTCTCGAGGTTCTTGACCGCGGCGGGGTCGTTCTCGGTCAGCCCCACCTTGGCCGCGCCGCCGGGGGAGCCGAGCTCGGTGAAGAAGTCCGCGTTGATCTGGGTGTACTCGCCGTATTCGGCGGGCACGTCGTCCTCGTAGTAGATCGACTCAACCGGGCACACCGGCTCGCACGCGCCGCAGTCCACACACTCGTCGGGGTGGATGTAGAGCATCCGCGCGCCCTCGTAGATGCAGTCGACGGGACATTCCTCGATGCACGCCTTGTCCTTGATGTCGACGCACGGTTCGGCGATCACATAGGCCACAAGCGTTGTCCTTCCTTGTCTGGCTGGCTAATTTAGCGCGGCCGACGCGCTACCGGCCAGGGTCATCCGTTCCATCGTTCTCGTCCCGACCGGGCGAGAGTAGGCCACGCGGCGTTGTGGAGTCACAAGCTATCGTTGTGTCACACGAATTGATTGTGATGTGATGCCATGCCGCTCAGCCCCCGGATGCCCGAGCTCGCCTCGTTCGAGGTGTTTCTGGCGATCGCCGAAACCGGCAGCCTGGGCCGCGCCGCGCGCGAACTCGGGCTGACGCAGCAGGCCATTTCGCGGCGGCTCGCGTCGATGGAGGCCCAGATCGGGGTCACGCTGGCGGTGCGCACCACCCGCGGTTCGCAGCTGACGCCCGCGGGCCTGATCGTCGCCGACTGGGCGAGACGGTTGCTCGAGGTCGCCACCGAGATCGACGCGGGCATGGGCTCGCTGCGCAAGGAGGGCCGCGAGCGGGTCCGGGTGGCGGCCAGTCAGACGATCTCCGAACAGCTGATGCCGCACTGGCTGCTGTCGCTGCAGACCGAGGCGACGCGGCGCGGCGGCTCCGCGCCCCAGGTGATTCTGACGGCCACCAACAGCGAGCACGCCATCGCCGCGGTCCGCGACGGCAGCGTCGATCTCGGATTCGTCGAAAATCCCGGCACGCCAACGGGTCTGGGTACCTGCGTGGTGGGCCAGGACGAGTTGGTGATCGTGGTGCCGCCGGGCCACAAGTGGACGCGGCGGGCGGTGTCCGCCCGCGAACTCGCGGAGACCCCGCTCGTCGCGCGCGAACCGCATTCGGGCATCCGGGATTCGCTGACGGTGGCCTTGCGTCGGGTGCTGGGCGAGGACATGGAACAGGCTCCACCGGTGCTGGAGCTGACGTCGGCCGCCGCGATGCGCGCGGCCGTGCTCGCCGGGGCGGGACCGGCGGCGATGAGCCGGCTTGCGGTGGCCGACGACCTGGCCGTCGGGCGGCTGAGCGCGGTCACGATCCCGAAGTTGGACCTGCGGCGGAAGTTTCGCGCCATCTGGGTGGGCGGGCGCACGCCACCGGCGGGGGCGGTGCGAGACATGTTGAGCCACATCGTCAGCCGGGTTAGGGCCTAGGGTTTGCCGCCAACGTCGAGTTGTCGTGGGAATTCGCGGCGTATCCCCGCAACAAGTCGACGTTCATGCGGCGGCGTCGGCTGCCAGCGCCTCGTCGTAGCGGTCGAGCACCGTCTCGGCGACCAGGCGGTGCGCGCCCAGGGGCGCGGCCATCGGAATACCGTTGTCCCGCGCGAAGGTTGAGACGCCGTCGGTGAGCAGCCCCGGCGCCAGGAACCAGGGCGCGATCACGAGCCGGCGCGCGCCGCGGCGACGCAGGTGGGCGGCGGCTTGGTGCACCGACGCCTCGGGCCGGGTTGCGAACGCCGTCGTCGCCCCGGCCCACCGGGTGCCGACCGCCAGCCTGGACGCGACCTTCGCGGTGCGCACGTTCGCCGCGGCGTTGGACGAGCCGATCGCGACGACCATCACGCCGAGGTCGTCGTCAGCCGCGGATACCCCGACCTCGGTGAGGCGTTCGCGCAGCACGGAAACCAGCCGCCCGTCCTCGCCGAGCACGCCGGCCTGCCGGACGCCGTGGGCCCCGGCTTCGGCGATCTGCTTGGGGATGTCCAGGCGCGCGTGGTAGGCGCTGGCCAGCAGGAACGGGGTGACCACCGCGTGGCGGCTGTCCGGGAGGGCGGCCAGCACGTCGACGAAATTGGGTTCGTTGAGCTCGAGGAACGCCAGCCGCACGTCCAGGTCGGGCCGCATGCCCGCCAGCCGGTCGGCCAGCGCCCGCGCGTTCGCGCCCGAGCGCGGGTCCCGGCTGCCGTGGGCGGTGAGTACGAGCGTGCTCATGAGGCGTGTAACCCGCATTCGATCTTGTTTCGTCCCCGCCAGCGCCCGCTGCGAGGATCGTCACCCTCGGCCGGCTTGCTGGTGCAGGGTGCGCAGCCGATCGACGGGTAGCCCTCCTCGACCAGCGGGTTGACCAGAACGTTGTGGCGCTCGATGTAGTCCTGCACGTCCTCGTCGGTCCAGGCCGCGATCGGGTTGACCTTGATGAGCTTGAACGACTCGTCGAAGCTGATCAGCGGGGCGTTGGCGCGGGTGGCGGCCTCCGCCCGGCGCAACCCGCTCACCCACGCGGCGTAGCCGCGCAGCGCGCGCCGCAGCGGGAGAACCTTACGCAGGCGGCAGCATTCGTTGGGGTCGCGGGCGAACAGGTCCTTGCCCAGCAGCTCGTCCTGCTCGGCGACCGTGTGTTCGGGCGTGACGTTGAGCAGGTGAATGTCGTAGACGGACTCGACCGCGTCGCGGGTGCCGATGGTTTCGGCGAAGTGGTAGCCGGTGTCCAGGAACAGCACCGGCACGCCCGGCCGGACATCGGACGCGAGCGAAACCACCACGGCGTCTTGCATATTGGCGGCCACCACGTATTTGCAGTTGGCCCCGTCGCGGGGGCCGTCGACGCCGCCGAAGTGTTCGTCGGTCCAGCGCAGGATGTCGGTGGCATCGGCGTCCGCCATTTCCGCCGCGCCGCGTTCGGCCAGTTTGCGCAGCTGGTCTTCGGTGAAGTTCATCGCGACCATGGCGTGGTCCTCAACTCCTATCGCAGGTCGGCCTCGTCGGCGCGCAGGGCCCACGACGCGAAGCGCTCACCGCCGTCGCGCTGCTCGAGGAACTTGCGGGTCACCCGGTCGATGTAGTCGCCGAGCTCGTCACTGGTCACCTTGTGCTGGCGCAACTTTCGGCCGAACCCGCTGGCCTCGCCGAGGCCGCCGCCCAGGTGAACCTGGAATCCCTCGACGGAGTTGCCCTGGCCGTCGTCGATCCATTGGCCCTTGAAGCCGATGTCGGCGACCTGGATGCGCGCGCACGAGTTCGGGCACCCATTGAGGTGGACGCTGATCGGCACGTCGAGCCTGGGGTCGACGTCGGCCAGGCGCTGTTCCAGCTCGGGCACCAAAGTCTGTGTGCGCACTCGGGTTTCGGCGAAGGACAGTTTGCAGAACTCGATGCCGGTGCAGGCCATGGTGTTCTTGCGCCACGCGGAGGGCCGCGACGGCAGGCCCAGCGCGTCCAGCGCGGCGACGGTCTCGTCGACCAAGGCGTCGGGCACGTCGAGGATGACCAGCTTCTGGAACGGGGTCAGCCGGGCGCGGTCGGAGCCGACCTTTTCCATCAGGTCGGCCACCGCCGACAGCGTCGCGCCGGAGACCCGGCCGGCGATCGGGGCGACGCCAATGGCGTTGAGCCCGTTCTTGATCTTCTGCACGCCGACGTGGTCGATGGTTTGCGTGACCGGTGCGGGGGCCGGGCCGTCGATGAGCGGCCGGTGGAGGTATTCGGTTTCGAGGACCTCGCGGAACTTTTCGACGCCCCAGTCCTTGATCAGGAACTTCAGCCGCGCCTTGGCGCGCATCCGCCGGTAGCCGTAGTCGCGGAACAGCCGGGTCACGGCCTCCCAGACGTCGGGCACCTCGTCCAGCGGCACCCACACCCCGACCCGCTGGGCCAGCATCGGGTTGGTCGACAGGCCGCCACCCACCCACAGATCCAGGCCGGGGCCGTGCTCGGGGTGGTCGACGCCGACGAACGCGACGTCGTGGGTCTCGTGGGAGACGTCTTGCAGGCCGGACACCGCGGTCTTGTACTTGCGCGGCAGGTTCGCGTACTCGGGGTTGTTCAGGGAACGCCGGACGATCTCATCGATCGCGGGCGTCGGGTCGAGCACCTCGTCGAGCGAATCGCCGGCCAGCGGCGAACCGTGGATGCCGCGCGGGCAGTCGCCGCAGGCTTCCGTCGTCTGCAGCCCCACTTCGTCCAGGCGACGCCAGATCTCGGGGACGTCCTCGATGCGGATCCAGTGCAGCTGCAGGTTTTCCCGGTCGCTGATGTCGGCGGTGTCGCGGGCGAATTCGGTCGAGATCTGGCCGAGGACGCGCATCGAGTGCGCCGTCAACGGCTTGCCGTCGGTGCGGACCCGCATCATGAAGTACTTGGCTTCGATCTTGTCGGTGTTGTCGTCGCCGGTCCAGCTGCCGTCGTAACCCTGCTCGCGTTGGGTGTACAGGCCCATCCAGCGGAAGCGCCCGCGCAGGTCGGAGTGGTCGATGCTGTCGAAGCCCTGCTTGGCGTAGACGTTGACGATGCGGTCGCGCACGTTCAGCGGTGCGTCGTCGTTCTTGATCTTCTCGGTGTCGTTGAGCGGTTCGCGGTCACCCAGCGCCCACTGGCCCTCGCTGCGGGTCTTGGCGGGACGTGCTGCGGTCATTGGTGTCTCCTTCGCGGTGCCGGACGGCTTAGGGCTGCTGTCCGCGGCATCGACGCGATGATGTTGTCAGTCAGAGGTGAGCGCGGGCGCTCCGTTGCGCCCACGTCTCATGGCTTCATACTGCCGGGGTCAGGCATAGGGGAGTAGAGGTCGCGCCGTTGTGAGGGCACAACCGTTGGTTGTGTGCGCGGGTTCACTGATCGATGTTGTCAGGCAATGGGTTTTGTCGGTCCAGCCGTACAATTCGCCTGCATGGGCGGTGTTTCGCTCGAGGGTCTTGAACGTGGGGCGCTGTGCGATCTTTTCGGCGAATTGGGCCCTTCCGTGCCCACGCTGCTCCAGGGTTGGACCGCTCACGATCTCGCCGCCCATTTGGTGTTGCGGGAGCGCGATGTCGTCGCGGGGCCGTGCCTCGTGTTGCCCGGCCCGTTCCAGCGGTTCGCCGAGCGGCGCCGGAAGGTGTTGGTGCGACGGGATTTCGGTTGGCTCGTCGCGCGGATCCGGTCCGGTCCGCCGGCCGGGTTCTTCCGCATCGGATGGGTTCGCGCGCTAGCGAACCTCAACGAGTTCTTCGTCCATCACGAGGATGTCCGCCGGGTCAACGGACTGCCGCCGCGTCAGTTGACGGCGGACATGGACGCCGCGTTGTGGCGCAACGTTCGGCGCGGGGGGCGGTATCTGAGTCGGCGGCTCGGGGGCTTCGGCCTTGAGGTTGCCTGGGCCGGTTCCGGCGAGCAGGTGACCGTCCGAGCGGGTGTGCCGGCATTGCTCAGCGGTCAACCGGGTGAGCTGCTGCTGTATCTCTTCGGCCGGCAGTCCGCGGCGCAGGTGGAGTTGAGTGGACCGCCGGATGCCGTCGCGGCCGTGCGTGCCGCCCACTTCGGGATGTGAGGCGGACCGCGTCGTCACACGCGCCACACCCGTCCCTGGAAGCGGAGGCGTCCAAAGTGCCCGCCTCGTAGCGACAACCGCCCATTCGGTCCGTCGGCCCATCCGGCGGCGCCCCACGCCCGCCCGTTGTCGCTACGAGGCGGGCACTTTGGCTAATCCCTCGAAATCGCGGGGAAGTCCGCGCGATCGCCCGGGGAAGCGCGCGATCGCCCGGGGAAGTCCGCGCGACCGACGGGGGAAGTCCGCGCGGCGAAACCGGCGTCGCCGCGGAGCGGCGGGCGTACCATCAGCTCACGCTCAACGGCGAGCGAGGGCAAAGACATGAACGACACCCACACCGACTCGACCGACGTCGACAAATGGGACCGCGATCTGACCGAACACGTCGTCGCGCTGACCCGGCCGATCGTCAAACGGTATTTCCGCTCCGAGGTGCGCGGCCTGGACAACCTTCCCGAAGGACCGTCGCTGGTGGTGGGTAACCATTCCGGCGGCATGCTGACGTTCGACCTGTCGGTGTTCGCCGTCGACTATTACGACACCTTCGGCTACGACCGCCCCCTCTACGCGCTCGCCTTCGACACCATCTTTTCCGGACCGGCCGCCGAGTTCTTCCGCCGCACCGGCGTGATCCGCGCGACGCGCGAGAACGCCGCCAAGGCGCTGGCCTCGGGCGCGGTCGTGCTGGTGTTCCCGGGCGGCGACTACGACGTGTACCGGCCGACCCTGCAGGAGAACGTCGTCAACTTCGACGGCCGGACCGGCTACATCACCACCGCCCTGGAGGCGGACGTCCCGATCGTGCCCGCCGTCTCGATCGGCGGGCAGGAGAGCCAGCTGTTCCTGACGCGCGGACAGTGGCTGGCCCGCCTGCTTCGGCTCACCAAGTTCGAGCGCAGGTTCTTCCGAACGAACATCATGCCGGTCACGTTCGGTTTTCCGTTCGGCCTCAGCGTCCTGGCGCCGGTCAACATGCCGCTGCCCACCAAGATCGTCACCGAGGTCCTGCGGCCGATCGACCTTCGCCATTTCGGCGAGGCGCCCGACATCAAGCGACTCGACGCGCACGTGCGCTGGACGATGCAAAAAGCGCTCAAAGCCCTTGCCGCCCAACGCCACTTCCCGGTTATCGGTTAAGCGCCCGCGAAGACCACGTCGGGATTGAGGACGCCCGCCGGGTCGAAGCTCCGCTTGATGCGGCGCATCAGGTCCACCTTGACCGGGTCCTCCAGCTCGAGGAAATAGGGCGTCTTGGCGCGGCCCAGCCCGTGCTCCCCGGAGATCGCGCCGCCCAATTCCATTGCCAGCGCGAAGATGTCGATCATCAGCTTCTTGCGCGTGTCGGGGTCCTTGCAGAAGATGGCCAGGTGCACGTTGCCGTCGCCGGCGTGCCCGCAGACCGCCGCCGCCCCGCCGGCGGCCGCCGCCAGGCCGCGCGCGGCGGACAGGAACTTGGGCATCGCGCCGCGTGGCACCACGGTGTCGATGAGGTCGTCGGCGCCGACCGCCTTCAACGTCCAGAACGCCTTCTCGCGCGCCTCGATCAGCTTGCGTGCCGAACCGCCTTCGAGCACATAGGCGTCTACCGCGCCGAGCTCGGCCAGCAGCTCGCCAGCCTTCTCGACGTCCTCGTCGAGCCGGTCGGCGGTGCGGTTCTCAAGCGCCACAACCAGATACGCGTCACAGCTGTCGCGGACGCTGTCGGGGATGCCCAACTCCAGGTTCTGGGTGTGTACGAGCGCGGCCATCGTCACGTTGTCGATGTACTCCAGGATGTAGGGCGCGAGGCCGCTGCCCACGATCTTGGGGACCGCCGTCATGACCTGGTCGAAGTCGGCGAACGGGGCGAGCACGGCGGCGTTGTGGTCGAGCCGCGGATGCAGCTTGACGGTCACCTCGGTGGCCAGGGCCAGGGTGCCTTCGGAGCCGACGATGAGTTGGGTCAGGTCGTAGCCGGTGGAGATCTTGGCGATCTTGCCGCCGGTGCGGATGAGCTCGCCGGTCGGCAGCGCCGCCTGCAGCCCGAGCACGTTCTGGCGGGCAATGCCGTACTTGACCGCGTTCATGCCGCCGGCGTTGGTGCCGACGTTGCCGCCGACGCTGGACGACAGCTCGCCGGGGTGAACCATGTAGCGCAGGCCGGTGTCGGCGGTCGCGGCGTCCAGCTCGGTGAGCGTGACCCCGGGTTGGACGACGGCGACCTGGTTGATGGTGTCGACCTCGAGGACGGCGTTCATCCGTTCGAAGGAGATCAGCAGCCCATCGGCCCGCGGGATCGCCGCGCCCGACAGGCCGGTGCCCGAGCCGCGGGCCGTGACCGGCACGCCAGCGTCGGAGGCGGCCTTCAGCAGCTGCGAAACCGCTTCCGCGGAAACCGGTTTGGCGACATACGCCGGGCGTTGCGGCGGCTTCGTCAAGACTTCGTCGTGCCAGTAGTCCTCGGGGATGGCGTCACCGGTCAGCAGGTTGTGCTGGCCGACGATCTCGGCGAACCGGGCCGTCATGTCGCTCATGAGGCTTCAGCCTATCGCCGCGGTCAGGTGATCGAGGGGAGTCCGCATCCGGCCGCGGAGGATCGGCACGCAATCGTCGGGGAGTTGGGTGGTGACCTCCACGCCGGAGCCGTCGAGTTCGTCGAGGAACCCGGGTAGCTGCTCCATCGCGCCGGTGGGCAGGTCGTGCAGGACGACCACGGTGTGCTGGTGGCTGCGGGTATCGGCGAGCGCGCGCTCGACCCAACCGCGCGGGTCGGCCCAGTCGCGCGGGACGCTGTTCCACAGGACGCAGGTGTACTTCTCGGTGATGAGGTGCTCGATCGCCGTCCGGTTCAGGCAGCGCTTTTCGAGTGCGCCCTCCGTTCCCCACGGCCTGAAGAGCCGATCGGCATCGCCGAAGTCGTCCAAAAGCTCTTGGGTGCCGCGGATCTCGTGAAGCGTCTCCGCCGCAGAGAGCTCGCCGAGGGGCCGGCCGTGGGTGAGGGAGTGATTGCCGATCCGGTGCCCCTCGCGCACCGCCCGCTCCAGCAGCCGGCGCCCCGCCGGCGGGCGGACGTTCTCGCCGACGACGAAGAAGACGGCGGACGCCTGCCGCTGGGCGAGGGCGTCGAGAACCCGGTCCGTGACGCCGGGTGTCGGGCCGTTGTCAAAGGTCAGGGTGATTTTCGGGCGCATCACTCCCCAGCGTACCTTGCCTGACTGATCGATCAGACAGTATCGTGGGCGGATGACCGCGGCGGTTTCGAAGTCCGAGGTGCCTGCCGGTGACGCCCGGCAGCGGATCCTGCAGACGACGATCCAGTGCTTCTGCGCGTACGGCTACGAGAAGTCCTCGATGAAGCTGATCTCGACGAGGGCCGGCGTCTCGCAGACGCTGCTGCACTATCACTTCGAGACCAAGGAAAAGCTCTTCCAGGCGGCGATCGACGACATGGCCAAGCGCATGTTCGCCACGGCGGCGACGCGGCTGCCGGGGCGGCTGTCGGTGCGCGAGGGCCTGACCGAGGCGGCCGGGCTGATGTACGCCTTGTTCATCGACAACATCGACGCGGTCACGTTCATGGTCGAGTTCGCCGCGGCGGCCAACCACAACGAGTTCCTGCGGGTCGCGTATGTCGACTATCGCGATACCCAACGCCGGCAGCTCGGCGAGGCGCTGCGCCGCATCGCCGGTGACGACGTGCCGCAGCGCTTGATCGACGAGTCGGTGCGCCTCTTCGAAACCGTGCTGCTGGGCATGTCGATGCAGCGGCCGTTCGTTTCCGACACCTCGGCCTTCCGTCGCGACTTCGACGTGTTCGCCCAACTGCTCGCGGCCCGCATCACCGAAGGATTGGAACCCAGGCGATGACCCCGAACCTCACCGATCAACCGATGGTCGAAGACGCGGTGACCGGATCCGGCGGCAAACGAATCTTCGTGCGCCGCTACGACAACCCCACCGCCGACTACGTGTTGGTGCTGGTGCACGGCACCGCCGGCAACAGCGAGAGCTACGACGCGTTCGCCGAGCACATGCGCCGGAACTTTCCGGCGGCCGTCTATTCGTTCGACCTGACCGGCCACGGCCGCACCGAGGGGGAGCCGGGCGTGTTCAGCTTCGAGGACTTCCTCGAAGACACCAGGGCGGTAACCGATTACGCGGCGCGGCGTACGTCCCTCCCGGTCGTCCTCCACGGCGCCAGCCAGGGCGGGGAAGTCGCGTTCCACGCGCTCGACGCGTGCCCGGCCGTGACAGCCGGCGTGTGCATGAACATCCTGTTGAACCACGAGGCGCCGATGAGCCCGGCGATCCGATTGTTCCGGTCGCGCCCGGCGAAGTGGGCGGCCAAGACGTTCGGCGATCGGCTGCGGGTCCCATTAAGACGCGTCATCGACTTCGAGGCCGCCTACCAGGAAGACCCCGGGCTGCTCGACACCAAGAAGAAGGACCCGTTCTACGTCTGGCGGTACGGGCTCAAGAGCTACCACTCGGTGTTCAACTACGTCCCGCCAAAACCCGCCGCCGCCAACACGAAACCCGTCCTCATCACCTGCGGGGAGCACGACGAGATCGTCGGCGCCGAGCACTGCCGGGCATGTTTCGAGCGGATCGGCGGTACCAAGGACTTCTTCATGATGCCCGGCGGCGGGCATCAGCTGATGCTGTTCGACACGGTCGTCTACAGCCGGGTGATCGACTCGTGGATCCGGGAACGCGTGCTCGGGCACGCGCAGTCGTGGGAGCCGCCGATCGGGCCCGAGGAGCGGCGCTACTTCGAGTTCCTCGATCGTGAACGGGCCAACGACACGAAAGGCGAGCCCGAGTACCACTATTCGCTGATCGATCGCGCGCTGATGCGGATCAGCAACGGCACGATCGAGCGCGGGGTGCGCTACTTCTCCAATGCCGAGGTCAGCGAACAGTGGCGCTTCACCGCGGACCTCGTCGGCGAAATCGACTACGCCGCATGGGACTTCCTGCGCGACTATCTTCCTGCGGTAGAGCGCCCGAGGATGGCGGTGGTCGGTTGCGGCGGCGGCGGGGCTATCGAGGGATTGCTCAACCGCGATCCGCGACTAAGCGAGTGGGACATCGTGGGCATCGACGTCGACTACAAGTCGATCGACGCGGCCCGCAAGCGTTTTGCCGGCAAGGCGGGGGTGAGCTTCGTCGTCGGCGACGCGCGTGACCCGCAGGTGTTGGGGGCCGATCGATTCGACCTGGTTTACCTGCACGGGGTGCTCGACCACTGCACCGAGCACCGCCGCTTGATGGACAGCGTGTTTCGCGCGCTGAGGCCGGGCGGCCGGATGTTCTATGTCGCGCCCGATCGCAACGTGTGCACGTGGCTGTGTTTCGTGACGGTCGGGCCGTTGTTCGTGTTCGGTCTGCACAAGCCGAACCATGACTTTCGGCGATTCCCCCGCCCCGCCGAATTGAACGCGGTGCTCGAGCAGGCCGGGTTCGAGCTGCTGCCCCGGCGAGGCCGGCCCGACGCCCCCGCCATGGTCGGGGTCGAATACAAGTCGGGGATGAATCCGTTTCCCGTCAGGAAGTCGGTGCGCGATCGCGCCCTGGGTGAGGAGATCTTCGAGCACACCGAGCCCAGGTGGTGGCTGGGGAACGGCTTCGTCGGGGAGTTTGCGGGGGTGGCCCAGAAACCCTTGTTGAAGCCCTGTTGAGCAGCGGGTTTCGATTCCCGATTTGGTGGTTATCCGGAACCAGCAGGGCAGCCAGCTTTCCGACAGGAGATCGACACGGACCTCCAAGGAACTCAGTCCTACCGCGGCCAGGGCAGTAACGGAGTGCTCCTGGTGCCGGGCGGTCTCCTTGGCGACTGCCGGTACGAGCTACGTGGCGTCCTGGGCCGCGGTGCGATGGCCGAGGTGCGCGAGGGGTGGGACCGGAAGCTCAACCGCCCCGTCGCCATCAAGCTGCTCTACCCCGGGGTGGCCGACCGGCCGGACAACCGTTCGCGGTTCGACACCGAGGCGCGCGTCGCCGCGCGGCTGACCGGGAGGCACGTCGTGGTGGTGCACGACGTCGGCGAGCACTACGGGTTGCCGTTCATCGTCATGGAGCGGCTACCGGGAGTGACGCTGGCCGACCACATCGCCCGCGGGCCGCTGCCGGTGCCCTTCGTGCACGCCGTCCTCGACGGTGTCCTGGACGCCCTTGCCGAGGCGCATCAGGCCGGCATCCTGCACCGCGACGTCAAACCCGGCAACATCCTGTTCACCGCCGCGGGGGAACCCAAGCTCGCCGACTTCGGCATCGCCAAGACCTCCGGCGCCGCCTACACCAGGGCGGGCGAGGTCGTCGGCAGCATGGCCTACTTGAGCCCCGAGCGGCTGACGTCCAAGCCGGCCACGGTGCTCGACGACCTGTACTCCGTCGGCGTGGTGGGTTACGAGGCGCTGACGGGGCGGCGGCCGTTCCCGCAGGAGGACCTGGGCGCGCTGGCGCGCGCGATCCTGCAGGAGTCGCCGCCGCCGCTGGCCACGCTGCGTCCGGACGTGCCCCCGCCGCTCGCCGCCGCGATCGAGCGCGCGATGGCCCGCGACCCCGCCTGGCGGTTCGACCAGGCGGGTGCCATGCGGGCCGCGCTGGTCGGCGCCCCGCCGCCGGTGATGCCCACCGGCACCCGCGTGATGGAAGCCCCGCCGCCCGCCGTGCTGACCTACACGCCCGCGCGGCTGGAGCCGGACAGCCCTCGGCGCAAGTGGTGGATCGCGGCGATCGCGGCGGCCTTCCTGTTGGCACTCCTCCTGCTGGCGATCGATCCGCCGTTCTCGGCGCCACCGCCGACGCCCTCGACGACCACCACCACGCCGGCGCCGCCCCCGACGACCGCCACCGCCACCACCACACCCACGAGCACCCCGCAGCCGGCGCCCCCGCCGGGTCCGCCAGGTCACGGGGGCCCTAAGCACAAAGGCCACGGCGGCTGACGTCGATATGGGATCGGTAGCCGCCCGGCCGGCGTGTGATTGCGGCATGAACATGAAGTGGATGGCCGGCGCGCTGCTGACGGCCGGCATCGGTGTGGGGCTGACCGCGGGCGTCGCGCAGGCCGACCCGTACGGCCACGTCGGCGGCAACTGCCCGGCGGGGCACACCTGCGGCCAGTGGTGCCCGGGCGAGCGCATCCCGGACAACTTCATCAACTGGAACATGGGCGTGTGCCACCTCTATTACTACGATTACCGTGGCGTGGTCGACGCCGACACCGGTGCCGTCTACGGGTGGCCGAGCGGCCCGATCAATGCCACGCCGCACCCGCGGCCGGCCGGACCGCCCAATTTCAACTGCGGCTTGTTCTGGTGCCCGGTGCCCCCGCACGCGTGAGCCGCCGCACGTTAGGTCGGCGCCCATTCGGGGAACCCGCCGGGCTGGACCTTTACGACCTAGCGAAAGGACTGCCCATTGACCTCGCGGCTTGGCACCCGGTTCGGTCCCTACGAGCTGCGATCGCTGATCGGAGCGGGTGTGACGGGCGAGGTCTACCGCGCGCACGACACGGTTAGGGACCGGACGGTCGCGGTCAAGCTGGTATCCGCCGACATCGCCGCGGAACCCGGCTTCCAGCAACGCTTTCGACAGGACTGCGGTGTCGCTGCGCTGTTGGAGGAGCCGCATGTCATCCCGGTGCACGACTTCGGTTCGATCCACGGGGTTTGTTACGTCGACATGCAGCTGGTCGACGGCGGCAGCCTCAGGGATCTGCTGCGCGAGCGGGGGCCACTGGAAGCGTCGCGCGCCGCGTCGATCGTCGCGCAGGTCGCGCGAGCGCTGGACGCCGCGCACGCCGCCGGGCTGGTGCATTTGGCTGTTCGGCCCGAAAACGTGCTGCTGACCCCGGACCACTTCGTGTATCTCGTCGACTTCGGTCTCGGGCACGGCGACCCGTCGCGGGTGTATATGGCGCCCGAGCGGTTCACCACCGGCCGGGTCGGGCCGCAGACTGACGTGTACTCCCTGGCGTGCCTGCTCTACGAGTGCCTGACCGGTCAGCCTCCGTTCGAGGCGTCCGACCCGGCCGAGCTGAGGAGCGCCCACCTACTCTCGCCGGCGCCGCGACCCAGCATCATGCGTCGCGGCGTGGGCCGGGCCTTCGACGACGTCATCGCCGTGGGCATGGCCAAACGGCGTGAGGCGCGTTTCGCGTCCGCGGGTGAACTCGCCCGGGCCGCCAGCGAGGCCGTGAACGCGGCGTACGAGCCGGTCGCGGTCGGTGCCGGCGCGGGCCCCCTTGGCACCCGCCCGTTCGAGGCGGTCTATCCGAACCCGGACGACACCGGCTTTAGCCCGTATCCGGTTGTTGATCCGCCGTCGCGGCCGGACGGTTGGCGGCCCGTTGGCGGCCGCGGAGCGTTCGTGATCACGGCGGCGGCGGTCGTGCTGGTGGTGGCAGGGCTCGTGGTGGCTCTGGCGTCGGCGTTGACGAGAGGCGGCTCGACGCCCGCTCGGACGGCTCAGGCGCCGTCGCCCGCCCCGTCCAGCGCGCCGCCGCCGAAGACGCCGACGCTGTCCGCTCCTGTGCGCGGCGCCGACGGGTTGGGGTTCGTCGGCGAGACGGCCCGCTGCGATCCGGGCAACCCGCCGGCCGCCGTGGTGCGGACCGCCAAGTCGCTGGCCGTGGTGTGTGAAAACCTCAGCGGCAGTTACTACTACCGCGGCGAGCGGATCAGGGACGGCGCGCACATCGAGCTGTCGAACGCCGAGCGCGCCGGGGACGGGTTCGATGTCACTAACCCGGTCGACGGCGTCGTCTACGAGGTGCGGCCGAACCGGTTGCGGATCATCAGTGGCAGCCACGTCGATTCGTCGGAGCCCGTGCTGCAATACGCCACGGCGTCGTGATCATCACGGCCGCCGGACTTTCCCGGCGGGAGGACGCCTTCGACCGGTTGCCGATGGCTTCCGGCGTTAGGGCCGGAAAGCGGCTTCGTCTCCGCCGCGGCGGGCGAACGTCGCGATGATCGCCTCGCGCGGCGGGCGCCAGGCCACCCCCAGCTCGGCCAGTGTGCGGGAGTCATCGGTCGGTGTCGCCGCGGTGAGGAGTTGCGCGGCTTCGAAACTGAATCCGGCCCCGAGTGGAAGGCGGTCCCCGACGGCGTCCGCGACCCTACCCAGGCCCCGAAACACTGCTCCGTTCAACGGGATTCGCCTGATGTGACGGCCGGAGCCCACCTCGAGCGCATCGATCATCTCATCGAAGCTCAGCATCACGCCGCCGCACACGTATCGTTTTGCGCCGTGGCCTGGCCGCATCGACGCGACATGCACATCGGCGACGTCGCGCACGTCGACCATCATCATTCCAGCGTGCCGCAGTCGCGGCGCCACACCGGCGCGGATGATCGGCGCCCAACCCTGTTCGGTGATGCCGGGGGCGGTCGCCAAGGCCGGACCGACCACGCTGGACGGATAGGTGATGACGACCGGCGCCCCCTCGTCTTGCAGCCGCCGGGCAGCACGATCGGCGTAACCCTTCGTCTTGGCGTAGGCCGACCGACCCGCCGCCGTGGGGGTGTCCGGCCCGATCACCGAGACCGCCGGCGAGAAGAGGGAGGCGTAGCTGTTGATCGTGACAATCGGGTCCAGCCCTCGGTCGTGTGCCTGACCCAGGATCGACTCGGTCGCGAACGCGTTGATCTCCCACATCAGGTTCTCACGCCGGCTGTCGGTCCCGACCACGCTGGCGGCGTGCAGGACGGCGTCACAGCCGTCCAGCAGCGTCGACACGGTATCGGGCTCGCGAACGTCGCCGGTTAACACGGTTATCGAGCCGAATTCGGAAAACCTGCGCAGCAGTTCGGGATTCTCCCGGCCGTGCTCGGCCAGAAGCCGCACCTCATGGCCGGCGCTCAGTAGGCCACGGACGATGTGCGCACCGAGATACCCGGTGCCACCAGTCACTGCGATTCGCACGAGTTCGTGACTCTACCGGGTGGTGGCCAGGTGGTATGAGAGGGACGGCGCCGTGACGATCTAGGCCGGCCGGCTGCCGACCTCCAGGCCGGCCAGCTCGCAGGTGCCGTCGAACACCACCTCGCCGTATTCGCGCACACGGCAACGCAATCGACCCGCGAGGTGCTCGAAGTCGGTGTCGATGTTGCGCCGCTGCGCGGGCAGCGGCACCGGTAGGACGTGCGGGTCCGCGCGGGTGCCGTCCCCGTCCAGCTCGATGTGGTAGCGGCGAGTGCGCGCGGACACGCCCCAGCGCCCGTCGGCGACCTCCGATCGCACGGGCGCCGGCGGGGTGATCCGGATGACGCGGTCGCCGAGGCGCACGACGACTCCGGTGACGTCCCTGCGGAGCGGGCCGAGCTGAAGAAGGCCCCCCGAGAACGCGACCGAGACGTCGGCCTCGCCGAAATCGTGGGCCTGACCCCACCACCAGCGCTCGGGGAAGCCCGCGCCCCAGTTGCGTTCGGTGTAGAGCCGGGCGTCGTTGAACGACCACGTGCGGTCGCGGAATTCGACTGTGCCGGTGGCCTTTCCGTCGAGCCGGTAGGGATGCCAGTATTGGTTCAGAAACGGGACCGACGAGAAGACGCCGCCGCCGCCGAAGGCCTTGGGCCAGTTGAACGGATCGGTGAAATGCAAATCGAGGTGGATTCCGTCGAGGTCGATCTGGAGTCGATCGAGGTACGCCGCCAGACGCGCGTCGGGGAAGGTCCCGGCGTGCACCGAGAAGGTCGACGACTCGGCCTCGGCAGCATCCACGACCGCGGAGCGCACCACGTCGCCGGGATGCAGCGCGACCGCGACGGTGGCCCAGTCGCCGTCCGGGTGCCGGTTCACACTGCACAGCGCGACGACGACGCGACCCGAGGCGGCGTCGGTGAGGCGCCAGAACCAGCCCTCCATTTCGGTGCCGTGCGAAGGGACCGGGTCGCCGAAGGGAACGTCGGCGCCGGTGCGCCGATAGGCGTGGACCAATGGCTTGGCCGCGTTGGCCGCTATCCAGCGCAGGTAGGAGGCGGTCATCTCTTGTCGGCCAGCCCCGACTGCACGAGCGCGTCGTCGATGAAACGCTGTACGCTCCGCGAGCGGAAGAATCCGGTGTGACCGCCTGGGTACCACTGGATTTCGGGTTTGCCCCAGTGCTCCCAGAGTCGGGTGACCTGGTCGCGCGGGTGCACCAGGCGGTCGGCGAGGCCGGCGTAGATGAAGCGGCCCTCTTTGGGCACGCGCGGGGTCAGCGCCAGCGGCGAGATCATCCGGCCGAGGGGCTTGGCCGAGTCCATCGTGCGGCGCAGACCGGTGTGGCCGCTGAGGCCGGCGTGACGGCCGACCAGGTTCACTAGGTCGACGGCGGGCACGCCGAGGATGGCGCAGGTGAGGCCGTCGTCGAGGCTGGCGACCAGCGACGAAATCAGGCCGCCGAGGGAGATGCCGTTGACCCCGATCGCCGCGTCGCGCTGCTGCGCGCGGATCCAACTGATCAGCCGCCGGATGTCCCAGACCGACTGGGCCGCGCCGTGCACGTCGTCGAGCACGTCCTCGCTGGGGAACTTCGGTCCGCCGCTGGCTCGGGGGCCGTGCAGGGGGAGTACCGGTAGCACGATGTTGAGGTCGAGCTGCCGGTAGAGGTGCCAGGCGTGAAACAGCATCGGGTCGAGCGCGGCGCGTCCCATCTCGGCGCCGTGGATGCAGATCAGCCAGGGCCGCGGGCGGCGGTGCCGGAACATCAGCGCGTATTCGCGGTTGTTGCCGGTGTAGCTGTGCCAGCGGTCGCTGCCGGGTTCGCCGTTGTGGGGTTCGTAGTCGCTGTCGAAGGAGAGCCGCTCGTAGTTGCGTCCCATGTTGCTCACGCGTTTGACCGTCACGTCGGTCAGGGGTGGGGGCGGGGCAAAGAATCCCTCGGGATTGTCAAGCCAGCCCTTGTCTGTGTAGAAGTCTTGTGCCGCAACGACTTCGGTATCGATCCGTTCGAGGGTCTTGGCGTCGGGGGCCCGACGCAGCAGGCTGAAGCCGCTGAGCAGGATCTCGTCGCGGAAGGCCTGGGCCGCGAGCGCGATGGTGGGCCGGGCCACCGGCAGCTCGTCGGGCTGACGGTCCAGGTAGGTGCCCCAGGAGCGGGCGTAGAAGCCGCCGGTGCGGGTGAACGGACCCAGCATGTGTGTCATCGGGTTGGCGGGCATCTAGCCTCGTTTCGCTCCGGGGGTGAAGGTGACCGGCAGCGTGCCGAGCCCGGTCATGCTGGGGTTGCCGAGGTATTGGTGGACGTTGTCGACGTCGACTCGGTAGTCGGGGATGCGGTCGAGGACGGCTTTCACCATGACCTCGGCCATGAGGCGCGCGAGGTGCGAGCCGATGCAGCGGTGCGGGCCGAGGCCGAACGCGACGTGGCGGTTGGGCGCGCGGTCCAGGATGATCTCGTCGGGGTTTGGGAATTCTTTCTCGTCGTGGTTGGCCGAGAGCCAGCTGATGACGACCCTGTCGTTCTTTCGTAAGCGTTGGCCGTTGAGCTCGACGTCGTGAGTGACTGTGCGGCTGAGGGTTTGGTTGACCGAGAAGTAGCGCAGGAATTCGTCGGTGGCGGTGCGGTACAGCTCGGGGTGGTCGATGAGTTGTTGCCTCAGGTCCGGGTGGGTGCCCAGGTGATGGAGCGTGAGCGCGGTCTGCGAGGTGGTGGTGTCGACGCCGCCGCCGATGAGGTTCCAGAGGATGTTGAGCAGCTGTTCGTCGGTGAGGCGCTCGCCGTCGAACTCGAACTGGAGGAGGAAGCTGGTGAGGTCGTCTTCGGGTTTGGCTCGTCTGCTGGCCGCGTACTCGAGGACCTCTTCCATCATCTTCGGGACCTTGCCGATGGCGTTTGCGTACTCGTCACTGTCCTGCGGGACGGCCATGACGGAGTGGAAGAGGTTGGCGTAGAGGTGCCAGTTGTCGAGGGGCAGGCCCATCAGCTTCATGGTGAGGATCGCCGGCACCGGGCTGGCGTAGTCGAGGACGAGGTCCATGCGGCCGTCCTCGATTTTCTGGTCGAGGAACTCGTGGGCCTTCTGTTCCATGAACGGCTTGAGTTTCTGGACGGCGCCGGGGGAGAAGAACGGGGCCAGGGCGTGCCGTAGGGCTTGGTGGTAGGGGCCGTCGACTTCGCCGATGCCCAGGGCCGGCTGGCCTTCGGGGCGGGGGACGCCCATCTCGCCTTGGTAGTCGACGCCGTCCTGCGCGTTGGGCTCGTACTTGTGGGCAAAGGTATCGCCGTCCCTCGCCGTCCGGCTGACCGCGTCGTAGCTGCTGAGGAACCAGAAGCCGCCGTAGTTCTCGTTCCAGGCGACCGGGCACTTGCTTCTCAGGTCTTCGTTGATGGCGTTTTCGTTGAGGTTGAACGCGTCGGAGTGGTGGTCGAAGTCGACGATGGCGTCTTCGGCGACATCGGGACGGGTTGTCATCTGGTTGCTCCTCCACCCGGCGACGTCGGCTTTCTACACTATCTTTGCATTATTTCGCTGGTCGGTTCTGTCGAGAAAGGCCACGATGAGTAGTCACCGTACGACCTTCAACCATGTCGGATTGTGCGTCTCCGATCGCGAGCGGTCGCGGCGGTTCTACGAAAATGTGCTCGGGTTCCAGTTCTGGTGGGAGCTTGATCCGCCCGATGGCCCCACCGCCAAGCTGGTGCAGCTTCCCGAGCCGCTCGGGGTGCATGCGACGTATTTGGTGCGCGACGGGTTTGTGCTCGAGTTGATGGATTACTCGAAGCGTCAAGTCCACACCGGGTCGGAGCGGGTCATGGATCAGGTTGGGCTGACGCACATTTCGTTCTCGGTGTCCGATCTCCCGGGCGCGCTGGCTCGAGTGGCGGAGTTTGGGGGAGCGGTAGTCGACGCGACGGTTACCGAGGCGATGGCGATGATTCGGGATCCTGATGGGCAGTTGCTGGAGCTGCTTTCGGACGGGTGGTTGGCGGCGTTGCCGCCTCGGCCGTAGTCAACAACCCACCCGGTTCGACCGGCGCACCGAGCGTTCTCTTAAACCATGCGGCTTGCCGTTCATGTCGATTTGCTATGGGACTTGTTGAGCGTTGAGAGTGGGGCTCAGTTTCGCGCTGACCGAGTACGTGCGTGCGAGATTCACATCATTACCAAAAAAAGCCGACATCCAGCTGCTCAGTTCGCTTGTAGCCTGCCCACATTGGCGCTCCCGGCGGCTGCACACGGTAAATGCCGCGCACAGCGGATGCGACCCGGTCATGCTGCGTCGGCCACTGAATCGTGGAGGCGATTTGCTCGAGCACTCCGCGATCACGCTCGAGCACGCGCTCGACTATTGAAACCGTTGGAAGCGCTCCGCTTTTGTCTCCGTTGCAGCGGGCACACGCAAGCACCAGGTTGGCCAGGCCGTCAATGCCAACTAGCGACCATGGCAGCACATGGTCGACTGGATTGTTCACCGGCAGGTGCTCGCCGCAATAAAAGCAGTGCGGCCCGAACGCCTGCTTGAACGGCTCGCGCACTGCGCCCAGGGCGGCGCGCTCGCGTCCGAAGAGGTGACCTGCGACGTCGGGGACCTTTTCGTCGAGAAATCTGTTCATCCGTCGCACGTCATCGACCCACATAATCTCCAGGGCAGGCTTTAGTAGACCAGCAAGCCGGGCCAGGCCGTGCGCCACACCCGGTCGAAGTTCGATGGCGTCACCGTGTCTGCGCAGTGATAACCGCGACACGTGGTCGTGCAGAAACGAGTCGTCATAGAGGAAGGGATCGCTCATCGAGGCGCCCGGCAGTTTCTGCAGCCGATGCAATGGCTGTTGGGCCAGGCACAGGGCGATGTCTTCGATCGCGCTTCGGTATGCCGTTGGTGCGCGCAACCTGGCTATATCCACTGATGTGCCGCTTCCCGTGAGCCCGGCTGCATCTCGTAGCGACTCCGTGGCGGTCAAGATTCGGGCGCGCGGCTGGGTGGATTGGCGCACTTCATGACCTTCGAACGGGCGCACCTGCTGCCAATAGATTTCGAGCACCCTGTGGGCCAGCACGGGCAGCGGCACCCGTAGGACGTCTTCGGGCCGCTCTGGAATGTTTTCGATGCAATGGTCGATCAAGGCCATTAGCGTGGCGAGCTTATACGTCGCGGTTCTCAGGCCGGTCTCCAGGATCGCGACGACCCGCTGCCCGAGCAGAAGGGAGTCTTGTGCGGTTCCGTCACCGTTCACGGCGCCCCGCCGATATCAGCTTGGAGAGGTGGGAACTCCACCGATGCATTATTGCTGGGAGTTGACCGCAAGGGTGAACTCGTTCGTGATGTGCTACCGGACAAAAGCGAGACACTGCTGCTGCTGCTGCTGCGGATAACGAGACGGCAGCATGAGGATTGGGGCACTTGAGCGCCGTTATCGAGCCCCAGTGGCTTCATTCGGTTCCGCATACTCGCATCAGTTGTACGCGGTACTCCCCGCAACGGGATGGGTGGTGCTGACAATCTTGGCGGCACAGTGGTCTCGATCGAACCCCTGGTTCCCGCACCATGCCAACGCACCCGCGGAGTCTGGGAAAGTGATGCCGGCGATAGTCACCCAGAAGTCCGGCGCTGAAAACGTCGACCAGTCACCTGACCAGAGCAGCCTCACGTTCGAGAAGCGCTGCCGCAACTGAAGATGCTCTTGGAGCGTCATTGCGTTGTCCCACACCTGGCCGTTGTCGACGACGCCGGGTCGCTTGGAACTGAGTTGCGGCACCCAGCGGTCAGTCAGTTGCGCGCTTACCCAAGGTCGGTCGTCAGCTGCGATCTGCCGAAGCTCTTGCGTAGGATCTTGCGGCGCAGAAGTCACCGTGGTGTGAGCTTGAGTCGACGGTGACGTCGATGACGACTCTGTCGGGGAGGTCGTGAATATTGGATTCGAATAGGGGACGAGCGGCGCCGCGGAAGGCTCGGAGCCGTTGGAGTCCTGGTGAGCGAGGAGGCCGATCACCACACCGACGCCGCCCACCAACGCCACCGCGATCCCGATAGAGATCCCCACGATGAACTGTTTAGAGCGCCCTTGGTCGCCGTTGACGACTGGTGTTGGAGCCGTTCCAGGGTAAGCGTAAAGGGCGTTAAACGGTGGATAGCTCGGAGGCCCGCTTACGTATTGAGGCGCTAGCACTGTGTCAGGTTGGGGCGGGGTCGACGATTCTCCTTGCAGCGCTCGCTTGGCGGCGCGGCCCAGTGCGCCGGCACTGCTATAGCGGTCGTCGGGATGCTTTGCCATGCCGCGAGCGATGACCTCGTCGAAAGCCGTGGGAACGCGTGGATTGACGATGCTTGGTCTAGGGGGTGGCGACGAGATGTGCGCGCCGATGACCTGCTCGGCGCTGTGCATTGGAAACGGCTTGGCGCCCGTCAGCGCCTCGTAGAGGACGCACGCCAGCGAGTAGACGTCGACCGACGCCGTCACTTCCCCATCGCCCAATCGTTCCGGGGCCATGTAGTCGAAGGTGCCGACTTGGTAGCCCGACATAGTGAGGTGGGTGTCGCCTTTGGCTTCGGCGATACCGAAATCGACCAAGTACGCGAAATCGTCGGACGTCACAATGATGTTCTGCGGCTTCACGTCTCGGTGGATGAGCCCTTCGGCGTGCGCGGCGTCCAAAGCCGCCGCGATTTGTCGGATGATGTCGGCCGCTCGTTCTGGTTCTAGGGGGCCGCTCTTGAGCATTTCATGCAAGGTTTCCCCTCGGATTAACCGCATGTCGATGTACAGAACGCCGTTGACCTCTCCCCAGTCATGGATGGGAATGACGTGCGGTTCCTGCAGGATTGCTGCCGCATGGGATTCACGCAAAAATCGGGCACGGTATGTTTCGTCCTGCGCGTATCGGTCTGTGAGTAACTTGAGTGCTACGGTTCTGCCCTTTTCGGTGTCGTACGCCTCGTAAACCTCGCCCATACCGCCTTGGCCAAGCATCCGCCTGATCTCGTACCGTCCAAACGCACTGCCGACCAGTGACCTCACAGCACACTTCCTTTTCTTCGCTGCGATCAGTGTCCATCCAGTTGACTCCCTCTTTGGTGGGTTTGCCCAAGTAACGATGGATTTATGCGCTGCCGCCGGATCTGCAATTTGGTCCGGACAAATGCAACGAGCAAACACCGCTGGGATGCTCGGAACTCTTCTGGGCGGCGCTATCGCCGGGGTACGGTGGCGGCCACAACCTGGCGGGGGAGAATGTCGAACTCTTGAGCCAAAGTGACCGAATGCTGAGCGCGGACGCCTAGGCGCTGCAGCGCGATTTGGACGCCGTTACCATCCGATCGCTGCGACCATAGTGGGCGGATATGCGGCTTTCATGTTCTGACAAAGGGATACTGTTGAGCGAAATAGGCCAAAGCCCTCTCGAGGTGACCGGCTTGCATCAAATCGGGTGCGGAGTGGATCGCCCGGAACACGTTGTGGTTGCCAGCGATGGCCGGGTGTTCGCATCCGATAAGGCCTCGGCTGTCGCAGAACTCATCGACGAACACACGATTCGGCATATCGGCCAGGCGGGCGGCGAGCCGAACGGCATCGCACTGGACTGCGACGGCCACTTTCTGATCGCTAATTGGGGTCTCGGCGTGCTTCAGGATCTCGAGCCGGAGACCGGCGAGATCGCAGAAGTGCTGAGCGACGAACTCGACGGGTGCCCGCTACGATGGCTGAACTTCGTTCTAGTGGATTCCGTTGGGGCGCTGTGGTGCTCGGTGAGCACGATGTCGGACGACCTCATGGACACGATCGCGCGGGGCACCGCGGACGGGTTCATCTTCCGGGTCGCACCGGATCGCCGATCGGTGCGAGTGGTCGCTGACGGGGTGAGCTTCCCGAACTGCATGGCGCTGGATCGCGACGAGGACCACCTGTACGTGGTCCGCACGGTAACCGCCGACGTGGTGCGGTTTCCGATCCAAAGCGAGACGCTCGGCCGACCAGAGCAATACGGACCGTCGCTGGGCGACCGGCGCCCCGACGAGTACGGCCCCGACGCCGGCCGCCTAATGGCCGACCCGGAAGTTGCCAAGAGATGGGGAATGGCCGACGGATGCGCGTTCGACGCCGAGGGAAACCTCTGGTTCACACTCGTTTTGGCCAACAAGATCGTGGCGATCCGCCCGGATGGCACGACGACAACCGTGATCGAAGACCCCGACGGCGCGCTCTTAAGAAGCCCGACCAGCATCGCGTGGGGCGGGCCGGATATGCGCGACATCTACATCGGCTCGATCACGGCGCCGTACGTGCTGAAGGGGAGAAGCTCGGTGGCGGGCTTGCCGCTCATCCACCAGCGTTAGCCCGACGGCCCGGGCCGCATAAAGTTCGGCAAAGCGGCCTCCGGGTCCGAAGGGATCATCGATTCGCCCAACCCCCACAGCTGGCGGATGGTGGCACCGCCGTCGACGACGAGGGTCTGACCGGTGATGCGGGCGGCCAGCTCGGAGGACAGGAACAACGCGGCGTTGGCGATGTCATGCGCGCGTGGCGCCGCCAGCGGATTGATCCCGTTGACGGCATACTCGCCGGGCGGCTGGTCCTCGTTGCCCGAGCCCACATTGCCGGGCGCCACCGCGTTGGCGCGAATGCCGTACCGCCCCAGCTCATCTGCGAACGTCTTGACCAGCGAGATGACGCCGGCCTTCGCCGCGCCGTAGGCGGCGTGGTAGGTCGCCGAGGCGATGCCGTCGACCGAGGCGATCGCCACCAACGAGCCGCCGCTGCCCTGACCAATCATGTATCTGGCGGCGGCCTGAAAGAGGTAGAACACCTGGGTCAGGTTGTAATGGATTGCCGCGTCCCACAATTGGGGCGTGAAGTCCTCGACCTTCGACCAGGTCGCGCCGCCGATGATGTCGACGCACACGTCGATCCCGCCCAGCGCCGCCTCGACGTCGTCGATCGCCCGGCCGACCTGCTCGGGGTCGGTCATGTCGGCGACGATCGGGACGGCGTGACCACCCCGGCCGACGATCTCGCCGGCAACTTGTTCCGCGCGCCGCTCGTCGATGTCGATGCAGGCCACCGAGGCGCCCGCGTCGGCCAGGGCCAGCGACGTGAACCAGCCGTGGCCCGCACGCTCGGGGATGTAGCCCGCGCCCGACACCACCGCACGCTTGCCCGAGAGCCCCAAATCGATCACGCCGACCTCCTTCGCGGGCCAAGCGCCGGGAAGCGCCGGCGGCCGTACTGGTGGAGTATCGAGGCGGCCTCGACCGCAGTCAACGACGGCTGCTCAGCACGCCGGCTGGTGTTCCTCGAGATCAGAGCTGCCGGCTTCAGAGCCGTCATCACCACGCCCGCGGAACGGCCCCACGACGTGCCCGCCCAAGTAGACGACCCCGCGGCCGACGGCCACGAACGCCCGGCCGGTGACGCCGCCGACGGCCCCCAGCGTGGCCAAGGCAGCGTCCAAGACACTCGGAATGTGGAAGTCCTCCCAGGTCTCCACCTGGTGCTGGCGCGCCTTCGCGAAGCGGTCGAGCTCGTCGCGCAGGACGACGCCCTGCTTGGCCAGCTCGCGCACCGCCCAGAACCGGAAGCCGTCGACCGCCTTGGACTGCCCGAAGCGGTCGAGCACTTCTTTCGCGCTCCGGTAGATGTCGAGGTCTTCGCGCAAGTGATGGTCGACGAGCTCGCGAGCCTCGTCGATCGCCCGCAGCAGCTGATCGGGCTCCTTGGTCTCGATCCGCGCGAGGTTCAGCCGCTGCCACTTGTGCAGCGCCTCCTCTGCGATCACCAGCAGGCTCAGGGTGTCGCCAAGCCGGTTGTCGCCGATGGCATTTCGCAGCTTCGCGGCGCGCTGCTGCACGGGCAGGCCGTGATCGAAGGACGCCAGGACGCGGCTCACGTGATTGCGCAGCTGCGAGACGGCGACATTGAGCGCCGGCCCCAGCGCGGCGACCGAATCCCAGTACGCATCGGGCAGCGACCCGTACTTCTCCAGCGACTCGACCATCCGCGAGACGGTCAGGCTGTTGCCCAGGACGTCGCCGGCGCGCTGCGCCCTGGCGACCTCGAGCACCGCCTCGACCTTGTCCTCCACCCGCCGGACGGCGTCCTCGACCTCGGCGACCGCGGACTTCAACGCCATCTGCACCGCGAGCATCTGCGCCGACAGCATCACCTCGGGACCGAGCAGCTCGGGTCGCCACTGCAGATAGGCAAAGACGTCATCGGCGCCCGTCGTCAACCGGAAAAAGCCGTCGGCGACCGGGACCAGGTTGCCTTCCTTCAGCGCCTCCACGGTGTCGCGGTGCAGCTGGACGTACTTGCCGGAGTCGGCCAGCAGCGAGGCCAGCCCGGCGATCGCCGCGTTCGCCAACGAGGCGCTGTCGATGCCGGTAACGCGCAACCCCTGCCCGGCGGTCGCGCGCAGCTTGCTCAGATAAGACTCGACGGCGGCGGGGTCACCGCCGAGCAGCAGCGACTCGTCCTGCAAGGACACCACGACCTCGTCGGCATCGATCGCCGCCGACCGCTCGGACACCTCGGTCACGGCACCCCCTGATCCTTCGGCCGAGCAAAACGGCCAAGAGTTAACAGGAATTTCTCGGCTAGCAAACCCGGACATTACACGCATGCCATAGCCAGACCCACGGGTTCGCCGCGTGTTCGGGAGGAATTCACCGGGGCCGGGGAGGGGGCAGCCGGCGCGATGACCCACCCCGGGCCGCGCCCACCCGTAACCTTGCAGCTTGTGACCGCGCGCAAGCCCCCGCGCCTGACCGTCGAGGACTGGCTGCAGGCCGGCTACACGCTGCTCGCCGAGCAGGGGGTGCGCGCCCTGAAGATCGAGCGCCTTTGCCAACAGGCCGGCGTCACCCGCGGCAGCTTCTACTGGCACTTCGCCGACATGGACAGCTACCGAAACGCGCTGGTCGACTCCTGGAACACCTTCCTGGACAAGGACCGGCGGTCGCTGGCCGAACTCGACGCGCTGCCCCCGCGAGAACGCCTGTCCGCCATGATGACCGCGCTGACCAGCCCGGGACATTGGACGCTCGAACGCGCGATGCGCGAATGGGCCCGCACCGACCCGGTCGCCGCCGCCAACATCCGCGCCGCCGACCGGCGCCTGCTGCGCGCCGTCACCAAGGCCTACAGCGACTACGGCTTCGGCGCCGAGGACGCCAAGCTGCGCGCCCAGCTGACGTTCGCCGCCGGCATCGGCCTGCTGCACCTGGCCGGCTCCGCCCAGCAGGCGCAACAGTCGGCGCAACGGGAACGCTTCCTCGAGCTGATGCTCAAGGACTAGACCATCGCGATCGGGGAGATCTTGGCCCCAATCGCCAACGCCCCGGCCAACTCTCGGCTCACGTCGTAATCGAACACCACGTGCCCCGCCGCGATGTCCACGTCGCGCTTGAAGCGCTGCAGCGGGTTGGACAGGAACTGCGCGCTGGCCCCCGAGGCCTCCACCAGATCGGCGATGATCGCCTTGCTCTCGTGCACGGTGTGGGCCGCCGCCAGCCGGGCCTCGGCCCGCACCGAGCGGCCCACCCGCTCGCCGGCACTCACCATCCGGTCGATGCCGCCGGCCGTCTCGTCGACCAGCGCCCGCAACGCCCGCAACCGCACCCGCGCGCTCGCCAGCCGGATCTGGGCGGCCGGCTGATCCTTTTGCGCCACACCGCTGTACGCCAGCACGCGCTCGCCCAGGCGCTCAGCGAACAGCTCGGTCACCCGTTCGGCGGCGCCGAGCACCGGCATCGACGCCACCAGCGCCAGCGCGGGCACCATCGGCCACCGATACGTCGGCGCGTCATGTGCCCGCGCACCCGGCGCCGTCCCGCCGTAGATGTCGGCCACCGCGACCAGGCGGTGCTCGGGGACGAGGGCGTCGGTGACGACGACGTCGTGGGAGCCGGTGCCGCGCATGCCCGCGGTGTGCCAGGTGTCGACGACCTCGACCTGCGCCGCGGGCAGCAGCACCAGCGCCGGATCGATGCGGTCCGGCCGCTCGACGAGCGCCCCGACCATCATCCAGTCGGCGTCCATCGCGCCCGTCGCCCACGACCACCGGCCGGTCAGGCGCACCCCGCCGTCGGCCGGGGTGCCGCGGCCGGTGGGGGCCAGGGGAGCGGGTGCCAGCACCGGCCCCGCGGCGAACACCTCCTCCTGGGCCCGCATGTCGAACAGCGAGAGCATCCAGTTGTGCAGGGCGTAGAAGCCCAGCGTCCAGGAGCTGGACGCGCAGCCGTGCGCCATCCGCCGAATCGGTTGCAGCAGTTCGGGAAACGAGGCTTGGATGCCGCCGAACCGGGCGGGCAGCAACAGCCGGAACAGGTCGGTCTGCCGGAACTCGTCGACCGTCGCCGCGGGCAGCCGGCGCAGCCGTTCGGCCTCCTCGGCGCGCTCGGCCAACCGGGCGACGAAGTCGTCGGTGATCCCGTACGTCGGGTGTGTGTCGACCGCGGACATGGCGCCGACCGTACCATACTATTTTGTATGGTTGCTTTCAGCCGAGGTCGTAGGAATCCCGCGACACCCGGAAGTAGTGCCCGGTGCTGCTGTCGGTGCACGTCATGCCCGACGGCTCGCTGTCGCAGGTGATCGTGCCCGCGGACTGGGTCTGGCCGTAGTCGAGGGTCGGCTCGCCGGCGAAGCGCAGGGTGTCGCCGTGGCAGTGGATGGCGGCCGGCTCGCCCAGGTTCAACACGAAGCGGTTGCCCCAGGCGAGATGCTTGCCGCACTCCGGTGGCGGCGGTGGCTGGTAGTCGAAGTCGCTGATGTCGCACGCCACACCGAAGCCGCCCAGGACGCAGTAGATGTTGCCGGACGGCGATTGAAAGTTCTGGGTGTCCGCGTGCGCGGTCGCCGGCATCACGGTGGCGGCCGCGACCGTCGCGGCGGCGACAGCGAGGGTCCTCATCATTTGCTGAGCGTAAGCCTGTGCGCCGGTGGACCGGACCGATAATCCCGAAATGAGTTTGCGCGGGGGCCTTCACCTGGCCGCCCAAAAGGATTACAACGTCATCATGAAGGCATCAATGGTCGCCGCGGTTCCGCTCCTGGCGGCCGCGACCGCGGTGGGCCCGGCGCACGCGGACCCGCTCTACCACTTCCAGTCGCC
>NZ_LZJN01000151.1 GCF_001667735.1 Mycobacterium sp. E183
TCGCTGATGGTCAGCGGCGGCAGCAGCCGGATGATGTTGCCGAACATGCCGCACGTCAACACGACGACGACGGCGGCGGGTCCTGCGGATACGGCCGTGGCTGGGCCGGCGGCCGTCCACCCTGCGGTGCGGGTTGCGCCGGTGCGGGCTGGCCGGGCGGCGCCTGCCCCGGCGGCGGGGCGAGGCCCGGGGGCGGCGCCTGCCCGGGCGCAGGCTGGCCCGGCGGCGGCGCCTGCCCGGGCGGGGGCGCCTGCGGCGCAGGCTTGGGCTGGAGCTCCTGCGCCGGCATCGAGTTCAGCACCGGGCGGATGTAGAGACGAGCGGTCTGCCCCAGGTTGCGGGCCTCGTTGCCGTCGTTGCCGGGCACGGTAATGACCAGGTTGTCGCCGTCGACCACGACTTCCGAACCGGAGACGCCCAGCCCGTTGACGCGCGCGCTGATGATCTGCTGCGCCTGTGCCAGCGCGTCGCGGCTCGGACGTGAGCCGTCCGGGGTGCGCGCGGTCAACGTGACGCGGGTGCCACCCTGCAGGTCGATGCCGAGCTTGGGTGCGGCCCGCTTGTCGCCGGTCAGGAACACCAGCAGATAGACGCCGACGAGCAGCAACAGGAAGACGGACAGGTAGCGGGCAGGGTGCACCGGCGCCGAAGACGATGCCACGTTCCTTCTATCTCCTCGAGAATCGGTTTCTTACCCCGGACAGAGCCTAGAAAAGACTACGTGCCTCCCTCACCGCGATCGCGCCGCTGGTGGGTTTGGGCCGCAATCGCCGTCAGGAATCCTTGGTCGCCCGGTTGTCGCCGAATTCCTCCAAATCGTCGGCGTCGTCGTCCTCAGCGAGGTCGTCCTCGTCGGGCAGTATCCGGTCGCGGATCGCCAGCTTCATCCAGGTCGTGACCACCCCGGGCGCGATCTCGAGGTCGACGGTGTCGTCCGTGATCTCGACGACCGTGGCCTCGAGCCCGGATGTGGTGTGCACGCGGTCGCCCGGCTGCAACGACTCGTGCAGGTCGATGGTGGCCTGCATCGCCCGCTTCTGCCGGCGCGAGGCGAAGTACATGAACCCGCCCATGATGAGCAGGAAGGGCAGGAACAGGATCAAACTTTCCATGAACGGGCCTGTCTTTTCGTAGTGGCTTCGTAGTGGCTTCGTCGTGGCACTGAAGGCCATCGGTGGCCGGGACGACCCGCGGGCCGCGCACCTCGTACCGGCCAGTGTGCCATTGCCGCAGGTCGCCCCCGAGCGCCGCCGTACATGAGAGGCCGGGCGGGGACGCGCCGGATAGGCTTGAGTCGCGACGTGACAGGCGCGCCGCGGTGAGGAGAAGATCGTGGCCGGCCTCGAGCAGACACGCCAGCTGGTCACCGAAATCCCCGGTCCCGCTTCGCTGGAGCTGACCAAACGCCGCGCCGCGGCGGTGTCGCACGGGGTGAACGTCTCGCTGCCGGTGTTCGTGGCGCGGGCGTTCGGCGGCATCATCGAGGACGTCGACGGCAACCGGCTCATCGACCTGGCCTCCGGCATCGCGGTCACCACCGTCGGCAACTCCTCGCCCCGGGTGGTGGAGGCGGTGCGCGCCCAGGTCGCCGAATTCACCCACACCTGCTTCATGGTCGTGCCGTACGAGCAGTACGTCGCCGTCGCCGAGGAGCTCAACCGGATCACGCCGGGCTCCGGCGAGAAGCGCTCGGTGCTGTTCAACTCCGGTGCGGAAGCCGTCGAGAACGCCGTCAAGGTCGCCCGCGCGTACACCCGCAAGCCCGCCGTCGTGGCGTTCAACCACGCGTACCACGGCCGCACCAACCTGGCGATGGCGCTGACCGCCAAGTCCAAGCCGTACAAGAGCGGCTTTGGCCCGTTCGCGCCGGAGGTCTACCGGGCCCCGGTGTCCTACCCGTACCGGGACGGGCTTCTCGACAAGGAGCTGGCCACCGACGGGGAGAAGGCCGCCGCGCGGGCGATCGACGTCATCGAGAGCCAGGTCGGCGCCGACAGCCTCGCCGCGGTCATCATCGAACCGATCGCCGGCGAAGGCGGCTTCATCGTGCCGGCCGAGGGATTCCTGCCGGCCCTGCTCGACTGGTGCCGCAACAACGACGTGGTGTTCATCGCCGACGAGGTGCAGACCGGGTTTGCGCGCACCGGCGCCATGTTCGCGTGCGAACACGAGGGCATCGAACCCGACCTGATCTGCACCGCCAAGGGCATCGCCGACGGGCTGCCGCTGTCGGCGGTCACCGGCCGGGCGCAGATCATGGACGCGTCGCATGTCGGCGGGTTGGGCGGCACATTCGGTGGCAACCCGATCGCTTGTGCTGCAGCATTGGCCACCATTTCAACGATCGAAAGTGACGGGCTGATCGAGCGGGCCCGGCAACTGGAACGGCTGATCACCGAGCCGTTGCTGCGCCTGCAGGCCGGCGACGACCGGATCGGCGAGGTGCGCGGCCGCGGCGCCATGATCGCCATCGAGTTGGTCAAGTCAGGTACCGCCGAGCCCGACGCGGAGCTGACTCAGAAGCTGTCCAAGGCGGCCCATGCCGCCGGCGTCGTCGTGTTGACGTGCGGCATGTTCGGCAACATCATCCGGCTGCTGCCGCCGCTGACCATCAGCGA
>NZ_LZJN01000152.1 GCF_001667735.1 Mycobacterium sp. E183
CTTGTAGAGCAGGTCAGTACTGATGTTTCCCGACCCGACAATGGCCACACTCGCCTTAGCCGGCATCTGACGCTCCTTTTGCGAAGCTCGCTATTTAAGTCCGACGACTTAATCCGAGACTATTCGAATGACAAATGAACAGATCCCAGGCCCGTGAAGTCGGCCACAAAATCGTCGCCGGCGTGCGCGTCGATCGCGCGCATACACGAGCCCGGAAGTACCAAGTCGCCTTTGCGCAACCGCACGCCGAAGCCCTCCACCTTGCGGGCCAGCCAGGCCACCGCGGTGAGGGGGTTGCCGAGCACCGCGTCGGTGCGGCCCTTGGCGACGACCTCACCGTTGCAGCTGAGGACCGCATCGATCCCTTTGATGTCGACGTCGCCCGGGGAGACGCGCGCCTTGCCCAGCACGAAGCCCGCCGACGACGCGTTGTCGGCGATGGTGTCGCACAACTCGATCTTCCAGTCGGTGATCCGGGTGTCGATCAACTCGATCGACGGGACCAGCGCCTCGGTGGCCGCCAGCACGTCGTCCTCCGTGCAGTCGGCTCCCGGCAGGTCGGCGTTGAGGATGAAGCCGACCTCCACCTCGACCCGGGGCCACAGGTAGCGGCTCGCCTTAACCGGGGTGTCTTCGAACAATTGCATCTCGTCGAGCAAATGCCCGTAGTCCGGCTCGTCGACCCCCATCATCTGCTGGATCGCCTTCGACGACAGGCCGACCTTATGGCCCAACACGCGGGCTCCCTCGGCCACCCGCTGGCGGATGTTGATCAGCTGGATCTCATAGGCGTCGACGACGTCGATCTCCGGATGAGCGGCGGTCAGCGGAGCGATCGGTGAGCGGCTCCGCTCAGCCTGCGCCAGGTCGGCAGCGAGCTCGTCTCGTGTCGCAACACTGAGCATCTGCAGAAGTCCCCTCGTTCGTGTGACCGGCCCAGTAGCGCCCGGCCCGGGCAATTCTATAACGTGTTCTACATGACAGCACAGGAGCTCGACGTCGTCGTGGTCGGCAGCGGCGGAGCCGGCATGGTAGCTGCGCTTACCGCCGCTCACCGGGGCCTCTCCACAGTAGTCATCGAGAAGGCTGCGCACTTCGGCGGCTCGACCGCCCGCTCGGGTGGGGGCGTCTGGATTCCCAACAACGAGGTGCTCAAGCGTGACGGCGTCCGGGACAACCCGGAGGCGGCCCGGACCTACCTGCACGGCATCGTCGGCAACGTCGTCGAGCCGGAACGCATCGACACGTACCTCGAGCGCGGACCCGAGATGCTCTCGTTCGTGCTGAAGCACACCCCGCTGAAGATGTGCTGGGTTCCGCGCTACTCCGACTACTACCCGGAGGCGCCGGGCGGTCGCGCCGAGGGACGTTCGATCGAGCCGAAGCCGTTCGACGCGCGCAAGCTGGGCGCCGACATGCCCGGGCTCGAGCCGGCATACGGCAAGGTGCCGCTCAACGTCGTTGTGATGCAACAGGATTACGTGCGGCTGAACCAGCTGAAGCGCCACCCTCGGGGTGTGCTGCGCAGCCTGAAGGTCGGCGCCCGCACGATGTGGGCGAAGGCGACCGGTAAGAACCTCGTCGGCATGGGCCGGGCGTTGATCGGCCCGCTGCGGATCGGGTTGCAGCAGGCCGGGGTCCCGGTGCTGCTCAACACCGCGCTCACCGACCTGTACGTCGAGGACGGCGTCGTGCGCGGAGTCTACGTTCGCGACACCGGCGCGTCGGAGTCGTCGGAGCCGCGGCTGATCCGGGCGCGGCGCGGGGTGATCCTCGCCTCCGGTGGTTTCGAGCACAACGAGCAGATGCGGGTGAAGTATCAGCGCGCGCCGATCACCACCGAGTGGACCGTCGGCGCCAAGGACAACACCGGTGATGGCATCGTCGCCGCCGAAAAGCTCGGCGCCGCACTCGAACTGATGGAAGACGCCTGGTGGGGCCCGACCGTGCCGCTGGTGGGCGCGCCGTGGTTCGCGTTGTCCGAGCGCAATTCGCCGGGATCGATCATCGTCAACATGTCGGGCAAGCGGTTCATGAACGAGTCGATGCCCTACGTCGAGGCCTGCCACCACATGTATGGCGGAGAATTCGGCCAGGGCCCCGGGCCGGGCGAGAACATTCCGGCGTGGCTGGTGTTCGACCAGCAATACCGCGACCGCTACATCTTCGCGGGATTGCAGCCGGGACAACGCATTCCCCGCAAGTGGCTGGAGTCGGGGGTCATCATCTCCGCCGACACCCTCGAGGAGCTGGCGCAGAAGGCCGGCCTGCCGGTCGCGGACTTCACCGCGACGGTGGCGCGATTCAACGGCTTCGCCAGGTCCGGCGTCGACGAAGACTTCCACCGCGGCGAGAGCGCGTACGACCGCTACTACGGCGACCCGACGAACAAGCCGAATCCCAACCTGGGTGAGCTCGCCCACGCTCCGTACTATGCCGCCAAGATGGTGCCCGGTGACCTGGGCACCAAGGGCGGCGTCCGCACCGACGTCCACGGCCGTGCGCTGCGCGACGACGGCTCGATCATCGAAGGCCTTTACGCCGCAGGCAATGTCAGCGCCCCGGTGATGGGTCACACCTACCCGGGTCCGGGCGGGACCATCGGCCCGGCGATGACGTTCGGCTACTTGGCCGCGCTGCACATTGCGGGGGAACGCTGATGCCCATCGATGTAGACGTCGCACTGGCCGCCGAGCTGGACCCGATCGATTTCTCGTGGACGAGCAGCGACGTGCAGCTCTACCACTTGGCGTTGGGCGCCGGCAAGGATCCGATGGATCCACGCGAACTGCGTTACCTGGTTGACGACACACCGCAGGTGCTGCCGACGTTCGGCAACGTGGCGGCGTCCTTTCACATGACCAAACCGCCGATCGTGCAATTCCCCGGCATCGACATCGAGCTGGGCAAGGTGCTGCACGCCAGCGAGCGGGTGGAGGTGCCCGGCCCGCTGCCGCCGTCGGGTTCGGCCCGCGCCGTCACCCGGTTCACCGACATCTGGGACAAGGGCAAGGCCGCGGTGATCTGGAGTGAGACGACCGTCAGCGCGCCCGACGGCACGCTGCTGTGGACGCAGCGGCGGTCCATCTTCGCCCGCGGTGAGGGCGGATTCGGCGGCGAGCGTGGGCCGTCGACGTCGGACGCCGCGCCGGACCGGGCGCCCGACGTGGAGGTGGCGGTGCCGCTCCTGCCGCAGCAGGCGCTGCTCTACCGGCTGTGCGGCGACCGCAACCCGCTGCACTCCGACCCGGATTTCGCAGCGGCCAATGGCTTTTCGCAACCGATCCTGCACGGCCTGTGCACCTACGGCATGACGTGCAAGGCCATCGTCGACACGCTGCTGGACGGTGACGCCGGCGCGGTGGCCGCGTACGGCGCGCGCTTCGCCGGCGTGGCGTTCCCGGGCGAGACGCTGCGCGTCAACCTGTGGAAAGAGGACGGCCGTTTCGTGGCTAGCGTTGTCGCGCCTTCGCGCGACAACGCCGCGGTGCTCAGCGGCGTCGAGCTGGTCCCCGCGTAGCGGCTTTGCGCCGGGCGGACTACCGCTAGACGGCGCAATATGCTTTCGTCCTTTCATGGTCGCTGAAGGGCAGTCGCCCGAGCCGCGTGCGGCCGACGAGCGAACCGCACTGCGGAGCATGCCGATATTCGCCGATATCGACGACGAACAACTCGACCTGCTCACGAAGACCGTAGGTCGCCAGCACGTTCTCGCCAACGAGTGGCTCTTTCACCTTGGGGACCCGTCGGACGCAATCTATGTAATCGCCTCGGGGCGATTCGCGGCCATCGGCATCGACGGACAGGTGCTTCGTGAGATGGCGTCCGGTGACTCGATCGGAGACCTGGGCGTGATCACCGGCGCCGCTCGCTCGGCCGGAGTACGAGCCCTTCGGGACGGCGTCGTCTGGAGGATCGCCGCTGACGCGTTCAGCGAGGTGCTCGCCAAGGCGCCGCAATTGCAATCGGCGATGTTCCGAGCGATGGCGGTAATGCTTCGCGAGTCACGAGCCGCCACCGTCTCTCGCGGTCGGCGGGTCGTCGGCGTGGTGTCGACCGGGGATGCGGTTGCCATGCCGATCATCGAGGCGATCGCGACTCGGCTGAGATCGCACGGTCGGGCGGCCGTCGTCGCGCCGCCGGTCGAAACGACGGCGGCGGCCAATCATTACGGCGAGCTCGTCGAAGCGTTCAGCGAGACCCTCGACCGCGTCGAGCGGAGCAACGATTGGGTGTTGCTGGTGGCCGACCGGGGCTCGGGCGACAGCTGGCGACGCTATGTCACCGCGCAGAGCGACCGAGTCGTGGTCCTTGCCGATCAAACCCATCCGCCGGCCACGCTCGAACCACCGGTGACGCAAGGGCCGGTCCACCTGGTCACTTGTGGCGTCGTGCCGGACCCGAGCTGGTGGGATCTGCTGCAGCCCGTATCGCATCACCCCGCCGACGACGACGGAATCGGCGCGCTGGCCCGCAGAATCACCGGGCGCTCTATCGGTCTCGTGCTGGGGGGCGGGGGCGCGCGGGGCCTCGCGCATTACGGCGTCTACGAAGAGCTCACGCGGGCGGGCATCGTCATCGACCGGTTCGGCGGAACCAGTTCCGGTGCCCTCGCCGCCGCCACCTTCGCGTTGGGGCTGGACGCGCGGGATTGCACCGCGGCGGCGCGGAAGTACGTTGCCGAGACCAGGCCGGTCAGCGACTACACGATCCCTGCGATAGCCCTCACCCGAGGTCGCCGTGTCGACCGTCTGATAGAGGGATTCTTCGGCAGCACCACCCTGATCGAGCACCTGCCGAGGGAGTTCTTCTCCGTCTCCACCGACATCATCACGGGCGAACAGATCATCCATCGCCGTGGGCTGCTGTGGGTCGCCGTGCGCGCATCGATCTCGATACCCGGTCTCCTGCCGCCGGTGCAACATCGCGAGCGGCTGCTCGTGGACGGCGGATTGATGAACATCCTCCCGGCCGACGTGATGTGTGCCGACCCCGACGGCGAAGTGATATGCGTCGATCTGCGCACGACGTGGGTGCCGTCGAAGGGCTTTGGCCCGCTGCCGGCGAAGCTTCAGCCTCCCGCGTTCGTCCGGCGGCTCGTGACAGGCACGGATGCGGCCCTGCCTCCGCTGCAAGACACGTTGCTTCGCAGCGTCGAACTCGCGGCACCCAAGTGGAACCTGCGCGAGCTCCCCCGGGTCACGGCGATCATCGAGCCTGACGTCTCGGCGATCGGTCCACTGGACTTCAAAAACATCGACGCCGCCCTGCAAGCCGGGCGGAAAGCGGCCCGGGCCGCACTCGAAGCGCAGCCGACGCTCGTTCGCTGAGCGTCGGATACGATTACCCCTGCAGCTAACAGCTCAGCACGTTCAGATGGCAGACGCTTAGTGTGTGCACAGAGTGGTCAGGGCGGGCGTGGCACTCAACGACGGGTCTCGCTCGCACACCCTGCCGTTCGAGTGCGGCGAGGTCGTTAAGCCATGCGCCCCGATTGGTTGAACAAGCCGCTGGCCAATCTGGTCATGCACTTGAACGGCGGCGAGAAGCTCGTGCCGATCTTCGATCAACTATTCGTCGGCCGTCAGTGCGCGGGCATCGACGAAGCGCGCCGGCTGGTTATCCAGGACCCGAACATCTCCCGTAACCACCTCGAGATCCGTCTCGACGTCGTAACCGACCGGGCCTACCTCATCGACACCAGCACCAACGGAACGTTGCTCAACGGCATGCCGCTGGAACGCGCCGTGCAGGTCCCCATCAAGCCCGACGACCAGATCTCGATCGGCGACGTCGTGCTGATCTTCCGATCGGACCGGTTCAATGCAGCGGGGTTGACCAACACCAGCCCGACCCTGACCCGGATCGCCGAGGAGACCATGGTGATGGTGGTCGGCGATATCACCAACTACTCGACGATCTCGGAGGTCACCGACAACCGGGTGATCGCCCAGAGCCTGAACTATCTGTGGCACGACCTCAACCAGGTGCTGCGCGCCCACCGCGGCACGCTCAACCACTACGCCGGCGATGCGCTGTATGCCGTCTGGGAGCTGCGGACGATTCCAAAGGCCAATGAGCTCGCGATCGACTTCGCGCTCGCCGCGAACCGGAGGGTCGAGGAGCTCGGGCCCACCCTCCCCCTGCGGAGCCCGGACGGCTCGCCGATCCGCATGGGCTGGGGGGTGGTGCAGGGCCGGGCCGCGATCGCCGCGATGACGAGAACGGTCACGGCCGTGATTGGCGACGCGACCAACGTGGCGTTCCGGCTGGCCGGCATCGCCGGGCGGGCCGGGCGCCCGGCCGTGATGGTCAGCAGCCGCGTGCGCGATGCCGTTGAGCCGGAATATGTCTGGGGCCACTCGGAGCAGGTCGAGATCAAGGGCCGGCGCGGCATGGAGACCGTGTATTCGGTCGTCGCGCGTTCTTAGCCGACTGCCGTCGAGTGTGCGGCAGGCCGCACAGTCGAACGCGAACGTGCGGCAGGCCGCACACTCGAACGCGAATGGCAGCGTTAGCCGAGGATGAGGCCTGACGTGGGCACGCCGGTTCCCGCGGTGACGAGGACGTGCTCGACGTCGGGGACCGGGTTGACCGAGGTCCCGCGCAATTGCCGGACACCCTCCGCGATTCCGTTCATCCCGTGGATGTAGGCCTCACCGAGCTGGCCGCCGTGGGTATTGATCGGCAGCCGACCGCCCACCTCGACCGCGCCGTTGGCGATGAAGTCTTTGGCCTCGCCCTTGGCGCAGAATCCCAACTCCTCCAACTGAATCAGTGTGAACGGAGTGAAGTGGTCGTAGATCACGGCGGTCTGAATATCGTCCGGCTTCAGGCCCGATTGCTGCCAGAGCTGCTTGCCGACCACACCCATCTCGGGCAGGCCGAGTTCGGAGCGGTAGTAGCTCACCATGGTGTACTGGTCGGGGCTGGCGCCCTGGGCCGCCGCCTCGATGACGGCGGGCCGCTGCTTGAGGTCTCGCGCCCGCTCCACCGAGGTCACCACGAGGGCCACCGCGCCGTCGGTCTCCTGGCAGCAGTCCAGCAGCCGCAACGGCTCGGCGATCCACCGCGAATTCTGGTGGTCGTCAATGGTTATCGGCTTCTCGTAGAAGTACGCCTTCGGGTTCTTGGCCGCGTGCTTGCGGTCTGCGACCGAGATGGCGCCGAAGTCACGGCTGGTGGCACCGGACCAGTGCATGTACCGCTGCGCGATCATGGCCACCTGCGCGGCCGGTGTCGAAAGGCCATGCGGATACGAGAAGGAGTTGTCGGCTGCCGTCGAATCGGCCTGTGCCCCAGGGGTCCCCGCGAGGCGACTTTGCACCTGACCGAAACGCTGGCCGGACCGTTCGTTGAACGCGCGGTAGGCCACCACGACGTCCGCCAGCCCGGTCGCGACGGCCGCTGCTGCGTGTGCGACGGTCCCGCACGCCGCACCGCCGCCGTAACCCGTCTGCGCGAAGAATCTCAGGTCGCCGATGCCGGTCGCACGCGCCACCGCGGTCTCGTTGTTGCTGTCCATCGTGAAGGTGGTGAGGCCGTCGACGTCCGACGGCTTGAGGCCCGCGTCGTCGAGCGCATCCAGAACCGCCTCGGCCGCCAGGCGCAGCTCGCTTCGGCCGGAATTCTTCGAGAAGTCGGTGGCACCGATGCCGACGATGGCGGCCTTACCCGACAACATTAAGCGTCCCCAATCGTGAGCGTGGCGGTCGCGATGACGTGGTCACCAAGGCTGTTGCGGCCGAACACCTTCACGGTGATCAACCCGTCTTCCACCGCGGTCACCTCACCTGAGAAGGTGATGGTGTCGTAGGCGTACCACGGCACGCCCAGCCGCAGACCGATCGACTTGATCATCGCGGTCGGCCCGGCCCAGTCGGTCAGGAAGCGCTGTACCAGCCCGGTGTCGGTGAGGATGTTGACGAAGATATCCTTCGATCCCTTGGCCTGGGCCAGATCCCGGTCGTGGTGCACGTCCTGAAAGTCGCGGGTGGCGATGGCCGTCGAGATGATGAAGGTGGGCGTGCCTTCGATCTTGAGCTCGGGCAGCTTCGTACCCACTTCGACGACGGGCGCACTCATGCTTGGGGCTCCCATGCGTACAGGGTCCATTCCGGGCCGGACTCACCGGCGGGAAAGTCGATATAGGTTGCGCGAACAGGCATTCCGATCTTCACCGCGGCAGGGTCCACCCCGCGCAGCTCGCCCAGCATCCGGACCCCTTCCTCGAGTTCGACCAGGGCGATCACGAAGGGCAGCGTGCGCCCGGGAACCTTGGGCGCGTGGTGCACTACGAAGCTGTACACCGTGCCCGTGCCGCCGGCCACCACAAAGTCGATCGGCTGCTCTTTGTCCTGCCACACCGCCGGCACCGGCGGGTGCTGCAGACTGCCGTCGGGCCGCCGCTGAATGCGCAGCTCGTGTGCCTTGACACCCTCCCAGAAGAACGCGGTGTCCCGGGAAACCGCCGGGCGCATCAGGGCGTCGGCGTCCAAATCCTCGGGAATCGAAGACCGCGCCGTCTCGGATGTCTCGCGCGGCTTGAATTTGAGTATGCGCCATGCCATCTCGGCGACATCCTCGTCACCGACGCGCCAGGTGATGTGCTGGTTGATGAACCAGCCTTCGCCGAGAGCGGTCTGTTTTGGCCCGACCACGTCACGCATCTCGGAGTGCACGGTCACCCGCTCGCCGGGACGCAGATACCGGTGGTAGGTCTGCTCGCAGTTGGTGGCGACCACGCCGACATAGCCTGCGCCGTCGAACAATTCCATGATCGGACCCATGGGATCGTCCGTCGGACGCTCGCCGCCCAGTCCGAACATCGTCCACACCTGGATCATCGCCGGGGGCGCGACAAGTCCGGGATGACCGGCGGCCTTGGCCGCGGCCTCGTCGACGTAGATCGGGTTGCGGTCGCCCAGCGCCTCGACCCAGTTGTTGATGATCGGCTGGTTGACCGGATCCCGGCCCGTGCGGGGTGCGGCGACGACAGTGGACGTGATCTCGGCGACAGCCTTCTTGATGTCGTCCGTGTCGGTCATCGAGGGACCCTCGGCACTTTGAGGCCTGCCGCCGCGATCATTTCTCGCATGACTTCGTTGACGCCTCCACCGAAGGTGATGACCAGGTTGCGCTTGGTTTGCGAGTCCAGCCAGTTCAGCAGCTCCGCGGTGTCCGAGTCGGCCGCGTTGCCATACTTGCCGACGATCTCCTCGGCGAGCCGGCCGATGTACTGGATCCGCTCGGTGCCAAAGACTTTCGTGGCGGCGGCGTCGGCCATGTTGATGTCTTCACCGGCCGCGGCCACCTGCCAGTTGAGCAGCTCGTTGATTCGCCACATCGCGTGGATCTCACCGAGGGCCCGCTTGACGTCCTGGTGGTCGATCGGGGTGATCCCGTCGCTGCCCGGCTTGGACGCCCAGGCGTGCAAGCGGTCGTAGATGCCGGCCGTGCGGCCCGCGGGGCCGAGCATGACACGTTCGTTGTTGAGCTGAGTGGTGATGAGCCGCCAGCCGCCGTTCTCCTCGCCGACCAGCATGTCGGCGGGCACCCGCACGTCGTTGTAGTAGGTGGCGTTGGTGTGGTGGGCGCCGTCGGACAGGATGATCGGCGTCCAGGAGAACCCGGGATCCTTCGTGTCCACGATCAGGATCGAAATGCCCTTGTGTTTAACGGCTTCCGGGTCGGTGCGGCAGGCCAGCCAGATGTAGTCGGCGTCGTGTCCGCCGGTGGTCCACATCTTCTGGCCGTTGACGATGTACTCGTCGCCCTGACGGACGGCGGTCGTCCGCAGGGACGCCAGGTCGGTGCCGGCCTCGGGCTCGCTGTAACCGATCGCGAAGTGCACCTCGCCCGCCAAGATCGCCGGCAGGAACTTCTTTTTCTGCGCTTCGCTGCCGAACTGCTGCAGCGTCGGCCCGACGGTCTGCAGCGTGACCGCGGGCAGCGGAACGTCGGCCCGATGCGCCTCGTTGACGAAGATCGACTGCTCGATGGGCCCGAAGCCCAAGCCGCCGAACTCTTTTGGCCACCCCACCCCGAGCTTGCCGTCGCGGCCCATCCGCCGGATCACCGCGCGGTAGGCCTCGTTGTGCCGGTCCTGCTCCATCGCCTTCATCTCGTCGGACGAGATCAGGTTCGAAAAGTACTCCCGCAGTTCCGCTTGCAGCTGACGCTGCTCCGGAGTGAGGTCTATGAACATTGCGCTCCCACCAGGTCGAGACGATGAGAAGAACCGCCCAGCAGCCGGGACAGGTCCTTGATCGTGGAGTAATACCGGTGCATCGGGTAGGTGATGTCCATGCCCATGCCACCGTGCAGGTGATGGCAGGTCTGCATCACCGGCGGGGCCTGCGAAGTGATCCAGTAGCCGAGCACGTCCAGGTCGTCGTCGGCGTCCCGGCCTTCGGACAGCCGCCACACCACCGACTTGGCCGCCAAATCGATGGTGCGCGAGGCGATGTAGACCTCCGCCAGCTGCGCCGCCACCGTCTGGAACGTGGACAGCGGCTTGCCGAACTGCTTGCGGTTGGCCACGTAGTCCGCGGTGAGGCGCAGCGCCCCGGCCACCAGCCCGTCGGCGTAGGCGCCGACGGCCGCCAAGGCGAGCTGATTGACCCGATGCGCCTGGGCGCCGGCGAGCACATCGGAGTCGCCGACAGCGACGTCGGCGAACGTGACGCTGTACTCGTCCGCACCGTTCGATGTCGGCGTCTTGACCACCGCCACACCGTCGGCCTTCGGCGACACCACCACGACCGCGCTGTCCGCGGTCACGACCATCCAGTCGGCGGATTCGGCATACGGCACAGCCACTTTGGTGCCCGACAGCCGGCCGTCGGCGAAGGTGGTCGACGGCCGGTCGGGCAACGCGGCGCCGGGCTCGTTCAGCGCGGCCGTCAGCACGCCGCCCTTGGCGACCGTGGCCAGGAACCGGTCCTGTTGTTCATCGGACGCCAGGTCAAGCAGCGGCGCCACGCCGAAGCCGAGGGTGGCCAGCGCCGGCGTGATGGCGCCGTGGCGGCCTATCTCGGTGAGCACCGTGGCGACCTCGGGCAGGCCGACGCCGTCGCCGCCGAGGCGCTCGGGCACCGGCAGCGCCGTCACCCCGCCGCTGACCAACGCGTCCCAGCCGAGGTCCCGATCCAGAACGGACGTCACCACATCCGCGACGGCTTGTTGCGTCGCAGTGAGATTGAAGTCCATCAGGACGTCACCGCGGTCTTGCCGGTGTAGTCCACCTGCCAATGCTTGATTCCGTTGAGCCAGCCCGACCGCAGCCGCTCGGGCTCGCCGACCGGCTTGAGGTCCGGCATGTGATCGGCGACCGCGTTGAAGATGAGGTTGATGGTCATGCGGGCCAGGTTCGCGCCGATGCAGTAGTGGGCGCCGGTGCCACCGAACCCGACGTGGGGGTTCGGGTCGCGCAGGATGTTGAAGGCGTGCGGGTCCTCGAAGACCTCTTCGTCGAAGTTGGCCGAGCGGTAGGACATCACCACCCGTTCGCCCTTCTTGATCCGCACGCCTTCAACATCCTGCGCGACCCGAACCCCCACGTCGGGTTCGGTGGCACCGGCGCCCACTACTGCATCGGCGCGAACCTGGCCCGCATGACCATCAACCTCATCTTCAACGCGGTCGCCGATCACATGCCGTGGGTGATCGAGTTGCGCGTGGTCTCGTTGCCCGCCACCGCGAGCATCACCACGAAGAAACCGAACTCGTCGTCGGAGAGCTTCTCGCCGTCGATGTCGGCCTGGACGAGCGTGGTGACGATGTCGTCGGTGGGGTTCTTGCTGCGCTCCGCGGCCATCGCCATGGCGTAGGTGATCAGTTCCATCGACGACTGCGCGGGATCGACGTGAGCGTACTCGGGGTCGGTGCCGCCGGTCATCTCGTTGGACCAGCGGAAGAGCTTGTCGCGATCCTCCTGGGGAACGCCGAGCAGGCCCGCGATGGCTTGCAGCGGCAGCTCGCACGAGACCTGCTCGACGAAGTCGCCGCTGCCCTCGTGCGCCGCGGTCTTCGCGATGTTCTGGGCACGCTGGGCCAGCTCGGCCTCCAGCCGTCCGATGGCCCGTGGCGTGAAGCCGCGCGAGATGATCTTGCGCAGCCGGGTGTGGTGGGGTGCGTCCATGTTGAGCATGACGCTGCGCTGCAGCTCGACCTGCTCGCGCTTCATCTCCGGCGGCCACGTCGGGATGGCGCCGTTCATCCAGCTCGAGAAGATGTCGCTGCGCTTGGACACCTCCTTGACGTCGGCGTGCTTGGTGACGAGCCAATATCCGTGGTCCTCGAACCCGCCCGCGCCATTGGGGATGTCGACCCAGTGGATGGGCTCCGCCTTGCGCAGCTCGGCGAGTTCCGCGACGGGCAGCCCGGCGAGGTTGACGTCGGGGTCGAGAAAGTCGAAGTCGGCGGGGATGTTGGGGGGTGCCATGATGTGTGCGCTCCTCAATTGCAACGTGTTCTAGTGCCAGTAAAACACGGCTCCTGCGCAGATAAAAGGCAGGTCACCATCGTCGCTTGTCAGACTAATGAAACGTGTTCTAGCCTGACGGAATGGGTAACCCGGTAATCGTCGAAGCCACCCGCAGCCCCATCGGCAAGCGCAACGGATGGCTGTCAGGGCTGCATGCGACCGAGCTGCTTGGCGCGGTGCAGAGGGCGCTGGTGGAGAAGGCCGGCATCGACGCCGGCGACGTCGAACAGGTCATCGGCGGCTGCGTGACGCAGTTCGGCGAGCAGTCCAACAACATCACCCGGGTCAGCTGGCTGGTCGCCGGGCTGCCGGAGCACGTCGGCGCCACGACCGTGGACTGCCAGTGCGGCAGCAGCCAGCAGGCCAACGGGCTGGTGGCCGGGTTGATCGCGGCGGGTGCCATCGACATCGGCATCGCCTGCGGAATCGAGGCCATGAGCCGCGTCGGACTCGGCGCCAACGCCGGTCCCGACCGAAGCATCCTGCGGCCCGCGTCGTGGGACATCGACCTGCCCGACCAGTTCACCGCGGCCGAGCGGATCGCCAAGCGGCGGGGCATCACCCGCGACGACATCGACGAGTTCGGCTACCAATCGCAGGCCAAGGCCAAGCGGGCGTGGGAGGAAGGCCGGTTCGACCGCGAGATCTCCCCGATCGAGGCGCCGGCACTGGACGAGAACAAGCAGCCGACGTCCGAGCGGGTGACCATCTCCCGCGACCAGGGCCTGCGGGAGACCACCCTGTCGGGGCTGAGCTCGCTGAAGCCGGTCATCGAGGGCGGAATCCACACGGCGGGAACGTCGTCGCAGATCTCCGATGGCGCCGCGGCGGTGCTGTGGATGGACGAGGACAAGGCCAAGTCGCTCGGATTGCGGCCGCGGGCCCGCATCGTCAGCCAGGCGCTGGTCGGCGCCGAGCCGTACTACCACCTCGACGGCCCCGTCCAGTCCACCGCCAAGGTTCTGGAAAAGGCCGGCATGAAGATTGGTGACATCGACATCACCGAGATCAACGAGGCGTTCGCGTCGGTGGTGCTGTCCTGGGCGCGGGTGCACAACCCGGACATGGACAAGGTGAACGTGAACGGTGGGGCGATCGCGTTGGGCCACCCGGTGGGCAGCACCGGCAGCCGGCTGATCACCACCGCGCTGCACGAGCTGGAGCGCACCGACCAGAGCACCGCGCTGATCACCATGTGCGCGGGCGGTGCCCTGTCAACCGGCACCATCATCGAACGCATCTAGCCTCTCGGTGCTCGTCTCCGAAGAGAGCCGCATCGCCGCGGCGCAGGCCTACATCGACGCGCTTGTCAGCCATCACGGCGACTCCGTTCCGTTCGCCGCGCGGTGCACCCGCGTCGAGCAAGGGATCAAGAACGGGTTCTCCGGAAACCATCTGCGCCGCAGCATGAATCGTGGTCCGCAGTACCGATTTCTCGCGGACACGACGCCGCCGGATTACCGAATCGACGGAGACCGGGTGCACGCGGCGTACACCGTGCTGACCAAGGCGGCGTTCGGCGGCCGTCGGCTGGCCGCACGAGTCAACGAGACGTTCGTGATACCGGCCGAAAGCTCAAGCGGCAAGGCCGAAATCCACCACATCAAGGTTCGCTTCCAACCATTTGTCCAGCGCTAAGGGAACATCATGCCTAAACCGAAGCCACGCTCTTTGAACGCCCCCTGGGTCGGCTTCATCATCAAATGGATGGCCAAGGGCAACACGTGGATCTACCGACGCAGCAACGGAAAACTGGGCGGCACCTTCGGCAACGCGCCGGTCGCCCTGCTCACCACGACGGGCCGTAAGACCGGTGAACCGCGGGTGAGCCCGCTGCTGTATCTACGCGAAGGGAACCGGGTGGTACTGGTCGCATCGAAGGGCGGCAGCGACAAGAACCCATTGTGGTACCTCAACCTCAAGGCCAATCCCAAAGTCTCCGTGCAGATCAAGGACGAGGTGCTGCAGCTGCAGGCCCGTGACGCCACCGAGGCCGAGCGCGCGGAATACTGGCCGAAGCTGGATGCCATGTACCCGTCATTCGGCGACTACCGATCGTGGACGGACCGCGTCATCCCGATCGTCATCTGCGACCCGTAACGTTTCCCTCGCTGCAGGTTGGGAAAGATCCTGGGCGACGTCGTCGACGCTGACGTCGGCGAAGCCGCGGGCACTGAACAGCTCGACGGCGAAAGGGTGATTCTGCCGGCTTCTTTCGGCGGGCGCGACGTAGACCCGTTGTGGTATCGCAACCTGAAGGAGCATCCCGAAGTGCGGGTGCAGATCCGCGCCCGGCAGCTGGATCTGGTGGCCCGGGATGCCACAGACGCTGAGCGCGAACGCTATTGGCCGCCGCTGAAGCGGATCTGCCCTCGCTACCGCGAATACCGTCGGGCCATCGACCGCGTCATCCCGCTCGTGGTCTGCGAGCCGCGCTAGGCGCGGCCGGTTTGTCTGGGTAGGACCGTCGGTGAGAACGGAGCAGCCGGCCTTGGCCGTCCGCCGCCGAACCATCCGTTGCACCCGGGCACGGCACCTCAGGGCTTGACTGAGCATATCGCCGTATGTGACGATTTCGTCAGAAAGCGTGCGCCGTGGCCGCCAGGCGCGCTGTGAGGAGAACGATGCGTCGCACACCGGCCGGTGTCCCGGTATACGAACCCGACCTCTACTCCGCCGCCGCCATCGTCGATCCCTACCCGCACTACCGGCGCCTGCGCGACCTCGGCCCGGTGGTCTGGCTGGCCAAGCAGAAGGCGTACGCGCTCCCCCGCTACGCCGAGAGCAAGGCCGTGTTGCGTGACGACACGACGTTCCTGTCGGGCAGGGGCGTCTCCCTGAACCCGATCACCAATCGCCTATCGCGAGGCACGACCCTCAACAGCGACGGCGACGAGCACGATCAACGTCGCAAACTGGTCGCGCACCGACTGTTGCCGCGCGTGCTGCGTGCGATCAGCGACAGCGTGGACGCCACCGCCGCGGCGGTCGTCGATGCCGCGCTCGCCCAGGGTGCGGTCGACGGGGTAAACGACCTGGCGGCCGCCCTGCCGCTGGCCGTGGTGCCTGACCTCATCGGTTGGCCGCGGGATGGTCGGCATCACCTCATCGACTGGGGCGGAGCCACTTTCGATGTCCTCGGCCCGCTGAACTGGCAAGCGATCAAGTCGACGCCTCGCGCGTTGCAAATGCTGCGGTTCGCGCGCCGCGTGGTTCGCCAGCGGGCCGTTCTCGACGGCAGCATGGCACACGAGCTTCTGCTTGCCGCCGACGAAGGCAAGCTGTCGCATCGCGAGTGTCCGCCGCTGATGGTCGACTATCTCGCGCCGTCGATCGACACCACCATGAGCGCCATCTCCAACGCGTTGCACCTGTTCGCCAGCCACCCCGAGCAGTGGCGGCTGCTGAAAGAGGACCCGGGCCTCATGACGAACGCCGTCAATGAAGTGGTCCGGTACGAGCCCCCGCTGCGCGCATTCGCGCGCTGGGTGGCCAGCCAAACTGAAATAGCCGGCACGCCAATGCCGTCCGGTGCTCGCGCCCTTGTGATGTACGCCTCTGCCAACCGAGACGAACGCGAATGGGAGGAACCCGAAGTCTTCGACATCCGCCGCGACGCCAGCCGTCAAATCGGCTTCGGCCACGGAGCGCATGCCTGCGCCGGCCAAGGTCTGGCGCGCCTGGAAACGTCGGCCATGCTGCGCGCACTGATTGAGCGCGTCGACCGCATCGAGGTCACCGGAACACCGAAGTGGGCGATGAACAACATCATCCGCCGTCACGAGGCCCTGCCGCTCAAGCTGGTTCCGGCATAAATTCGCGTGGTGTCAGCTCGACGCCGCCCGCGCCAAACTGAAAGGGACTCAATGAGACTCTTGCCCCCGGCCGCCGAGCCGTTCACTGCTCCGCCCGACCGGGACATGCTCCCCTCGGAGCGCCGAGAATTCGTCCGCACGCACCGGACGTGTGTCTTCGGTTACCGCCGCCGCCATGACGGCCCGGCCATGTCGATCGTGTATTACGTCCCGACCGATGACGATGAGCTGCTCGTGTCCACCATGGCCGGACGCGCGAAGGCGAACGCGGTGGCGCGGGACCCGAAAGTGAGCATTTGTGTGCTCGACGAGCGCTGGCCGTTCTCCTTCTTGCAGGTATACGCCGACGCCGTCGTCGATAAAGACCCCGACCTCACCGTCGACGTCATGATGGCCGTCGGCTGGCGCATGTCCGGACACCAGGCGGGCGCGGAAGCCCGGCCGTTCGTCCGGGAAATGGCCGAGCGCGAAGACAGACTGGTGCTTCGTTGTCGTCCCTACGCGACCTTCGCCACACCGCCGCGTCACCTGTATGCGAACGAGGAAGCGAACGAGCTGACGCACTGGGGATCATCGTCGCTCCCCTGGAACGCTCCGGATCCGGTTGCCCGGTAGCTGAATCAGGCCCCGTACACGGGAACCGGCGGGCGGGCCTTGGCGAGCAGGTCGGCGACGACGGGCCCCAGTTCCGCGGGATCCCACCTTGCGCCCTTGTCGATCTGCGGCCCGTGTGCCCAGCCCTCCGCGACCCGGATCTTACCGCCCTCGACCTCGAACACCTTCCCGGTCACGTCGCGGGATTCCGCGCTGCCCAGCCACACCACCAGCGGCGAGACGTTCTCGGGCGCCATGGCGTCGAAATCCTGGTCCTGCGTTGCCATCATCTCGGCGAAGACCGTCTCGGTCATGCGGGTTCGGGCCGACGGCGCGATGGCGTTGACCGTCACGCCGTAGCGGCCCATCTCGGCGGCGCCGACCAGCGTCATCGCCGCGATGCCGGCCTTGGCCGCGCTGTAGTTGCCCTGCCCGACGCTGCCCTGCAGGCCGGCGCCCGAACTGGTGTTGACGATCCGCGCGTCGACGGCCTTGCCCTCTTTGGACAACCCGCGCCAGTACGACGCCGCGTGCCGCATGGTGGCGAAGTGGCCCTTGAGATGTACGGCGATAACGGCGTCGAACTCCTCCTCGCTGGTGTTGGCCATCATCCTGTCGCGGACGATGCCGGCGTTGTTGACCAACACGTCCAGCCCGCCGAAGGTGTCGACGGCGGTCTGGATCAGGGCGGCCGCTTCGTTCCAGTCGGCGACGTTGGATCCGTTGGCGACGGCTTCCCCACCGGCCGCGGTGATTTCGTCGACCACGCCCTGGGCGGCGCTGCCGCCCCCGGCCGGCGAGCCGTCCAGGCCCACGCCGATGTCGTTGACCACCACGCGCGCACCTTCGGCCGCGAAGGCGAGCGCATGCGCGCGACCGATACCGCCGCCCGCTCCGGTGACGATGACCACGCGGCCGTCAACCACTCCCATTGTTCGTGTCTCCTCTACTTGATCGCGCCGGCGTTCGTTGTGGCCAGGTAGTGCGGCGGCTCGCCCCCGCCGTGCACCTCGAGCGACGCGCCGCTGATGTAGGACGCCGCGTCCGATGCCAAAAAGGCTGCGGCCCAGCCGATGTCGTCGGGCTTGGCGAGTCGGCCCAGCGGCACGTTCTTGGAGATTGCGGCGATGGACTCGGCGTCGCCGTAGAAGAGCTCGGATTGCTCGGTCTCGACCATGCCGACGACACAGGAGTTCACCCGGACCTTCGGCCCCCATTCCACCGCCAGGGTCTGTGTGAGGCTTTCCAGGCCGGCCTTGGCCGCCCCGTAGGCGCCGGTGCCGGGCGATGGCCGTCGACCGGACAGACTGCAGATGTTGATGATCGACCCGCCGCGGTCCTGGTTCTGCATCTTCTCGTTCGCGTGTTGGGAAACCGACAGTGCGCCAATGAGGTTGAGTTCGATGATCTTGCGGTTGAACTTCGCGCTGGACTCCGCGGTCAGCACGTACGGCGAACCGCCGGCGTTGTTGACCACGACGTCGAGCCGGCCGTGCCTGTCGACGATGGTGTCGATGAGCGCCTTCACGGCGTCGTCGTCGCGGACGTCGCAGGAATGGAACTCGTACGGCAGGCCCTCGACGGCCCGCCGTGCGCAGGTGATGACCGTCGCGCCCTGCCCGGCGAACACCGAGCTGATGCCGGCGCCCACCCCCCGGACCCCGCCGGTTACCAGAACCACCCGCCCGGCCAGCCCCAAGTTCACGGCGTCGGATGCTTCGGCGCGAGTCACTGTGCTAGCGTACCAAGCAAGTGCTTGCTTAGGTAGTTACCCCACGAGGAAGTGGCGCCTTGCCCATCACATCCACCACCACCGAACCGGGCATCGTCGCGGTCACCGTCGACTTTCCCCCGGTCAACGCCATCCCGTCGCGCGGCTGGTTCGAACTGGCCGACGCCATCACGGCCGCCGGCCAAGACCCCGAGACCCACGTGGTCATCCTGCGGGCGGAGGGCCGCGGCTTCAACGCCGGGGTCGACATCAAGGAGATGCAGCGCACCGAGGGATTCACCGCGCTGATCGACGCAAACCGCGGTTGCTTCGCCGCCTTCCGGGCGGTCTACGAGTGCGCGGTGCCCGTCGTCGCGGCCGTGAACGGCTTCTGCGTCGGCGGCGGCATCGGCCTGGTCGGCAACTCCGACGTCATCGTGGCCTCCGAGGACGCCACCTTCGGGCTGCCGGAGGTCGAGCGCGGTGCGCTCGGGGCGGCCACCCACCTGTCGCGGCTGGTGCCGCAGCACATGATGCGGCGGCTGTTCTTCACCGCCGCGACCGTCGACGCCGCCACCCTGCACCATTTCGGTTCGGTGCACGAGGTGGTGCCGCGCGACGAGCTGGATGAGGCCGCATTGAAGGTGGCCCGCGACATCGCCGCCAAGGACACCCGGGTCATCCGCGCGGCCAAGGAGGCGCTCAACCTGATCGACGTGCAGCGCGTCAATTCGAGTTACCGCATGGAGCAAGGCTTTACGTTCGAGCTCAACCTGGCCGGCGTCGCCGATGAGCACCGCGACGCATTCGCCGGTACCACGAAGCGTGAGAAGTCTTAGCCGCCGGCGACGATGCAGAACGAAGTGATGAGGAGCGGCGCATAGTGACCGACAAGAGAACCACCCTCGACGAGGCCGTCGCGCAGCTGCGCAGCGGCATGACGGTCGGCATCGGCGGCTGGGGCTCGCGGCGCAAGCCGATGGCGTTCGTGCGCGCCATGTTGCGCTCCGACGTCACGGACCTCACGGTGGTCACCTACGGCGGGCCCGACCTGGGGTTGCTGTGCTCGGCCGGCAAGGTCAAGCGCGTCTACTACGGGTTCGTCTCCCTGGATTCCCCGCCGTTCTACGACCCCTGGTTCGCCAAGGCCCGCACCAGCGGCGCGATCGAGGCCCGGGAAATGGACGAGGGCATGCTGCGCTGCGGCCTGCAAGCCGCCTCGCAACGCCTGCCGTTCCTGCCGATTCGGGCCGGGCTGGGCAGCTCGGTCCCCGACTTTTGGGAGGGCGAGCTGCAGACCGTGACCAGCCCGTACCCCGCGCCGGAGGGCGGGCACGAGACGCTGATCGCCATGCCGGCGCTGCGCCTGGACGCGGCCTTCGTGCACCTCAATCTCGGTGACAGCCGCGGCAATGCGGCCTACACGGGGATCGATCCGTACTTCGACGACCTGTTCCTGATGGCCGCCGACAAGCGCTTCCTGTCGGTGGAGCGCGTCGTCTCCACCGAGGAGCTGGTCAAAGCCGTTCCCCCCCAGGCCCTGCTGGTGAATCGGATGATGGTCGACTCCGTCGTGGAGGCCCCCGGCGGCGCACACTTCACCACCGCGGCACCGGATTACGGTCGCGACGAGAAATTCCAGCGGCATTACGCCGAGGCCGCCTCGACCGAAGAGGGCTGGCAGAAGTTCGTCCAGACCTACCTGTCGGGCAGCGAGGACGATTACCAGGCGGCGGTCCGCGCATTCGCAGAGGAGGCGGCCAAATGAGCACCACCCGCGCCGAGGTGTGCGCGGTCGCGTGCGCCGAGCTATTCAGGAACTCGGGCGAAATCATGGTCAGCCCGATGACGAACATGGCCTCGGTCGGGGCGCGGCTGGCGCGATTGACTTTTTCACCGGACATCCTGCTGACCGACGGCGAGGCGCAACTGCTGGCGGACACCCCGGCCCTGGGCAAGACCGGACCCGTCGAGGGCTGGATGCCGTTCGGCCGGGTGTTCGAGACACTGGCCTGGGGCCGGCGGCACGTGGTGATGGGCGCCAATCAGGTTGACCGCTTTGGCAATCAGAACATCTCGGCGTTCGGCCCGCTGCAACACCCGACCCGCCAGATGTTCGGCCTGCGGGGAGCGCCCGGCAACGCGATCAACCACGCGACCAGTTACTGGGTGGGCAACCATTCGAAGCGGGTGTTCTGCGAGGCGGTCGACGTGATCTGCGGCATCGGCTGGGACAAGGTGGATCCGGACAACCCGGCGTTCCGCTTCGCCAACACCCACCGCGTCGTGTCCAACCTGGGGGTGTTCGACTTCGGCGGTCCGGACCACACCATGCGCGCGGTGTCCCTGCATCCCGGGGTCTCGCCCGACGACGTCCGCGAGGCCACGTCGTTCGAGGTGCACGGCGTGGACGAGGCGGAAGAGACCAGGCAGCCGACCGACGAGGAACTCCGGCTGATCCGCGAGGTCATCGATCCGAAGTCGCTGCGCGACAGGGAGATACGTTGAACAGGCTGCGTACGCCGCTGACCGAGCTGGTCGGTGTCGAGCACCCGGTGGTGCAAACCGGAATGGGCTGGGTGGCCGGCGCGCGACTGGTGGCCGCCACGGCCAACGCGGGCGGGCTGGGCATCCTGGCCTCGGCCACCATGACGCTGGACGAATTGGCGACGGCCATCGGCAAGGTCAAGGCCGCCACCGAAAAGCCGTTCGGGGTGAACATCCGCGCCGACGCCGCGGACGCCGGCGACCGCGTCGATCTGATGATCCGCGAGGGCGTGAAGGTGGCGTCCTTCGCCCTGGCGCCCAAGCAGGAGCTGATCGCCCGGCTGAAAGAGGCGGGCGCGGTGGTGATTCCGTCGATCGGTGCCGCCAAGCACGCTAAAAAGGTGGCGGCCTGGGGCGCCGACGCGATGATCGTGCAGGGCGGCGAGGGTGGTGGACACACCGGGCCCGTGGCCACGACGCTGCTGCTGCCGTCGGTGCTGGATGCCGTGCAGGGCACCGGGATCCCCGTGATCGCCGCGGGGGGCTTCTTCGACGGGCGCGGGCTCGCGGCCGCGCTGAGCTACGGGGCGGCCGGCGTGGCGATGGGCACGCGCTTCCTGCTGACCTCGGACTCGACGGTGCCCGACGAGGTCAAGCGGCGCTACCTGGAGGCGGCGCTCGACGGCACGGTGGTCACCACGCGCGTCGACGGCATGCCGCACCGCGTGCTGCGCACCGGCCTGGTCGAGAGGCTCGAAAGCGGTTCACCGGTAAGGGGTCTCACCGCGGCCGTGCGCAACGCGGCAAAGTTCAAACACATGTCGCAGATGACCTGGCGGTCGATGATCCGCGACGGCCTGGCGATGCGCCACGGCAAGGAGCTGACCTGGTCCCAGGTGGTGATGGCGGCCAACACCCCGATGCTGCTGAAGGCCGGCCTGGTCGAAGGCAACACCGACGCCGGGGTGCTCGCCTCCGGACAGGTGGCCGGCATCCTGGAGGACCTGCCGTCATGCGCCGAGCTGATCGACTCGGTTGTGCGCGACGCGATCGCACACCTGAAGGCGGCGTCTGCGCTCGTCGAAGCGGGCGACTAAAGACCCTGGCCGCGGCCGCGACGCCACGTCACCCTGGAGGGATGATGACGCTGGCACCGGAAACCTGGCCGACCCCGCTCTTGAACGCGGTCCGAACCTCCAACAGATACCTGCTCAACCCGCTCATGCTGCGGCTGGCCGGCCGCAAGAACTGGTATGCAGCGGCGATAGAGCACACCGGACGGCGGTCGGGCAAGGCGTACACCACACCGGTCGTCGCCGAGCGCATCGACGACGGCTTCGTCATACCGCTGCCCTACGGCACAGACGTGGATTGGCTGCAAAACGTGCGCGCCGCGGGACGCGCTACCATCGCGTCCCAGGGCGAGACATATCCGGTGGTGCACCCCGAGATCATCGACGCGGCGGACGCCCTCCCCCTGCTATCGGCTTCCCGCCGCCGCACCTTCGAACGGGTCGGCATAGCGGGTTACCTCAGGGTCAAAGACCAGCCGGCGAACTGAACGGCGCCTCGACCGTACGCGCGGGTTAAGCTATGATCTGAATATCGGTGAAATGAAGCTATAATCTTCATATGGCTAGGGTGAAGACTATACCTTCAATGCGGGCGACGCTGATCGGCGACGTGGTGGGGTCCCGGCGTGCCGGCGACCGGCCGGCCCTGCATCGACGTGTCGCCTCCGCGCTGGGCCAGGTCGCGAACGGCGCCATCGACCCGCCGTCCTTCACCGTGGGGGATGAGTTCCAGGGCAGCTACCCCGCCCTGGGCGGTGCAATCGATGCGGCGTTGACCGTGCGGCTGTTACTTGCGCCCGAGGTCGACGTCCGCTTCGGGCTCGGATGGGGCGCGGTGACCGTCCTCGACGCCGACGCGGGAATCCAGGACGGGCCCGGGTGGTGGGCCGCGAGGGAGGCCATCCAGCAGACGGCGGAGGCGCAGCGGCAGCCCGGCTTCTCGCTGGTGCGCACGACATTTCGGGCGGCCGCGGAGACGTGCACCGACGTCGCCGCGGTCAACGCCGCCCTGATTTGTCGGGACCATCTGCTTGGATCGCTCGATGAGAGATCGTTGCGGATTGTGAGGGGATTGATGGCCGGCCGGACCAAAAGGGACCTCGCGGCCGCCGAGGGGATCAGCCCGTCGGCGGTCTCGCAGCGCTCGAGCCGTGACGGTTTGGATCTCATCGTCCTTGCCAGCCACTACCTGCGGGGTCTGCCGTGAGCGCCGTCGCCGTCCTGCTCACGGCGCTCGGCATCGCCGACCTGTGTCGGCGGGCGTTCCGCCCGATGTGGGTCTCGCTGGCGGTCGGACCCGCCGCGGTGGCGGTGTTCTTGGTGCTGGGCGCCCTGTGGCATGCCGGCGACATCCCGCTGCTCGTCCTGGCCGCCGCGTCGGTCGTCGCATGGGAAGGGCTCTGCGCGCGCAGCGAACGTAGCGGCGGCCACCAGGGCGCGCCGCTGGCGGTGTTCGCCGCAACGCTGGCGCTGTTGACGTTGCTGTCCGGATGGTCGTCGACGGTCAACGGCGGCATCGCGCGGTGGGTGAGCTGGGTGCACTTGCCGCTCGGCCATGTCACGCCCACTCGGCTGCTCATGGTTGTCGGCGTGGTGCTGGTGCAATTCGCGACCGCGAACCAGCTCGTGCGCCTGGTGCTCGGTTCCGTGGGAGCGGTACGGCCGGTCGGCGAACCGCAACCATCGGACAAGCTCAAGGGCGGGCGGCTGTTGGGCCCGATGGAACGGCTACTGATCTTGAGCCTGGGTGTCGGCGGGCAGGTGGCCGCCGCCAGCGCGGTCGTCGCCGCCAAGGGCATCATCCGGTTCCCGGAGTTGAACGCCCAGCAAGGCCGCAACGGCGACGTCGGGATCGACGAGGTGACCGAGTACTTCTTGGTCGGCAGCTTCACCAGTTGGCTGTTGGCCCTCGGCGGGATCGGCCTGGTGCTGGCGACCCCGTAATGTCGAACACCGCGCCGAATACCGGCTCGGCGCAATGGTTTACAGCCGCTCGATGATGGTGACGTTCGCGGTGCCCCCGCCCTCGCACATCGTCTGCAGGCCATAGCGGCCGCCGACGCGCTCGAGTTCGTTGAGCATGGTGGCGAACAGCTTGGCGCCGGTGGCGCCCAGTGGGTGACCGAGCGCGATCGCACCGCCGTTGGGGTTGACTTTCTCGGGGTCGGCCTTGATCTCCTTGAGCCAGGCCAGAACCACCGGCGCGAACGCCTCGTTGATCTCGACGGTGTCGATGTCGTCGATGGACAGCCCGGTCTTTTCCAGCGCGTAGCGGGTGGCCGGGATCGGACCGGTCAGCATGAACACCGGGTCGGCGGCGCGGGCGCTGATGTGGTGGATGCGGGCCCGCGGCGTCAGGTTGTGGTCCTTGACCGCCTGCTCGGAGGCCAGCAGCACCGCGCTCGCTCCGTCGGAGATCTGGCTGGCCATCGCCGCCGTCAACCGGCCACCCTCGACGAGGGTCTTGAGGCCGGCCATCTTCTCCAGCGACGACTCGCGCGGACCCTCGTCCACCCGGAACGGCCCGGATTCCGTTTCGACGGTGATGATTTCGTTGTCGAAGTGACCGGCGCGGATCGCGGCGAACGCGCGCTCGTGGCTGGTCAGCGCGTAGCGCTCCATCTCCTCGCGCGACAGGTTCCACTTCTCGGCGATCAGCTCCGAGCCGCGGAACTGCGAGATCTCCTGGTCGCCGTAGCGGTGCAGCCACTGCTTGGATTCGTTGGTCGGCGAGGTGAACCCGAACTGCTCGCCGACCGTCATCGCCGACGAGATCGGGATCTGGCTCATGTTCTGCACGCCGCCCGCCACGATGAGGTCCGCGGTGCCGGCCATGATCGCCTGTGCGCCAAAGGAAATCGCCTGCTGGCTGGAGCCGCACTGCCGGTCCACGGTGACGCCGGGCACTTCCTCGGGATAGCCCGCGGCCAGCCACGAGAGCCGGGCGATGTTGCCCGCCTGCGCGCCGATGGCGTCGACGCAGCCGGCGATCACGTCCTCGACGGCGGCGGGGTCGACGTCGACCCGGTCGAGCAGTCCGCGCCATCCGAGCGCGCCGAGGTCGACGGGATGTATGCCGGACAGCGAGCCGCCCCGCTTGCCAACCGCGGTGCGCACAGCGTCAATGACGTACGCCTCAGCCATAGTTCAGTTCCCTTCCTTGGTAATTCCGCCAAGAACGATGGCGAGATATTGCTCGCCAACCTGGTTCGCGGTCAGCGGTCCGCCGGGCTGATACCAGCGCACCGACACCCAGGTGGTGTCACGAATGAAACGGTAGACGAGGTCGACGTTGAGGTCGGGCTGGAAGTAGCCCTCGTCGATGCCCTGGTTGATCACCTCGACCCACATCTTGCGTTGCTGCCGGTTCATGTCCTCGATGTAGGAGAACCGGGGTTGCGACAACAACCGTTGGGCTTCGTCCTGATAGATGACGACCTGCGCGTGCCGATGCTCGATGGCCTCGAACGACGCCATGAACAGCCCCTTGAGCCGCTCGAGCGGGTTGGCCTCGCTGTCCACGATCTCGCGGTAGCGGGCGAACAACCAGTCCAGGAAGCTGCGCAGCAGCTCGTCGACCATCTCCTCTTTGGAGGAGAAGTGGTGATAGAGGCTGCCGGACAGGATCCCGGCGCTGTCGGCGATGTCGCGCACGGTGGTGGCACGCAGGCCGCGCTCGGCGAACATCGTCGCGGCGAGGTCCAACAACTCGTCGCGGCGGCTGTTCGCCTGACCGGCCACTCGATCCACCCGGCCAGGATATCAACCAAGCGCTTGCTTGGCCAGCGATCCGATCACGGATGCTGACTGGACACCGAGATGACCTCGCCGGTGAGGTAGCTGGAGTAGTCGCTGGCCAGGAACGCGATGGTGGCGGCCACCTCCCACGGCTCGGCGGCCCGCCCGAACGCTTCGCCCGCGGACAGCCGGTCCAGCAGGTCGGCCGAGGTGGTCTTGTCGAGGAACTTGTGCCGGGCGATGCTCGGCGACACGGCGTTGATCCGCACCCCGTATTCGACCGCTTCGATTGCGCTGCAACGGGTCAAGGCCATCACCCCCGCCTTGGCGGACGCGTAGTGCGACTGCGAGTGCTGTGCCCGCCAGCCCAAGACGCTTGCGTTGTTGACGATCACGCCCCCGTGCGCGGCCTCGCGGAAGTAGCGCAGCGCCGCCCGGGTGGCCCGGAACACCGACGACAGGGTGACGTCCAAGACGCGGTCCCACTCGTCGTCGGTCATGTCCACCACCGGGGTCTGACCGCCCAGCCCGGCGTTGTTGACCAGCACGTCGAGCCGGCCCATCCGGGCCGTTGTCGACGCGATCAGCGCGTCCACCTGCGCGGTGGACGTCACGTCGCACAGCACGCTCTCGACCCGGCCCAGGCCCAGCGCGGACAGCTCCTCGACGGTCTCCCCCAGCCGGCGCTCGTGGTGGTCGGACACCACGACGTCGGCACCCTCGGCCAGCGCCCGCTTCGCGGTCGCCGAGCCGATGCCGGTGCCCGCCGCCGCGGTGACGACGACGACCTTGCCCTGCAAAAGCCCATGCCCGGCAACCTCTTTCGGAGCTTCGGACAGGCTCATCCCTTTACCTCCCGGGGCAGGCCGAGCACGCGCTCGGCGATGATGTTGCGCTGGATCTCGTTGGATCCGCCGTAGATGGTGTCGGCGCGGGTGAACAGGAACAGCCGCTGCCATTCGTCGAATTCACCGTCGGACAGGGTCAGCCCCGGCTTGCCGATCACGTCCATCGCCAGCTCCCCCAGCGCGCGATGCCAATTGGCCCACAACAACTTCGACACGTTATCTTTCCCGGCGGCCTGGCCGCCTCCTTCGACGTCCATGGTGGCCAACGCGTAGCTGCGCATCGCGCGCAACCCGGTCCACGCGCGGGTCAGCCGCTCGCGGATGAAGGGGTCGTCGGCGGCGCCGTTGCGACGCGCCAGGTCGGCGAGGTTGGAAAGCTCACGGGCGTAGCGGATCTGCTGCCCAAGCGTCGACACCCCGCGCTCGAAGGTCAGCGTGCCCATCGCGACCCGCCAGCCGTCGCCGGGCTGGCCGACCACCAGGTTGGCGTCGGTGCGGGCGTCGTCGAAGAAGACCTCGTTGAACTCCGAGTCACCGGTGAGCTGGATGATCGGGCGCACCTGCACCCCGGGCTGATCCAACGGCACCAGCAGGTAGGAAAGCCCGGCGTGCCGCTTGGACCCCTTCTCCGTGCGGGCGACCACGAAACACCACTGCGCCCAGTGCGCCAACGAGGTCCACACCTTCTGGCCGTTGATCACCCACTGGTCGCCGTCCAGCTCGGCGGTGGTGGACACGTTGGCCAGGTCGCTGCCGGCGCCGGGTTCGGAATAGCCCTGGCACCACAGCTCGGTGACGTCGAGGATCTTGGGCAGGAACCGCTGCTGCTGCTCGGGCGTCCCGAAGGCGATCAGCGTCGGGCCGAGCAGCTCCTCGCCGAAGTGGTTGACCTTGTCCGGCGCGTCGGCTTTCGCGTACTCCTCATAGAACGCCACCCGGTGCGCGGTCGACAGCCCGCGGCCGCCGTGCTCGACGGGCCAGCCCAGGCAGGTGAGACCGGCCTTGGCGAGGTGCTGGTTCCATGCCCGGCGCTCCTCGAACGCCTCATGTTCGCGCCCCGGTCCGCCACGACCCTTGAGAGCTGCGAATTCGCCGACCAGATTGTCGGCGAGCCATCGGCGAACCTCCGCCCGGAACTCCTCGACGTCCTGCATGCCCTGTAGGCTAACCTACCAAGCACTTGCTTTGTCGGCTCGGTGACGATGCGCGCCGCGCAGCGGCGTGGGAGGAACCGGGCAATCCAGGTAGGAGCAGTCTCGATGACCGGCGATGTCCGCACGATTCCCGCGGCGCTGGACCGTTTTGCGAGTCGGTTTCCCGACCACGACGCGTTGATCACCGACGAGCGTTCGTTCACGGCCGCGGCCCTGCGCGACGAGGTTCGCCGGGCGGCCGCCGCGTTGATCGCCCTCGGCGTGCGGTCGGGCGACCGGGTGGCCATCTGGTCGCCCAACACCTGGCACTGGGTGGTCGCCTGCCTGGCCGTCCACCACGCCGGCGCGGCGATGGTGCCGCTGAACACCCGTTATACCGCCGAGGAAGCCGCCGACATCCTGGCCCGCACCGCGGCGCCCGTGCTGTTCGGGATGGGCACGTTCCTGGGCCACGATCGCGTCGCCGATCTGGATCGGGATGCCTTGCCCGCGCTGCGGCACGTCGTCCGGATTCCGGTCGAGGCCGACGATCCCGTTTCAGGGACGTGGGACGACTTCGTCACGCAGGGCACCGACCTCGAGTCTGTCGCCACCCGCGCCGCCGCCGTCACGCCCGAGGACGTCAGCGACATCCTGTTCACCTCGGGCACCACCGGCCGCAGCAAAGGGGTGCTGTGCGCGCACCGGCAGTCGTTGTCGGCATCGGCGTCGTGGGCGGCCAACGGCAAGATCACCAGCGACGACCGCTACCTGTGCATCAACCCGTTCTTCCACAACTTCGGCTACAAGGCGGGCATCCTGGCCTGTCTGCAGACCGGCGCGACGCTGATCCCGCACCTGACGTTCGACCCACTGCGCGCGCTGCAGGCGATCGAGCGGCACCGCATCACCGTGTTGCCGGGACCGCCCACCATTTACCAGACCCTGCTGGACCATCCGCAGCGCGGGGACTACGACCTGAGTTCGCTGCGGTTCGCGGTGACAGGGGCGGCCACCGTGCCCGTCGTGCTGGTGGAGCGCATGCAATCCGAACTCGACATCGACATCGTGCTGACGGCGTACGGCCTCACCGAGGCCAACGGGATGGGCACGATGTGCCGCGCCGACGACGACGCCGTCACCGTCGCCACCACCTGCGGGCGCCCGTTCGCCGACTTCGAATTGCGTATCGACTCAAGCGCTCCCGGCGAAGCGGGTGAGGTGCTGCTGCGCGGGCCGAACGTGATGCTGGGCTACCTCGATGACCCGGACGCCACGGCGGCGGCCATCGACGCCGACGGTTGGCTGCACACCGGTGACATCGGCGCCGTCGACGCGGCAGGCAATTTGCGCATCACCGACCGGCTCAAGGACATGTACATCTGCGGCGGCTTCAACGTGTACCCCGCCGAGGTCGAGCAGGTGCTCGCCCGGATGACGGGGATCGCCGACGCCGCGGTGATCGGCGTCCCCGACGAGCGCCTCGGCGAGGTCGGCCGGGCCTTCGTGGTGACCCGGCCCGGCGCCGACCTCGACGAACAATCCGTGATCGCTTACACCCGTGAACATTTGGCGAACTTCAAGGCACCGCGTTCGGTGCGGTTCGTCGACGCGTTGCCGCGCAATCCGGGCGGCAAGGTGGTCAAACCCCAACTGCGAGAGCTGGCCTGAATGGATCTGGAATTAGACGAGGAGACCCAGGCGTTTGCGGCCGAGGTCCGTGAGTTCTTGTCCGCCAACGCCGAGTCGATCCCGACGAAGTCCTACGACAACGCCGAAGGTTTCGCGCAGCACCGGCACTGGGACCGGGTGCTGTTCGATGCCGGGCTGTCGGTGATCACCTGGCCGAAGAAATACGGCGGCCGCGATGCGCCGCTGTTGCATTGGGTGGTGTTCGAGGAGGAGTACTTCCGCGCCGGCGCCCCGGGCCGGGCCAGCGCCAACGGCACCTCGATGCTGGCGCCCACGCTGTTCGCGCACGGCACTTCCGAGCAGCTGGACCGAATCCTGCCGAAAATGGCCAGCGGCGAACAGATCTGGGCGCAGGCGTGGTCGGAGCCGGAGTCCGGCAGCGACCTGGCCTCGCTGCGATCCACCGCGACCAAGACCGACGGCGGCTGGCTGCTCAACGGGCAGAAGATCTGGAGTTCGCGCGCGCCGTTCGCCGAGATGGGCTTCGGGCTGTTCCGGTCGGACCCGGAAGCCGAGCGGCACAACGGCCTGACGTACTTCATGTTCGACCTGAAGGCGAAGGGCGTCACCGTGCGGCCCATCGTGCAGCTGGGCGGCGATACCGGGTTCGGCGAGATCTTCCTCGACGACGTGTTCGTCCCCGACCACGACGTGATCGGCACCCCGAACGAGGGTTGGCGGGCGGCGATGAGCACCTCGAGCAACGAGCGGGGCATGTCGCTGCGCAGCCCGGCGCGATTCCTGGCGACCGCCGAGCGGCTGGTGCGACTGTGGCAGGACAGCGGCTCGCCCCCCGGGTTCGCAGACCGGGTGGCCGACGGCTGGATCAAGGCGCAGGCCTACCGGCTGCAGACCTTCGCCACGGTGACGCGGCTGGCCGACGGCGGTGAGCTGGGCGCCGAATCGTCGGTGACCAAGGTGTTCTGGTCCGACCTCGATGTTGACCTGCATCAGACCGCGCTGGACATCCTCGCCGCCGACGGCGAGCTCGCCGGCAGCTGGACGGATGGCCTGCTGTTCGCCCTGGGCGGCCCGATCTACGCCGGCACCAACGAGATTCAGCGCAACATCATCTCGGAGCGGCTGTTGGGCCTGCCCCGCGAGAAGTCCGGGGGCACGAAATGAAATTCGCGCTAGACGAGCAACAGCGCGACTTCGCGGCCAGCATCGACGCCGCGCTCGGCGCGGCCGACCTGCCCGGCGCGATCCGTGCCTGGTCCGCCGGCGACACCGCGCCCGGCCGCAAGGTGTGGGAGCGGCTGGCCGAACTGGGCGTCACCGCGCTGGCGGTTCCGGAGAAGTTCGACGGCATCGAGGCGCACCCGGTCGACCTGGTGGTCGCGCTGGAACGCCTGGGACGCTGGTGCGTGCCGGGGCCGGTGGCCGAATCCATCGCCGTGGCACCGGTTTTGCTCGCCTCGGACGAGCGGTGCGCGGCGCTGGCCTCCGGCGAGCTGGTAGCCACGGTCGCGTTGCCACCGCATGCGCCGCGCGCGGTGGACGCCGACTCGGCCGGGCTGGTGCTGCTGGCCACCGACGACGGTGTGAGCGAGGCCGCGCCCGGCGACCGGCACGAGTCGGTCGATCCGAGCCGGCCCGTCTACGACGTGACCGCCACCGGCCAACCCTGGCAGGCGGAGGTCCGGCGCGCCTTCGAGTTCGGCGCGCTGGCCACCGCCGCGCAGCTGGTCGGCGCCGCCGAGGCGCTGCTGCGGGACACCGTCGACTACGCCAAGCAGCGCGCCCAGTTCGGCCGGGTGATCGGTTCCTATCAGGCGATCAAGCACAAGCTCGCCGACGTGCACATCGCGATCGAGCTCGCCCGGCCACTGTTGTACGGCGCGGCCCTGTCGATGGAGCCCCGCGATGTCAGCGCGGCCAAGGCGGCCGCGGCCGAGGCGGGCCTGCTGGCGGCGCGGTCGGCGCTGCAGACCCATGGCGCGATCGGCTTCACCCAGGAAAATGATTTGTCGCTTTGGCTACTACGCGTGCAAGCATTGCGTTCGGCCTGGGGTACTCCCGAGGCGCATCGGCGGCGAGTGCTGGAGGCGCTGTGACCAGCCACGTCGCGACGACGCCGTGGAGCGACGAACAGGAGCGGTGCTCATGAGTGAAGAACGGGAGATGCTGCGGGAGACCGTCGCGGCCCTGGTGGCCAAGCACGCCAACCCGGCGGCGGTGCGCGCCGCGATGGACTCCGAGCGCGGCTACGACGAGTCGCTGTGGCAGCTGCTGTGTGAGCAGGTGGGAGCCGCCGCGCTGGTCATCCCCGAGGAGCTGGGCGGCGCGGGCGGTGAATTGGCCGACGCCGCAACAGTTTTGCAGGAACTGGGCCGGGCGCTGGTGCCCTCGCCGCTGCTGGGCACCACGCTGGCGGAGCTGGCGCTGCTGAGCGCGCCGGAGCCGGATGCCGAGACGTTGGGCGGCCTCGCCGACGGCACCTCGATCGGCGCGCTGGTTTTCGACGCCGACTACGTCGTCAACGGCGACACCGCCGACGTCGTCGTCGCCGCCACCGACGGCCAGCTGACCCGGTGGACCCGGTTCTCCGCGGAACCGGCCGTCACCATGGACCCGACCCGGCGGCTCGCCCGGGTCACGCCCGAGGACACCGAACCCATCGGCACCGACCCCGGCCTCGCCGACACCGCGGCCATCCTGCTGGCCGCCGAGCAGATCGGCGCCGCCGAACGCTGCCTGCAGCTGACCGTCGAATACGCCAAGAACAGAGTGCAATTCGGCCGGCCCATCGGCAGCTTCCAGGCGCTCAAGCACCGGATGGCCGATCTGTACGTCACGATCGCCGCGGCGAAGGCCGTCGTGGCGGAGGCCTGCGACGAACCCACCCCGACCAATGCGGCCACCGCGCGCCTGGCCGCCACCGAGGCGTTGTGCAACGCGGCCGCCGAGGGCATCCAACTGCACGGCGGAATCGCGATCACCTGGGAACACGACATGCACCTGTATTTCAAGCGCGCCCATGGCAGCGCCCACCTGCTCAGCACAACGCAGGAGGTTCTCGCGCGACTGGAAGCGGAGGTGCTCGAACCGTCGTGAACGACCACGTCGCGCGGCGCGCCGCCATCCCGCCGTTCTATGTGATGGACGTGTGGCTGGCCGCCGCCGAGCGCCAGCGCAGCCACGGCGACCTGGTGAACCTGTCAGCCGGTCAGCCCAGCGTCGGAGCGCCCGAGCCGGTGCGCGCCGCGGCGGCCGCCGCCCTGCACGGCAACGAGCTGGGTTACACCGTGACGCTGGGCATTCCGGAGCTGCGCGCGGCGATCGCCGCGGATTATCAACGCCAGCAAGGGCTTCGGGTCGAGCCCGATGACGTGGTGTTGACCACCGGCTCGTCCGGCGGATTTTTGCTCGCGTTCCTGGCCTGCTTCGACGCGGGCGACCGGGTCGCGCTGGCCAGTCCCGGTTACCCGTGTTATCGAAACATCCTGTCCGCCTTGGGGTGCGAGGTGGTCGAGATCCCGTGCGGACCCCAGACCCGCTTCCAGCCCACCGTGCAGATGCTCGAAGAACTCGACCCGCCGCCCCACGGCGTGATCGTCGCCAGCCCGGCCAATCCCACCGGGACGGTGATCGCGCCGGCCGAGCTGGCCGCGATCGCAGCGTGGTGCGAGGCGTCGGGCGTGCGGTTGATCAGCGACGAGGTCTACCACGGCCTGGTCTACGAGGGGGCGCCGCAGACCAGCTGCGCCTGGCAGACATCCCGAGACGCCGTGGTGGTCAACAGCTTTTCCAAGTACTACGCGATGACGGGCTGGCGGCTGGGCTGGATGCTGGTGCCACAGGCGCTGCTGCGCGCCGTGGATCGGCTGACCGGAAACTTCACCATCTGCCCGCCGGTGCTGTCGCAGCTCGCCGCCGTTGCGGCGTTCACGCCGGAGTCGACGGCCGAGGCCGACGGCAACCTGCACCACTACGCGACCAACCGCGCCCTGCTGCTGGACGGGCTGCGCCGCATCGGCATCGACCGGCTCGCACCCACCGACGGGGCGTTCTACGTCTACGCCGACGTCTCCGAACTCACCAAAGACTCGACCGCGTTCTGCTCGAAACTGTTGAGCGACACCGGCGTTGCCATCGCCCCGGGGATCGATTTCGACACCACCCACGGCGATTCGTTCGTCCGGCTGTCGTTCGCCGGGCCCACGGGCGACATCGAAGAGGCCCTACGGCGAATCGGGTCCTGGATCTAAGCGTCCAGGATCTTATCGAGGCGCGCCTCGAGCGCGCCGCGCTCGCCCACGTCGGACACGTTGAGGCCGAACCGGTCCCTGAGGGTGTCGACCACCGCCGCGGCGTCGTCGAGGCGGATCTTCTCGCTGGCATCGGCGCGGTGAATGGCGAGGTTCCGGCCTGCCAGGTTCAGCCGGGCGTCGTCGGTTACGCGCGCGGCCGTCAGGCCGGTGACGAAATGCGACGACGGGTGCGTCGAGACGTACCAGCTGCCCACCGCCAGGTCGATGTCGGGCGCGGTCCGGGTGCTGAACTCGTAGAGCGGCTGCCACTCGCCCCGAATCTGGGCCTGCAGCACCAGCCCGTCGCCGCGGTCCTCCAGCCGGTAGGGCTCGTGCGTCGTCTGCTGCACGGTGCCCGTCTCGATCCGCAGCGGCGAGGGGGGTGTCTGCCCGCCGAAGCCGACGTCGACCAGGTATGAACCGTGGGAGCCGGGGAACGTCACCGCCAACACGGTGTGTGTCTGCGGCGGCGGCGACGGCGCATCGGGCGGCCGCATCCATACCACCCGACCGGCCAGGCGCCGCACCCGAAAGCCGAGTTCGGTGAGCACGTAGCCCATCAATCCGTTGTGCTCGTAGCAAAAGCCGCCGCGGCCCCGCTGAACGAGCTTGCGGGAGAGGGCGCCCGGACCCAGGTCGTCGACCGGAACCCCCATCACCGGATCGAGGTTCTCGAACGGGATCGCTTTGGTGTGGGCGCTCACCAAAGCCTGCAGGACCTCGAGATTGGGTGCCGTGGCGCCGCGATAACCGATCCGCTCGAAGTACTCGTCCAGGTTCAGCGTCATACGGCCATTCTGCTGGCAGGTCATCGGCAGGCGTGCGACGGCCGGTAGCGGGTATGCCGCTCGGTAGCCCCAAGCCTTGGATCGAAGGAGGAGCCGTGACCGATGTCGACCTCTATCTCGACCCCGTCTGTCCGTTCTCCTGGGTGACCGCTCGCTGGCTGATCGACGCCGGGCAGGCGACGGGAACGCCCGTTACCCTGCGGCAGATGAGCCTGGCGGTCCTCAACGAAGGTCGGGACGGCGACGACAAACAGCAACACATGATGGAGCGGTCGACGCGGGCGGGACGGCTGTTCGCCGCCGCCGTCGGCGAGCGGGGGCCGGAAGCGTTCGCGGGCCTCTACGACTCGATTGGCCGTCGCATCCACGTCGACGGCGAGGAGCTGACCGCACCCGCGATCCGCGAAGCCCTCGCCGAGAACGGCCTGGCGGAAAGCCTTGCCGACGCGCAGGACGACAGCGGCTTGGACGAGGCGGTCAAGCGGGCGCACCGGGTCAGCCAAGACACCCTGGGCGACGAGGCCGGCAGCCCGATCATCGCGGTCGACGGCCACGCGTTCTCCGGACCGGTGCTCACCCGAACATTGAAGGGACCGGGCGGTGTTCGGCTGCTTGAGGCCGTGCTCACCATGGCCGCAGTTCCCGAATTCGCCGCGCTGCAACGGCCGTATGAAGGCCCCCCGACCATCGAGGCGTGAGCGCCGCCGCCCCACAAGCCGACGAAGGTTGCCCGAAAAGCACATCCGTGAGGTTCTGAGCGCTAATCTTGACCTCGCCAATCACATACTTCGCGGAGGGTTGAGCGCCAGCAAATGCCTGATGAGCCACGGCCCGAGAGTGTCGCCCCGGTACCGAGCGGCATCGCCGCGGAGCTGGCGGCCGCGGGGTTCGAGGATGCGCGACAGGTAGCTCGTGGCGGGGCCGGGGTCATCTACTGCTGCTATGAGACCGCCCTCGGACGAAATGTCGCCGTCAAGGTGCTGCCGTCACACATCGACGACGACAGCCGCGAGCGCTTCCTTCGCGAGGGCTACGCGATGGGCGGGCTCTCCGGGCATCCGAACATCGTCAACATCCTGCGGGTCGGCGTCACCGGCAGCGGTAAGCCGTACATCGTGATGCCCTACCACTCGGCGGATTCGCTGGCCGTCCGGCTGCGCCGGGAGGGGCCGGTCCCGTGGCCCGAAGCCTTGCACATCGGTGTGAAGCTCTGCGGCGCACTGGAAACCGCGCATCGGACCGGAACTCTGCACCGCGACATAAAGCCCGCCAACATTCTCGTAAATGATTACGGCGAGCCCCAATTGAGTGATTTCGGAATCGCCCACATCGAAGGCGGTTACGAGACCGCGACCGGATTCTTCTCCGGCACCATCGACTTCACTGCGCCGGAGGTGATGACCGGCAATCCGGCCACGGTGGCCTCCGACATGTATTCGCTTGGCGCGACGCTCTATGCGCTCATCGCGGGCAACGCCGCGCACGAGCGCAAGAAGGGCGAGGACCTGATCGCGCAATATCTGCGGATCAGCACCACCGGAATCCCGGATATGCGGCCCGACGGCATCCCGGACGCGGTGTGCTCGGCGATCGAGAAGGCGATGTCGATCGACCCGGCCTTGCGGCCCGCCTCGGCCGAGGAGTTCGGCCGCGAACTGCAGGCCGCCCAGCGCCGCAACGGCCTGAAACCCGACGCGATGGCCATCACCGGACGCGCCTCGGCCGTGGCGACGGACGTTGGGCATGCGGCGCCGCCCGGGCCGCACAGCGAGGTGGCGCACCCATCGGCCCTCGACACGTCGAGCATGCCCCCGCCACCGCGGTTGCCGGCCGGGCACGACGACCCGACCTCGGCGATCAGCGCCCCGATCGATCGCGAACACGCGCGGGAGACCGCGCCTTTTCCGCAGGCGAGCCCGGCCGAATTGCCCGAGGCTGCCAGCTTGCTGCGCGCCGCACAAGCGTCGTCAACGCAGCCCACGGCGCGGCCACCCCAAGCCGCCGCGCCGCCGACCCGGGCCGGCGGCGCCCAGGGGCCGCCACGGGGCCCGGGGGCACGGGCGGCCGCGTGGTTCACGGAACCGGGCAAGAAGCGGAATCGCATCGCGCTGACGGCCGGCGCGCTCGCTGCGGTCCTGCTGTTGGTCGTCGGCGGCCTCTATTTCGCGCTCTCACCCGACAAGAAAGCCGGTTCCCGAGGCGGTTCCGGCCAGCCGACCGCGCAGCCGCCCATGCAGTGGAAACCGATCACCAACGCCCGAATTTCGCGGGACGCCGCGGCCACCACGCAGGCCGACGGCACGATCTGGATCTTCGGCGGAATCCGCAGCGACGGCGCCCCCACCGGACTGCAGGAGGGCTACGACCCCGTCATCGACAGCTGGAAGGGCGGCGACGACCTACCTGTCGCGGTGTCGCACGCGATGGCCGTCACCTGGCAGGGAAACCCGGTCGTGCTCGGCGGCTGGAAATCCGAAGGCGGCAAAAAGGTTGCGTCCGACCAGGTTTGGCGGGTCATCAACAGCCGCTGGGTGGAGCTTCCGCACCTGCTGCAGCCCCGCGCGGCCGCGGCGGCGGCCGTGGTCGGTGACCGCCTGGTCGTCACCGGCGGTGTCGACGCGTCCGGCGCGCTGCTGAACACCACCGAGGTGTTCGACGGCAACGCCTGGAGCCTCGGTGCACCGATCCCGACCCCGCGGCAGCTGCTGGCGGCGGCTTCGGACGGGAAGCTGGTTTATGCGGTGGGCGGCACCAACGGCACCGCCGACCTGCCGGCGGTCGAGGCCTACGACCCTGCCGCCAAGAGCTGGGCGCCGCTGCCCCCGCTGAGCCAGCCGCGCAGCGACCTCGGGGTGGCGATCGTGGACGGGCGCCTGGTCGCGGTTGGGGGCGTCTCCTCGGGCCAAGTGCTCAAGACCGTCGCCGCGTTCGACCTGATGACGAAGACCTGGTCCGGATTGCCCGATATGACGACGGCGCGGCACGGCATGGCCGTCGACGCGGTGGAGAAGTCCGTGTACGCGATCGGCGGGTCGACCGCCGTCGGCGACGGCCAGCTCACCTCGTCGGCAGAAGCGCTGAAGCTGCCGGCCCGCCGGATCCAGCCGGCGTCGCAGTGGCGCTCGCTGCCGGACGCGCCGACGCCCCGGCTGATGATGGCGTGGGCCGTGCAGGGCGACAAGATCTGGATTCTGGGTGGCTTGCGGAACGGCACGGCGTTGCAGACCGTCGAGAGCTATGACCCGCACACCGGCGTTTGGCAGACCGGGCCGCCGCTGCCGATCCCGCTGCATCACGCGGCGGCGGCGACATACCGCGACGAGGTGGTGGTGCTCGGCGGAGCGAGCGATCAACTCGCCGACGCGTCCGACAAGGTGTTCGCGCTGCGCGGCGGCAATTGGGTTGAGCTGCCACATCTCACGCACCCACGCGCGGCCCCGGCCGCCGCCGTGGTGGGCGACCAACTGGTCGTAGTGGGCGGGCAGAACGCCAAACAGCTCGTCCCGCAGACCGAGGTCTTCGACGGCAACTCGTGGAAGGACGCCGCCGACATGCCGACCCCCCGCGAACACCTGGCCGCGGTGTCGGACGGCACCTACGTGTACGCCATCGGCGGGCGGTTCCTCTCCGCCGACAAGAACTCCGCGGCGAATGAGCGGTTCGATCCCCAATCGGGCGCCTGGACCAAGTTGGTGGGCATGCCGACCCCGCGCGGGAGTTACGGCGCGACCTACATCGACGGCCGCATCGTGGTGGTGGGCGGCGAGGAACCGACGATGGTCCTGAACGTCGTCGAGATGTACGACATCGCCGACGCCAAGTGGAGCACCCTGGCCCCGATGCCCACCGCGCGTCACGCCGAGGTGGTGGCGACGGTCGGCAACACCGTCTACTGCATCGGCGGCGCGAACCGCCCGACCCACGAGGGCCCGATCGCGACGGTCGAGGCGCTGGACTTCATGTAGCGGTCGCCGATGAGTGAGCGGCGACGCGCCGTCGACTGGTTGTACGGCGCCGGCCCTGCGCGACTCATCCTCGCGGCGCCCCGGTGCCGCCGGGTAGAGGCCAAGGTCACCCGGCCGAAGCCCGGCCGATCCAGCCGGTTGTTTTACCTACGCCAGATAGGGGGATCCCACTACGAGCCAGGCCCAGCGCCAGGCGAAAACCGATCTGATGGGAGCCCATGATGAACAGCACCGCTATCTGGCTCGTGGTCGCCGCCGCGGCGGTCTTTGTAATTCTGGTCGTCGTCGTCGCGCTCACCAGGGTGCGACGCCAACGCCGGCAACGGCAGGCGGAGGAGATCCGCGAACAGGCCAAGCTGGAGACCGCGAAGGTCGAACGCCGCGAGGCCCTGGCCCAGGAGACGGCCGCCAAGGCCCGCGCGGCCCAGGCCGAGGCGGAGGCCAAGGCGGCGGAGGCCGCCCGGCTGCAGGAACGGGCGGCCAACCATCAAAGCGAGGTCGCGGCGTCGCGAGAGCAACTGCAGGAGCAGTTGAAGCGCGCCGACGAACTGCACCCGGAAACCGATGCGAAGCCCGCGGATAAGCATGACGATCCCGACATCGCGCGGTCCTCGGAGGCGCACGACCCGACGGCGGACGTCGAGGGCGTCCGGCACGACACGTACCGCGGAACGGCTTAGAGCCAGGTGTCCTGAGTGGTGGCGGTGAGAAACGCCTCCAGGTCGTCACGCCACTGCGCCGGCGTCGTCTTGTCCGGTTCGATGCCGGTGTACTCCCCGCGATAGAACAGCAGCGGGCGCGGCTTGATCTTGGGCGCCTCCGACAACGACTGCACCGCGCCGAAGACCACGAAATGGTCGCCACCGTCGTGCACGGACGCCACCTTGCAGTCGATGTAGGCCAGCGACCCGTCGATGATCGGCGAGCCGAGTTCCGAGGCGTGCCAGTCGATTCCGGCGAACTTGTCCGGTTCCTTCGAGCCGAAACGCGCGGAAACGTGCTTCTGCTTCTCGGTCAGCACGTTGACGCAGAACCGGCCGCTGGCCTCGATTGCCTGCCAGGACCGCGACACCTTGGTCGGGCAGAACAGCACCAGCGGCGGATCCAGCGACAGGGCGGCGAACGACTGGCAGGCAAAGCCGACCGGGACCTCGTCGTGCACCGTGGTGATGATCGTGATGCCGGTGCAGAACTGGCCCAGCACCTGCCGGAAGGCCCGCGGATCGATCGGCGCCGACATGATTACCCGCGGGCGCCGACCGTGAAGTCGTGGCCCCACAAACTCACGGCGGTGCTTTCCCGGGCGACCCAGTCGTCGTCCTCCACTTGCCTTCCCTCGCAGCCGAATTCGACGTCGAACCCGCCGGGCGTCTTCATGTAGAAGGACAGCATCAGGTCGTTGACGTGGCGGCCCAGGGTGGCCGACATGGGCACCTTGCGGCGCAGCGCCCGGTCCAGGCACAGACCCACGTCGTCGGCGTTCTCGACCTCCATCATCAGGTGCACGATGCCACTGGGCGTCGGCAGCGGCAGGAAGGCCAGGCTGTGGTGCCGCGGGTTGCAGCCGAAGAACCGCAGCCACGCGGGCGCACCGTCGGCGGGCCGGCCCACCACCTGGGGCGGCATCCGCATCGAGTCGCGCAGCTTGAAGCCGAGCACGTCCCGGTAGAAGTGCAACGCCTCGTCGTCGTCGCGGGTGGACAACACCACGTGTCCCAGGCCCTGCTCACCGGTGACGAACTTGTGCCCGTACGGGCTGACCACGCGCCGGTGCTCCAGCGCGACGCCGTGAAAGACCTCCAGGCAGTTGCCGGACGGGTCGGCGAACCGGATCATCTCGGCGACCCGGCGATCCGCCAACTCGGCGGCGGTGGCCTCCTTGTAGGGCACGCCCTCGACGTCAAGTCGGTTCCGAATCTCTTGCAGCCCTTCGGCATTGGCGCACTCCCAGCCGGCCTCCATCAGGTGGTCGCGCTCGCCGGGCACGATCACCAGCCGGGCCGGGAAGTCGTCCATGCGCAGGTAAAGCGCGCCCTCGGTGTTGCCTTTGCCCTCGACCATGCCGAGCACCTTCAGGCCGTATTCACGCCAGGCCGCCATGTCGGTGGCCTCGATGCGCAGGTAGCCCAGCGAACGGATGCTCATCACGCACCTCCCAGGAAATCGACGGTCAACTTGTTGAACTCGTCGAACTTCTCCACCTGCGCCCAGTGCCCACACTGCCCGAAAACGTGGAGCTGCGCACGCGGAATGGTCTTCAGCGCGACCAGCGCGCCGTCCAGCGGGTTGACCCGGTCCTCGCGACCCCAGATCAACAGCACGGGCTGGCGCAGCCGGTGCACCTCGCGCCACATCATCCCGAGCTCGAAATCGGCCCCCGCGAAGGACATTCCCATCGCGCGGGTCGCCCTCAGCGATTCCGGCGTGCTGGCCAGCGCGAACCGCTCGTCGATCAGTTCGGGCGTGATCAGCTTCTGGTCGTAGACCATGACCCGCAGGAACGCCTCGAGGTTCTCCCGGGTGGGTTCGGCGGAGAACTTGCCCAGTCGCTTGACGCCCTCGGTCGGGTCGGGGGCGAACAGGTTGATGCTCAGCCCACCGGGCCCCATCAACACCAGCCGGCCCGCCCGGTCCGGGTAGTCGAGGGCGAACCGAACCGCGGTGCCCCCGCCCAGCGAATTGCCAACCAGCGGAACGCGTCCCAGCCCGAGCTGGTCGAAGAGCCCCTTGAGGGCCCGCGCGGCGTAGTGGTTGAACTGCCCGTGTTCGGCGCGCTTGTCGGAGAGCCCGTAGCCGGGCTGGTCGACGGCCAGCACGTGAAACCGCTGCGCCAGCACCGGAATGTTGCGCGAGAAGTTGGTCCAGCTCGCCGCGCCTGGACCCCCGCCATGCAACAGCACCACCGTCTGATCGTTGCCGACCCCGGCCTCGTGATAGTGCAGCTTCAGCGGCCCGTCGACGTCGACTTCGGCGAATCGCGAAGTCGAGTCGAACGTCAGCTGTTCGGTCGTGGCCGTCATTCAGCGCCGCTCCTCTCCCCCGCAAGCGGGTGGGGTCCCCGCGGAGCTGGGGAGTGCCCCCACGTCGCTCTTACGCTCTGCATCGTCGCCGGCGCACGGCCTAGACCATCGTGTCGCCCGGCGGCAACCCGAACTCGTTGTTCCCGAAGATTTGGTAAGCCCGCTCGGGGTCGTTGGCCGCGTGCACCCGGCCCGCGTGCGCGTCACGCCAGAACCGTTGCACCGGTTGATCGTTGCCCAGCGCGGTCGCGCCCGAAGCCTCGAACAGCCGGTCGATCGAAGCGATCGCCCGCCCGGTCGCGCGCACCTGGTCACGGCGCGCGCGGGCGCGCAGCTCGAACGGGATCTCCTTGCCCGCGGACAGCAACGCGTATTCGTCGGCGACGTTGCCGCTCAACTGGCGCCACGCCGCGTCGATGTCACTGGCCGCCTCGGCGATGCGCACCTTGGCGAACGGGTCGTCCTTGGCCTTCTCCCCGGCGAACGCCGCGCGCACCCGCTTGCCCTGGTGCTCCACGTGCGCGTCGTACGCGCCGTAGGCCATGCCGACGATCGGCGCAGAGATGGTGGTGGGATGCATTGTGCCCCAAGGCATCTTGTACACCGGGGCGGTGTTGGTCTGGTACCCGCCGGCGGTGCCGTCGTTCATCGCCTTGTAGGACAGGAACCGGTGCCGGGGCACGAAGACGTCCTTGACCACCACCGTGTTGCTGCCCGTGCCGCGCAGGCCGACGACATGCCAGACGTCGTCGATGCGGTACTCACTGCGCGGGATCAGGAAGCTGCCGAAGTCGACCGGGCGGCCGTCTTTGATCACCGGACCGCCGAGGAAGGCCCACGTGGCGTGGTCGCATCCCGACGACCAGTTCCACGAACCGTTGACCAGGTAGCCGCCATCGGTCACCACGCCGGCACCCATCGGCGCATACGACGACGAGACCCGCACGTTCGCGTCGTCGCCCCAGACTTCCTCCTGTGCCTGCTGGTCGAACAGCGCCAGGTGCCAGTTGTGCACGCCGATGATCGAACTCACCCAGCCGGTGGACCCGCACGCGCTGGCGAGCCGCCGCACGGCCTCGTAGAACAGGCCCGGATCGCACTGCAAGCCGCCCCACTGCTCGGGCTGCAGCAGCGTGAAGAAGCCGATGTCCTGCAGTTCCTGGACGGTCTCGTCGGGCAGCCGCCGCAAATCCTCCGTCGCCTGAGCGCGCTCCCGAATCCGCGGCAGCAGATCGTCGATGCCGGCCAAAACCGACTGCGCGTCACGTTGTTGAATGGACGTCACTTAAGTTTGCCTCCTGGGCCAGACTTACTCAGCGGGCTTACACCAGAGACTAGAACACGTTCCGATTTGTGTCGAGCAGGGTATTCCTGCGGCTGGTAGCGATACGAATCGGCTTTTCTGTAACATGTTCTAGTTGTAACGAGAGGGAGGATAGGGTCTTGGCCGAGGCCAACCTCGACGAGCCGCTCGGCGACCATGTCCTTGAACTGCAGATCGCCGAGGTCGTCGCCGAGACGGACGACGCGCGGTCGCTGGTGTTCGCGGTACCCGCCGAGCCGGGCGACCCCGACATCCCGCCCGAGCGGCTGCGCTACGCGCCCGGGCAATTCCTGACGCTGCGCGTCCCCAGCGAGCGCACCGGTTCGGTGGCCCGCTGCTACTCGCTGTGCAGCTCCCCGTTCACCGACGACGCGCTGACCGTCACGGTCAAGCGGACCGCGGACGGCTACGCGTCCAACTGGCTGTGCGAGCACGCGCGGGCGGGCATGCGGATCCACGTGCTGGCCCCGTCGGGCAACTTCGTGCCCAAGACGCTCGACGACGACTTCCTGTTGATGGCGGCGGGCAGCGGGATCACCCCGATCATGTCGATCGCCAAGTCGGCCCTCGCCGAGGGCAGCGGCCAGGTGACGCTGCTCTACGCCAACCGCGACGACAAGTCGGTGATCTTCGCCGACGCGCTGCGCGACCTGTCCGCCAAGTACCCCGACCGGCTCACCGTGGTGCACTGGCTGGAATCACTGCAGGGGATGCCGAGCGTGGCCGCGCTGGCGAGGCTCGCGTCCCCCTACACCGGCCGGCCGGTGTACATCTGCGGGCCCGGGCCCTTCATGAACGCGGCCCGCGAAGCGCTGGAATCGCTGAAAGTGCCTGCGGCGCAAGTGCATGTCGAGGTGTTCAAGTCGCTGGACTCCGACCCGTTCGCGGCGGTGAAGATCGACGACACCGCCCCGGGCGACGCGCCGCCGGCCACCGCGGTGGTGCAGCTCGATGGCGAAACCCACACCGTGTCGTGGCCGCGCAACGCCAAGCTGCTCGACGTCCTGCTGGCCAAGGGCCTGGACGCGCCGTTCTCCTGCCGCGAGGGCCACTGCGGCGCGTGCGCGTGCACCTTGCGCGGCGGCAAGGTCAGCATGGAGGTCAACGACGTGCTCGAGCAGCAGGACCTCGACGACGGCCTGATCCTGGCCTGTCAATCTCACCCGGAATCTGATTCGGTAGAAGTCACCTACGACGAATAGTCGCGGGGTTAGGTTCACCTTCAGGGTTGGCGAACCGAAAGGGGAGCAGCATGAAGCGACTGATCACCGGGTGTGCGGTCATCGGGTCGGCGTTGGCGTTGCTGCCCGCCCCGGCGGCCGGCGCGGCCAGCAACACCGCGACCACGCTGTTCCCGCTCGACGGGCCCAACCAGCTCGAAACGCGCACCATCCTGAACTGCTTCAAGGCCGACGGCCACTGCGACTTCACCGCCGGGGCGGACATGCTGACGCCCGACGGGGTGACAGGCTTCCCGAACGGCCTCTGGGCCCGACAGACCACCGAGATCCGGTCGTCGAACCGCCTGGCCTACCTGGACGCGCACGCCAACGGTGAGCACGAGCGGGTGATGAAGTCGATGGGGTCCGACGAGATCACCACGGTCTACTTCGGCGAGGGTCCGCCGGAGAAGTACCAGACGACCGGGCGCATCGACTCCACCGATTGGCAGACCGGTCAGCCCAAAACCGACAACAACGTCATCGTCTGCACCCACATCCAGGTGGTCTATCCCGGGGTCAACATCACCTCGCCCAGCACCTGCGCGCAGACCACGTTCTCCTAGCTGCCCCGTCGCCGAGATTGCGCCCAGGGTCGTGATTTCGGGCAATCCACGACCGTGGTGGCAATCTCGGCGAAGGTTCGGCGAAAGCCGTCAGCGGGGCAGGCCGAGGAGCCGCTCGGCGGCCACGGTGAGCAGGATCTGCTCGGTGCCGCCGGCGATGGTGAGGCAGCGGGTGTTGAGAAAGTCGTACACCGCGTGGTTGCGGACCAGCCCGCCGCCCTCGGAGACGTCCATCATGTATTCGGCCAGTGCCTGCCGATAGCGCACGCCGATGAGCTTGCGGACGCTGGACTGCGCCCCGGGGTCCTGCCCGCCGACGGCGAGCTGGGCGATCCGCTGGTCGAGCAGCGCGCCGGTCTGGGCGATGACGATCAACCGCCCGAGCCGGTCCTGCTGAGCGGCGTCGAGGTCGAGCTCGCCGAGCACCTTGAGCAGCTCCTCCATCGGATTGCCCAGCGCGGTGCCGGTGGCCATCGCGACCCGCTCGTTGGCCAGCGTGGTCCGGGCCAGCCGCCAGCCGTCGTTCACCGCGCCGACCACCAGCTCGTCGGGCACGAACACGTTGTCCAGGAAGACCTCGTTGAACAGCGAGTCACCGGTGATCTCACGCAGCGGGCGGATCTCGATGCCCGGCGAGCGCATGTCCACCAGGAAGTAGGTGATGCCCTTGTGCTTCGGGGCGTCGGGGTCGGTGCGCGCCAGGCACACGCCCCACCGGGCCTTGTGGGCCGCCGACGTCCACACCTTCTGCCCGGTGAGCAGCCAGCCGCCTTGGGAATCTGGTGCACGAACCGCCTTGGTGCGCAGCGACGCCAGGTCGGAGCCGGCTCCCGGCTCGGAAAACAGTTGGCACCAAAGGAATTCGCCGCGCAGGGTGCCCGGCACGAAGCGCTCGATCTGTTCCGGTGTGCCGTGCTCGAGGATGGTCGGCGCGGCCCACCAGCCGATCACCAAGTCCGGGCGCACCACGCCGGCGGCCGCCAGCTCCTGATCGATGAGCAATTGTTCGGCCGGTGACGCGCCGCGCCCGTGCGGCGCCGGCCAGTGCGGGGCCTGCAGCCCGGCCTCGGCGAGCGCCGCCTGCCGCTTCTCGACTGGCAGCGCGGCGATTTCGGCAACGGTTGCGGCGATCTCCGCGCGCTGGCCCTCGACATCGGTGAGATCGATTCCGAGGCGGCGCCGCACACCGCCCTGGGTCAGTTCGGTGACCCGGCGCAACCAGCGCTCGGCGCCGCCGAGGAACCGGCCGATCGCGTGCGCCCGCCGCAGGTACAGGTGCGCGTCGTGCTCCCAGGTGCAGCCGATGCCGCCGAGCACCTGGATGCAGTCCTTGAGGTTGGCCTTGGCCGCCGTGATGCCGATGCTCGCGGCCAGCGCGGCCGCGATGGCGAACTGGTCCGGATCGGGCTCGGCCGCGGCGCGGGCGGCGTCGGCGGCGGCCACCTCGGTCTGCTCTGCGCGGCACAGCATCTCGGCGCACAGGTGCTTGACGGCCTGGAAGCTGCCGATCGGCTTGCCGAACTGCTCGCGGACCTTGGCGTAGTCGACGGCGGTGTCCAGCGCCCAGCGGGTCAGGCCGGCCGCCTCGGCGGCCAGCACGGTGGCCGCCAGTTCGTCGACGCGCCGACGCGACTCCGACACGACGGCGGCCGGCGCCGACGTCAGCACCACCCTGGCCAACGGGCGGGAGAAATCGGTCGCCTCCAGCGGCTCGACCTGCACGCCGTCGCTCTCGGTGTCGACGAGGAGCCACTCGTCGCCGGCCGGCAGCAGGAGGACACCGCCGTCGGCGGCGCCCAGCACGAGCGGCAGGGTTCCGGAGGCGCGCTGGCCGTCGAACTGGGCGTCACCCTCGAGCGCCAGCCCGGCGAAGCGTTCGCCGGCGGCCAGCGCCGCCAGCAGTTCGGGGTCGGTGACGACGAGCGTCGCCAGCGCGGTCGTCGCGACGGGGCCGGGAACCAGCGCCTTGGCCGCCTCCTCGACCATCGCGCACAAGTCCTCGACGCTGCCGTCGGCGCCGCCATGCTCCTCGGCGATCGCGACGCCGAAGATGCCCAGCTCGGCAAGGCGGGCGAAGACCGGGCGCCACGCGTCGGCGTCGCCCTGCTCGACCTCGCGGATCGCCGTCGTCCCGCCCGGCCCCGACGTCGAATTGCGGGCCCAGTCGCGCACCAGGGCGCGCGCGGCGAACTGCTCGTCTGTGACGGTCGCTACCACCCTCGGGACCTCCACGTCCGTTGACTCGACATGACTCGGGGCCTACGACCCCTAGCTCTCGATTCTCCTGCTCGGCTCGGGTCGCTGCGCAACCCGCCTCGTCGCAGACTAGAACGTGTTCTAATAGTGCCAGCGATCGACCGTCAAGTCGAACGTCATCACAGCAGCACACGCGGCTGTCCCGGCGGTACGGAGGTGGGAAATTCACACTCAGCATGCGTATCGTTTGCAAGCGAGCCGCCAGGAACAGGAGCAACCCGCGATATGCCAGCCAGTGCCAACTCGAGGGCCAACGCGAGCCGCGGTTCAGACTCGCAGCCGCGTGAGGTGATGAACGTGGCGGTACTGGCGGAGTCCGAACTCGGCTCGGAAGCACAGCGGGAGCGCCGCAAGCGGATCCTGGACGCCACCATGGCGATCGCGTCGAAGGGTGGCTACGAGGCGGTCCAGATGCGCGCCGTCGCTGACCGCGCCGACGTGGCGGTGGGCACGCTGTACCGGTATTTCCCGTCGAAGGTGCACCTGCTGGTGTCGGCCCTGGGCCGGGAGTTCAGCCGGATCGACGCCAAGACCGACCGGTCGTCGGTCGCCGGGGGAACGCCGTTTCAGCGGCTGAACTTCATGGTCGGCAAGCTCAACCGCGCGATGCAGCGCAATCCGCTGCTCACCGAGGCCATGACGCGCGCCTACGTGTTCGCCGACGCGTCGGCGGCCAGCGAGGTCGACCAGGTCGAGAAGCTGATCGACTCCATGTTCGCCCGCGCGATGGCCGACGGCGAACCGACCGAGGACCAGTACCACATCGCCCGGGTGATCTCCGACGTGTGGCTGTCCAACCTGCTCGCCTGGCTCACCCGGCGGGCCTCGGCCACCGACGTCAGCAAGCGGCTGGATCTGGCCGTGCGGTTGCTGATCGGGGATCAGGACTCTTAGCTAAGCCGGCGGACCGGCGGTGCGGCCGCGGATCAACTCCGTGTCCAGCACCTCGACGACCGGCAGGCCCGACCGCGGCGGACGCAACAGCAACTCCCCCGCCCGGCGGCCCTTCTGCAGGCTCGGCTGGGCCACCGTCGTCAACCCCCGGCCGATCGCATCGGGCACGCCGTCGAAACCGGTGACGGTCATCTGGCCGGGGACGTAAATGCCATGTGCGCGAAGGTAATCCATGGCCGAAAGCGCCAAGATGTCCGCCGTGCACATCAACGCGGTGATGCGGGGGTTGGCCTCCAGGGCCACCTTGGCGGCGGTCCCCCCGGACTCCGGCAGGTGCTCGTAGCTCTCCACCACGGTCAGCGCATCGGGGTCGACACCGGCGGCCGACATCGCCTCCCAGACACCGATGACGCGTTCACGCTGCACGTCGAACGCCGGTGACCGCAACCGCTCGGCATCCACCAGCCCCTGTCGGCGGTCCCGGCCCAGCCGCATGGTCAGCAGCCCGATCTCGCGGTGCCCCAGCCCCAGCACGTAGTCGGCCAACTCACGCATCGCCGCCCGATCGTCGATCCCCACCCGGGACACGCCGGCGAGCCCCTTCGGCTGGTCGACGACCACGACCGGCAATCGGCGCTGCAGGACGACCTGAAGGTACGGGTCCTCGTCGCACACCGAATACACGACGAAGCCGTCCACCCCGGCGCCGAGCACGGCGCCCGTCCCGTCCTCCATGCTGCGGCCGGGCCCGACGGCCACCAGCAGCAGGCCCTGCCCCAGCTCTTCGCAGGACTGCGCGACTCCGGCGACGAAGTCCCGCGCCGCCGGATCGCTGAAGAAGTAAGTGAGCGGCTCGGCCATCACGAGGCCGACCGCGCCGGCCTTCCGGGTGCGCAGCGAGCGCGCCACCGGGTCGGGACCCGCGTACCCCAGCCGCTTGGCCGTCGCGAGCACGCGTTCGCGTAGGTCGGCCGAGAGTTGATCCGGCCGGTTGAAGGCGTTGGAGATCGTGGTGCGCGAAACCTTCAGTTCGTCCGCCAACGACGCCAGAGTCGCACGCGGGCGTGGTGCGGGACTCACAATCGGTGACGCTACAGCGAATCCGGATGCGCGCCTAAGCGGCTTCCACTCGCCGCTTTGTAATGGAAACGATTTTCATTAGTATTATGGGTCGGCCGACCGGCCGGCGAGAGGACATCGGACGCACGCATGGCGCTGACGCGGGGACGAATCGCGGTGGCCGGCGCGCTGCGCTGGCTGCCCGCCGTGCTGATCCTGCTGGCCGCGGGCACGGGCTGCGGCGGCCCGGCACACCCGCGGGCGGCCGCCATCGTCGCCTCGACCGGCGCCTGGGGCAGCGTGGCTAGCGCCGTCACCGGCCGTCACCTCGCGGTCAAGTCCATCCTGACCGGGGGCGACACCGACCCGCACTCCTATCAAGCCAGCCCCGCGGACGCCGCGGCCATCACCGACGCCACCCTGGTGGTGTACAACGGTGGCGGTTATGACCCCTGGGTGGACCAAGTGCTCGCCGGCCACCCCGGCGTGAAAGCGATCGGCGCCTATTCGTTCCACAGGGACTCGGCCGAGCAGCCGGCCAACGAGCACGTCTTCTACGACCTCGACGTCGCCAAATCGGTCGCCTTCGCGATCGCCGACCGCATGGCCGCCATCGATCCCGCCAACGCCGCCGACTACCGGGCCAACGCCGCCGGCTTCTGCCGCGGCGCCGACGCGATCGCCATCTCCGAACACGCCATCGCCAGCGCCTACCCCGGCACGGGGGTCATCGCGACCGAACCCGTCGGCCACTACCTGCTGGAGGCGTCCGGTCTGGTCAACCGCACACCGGCCGCCTTCACCGCGGCCAACGAGAACGAGACGGACCCCTCGCCCGCCGACATGGCGTTCGTGCTCGACCTGATCGACCATCGTCAGGTGTCGGCGGTGCTGGTCAACCCGCAGACGTCGACCCCCGCGATCAACGGCGTGCGGGACGCCGCGCGGCGCGCGGGCGTGCCGGTGACCGAAGTGAGCGAGACCCTGCCCGACGGCACGGATTACCTGACGTGGCAGCGCAACACGGTCAACCAGCTGCTGGCCGCGCTCCAATCGCGCCGGTCAGTGCAACCGTGAGCCTCGACGCGGTCCGCGCGGTCGACAGCCGTCCGGATACCGTCTCGCTGCGCGGTGCGCGGCTGGCGTTCGGCGACCGGGTGCTGTGGGACCACCTCGACCTGTCCGTGTCGCCCGGCGAATTCATCGCCGTCCTCGGCCCCAACGGCAGCGGCAAGACGTCGTTGCTGAAGGTGCTGCTGGGGCAGCTGCCGTTGTCCGCCGGTGTCGCGTTGGTGGACGGAGAGCCGATGCACTCCGGCAGCGGACGCGTCGGCTACGTGCCGCAACACCGACCGATGGACTCCGACGTGATGCTTCGGGGACGCGACCTGGTTCGGCTCGGCGTCGACGGGCATCTTTGGGGCGGCATGCCGCGCAGATCCGCCGACCGCGCCCGCCGCCGCGCGACCGTGGCCGAGGCGCTGCGACAGGTCAACGCCGAACACTTGGCGGACATCCGGGTGGGCGTGATGTCCGGCGGCGAGCTGCAGCGGATCCGCGTCGCGCAGGCGCTGGTCAGCGACCCGATGCTGCTGCTGTGCGACGAGCCGCTGCTGGCCCTGGACCCGGCGAACGCCAAACTGGTGTCCGCGCTGATCGACCGTCGCCGCCGGGATGCCGGGACCGCCGTCATCGTCGTCACCCACGACCTCAACGCGATCCTGCCGTACGTCGACCGGCTGATTTATCTGGTCGACGGACGGTTCCGGATCGGCACCGTCGACGAGGTGATGACCACCGAGACGCTCTCGACGCTCTACCGAGCCGACATCGCGGTGGTCAAGGTCAAGGACCGCTACGTGGTGGTCGGTGAGACGACCGACTGGGCCCACGGTGAATAACCGGCTGACCGGCGTGCTGGCCCACCTGCTCGACTTCGACGTCACCGCCCACCTACTGCGCCACGACTTCGTCCAGCAGGCGCTGCTCGCCGCCGCGCTGCTGGGCCTGGTGGCCGGGCTGATCGGGCCGTTCATCGTGATGCGGCAGATGTCGTTCGCCGTGCACGGCTCGAGCGAACTGTCGTTGACGGGAGCGGCTTTCGCGCTGCTGGTCGGCGTCGAGGTGGGGCTGGGCGCCCTGGTCGGCAGCGCTTTGGCGGCCGCGCTGTTCGGCGTGCTGGGCCGGCGGGCCCGCGAACGCGATTCGGTCATCGGCGTGGTGCTGGCCTTCGGGCTGGGCCTGGCGGTGCTGTTCATCTACCTCTACCCGGGCCGGACCGCGACCAGTTTCGCGTTGCTCACCGGGCAGATCGTCGGCGTCGGCTACACCGGGCTGGGCATGCTGGCCCTGGTCTGCCTGCTCGTCCTTGCCGTCATCGCGACGTGCTACCGCCCGCTGTTGTTCGCCACCGTCGACCCCGACGTCGCGGCGGCCCGCGGCGTGCCGGTTCGGGCGCTGGGCATCGTGTTCGCCGCCCTGGTCGGCGTGGTGGCCGCGCAGGCCGTGCAGATCGTGGGTGCGCTGCTGGTGATGTCGTTGCTGATCACGCCGGCGGCGGCGGCCGCCCGGGTGGTGGCCTCGCCGGCGGCGGCGATGGTGGCCTCGGTCGTCTTCGCCGAGGTCTCCGCCGTCGGCGGCATCGTGCTGTCGCTGGCGCCCGGCGTACCGGTGTCCGTCTTCGTCGCGGGGATTTCCTTCCTGATCTACCTGGTCTGCTGGTCGCTGGGGCGTCGACAGGAGGTCGCCGCCTAAGCTGGTCGGCACAGACGGGCCCGCGTCCGAAAGGCTCTGGTGCGTAGGCAAATCGCGATCGTCCTGCAGGCGGCGTTGTGCGCCCTCACGGCCGGCTGCACCACCGTCGTCGGCGGAAGCGCCGCGCCCGCGGACACCCGCGGTCCGCTGTCGCAGGCCCCGGTGGCCGTCACCGCCCTGGACGGGCTGCTGCTCGACGACGGCAAAGTCAACGACATCCTGGGTGCGGGAATGCGGCTCCGGTATCGCACGCCGGACATGTGGGACTCCAGCCAGACGTTCAGCGAGAGGAGCTGCCTGGCCATGGCCGGGCCCGCCCAACAGGCCGTATACGCGGACACCGGCTGGACCGCGGTGCGCGGCGAACGACTCGACGACAGCTATGACGACCCCAATGTGCGCAACGACTCCGTCAACCAGGCCGTGATCTCCTACCCAACGGCCAGGCAGGCCAACGCGTTCTACGACGCATCGGTCCGGAGGTGGTCGGCCTGCGCCAACCGCCGATTCGTCGACCGTCCCCCGGGGCAGCCCGAGATCGCGTGGGCGGTGGCCGATTCCCACAAGGTGGGCGGCACGCTGAGCACGTCGGAAGAGCAGGTCGGTAGCCCGGATGGCTGGCGGTGCCAGCGTGCGCTCACCGCGCGCAACAACATCGTCATCGACGTGGCCGCCTGCGGGTCCTTCCTGCCCGGGGCGGCCGCGGTCGACGTCGCCCAGCAGATCGCAGCCGCGGTCGTCACCCGGTAGCGACGGCAAAGGCGACCGCCTCTCCGGGTGGCGACGGCGCCGCCCCATAAGCTGGACGGGTGGCCGGTATCGACCTAAACGCCGACCTGGGCGAAAGCTTCGGCGTCTGGCGCCTGGGTGACGACGACGCGATGCTGGGGATCGTCACCAGCGCCAACGTGGCGTGCGGGTTTCACGCCGGGGACCCCGCCGGCCTGCTGCGGGTCTGCCGCTCGGCCGCCGAGCGCGGCGTCCGCATCGGGGCGCAGGTGAGCTATCGCGACCTGGCCGGGTTCGGCAGGCGCTTCATCGACGTCGCCGCCGAGGACCTGATCGCCGACGTGGCGTATCAGATTGGCGCGCTGCAGGCGCTCGCCGGCGCGGCCGGCTCGGCCGTGTCCTACGTCAAACCCCATGGCGCGCTGTACAACACGATTGTGACCGACCGCGACCAGGCGGCCGCGGTCGCCGAGGCGGTGCGGATGGTGGACCCGGCGCTGCCGGTGCTGGGCATGGCGGGTTCGGCGTTCTTCGACGAGGCCGCGTTCCGCGGTCTGCGCACGGTGGCCGAGGCGTTCGCCGACCGCGCCTACCGGCCGGACGGCCAGTTGGTTTCCCGCCGCGAACCCGGCGCGGTGCTTGCAGACCCGGCGGCGATCGCCGACCGCGTGGTCGGCATGGTGACCTCCGGCCGGGTCACCGCCATCGACGGCACCCCGGTCACGATCACCGCGGAATCGGTTTGCGTGCACGGCGATTCGCCCGGCGCGGTGCAGATCGCGGAGGCCGTGCGCGACGGGCTGGAGGCCGCGGGCGTCGAGATCGGGGCGTTCAGCTGATGCGGCTCAAACTCGGTCGGCCCGACATCGCGCGGTATGCGGATCGGTTCGACGCGCCGCCCGCCAGAGCCGGGGCCCTATCGGCGACGTGGCTGGGCGTGGCGACGCTGCTGATCGACGACGGCTCGTCGGCCCTGCTGACCGACGGCTACTTCTCCCGGCCGAGCCTGGCCCGGGTGGCCGCCGGCAAGGTGGCGCCGTCGGCCGCCCGCGTGGACGCCTGCCTGGCGCGGGCCAACGTGTCAGCGCTGGAGGCGGTCATCCCGGTGCACACCCACATCGATCACGCGCTGGATTCCGCGCTCGTCGCCGACCGCACCGGCGCGCGACTGGTGGGCGGGCGGTCGGCGGCCAACGTCGGGCGTGGCTACGGGCTGCCCGAGGACCGTATCGTGATCGCCACCAGCGGTGAGCCAATGACGTTGGGCGCGTACGACGTGACCCTGGTGGAGTCCCATCATTGCCCGCCGGACCGCTTTCCCGGCACGATCGACACGCCGCTGACCCCGCCGGTCAAGGCGTCCGCCTACCGCTGCGGGGAGCCCTGGTCGACGTTGGTCCACCACCGGCCGACGGACCGGCGGTTGCTGATTCAGGGCAGCGCCGGATTCGTCAAGGGTGCGCTGGCCGGTCACCACGCCGATGCCGTCTACCTGTCGGTCGGGCAGTTGGGACTACAGCCCAGGTCGTACTTGACCGACTACTGGACCGAGACCGTGCGCGCGGTGGGGGCGCGCCGGGTGATCATGATTCACTGGGACGATTTCTTCCGGCCGCTGTCAAAACCGCTGCGGGCCTTGCCCTACGCGGGCGACGACCTGGACTCCTCCGTCCGCATCCTCGACGAGTTGGCCGCGGCGGATGGTGTCGGGCTGCACCTGCCCACCGTGTGGCGACGCGAAAACCCCTGGGCCTGAGACGGGTTCAATACATTGACCTTGACCCTTGCGCTGGTGCTGCTGGCTGCCGTCCTGGCCTTCGCCGTCGTGCGCCCGCGGGGCCTGCCGGAGGCGGTCGCGGCGGTTCCCGCGGCCCTCATCCTGATCGCCGTCGGCGCGATATCGGTGCGTCAGGCGGCCGAGGAGGTGGCCGGGCTTTCCGGGGTGGTCGGGTTCCTGGGCGCTGTGCTGGTGCTCGCCAAGCTGTGCGACGACGAGGGCCTGTTCGAGGCGGCCGGTGCGGCGATCACGCGCGGGAGCGTCGGGTCGGGGGCGCTGCTGCGGCGGGTGTTCGTCATCGCCTCGTTGATCACCGCCGTGCTGAGCCTGGACACCGCGGTGGTCTTGCTGACCCCGGTGGTGCTGGCCGCCGTCCGTCGGCTGCGGACCCCGGTGCGCCCGTACGCCTACGCCACCGCGCACCTGGCCAACGGAGCCTCCCTGCTGCTGCCGGTGTCGAATCTGACCAATTTGTTGGCGTTTCACACCGCCCACCTTTCGTTCACCCGGTTCACGCTGTTGATGGCGTTGCCGTGGGTGGGTGTGGTGGTCACGCTCTACGCGGTATTCCGCTGGTTCTTCGCCGGCGACCTGCGCGTGCAGCCCCATCCGGAGCAACCCGGGCCGGCGCCCCGGCCGCCGGTGCTCGTGCTGGTGGTCGTGGGGCTGACGCTGGCCGGGTTCGCCGTGGCCCAGTCCGTCGACGTGGACCCGGCCTGGGTCGCCCTCGCGGGCGCGGCGGTGCTGGCGGTGCGCAGCCTGAGCCGCCGGCATACCTCGGTGGTCGACATCGCGCGGTCGGCCCACGTGTCGTTCCTGGTGTTCGTGCTCGCGCTGGGCGTGGTCGTGCGGGCGGTGATGGTCAACGGCATGGACAAGGCGATGTCGGCGGTGCTGCCGTCCGGTTCGACGCTGCCGGCATTGCTCGCCATCGCGGCGGTGGCCGCCGTGCTGGCCAACGTGGTCAACAACCTGCCCGCCACCCTGGTGCTGCTGCCACTGGTCGCGCCGAGCGGGCCGGTCGCCATCCTGGCCGTGCTGCTCGGGGTCAACATCGGACCGAACCTGACCTACGTCGGTTCGCTGTCGAACCTGTTGTGGCGGCGGGTGCTTCGCCAGCACGACGTCGACGCCGGCGTCGGCGAATACACCCGCCTCGGGGTGTGTACCGTGCCGGTGTCCCTGGTGCTCGCGGTGCTCGCACTGTGGGCGTCGGCGCGGGTGTTCGGCGCCTAGCCGATCGCCTCCCTGAACTCCACGCCCTGCTGCAGCGCCTGCGCGGCTTCGGCGATGTCCACAACGGGATAGATCTGGTAATCCAGGATCGTGGCGAATTGGCTTGTGGTCTCGACCAAGTCGGCCGGATTGTCGGATTCCACCACCGCGAATCCACCGCCGCCGTCGATGCGGCCGACGAACTGGTGATAGGTCGTGGTCTGCGGTTGAGACCACTTCGAGTACGCGGCCAGGCCCCGTCGCAGGCTTTCGTCGTTCTCGGCCGCGGTGCCGTTCAGGCGGTATGTCCACGCCACTACGTACTTCATTGCGCTCTCCTTTTCTCGTTGAGATCGCAACGGTATGACCGGTTTCCGCCAAGCGCACGAGTAGTCGCCTACTCGAATACCGTCAGTCGGACCCCGGTCCCGATCGGATGATCGACGCGAGTTCCTCGCGGGACTGGGCGCCAACCCGCTGACAGGCCCGGTAAACGTGGCCCTCCACGGTGCGCACCGACATCACCAACTTCTCGGCGATCTGACGGTTGGACAGGCCGGCCACGACCAGCTCGATGACGTCGCGCTGGCGACCCGAGAGTTTGAGACCCGCCGGAGTCCGCAACGCCGGCGTGCACAAACCGCCGCACTCCTCGGCAAGCTCGCCGGCCAATGCCGACGCATAAAGCCCGCGCTTGTGCTGCTGTCCTTCGACGAACGCGACGGAGGCCTGTGCCGCCGCGTCGGCGGCCGCGGCCCGGTCACCGATCGCCCGGTAGGCGGCCGAAACCGCGAGGAGGCCCTCACCGTTCCCTGCCCGCAGGGCCTCGGCGTGCGAAGCGATGGCATCGGCCAGCGGCAGCGCCAGCGTGTCGGCCAGCGCGCGGGCCCGTCCGGCGCCCGAGGCGTCACCCCACTGCGCCGCCGCCTGTATGCAGGCCAGTTCGTGGGTCGGCTGGCCGCGGTCGCGGGCGACTCGCGCGGCCGCCTGCGCCGTCGCCACGGCCTCGCCCAGGCGCCCGCCGGTCGCCAGCGCCCACCCGTCGGCCAGTGACAAGCCGGTATGCATGAAGAAGTAGTCGGCCGGCACGCACGATCGCGCCCCCGCGGCCGCATCGTTCGCCTCCGCGGCGTGCCCGAGCTTGCCGTGCGCCTCGGCGAGCGCGAAGTAGCTTGCCGGGCGCAAACCACTTGTGGTGGCGTGTATTTGGGCTCCGGCCAGCGCTTCGTGTACCAGCCGCACCGCGTCGGCCACCGCCCCGCGGGCCAGGTCGGCATTTCCGAGCAGCAGGGCCAGGTTCGCATAGGCCAGACCCGGGATGTCGCGCGCGGAGTCGGCCACCTCCTTTGCGAAGCCGACGAATTCGTCGATGCGGCCCGTCAGCCGGCATGCCCGGCCGTACACCGCGCCGAACCAGAACCGCATGTGCGACGCCTCGAACGACGTCGTCGCGCGGCGCAACGCCTGCCCGGCCACGATCGCCAGGCAGTCGACCTGCCCCAACGCGCCCATGGCCATGATCGACGCAAGCGACGCCATCATCGCGTGGAAGTCCGGCAGCTGTTCCGAATCCAATGCGGCCCTTGCCCTTTCGGCGGCGACCCCGCAGCGCGCGGCGACCGCATCCAGGCACGCCTGCACCGCCAACCGCTCGGCGACCTGTGCCGGCGTCTCCTCGGCCGCGGCCAGGTCGTCGAGAATCGCCGCGGCGTCCGCCGGCCTGCCGAGCATCCAGACCAGGTTGGCCGCGCGCAGGGTCGCCCAGTAGTGGCGATCCGGCGGATCGCTTTCGGTGATCGCGCGCAACGCGCCCTCGGCCTGCTCGCCGCGGCCGAGCAGGATCAGGTTCATCGCCCGCACGCCGGCCGCCCCCGGCGCCCCGGCCTGCGCCGCGGCGTTGGCGAGCCGGTCGGCCAACTCCAGGTCCAGCAGTGTCATCGCGTGCCGCGCCGATTCCAGATACAGCCCGGGTTGCGGGTCCAGATCCGACTCGAGGCTCAGCAACGCCCGGCGCACCGTGGCCTGCATGTCTGCGTCACCGTCGCGCGCCAGCCGGGTCGCCAAGCGGCCGCGGACCTTCGACAGATACATCTCGCCCGCGCCCGCGCGGCGAAGCTCACCGAACAGCGGGTGCGCGAGCCGGGCCATCAGCCCGCCGGCGGTGCGTTCGACGTTCACCAGGCCCATGGCTTCGGCCGCCACCAAATCCTCGCGGGACACCAAGTCGCACAACACGTCAACGGGCAGCGGCTCACATTGCGACAGCGTGTCGACCACCAGCGCCACCGGCGGGCTCAGGCGGCCAAGCTGGCGTCCCACCGTGTCGGACAAGCTGGCCGAGACCGCGACGTCGCCGTCCCACATCCACACCCCGGCCACCTGCCGCACCCGCCCGGCCGCCATCTGATCGCTCAGCAGCTGCCGAAGAAACAGCGTGTTCCCCCCGGTGAGCCGCCGGAACCGCTCCGCACAACGCGCATCCACCGGGCCGCCTAGCGTGCGCTCGATCACCTCGCGCGTCGCCGTGGCCGAAAGTGGCTCCAGATCCAGGCGATGGAGCAAACCGTCCTTCCACAGCGCCGTCACCGCATCGGGCTCTTCGCTGCCGGAGCGGACCGTGACCACCAGCCGGACCCCGCCGGACTGCGCCAGCTGGTGAATCACAAGCGCGGACAACCCATCCAGCAGGTGCGCGTCGTCGACTCCGACCACCACTCGGCCGCGGCGTTGCCGCGCGACAAACGACTCGATCACGCGCCGGACGCTGGTCAGCGGATCCGACATGCCTTCGCCCAGTAGGCCGATGAACGCCCCGAGTGGCAACGACTGGGCCGATTGGGTGCCGACGATCCACTGGATGCGTTCGCCCGATGCCCCGGCACGCCGCAGCGCTTCGCGGGCCAACCGAGTCTTGCCCAGGCCGGCGGCGCCCGCGATCAGCACCCCGGAGTGCTGGTCAGCCCCGCCCAGGGCGCGGCGAATGGTTGCCAACTCGCTGTCGCGCCCAATCAGCTGGTCGCCGCCGATCACGCGGCGACTATATCCGCGCGGCGGCACCGCGCGGGCCGGATTGCCACCGTTTCGCGTGCGCGTCGACCGGCCGGTGTCCGGCGGGCGATCCCAACTCGCGTACCCGACTACGCTATCGGCGCCCGCCGAGCGCTGTGAGCATGGCATTTGTCAGCCAGCGGTCAGAAAGGCGGAGTGCCATGTCCGACATCAAGACCAAGATCGGCAGTCACGCGGTGGTGTTGGGGGCGAGCATGGCCGGTTTGCTGGCCGCGCGATCGCTTGCCGACTTCTTCGACACGGTGACGGTCGTGGAGCGTGACCCGCTGCCCGACGCGCACGCCCCTCGCCGCGGCGTGCCGCAGGGCCGGCACCTGCACGCCCTGCTGGCCCGGGGAGCGCAGGTGATCGAGGGGATGTTCCCCGGCGTCCTCGACGAGATGGTCAGCGACGGCGCGCGCCACTTCGACGGCCATGACCTCTCCGAGCTCTACTACGACATCGGCGGGCACCTGATGGCGCGGCGCGGCAGCGCACCCGGGCTCACCGCCTACAGCGCGACGCGGCCCTTCCTCGAAGACCACGTCCGGGCCCGGCTGCGCGAGCTTCCCAACGTCACCCTGCTCGACGAGCACTTCATCCTCGGCCCGGTGTCGACCCCGGACCGCCGCCGCGTCACCGGAGTGCGGGTGGTCTGCGGGCGCACCGGCGAGCCCACCACGCTGCCCGCCGACTTGGTCGTCGATGCCACCGGGCGTGCCGCCCGCACCCCGACCTGGCTGGACCACCTGGGGTATGAGCGCCCGCGTGAGGATCGCGTCGACGTCCAGCTGACCTACGCGAGCCAAGCGCTGCGGATGACGGCGGAGGCGCCGCGGGAGCTGGGCTTCCTCGTCGGCATCGTGCCGGGCAGGCCGAGGGGTTGCGGGCTGCTGCACTGCGAGGACGACACCTGGCTGCTCACCGTGATGGGGGTGGCCGGCCACCAGCCCGCGGGGCTCGACCTCGCCGAGATGTGTGATTTCGTCGCGGACTGCGCGCCGGCGCACCTGCTCGCCGCGGTGCGGGCCGCCGAACCCATCGGGGATCCGGTGCGCCACCGGACGCCGTGCAGCCGATGGCGCCGCTACGACAAGCTGCGGCGCTTCCCCGAGGGTCTGCTGGTCATCGGCGACGCGATCTGCAGCTTCAACCCGGTCTACGGCCAGGGCATGACGGTCGCCGCGCTCGAAGCGTTGGCGCTGCGCGACTGCCTGTCCGCCGGCACCGACGATTTGGCCCGGCGCTTCTTCCGCGCCGCGGCGGCGCCGATCCGCCAGGCCTGGCAGCTGTCGACCAACCCCGACCTTGCCCTGCCCGAAATCAACGGCACCCCACCGCTGGTCGCGCGGGTGTTCAACAAGTACGTCGACCGGGTCCTGACGGCGGCCGAAACCGACACCGCGGCGCTGAATCAGTTCATCAGGGTGACCTCGCTGGTCGAACCCGCGACGCGGTTGTTGCGCCCGAACATGATCTGGCGCGCCGCCCGCGGGCGCCGGCCCGGCATCGATTCCCCGGTCGCGCCCGCCGGCGCCCTGGTGGACGCGGCGCCCTGACGCTAAGTCCGGTGGCAGGCGGGCGGCAGCGGCATCCCGAGTTCGGTCAGCACGCGGCGCAACAGCGTCGGGTAGTCGGTGATGAGCCCGTCGACCCCGTCGGCGATCAGTTCGCGCATGGTGGCCGCATCGTCGACCGTCCACGGGATCACCTGCAGCCCAAGCGCATGCGCGCGATCGACGTAGGACCCGCCGGTGACCAGCTGGTACCGGGGCGAGACGATGTCCGCGCCCACCACCTTCGCCCCGACCATCGGGTCACCTATGGCGGCGGGGTTCTCACCCGCCGGCCACGGCGAACCGGGCGCCCAGGTCTCCTCGTTGTACAACGCCACCAACGGGATCGACGGCTCGGCCCGGCGAACCAACGGCAGGGTCCGCCAGTCGAAGCTCTGGATCTCCACCTGGCCGACCTTGCCGGCCGAGCGCACGGCGGCCAGTATCACGTCGACGAACTGTTGGGGCTCGGCCGAAGTCCCGGGGTGGTCGGCCGCTACCTTCGTCTCGATGTTGTAGCGAACCGCGGCGTGGTAGGAATCGGCGAGCGCAAACACCTCCGGTAGGACGGCTATCTTGTTGCCCCGCACCACCTCGGCGTCGGGAAACTCGGCCAGCCGGCGTCCGCAGTCCAGGGTGCGGATCTGGGACACAGTGAGCTCGTGCACCAACTTTCCGACGTAGGGGTACTGCGGATCACCGGCGAACGCGGGGCCGGTGTCGGCGCACTTCTCTGCGTCGATCGTCGGGTCGTGCCACACCAGCGGTTGCCCGTCTCGGGTGACGTTGATGTCGAGTTCGAGTGTGCTGACGCCCAACTCGAGCGATTTCGCGAAGGCCCGCAGCGACTCCTCGGTGGTCTCGCCTCGGCCGCCGCGGTGGGCCTGCAGGTCGAATCCGTCGACTTGGGCGGCCGCCGCGGGCGACGCGAGGAGACCGACCACGGCCAGGACCGCGCCGAGGCGCGCGGGCCAGCGGCGCACTGGAGTTAAACCCTGCGCTGCCGGGCGATCTCGGCGAGCACCACCCCGGCGGCCACCGAGGCGTTCAGCGATTCGGCGTGCCCGGCCATCGGGATGGACACGACTTCGTCGCAGTTCTGCCGCACCAGCCGCGACAGCCCCTTGCCCTCCGAGCCGACGACCACCACCAGTGGGTCGGCGCCGTCCAGGTCGTCGACCACGGTGTCGCCTTCGGCGTCCAGGCCGATAACCCGGATCCCGCGGTCGGCCCAATCCTTCAGCGTCCTGGTGAGATTGGTGGCCCTAGCCACCGGGATGCGGGCCGCGGCTCCCGCGCTGGTGCGCCAGGCGACCGCCGTCACCGACGCCGAACGCCGCTGCGGGATCAGCACGCCGTGTCCGCCGAACGCCGCGACCGAACGCACGATCGCGCCCAGGTTGCGCGGATCGGAGATGTTGTCCAACGCCACCAGCAGCGCGGGCGGGGAGTTGATCGCGGTCGCCAACAGGTCGTCCGGGTGGGCGTAGTTGTACGGCGGGACCTGCAGCGCGATGCCCTGATGCAGGTGGTTGCTCGTCATCCGGTCCAGGTCGGCGCGCGGCACCTCGAGGATCGAGATGCCCGAATCCGCTGCGCGGGCGACGGACTCGGTGACCCGCTCGTCCGCGTCGGTGCCCAGGGCCACGTAGAGCGCCGTCGCCGGGACGCCGGCGCGCAGGCACTCCAGCACCGGGTTGCGGCCGAGCACCGTTTCCGTCTCGTCGGTGGGCCGCTTGGCGGGACGCCGCGCCGGCGACTGGGCGCGCTTGGCGGCGGGATGGTTGGGTCGCAGGTGCGCCGGGGGTGTCGGACCGCGCCCCTCCAGCGCGCGCCGGCGCTGGCCGCCCGAGCCCACGGTGGGCCCCTTCTTGGTGCCCGCCTTGCGTATTGCGCCGCGCCGGCGCGAATTGCCGGCCATTTACGGGGTCTGACCTGCCTGCAGCGACCACTGCGGCCCGTCGGCGGTGTCGGTGACCTCGATGCCGGCGAGCTTCAGCCGGTCCCTAATCTCGTCGGCGAGCGCCCAATTGCGTTGCTCGCGGGCCTTTTCCCGATTCTCCAGTTCGGCCCGCACCAGCACCTCGACCGCGGCGAGCGCGGCCGACGTCTCGTCGCGGGTTTCCCAGCGCTCGTCGAGCGGGTCGCAGCCGAGGATCCCCATCATGGCGCGGATCGACCGGGCGTGTTGCAGGGCCCCGTCGTGGTCGCCGGAGTCGAGGGCCCGGTTGCCCTCGGCCCGGGCGTGGTGCACCTCGGCCAGCGCTGCCGGGACCGCCAAGTCGTCGTCGAGCGCCTCGGCGAACCGCGAAGTCCACTCGCCCGGCTCGACGCCGCCGACCCGGACGCGGACACGGTGCAGGAATTCCTCAACGCCCACATAGGCTTTCACCGCGTCCTGTAGGGCGGTGTCGGAGAATTCCAGCATCGAGCGGTAGTGCGCGCTGCCCAGGTAGTAGCGCAGCTCCGCCGGCCGGACGCGCTGCAGCAACGCCGGGATGGCCAGCACGTTGCCCAGCGATTTGCTCATCTTCTCGCCGCCCATGGTGACCCAGCCGTTGTGCAGCCAGTAGCGGGCGAATCCGTCGCCGGCGGCGCGGCTCTGCGCGATCTCGTTCTCGTGGTGCGGGAAAATCAAATCCATGCCGCCGCAATGGATGTCGAATTCGGGCCCCAGATAGGTGCGTGCCATCGCCGAGCATTCCAGGTGCCAGCCCGGACGCCCGCGGCCCCAGGGCGAGGGCCACGACGGCTCGCCGGGCTTCTCGCCCTTCCAGAGGGTGAAGTCACGCTGGTCACGCTTGCCGGTCGCCACGCCCTCGCCCTGATGGACGTCGTCGACCTTGTGCCCCGACAGTTGTCCGTACTCGGGATAGCTCAGCACGTCGAAGTAGACGTCCCCGCTCGCCGCGTAAGCGTGGCCGGTTTCGATCAGGCGGTCCATTAATTCGACCATCTGGGTGATGTGCCCGGTGGCGCGGGGTTCCGCGGACGGCGGCAGCACGTCCAGGGCGTCGTAGGCGGCGCTGAACGCGCGCTCGTAGGTGGCCGCCCACTCCCACCACGGCCGGCCCGCCGCCGCGGCCTTGGCCAGGATCTTGTCCTCGATGTCGGTGACGTTGCGGATGAACGCGACGTCACAGCCGCGCGCCATCAGCCAGCGGCGCAGGATGTCGAAGGCCACGCCGCTGCGGACATGGCCGATGTGCGGCAGGCCCTGGACGGTGGCGCCACACAGGTAGATGGAGACGTGGCCCTCGCGCAGCGGGACGAAATCACGCACGGCGCCGGCTGCCGTGTCGTGTAGCCGCAAGCGGGCGCGATCGGTCACGACGTGCCAGCTTACCGGGTGGTTCGCCGTCGCCCGGCGCTGCGCGCCCTAGCCGCCGGGGAGGACCAACGCGGTGGCAATGGCGGCGCGGCCCTCACCGCGACCCGTCAGGCCCAGCCCGTCGGTCGTCGTCGCCGACACCGAGACCGGTGCCCCCAGCAGCTCCGAGAGCACGCGCTGCGCCTCGGCGCGCCGCGGACCGACTCTCGGCTGGTTGCCGACCAGCTGGACGGCGGCGTTTCCGACGCGGAAGCCGTCTCGCGTCACCAACTCGGCGACGTGGCGCAGCATGTCGGCACCGCTGACGCCCTTCCACCGCGGCTGGTCGACTCCGAACACGGCGCCGATGTCGCCCAGGCCGGCGGCCGACAACAGCGCGTCGCACAGCGCGTGCGCGCCCACGTCGCCGTCGGAGTGGCCGGCGCAGCCGTCGGCGTCGGGGAAGAGCAGGCCCACCAGCCAGCAGGGCCGGCCCGGCTCGATCGGGTGCACGTCGACGCCCAGCCCGACGCGCGGCACGCCGTTCACCGGCGCACGATCGCTTCGGCCAGCACCAGGTCGAGCGGAGTGGTGATCTTGAACGCCAGCGGGTCGCCGTCGACGACCTGGACCTGGCCCCCGACATGCTCGACGAGCGAAGCGTCGTCGGTGAACTCGGCCGTGCCGGCCCGTTGATACGCGCGCAGCAGCAGGTCGAGCGCGAAGCCCTGCGGGGTCTGCACGGCGCGCAGGCCGGCCCGCTCGGGCGTGCCCAGGACCACACCGTTGGCGTCCACGGCCTTGATGGTGTCATGCAGCGGCAGCGCGGGCACGACGGCGTCGTGCCCGGCCCGTAGGGCGTCCACCACGCGCAGGATCAGCGCGGGGGGTGTCAGGGCGCGGGCGGCGTCGTGCACCAGGACGAACTGGGGGTCACCGGCGACGGCCGCCAGCGCCAGGCTCACCGAGGTCGTGCGGTCGGCCCCGCCTGCGACGACCGTCGCCCGTTCGCCCAGGGATCGCTTGGCCTCGTCGACCATGGGCGCCGGGACGGCGACCACCACGTGGTCGACGACTTCGGAGGCCAGCAAACCGCCGACGGCGCGGTCCAGCAGGGTGCGCCCGTCAACCTCGCAAAATGCCTTCGGAATGCCGGCGCCGAGTCGTTCCCCCGACCCTGCGGCCGGAACCACTGCGACGACCGTGCCCGAGGAGTCGGTCCCCGTGACCACCGAAGCGTCAGGGCCTTCAGGAAGCGGCGGCCAGAACCTCGTCGAGGATGGTTTCCGCTTTGGCGTCGTCGGTGCTCTCGGCGAGGGCCAATTCACCGACCAGAATCTGGCGGGCCTTGGCCAGCATGCGCTTCTCACCGGCGGACAGGCCGCGTTCCTGGTCGCGACGCCACAGGTCGCGTACTACCTCGGCCACCTTGTTGACGTCACCGGAGGCCAGCTTCTCGAGGTTGGCCTTATACCGGCGCGACCAGTTGGTGGGCTCTTCGGTGTGGGGAGCGCGCAGAACCTGGAAGACCTTGTCGAGGCCTTCCTGGCCCACGACGTCGCGGACACCCACGTATTCGGCGTTCTCGGCAGGCACTCGAACTGTCAGGTCTCCCTGCGCCACCTTCAAGACGAGATATTCCTTTTGTTCCCCTTTGATGGTGCGGGTTTCAATCGCCTCGACTAACGCAGCACCGTGATGCGGGTAAACAACGGTGTCGCCGACCTTGAAGATCATCTGATTCGAGCCCCTTTCGTTACTTCAGTCTAACACGGCCGCCCAATCGCGCGCGGAGCAACGATGCAGGTCAGGGGCACAACACGCGCAGATTAGGGGTTGACAGGGGGAGCAGAACGTGCAGTGACGCACATTACCCCTGCCTTATTCCGGCCCTGAGAGCGGCCCCTGAGCGCCCCGACGGAGCACCGGATATGGCCTCCCTGGCTGGTCCCAAGCCCCGCGCTACCGCGCGCGAAACCTTCCTACTACTGTGCATAGTTGCATCCGTCGAACCGGCCCAGCAGGAGGCATTGAGTGAACCGCTTCGAGATCGGCCTCCCCCTCCGCGCGCCGGCGCTGACCATCCGGGCGTCGCTCGTCGGCCTCATCGCGGTGGTCGCGATGCTCCTCAGCGGCTGCGGGGCCGGCCAGGTCTCGCAGATGGCCGTGCAGGAGCCCGCGATCAACGGCAACAAGGTGACCATCAACAATGTGGCGCTGCGCGACATCCGCATGCAGGCGCCGCAGACGGGCGCCTTCGTGCAGCCCGGGCAGGCGGTGGACCTCCTGCTGGTGGCCATCAACCAGTCGCCGGACATGCCGGACAGGCTGGTGAGCATCACCAGCGACGTCGGCTCGGTGACCCTGAGCGGCGATGGTCGGCTGCCCCCGGGCGGCATGTTGTTGATCGGCACGCCGGAGGGCCAGAAGGTGGCGCCCGGCCCGATGGGCTCGAGCAACGCGGCCAAGGCGACCGTGATGCTGGCCAAGCCGATCAGCAACGGGTTGCTGTACAACTTCACGTTCAATTTCGAGAAGGCCGGTCAGGCCACGGTGCTGGTGCCGGTTTCGGCCGGGCTGGCCCCCGCGCAGCCAAGCTAGGCGGCGGCGACCGCCTGTCATAGCCGGGATTTGTCGTACCGGCTCGATACCGTCATGGCGTGGCAAATCCGCGCTCCCAATATCGCTGCTCCGAATGCCAGCACGTCACGGCGAAGTGGGTGGGCCGCTGCATGGAGTGCGGCACCTGGGGAGCGGTGGACGAGGTGCCGGTGCTGAGTGCGGTCGGCGGCCGTCGCGCGGCCGTCGCGGCCGCTTCGGCCTCGCGGCCGGTCCCGATCACTTCCGTCGAGCCCAACGCCAGCCGGCACCGCTCGACCGGGATCGGCGAGCTCGATCGGGTGCTCGGGGGCGGCGTGGTGCCCGGTTCGGTCACGCTGCTGGCGGGCGATCCGGGCGTGGGCAAGTCGACGCTGCTGCTCAAGGTGGCCCACCGCTGGGCGCTTTCGGGCCGGCGTGCGCTGTACATCTCCGGTGAGGAGTCGGCCGGGCAGATCCGGCTGCGCGCCGACCGGACCGGCTGCGGCGCCGACGAGGTCTACCTGGCCGCCGAATCCGACGTGCACACGGTGCTGGACCACATCGCGACGGTGCAGCCCGCGCTGGTGATCGTCGACTCCGTGCAAACCATGTCCACCACCGAGGCCGACGGCGTCGCCGGTGGCGTCACTCAGGTGCGCGCCGTCACCGCCGCCCTGACCGCGGCCGCGAAGGCCAACGGCGTCGCGCTGATCCTGGTCGGCCACGTCACCAAGGACGGGGCCATCGCGGGACCGCGCTCGCTGGAACACCTTGTCGACGTGGTGCTGCATTTCGAGGGTGACCGCAACGGGTCGCTGCGGATGGTTCGGGGCGTCAAGAACCGATTCGGCGGGGCCGACGAGGTTGGCTGTTTCCTGTTGCACGACAACGGGATCGAGGACGTGTCGGATCCGTCGAACCTCTTCCTCGATCAGCGGCCCGCGCCGGTCGCCGGGACCGCGATCACCGTGACGCTGGACGGCAAGCGACCGCTGATCGGGGAGGTGCAGGCGCTGCTCGCGACGCCGGGGGGCGGCTCGCCGCGCCGCGCCGTCAGCGGGATCGACCACTCCCGGGCGGCGATGATCAGCGCCGTGCTGGAGAAGCACGGCAGGCTGGCCGTCGGTGTCAACGACATCTACCTGTCCACCGTGGGCGGCATGCGGTTGACCGATCCCTCCTCGGATCTGGCCGTCGCGATGGCGCTGGCGTCGGCCTACGCCGACCTGCCGCTGCCGACGACCGCGGTGATGATCGGCGAGGTGGGGCTGGCGGGCGACCTGCGACGGGTCGGCGGCATGGAACGGCGGCTGGGCGAGGCCGCGCGTCAGGGGTTCAGCATCGCGCTCATCCCCGACGGCGACGACCCGCGGCGCGAGATCGTGCCGAATGGGATGCGGGCGCTGCGCGCACCGACCATCGCCGCGGCGCTGCAACACATGAAAGCCATCGCCCGGCCGCGCACTGGCTGGACGCAAAACGCCCCGGGGCCGCACAATGACACGCTGTGACTCGTCCGACACTGCGTGAGACCGTCGCCCGCCTTGCGCCGGGGACCGGGCTGCGCGACGGCCTGGAGCGCATCCTGCGCGGCCGCACCGGTGCGCTGATCGTCCTCGGCAACGACGAGAACGTCGAGGCCATCTGTGACGGCGGCTTCGCCCTCGACGTCCGGTACGCGCCGACCCGGCTGCGGGAGCTGGCGAAGATGGACGGCGCCGTGGTGCTGTCCACCGACGGCAGCCGCATCGTGCGGGCCAACGTGCAGCTGGTGCCGGATCCGTCGATACCTACCGACGAATCGGGAACGCGGCATCGCTCGGCGGAACGGGCGGCGATTCAGACCGGTTATCCGGTGATCTCGGTCAGCCATTCGATGAACATCGTGACCGTCTACGTGGGCGGTGAACGCCACGTGGTGGCCGATTCCGCGACCATCCTGTCCCGGGCCAACCAGGCGATCGCGACCCTGGAGCGGTACAAGACCAGGCTCGACGAGGTCAGCAGGCAGCTGTCGCTGGCCGAGATCGAGGACTTCGTCACGCTGCGCGACGTCATGACGGTGGTGCAGCGGCTCGAGCTGGTGCGGCGGATCGGCCTGGTGATCGACGACGACGTCGTCGAGCTGGGCACCGACGGGCGTCAGCTGCGGCTGCAGCTGGACGAGCTGCTGGGCGGCAACGACATCGCGCGGGAATTGACCGTCCGCGATTACCACGCCAGCCCGGAGCCGCTGTCCAAGGCGCAGATGACGGCGACCCTGGACGAGCTGGACTCGCTCTCGGACACCGAGCTGCTCGAACTAACCGCGCTGGCAAAGGTTTTCGGCTACCCGACCACCGCCGAGGCGCAGGACTCGGCGGTCAGCCCGCGCGGTTACCGTGCGCTGGCCAGCATCCCGCGGCTGCAGTTCGCCCACTCCGACCTACTGGTCCGATCGTTCGGGACGCTGCAGGGCCTGCTGGCTGCGAGCGCCGGCGACCTGCAATCGGTCGAGGGCATCGGCGCGATGTGGGCCCGCCACGTGCGCGAGGGACTGTCGCAGCTCGCGGAGTCGACTATCGCCGACCCGCTGAGTTAACCGGCGGGGACCGGGGCCGGTGGGGCCTCGGGCGGCGGCGCGGCCGCGGGCTGACCCGGCCCGGGCACCGGGCCCGGCGGCGGAGGCGGCTGGTTCATGATGAACGGCACCGGCTGCGAACGCAGATTGCCCAGCTGCACGACGAGGTTGTAGGTGCCCGGCCCGATCGCCGGCCGCGGCAGCGGGCAGTGCGGAGCCGACCCCATCCCCGTCCAGGTCACCGCGGTCG
>NZ_LZJN01000153.1 GCF_001667735.1 Mycobacterium sp. E183
GCGGTGTCGAGGGAGAGCGACGTGGGCATCATGTGATCCTCGCGGATAGGTGAACCGTGGTTCCGGCGGCATCAGGATTGATGGTGACGTCATTCATGAGCCCCCGCATGAGGGCAATACCCCGTCCCCGGTGGGGATAACTAGCCGGTTGCGGCGGTTTCCACGAGCCGGTGTCGGTGATGGTCAACTGCACCCGGTCGACCAGTGCGGTCGCGCCCAGGCTGATGGTGCCTTCCGGCTGGTCCCGGTGACCGTGCTCGATGGCGTTGGCGACGGCCTCCCCGGCGGCGACCAGCACGTTCATCGCCTGTTCCGGGTCCAGTCGGGTGCGGGTCAGCCAGGTGCGCAACGCGGATCGTGCGGGCGCCAAGTGACTGACGTCAGCCGGGAACGTCAGCTCCAGCGGAGCGGGATGACGATAAAGCAGAACGACTACGTCGTCCTGATAGCCGCCGCCGGGGGCCAGACCGGACATGATGTGGTTCGCCAATTCGTCGAGCGTCGACCCGCGGCCGTCCTGCACGAACTCGGCCGCCCGGGAGATGCCCTGCCCCAACGCCGTACGGCGACGTTCGACCAAGCCGTCGGTATAGAGCAGCAGGGTGGCACGCGCCGGCACGGTCACCCGGGCCTCGGGGCGGGACCAGTTGGGCCGCACTCCCAATGCGATCGTGTGACCGTCGTCGAGCATCTGGGTGGTGCCGTCCGCGTGGACCAGGATGGGCGGCGGGTGCCCGGC
>NZ_LZJN01000154.1 GCF_001667735.1 Mycobacterium sp. E183
GCAGGTGACGGCGGCGGGTTCGCCCTTGCAGGTGAGCGAAGCCACGGAACGGGTGTCGCCGGCTTGCAGCGTCGGCAGCCCGGCTCCGCGGGTGGTGTCCGTGTGGCAGGCCATCGCCGGCGAGCTGCCCTGCACGATGTCGACTTGGTCGCCGAAGGCCCCCATGCAGGACTGCGGGCGGGGCGGCATCACGTAGGTGGGGTCGATGACGCCGCAGGACGCGCGGGGCGCATCTCCACCGAAAGCCGCCATCACGCAGGTGACGTCGCCCGAGGGCGACTGGAAGTGGTAGAGCGGGTCCGCGTGCGCCGGGCCCACCGCGGTCGCGGCCGCCAGGAGCGGAACCGCGGCGACCATTGATGCCTTCATGATGACGTTGTAATCCTTTTGGGCGGCCAGGTGAAGGCCCCCGCGCAAACTCATTTCGGGATTATCGGTCCGGTCCACCGGCGCACAGGCTTACGCTCAGCAAATGATGAGGACCCTCGCTGTCGCCGCCGCGACGGTCGCGGCCGCCACCGTGATGCCGGCGACCGCGCACGCGGACACCCAGAACTTTCAATCGCCGTCCGGCAACATCTACTGCGTCCTGGGCGGCTTCGGTGTGGCGTGCGACATCAGCGACTTCGACTACCAGCCACCGCCGCCACCGGAGTGCGGCAAGCATCTCGCCTGGGGCAACCGCTTCGTGTTGAACCTGGGCGAGCCGGCCGCCATCCACTGCCACGGCGACACCCTGCGCTTCGCCGGCGAGCCGACCCTCGACTACGGCCAGACCCAGTCCGCGGGCACGATCACCTGCGACAGCGAGCCGTCGGGCATGACGTGCACCGACAGCAGCACCGGGCACTACTTCCGGGTGTCGCGGGT
>NZ_LZJN01000155.1 GCF_001667735.1 Mycobacterium sp. E183
GCGGCGCCTCCGCCGCCCACCAGCGCCCAGCGCACCCCCGGCAGCGGTTGCATATCGGGCGCTAACTGCTCGATGGTGAGCTAGCTGACAACCACCAAGAGGTCGCCGCCTTCGACCTGGGCGGTCTGTGAGACGGCGACTCGGGCCACCTTTCCGGCCTTCGGGGTAGTTACGGCTGCCTCCATCTTCATCGCCTCGATCGTCGCGATCGTCTGGCCCGCTTCGACTTCCGCTCCGACGTCGATGGTCACCGTAACGACGCCGGCGAACGGCGCACCGACATGGTCGGGGTTGTCGCGGTCGGCCTTTTCGGCGGCGGGCACATCCGCGGCGATACTGCGGTCACGCACCACGATGGGTCGCAACTGCCCGTTGAGAATGCACATCACGGTACGCATGCCGCGCTCGTCCGCATCGGAAATCGCCTCCAGGCCGATAAGCAGTTCCACGCCGCGCTCGAGCTCGACTCGATGTTCGTCACCCTGGCGAAGCCCGTAGAAGAACTGATTGGCGCTCAGGCGCGACGTGTCACCGTACTGCTCACGATGGTCCTCGAGCTCCTTCGTGGGGCCGGGGAACAGCAGCCGATTCAGCGCCGCCTGCCGCTCGCTGCCCGCCGCTGCCAACGCCCGTTCGTCTGCGCCCGAGAGCTGCTGTTCCGGCTTCGCCGGTCCGCGACCTCGTAACGCCTTGGTGCGCAACGGCTCAGGCCAGCCGCCCGGCGGGTTGCCGAGCTCCCCGCGGAGGAAGCCGATGACCGAGTCGGGGATGTCGTAACGCTCGGGATCGGCGGCGAAATCCCGCGCACTGACACCTGCACCGACCAGCGCCAGGGCGAGGTCCCCGACGACCTTGCTCGACGGGGTCACCTTGACCAGGCGGCCGAGGACGGCGTTAGCCCCCGCATAAGCGTCTTCGACGTCCTCGAAACGGTCACCGAAACCCAACGCGATTGCCTGCTGGCGCAGGTTCGACAGCTGCCCGCCCGGGATCTCGTGCCGGTACACCCGTCCAGTCGGGGCCGGCAGCCCGGACTCGAACGGCGCGTACACCTTTCGCAGCGCCTCCCAATACGGCTCCAAGGCGCAGACGGCATCCAACGATAAGCCCGTGTCGTAGGTGGTGTGTGCCGCGGCGGCCACGATGGAAGATAACGCCGGCTGGCTCGTGGTTCCGGCCAGCGGGGCCGCGGCGCCGTCCACGGCGTCGGCCCCGGCGAGCCAGGCCGCCGCATAGGTGGCCAGCTGCCCGCCCGGGGTGTCGTGGGTGTGCACGTGTACTGGCAGGTCGAATCGCGACTTCAGCGCGGAAACCAGCGTCGTGGCGGCGGGCGCGCGCAACAACCCGGCCATGTCTTTGATCGCCAGCACGTGCGCACCCGTCGACACGATCTCGTCGGCCAGCTTCAGGTAATAGTCAAGGGTGTACAGGCGTTCGGCCGGATCACTGAGATCACCGGTGTAGGACATCGCCACCTCGGCGACGGCGGTGCCCGTCTCACGAACCGCGTCGATCGCCGGGCGCATCGAATCGACGTTGTTCAACGCATCGAAGATCCGGAAGATGTCGATGCCGGTTGCGGTCGCTTCCGACACGAACGCCGTCGTCACGGTGTCCGGATAGGGCGTGTAGCCAACGGTGTTGCGTCCGCGCAGCAACATCTGCAAGCAGATATTGGGCATCGCCTCGCGCAGGGCCGCCAGCCGCTCCCACGGGTCCTCCTTCAGAAACCGCAGCGCGACGTCGTATGTCGCCCCGCCCCAGCATTCGATCGACAACAACTGCGGCAACATTCGTGCGATGTAGGGAGCCACCATGATCAGCCCGCTGGTGCGCACCCGCGTGGCTAGCAGGGACTGGTGCGCATCGCGAAAGGTGGTATCCGTGACGCCGACTGCGCGCGATTCACGCAGCCACGCCGCGAATCGCTCCGGCCCGAGTTCGGCAAGAAGCTGTTTGGATCCCGCCGGGGGGTCTGTCGACAAGTCGATGTCGGGAAGTTTGTCGTGCGGGTACACCGTCGAGGGACGCTCGCCGTGGGGCTTGTTGACCGTGACATCGGCCAGGTAGGTCAGGATCTTGGTGCCGCGATCGGCCGAACTGCGCGCGGTGAGCAGTTGCGGACGTTGTTCAATGAACGACGTGGTGACGCGTCCGGCCTGGAAGTCAGGATCGTCCAGAACCGCCTGCAGGAAAGGAATATTCGTCGAGACACCGCGGATGCGGAACTCCGCGACCGCGCGCCGCGCCCGCCGCACGGCGGTGGCGAAGTCACGCCCTCGACAGGTCAGTTTGATCAGCATCGAATCGAAGTGCGCGCTGATCTCGGCGCCCAGCGTCGTGCCGCCGTCCAGCCGGATTCCCGCCCCGCCCGGGGTGCGGTAGGCGGTGATCCGGCCGGTGTCCGGGCGGAAGCCGTTGGCTGGATCCTCGGTGGTGATGCGGCACTGCAGCGCCGCACCGTGTGGGACGACGGAATCCTGGCTCAAGCCAATCTGTTCCAGGGTTTGTCCGGCAGCGACCCGCAGTTGGGCGGATACCAGGTCAACGTCGGTGATCTCTTCGGTGACGGTGTGCTCCACCTGAATGCGGGGATTCATCTCGATGAAGACGTGGTTGCCCCGTTCGTCGAGCAAGAATTCCACTGTGCCCGCGCATGTGTAGCCGATGCTTCGCGCGAACGCCACCGCGTCGGAACAGATCCGCTCCCGTAGTTCTGGATCCAGATCCGGTGCGGGCGCGATCTCGATGACCTTCTGGTGGCGGCGTTGGACGCTGCAGTCGCGCTCGTAGAGGTGGATGACGTTGCCGTGGGTGTCGGCCAGGATTTGCACCTCGATGTGGCGGGGGTTGGTCACGGCCTGCTCGAGAAACACCGAGGCGTCACCGAAGGCGGACTCGGCCTCACGACTGGCCGACTCGATCGCCTCGGGCAGGGCCGCCGGTTCGGTCACGCGGCGCATCCCCCGACCGCCGCCCCCGGCCACCGCCTTGACGAACAACGGGAACGTCATGGACTCGGCCGCCGCGACCAACTCATCCACCGACGTCGACGGCGCCGACGAGGCCAGGACCGGGAGACCAGCCGCCCGTGCCGACGCGATCGCTCGCGACTTGTTGCCGGTGAGCTCCAGCACCTCCGCGCTAGGGCCGACAAACGTGATGCCCGCGTCCGCGCACGCCGCCGCCAGGTCGGGATTCTCGGACAGGAATCCATAGCCGGGGTAGATCGCGTCGGCTCCGCACCGCAGGGCCGTGGCGACGATGTCGTCGACCGACAGGTAAGCGCGTACCGGGTGCCCTTCCTCGCCGATCTGATACGACTCGTCGGCCTTCAACCGGTGCACGGAGTTGCGGTCCTCGTAGGGATAGACCGCGACGGTGGCCATTTCCAATTCGTAGGCCGCGCGGAAGGCGCGGATCGCGATCTCCCCACGATTGGCGACCAGTACTTTCGCGAACACGTAGTTACGATAGAGCGCGTTGCGGCGATCCGACATATGCGCTGGCCGGACGGATCACGCGTGAAACCGGTCGGCTCGATGATGTCGGTGTGTCTTCTGCTCTGCGGACCACCCGGTGCGGTCGATCCGCACCGCAGCACCGATCTGCCCTATCTGCGCGCGGTCACACCCTGGGTGCCTGTGCAGCACCCGGCCGCGCGAGTCCGCGATCCAGGGTCGGTGCTTCAATGGTGGGATGGGTGACCCCACGCCCCAGGTGGCGATTCTGGACGACTACGCCGGTGCGGCCCTGCGGCTCGCCGACTGGTCGCCCGTGCAAACCCGCTCCCGCATAACCGTTTTCGACCGGCACCTCGGCGAGGAAGAGGCGGCCGACGCGTTGCGGCCCTTCGACGTGATCTGCACCCTGCGTGAGCGGATGGCGCTGCCGCGGACGCTGCTCGAACGGCTGCCGAACCTGAAACTGATCACCATCGTCGGGAGGAGCCTGCCCAACCTGGACCTGGCCGCGGCCACCGAGCGGGGGATCCTCGTGGCCCACACCGACTTCGCCCATCCGCGATTCCGCTCCGTGCACGACGCGACCCCCGAATTCGCCTGGGGATTGCTGATCGCCACGGTGCGGAATCTGGCCGAGGAACATCGCCGCATGCGAGACGGTGCCTGGCAGACCACGACCGGCCTCACCCTGTCCGGCAAGACGCTCGGGCTGCTCGGCCTCGGGCGGGTGGGTAAGCGCATGGCCGAATACGGGCGGGTGTTCGGCATGGAAGTCATTGCGTGGAGCCAGAACCTCACCGCGGATGCCGCCGCGGCCGCTGGTGCACGCCGGGTCGAGAAGGCGGCGCTGTTCGAAGAGTCCGATGTCGTCTCGATCCACGTCGTGCTTTCGGAACGCACGCGGGGGCTGGTCGGCCAGCCCGAATTCGCCCTGATGAAGCCGCACGCGTACCTGATCAACACGTCACGGGGACCGATCGTCGACGAGGCCGCCCTGATGACCGCGCTGGACACCGGGCGGATCGCCGGCGCCGGACTCGACGTCTATGACGTCGAACCGCTGCCGCCCGAGCACCCGTTGCGGCAACTCCCGAACGTCACCCTGTCGCCCCACCTGGGGTACGTCACCCGCGAAATGCTCGGCGCCTTTTACGCCGACACCGTGGAGGCGGTGGTCGCGTGGCTGGACGGGGCGCCGGTGCGGATCGCCAACCCTGGTTGATCAGGTGCGCTTCCGTCTCCAGTACGGGCTCTTGACGGCTTCGAGGGCCTCGGTGACATAACGGTCCAGAGGCCAGGGCCGCCCGGACTGTCGCACCCATCGCTGGAAGCCGAAATCCGCTGCCGCGAAGGCCAGTTGGACCAGCAGCCCGGGGCGAATGTCGACGCCGGGGTTCACGCCCATGCGCTCGGCGATCAGCTTGGCCGCCCGCTCCTTGTCGGCGGGGGTGTGCACAGTGACCTTGCGAAGCCGGTCGGGGGCCACCAGCAGCGCCTCACGCCATTCGTCGGTGTCGGCCTGCTCGAAGGACCGGGTTCGCGTGACGATGGCGTTGATCAACGCGACGTCCGGGGGCTCGCTGGCGGGCCGCTGTTCGAGGAGGTTCACGATCGCGGCGCCACCGTGGCGAACGGGGGCCAGCAGCAGCTCTTCCTTCGTTGGCACGTGCCGGAAGAAGGTGCGCGGCGAAACGCCCGCGGCGGCCGCGATTTCCTCGGTCGTCACGGCGTCGTATCCGCGTTCGACGAACAGCCGGAACGCCGCGCGCCTGATGTCGGCCCGGATCTGTGCGCGCTGCCGATCGCGCAGCGACTGCCCGCTCACCGGAAGCAGCCGATTCCACCGTCGACGTGGATGGTCTGGCCGGTGATGAACGTCGCGTCGGTGCCCAGCAGGAAGGCCACCAGCGCGCCGACGTCGGTGCGGACATCGCCGATGCGCTTCATCGGGACGCGGCTCACCGCCTTCGCATAATCCTTGGGCGCGAACTGTTTCCAGAGCTTGACACCGTCCGACTCGGCGAACGGGCAGATCACGTTGACGCGGATGTTGTCACGTCCCCATTCGAGGGCGGCGACCTTCGACAGGCCCCGGATGGCCTCCTTGGCGGCGGCATACCCGCCCCATCTCGGTTCGCCGCCGGTACCCGTCCCCGAGCCCAGGTTGACGATCGAGCCGCCCCCGGCCGCGACCATCACGGGGTGCACGGCCTGCATCAGCAGGAAGGTCGCCCGCGGCCCGACGTCGTGACCGAGCGCGAAATCCTCGGTGGTGATGTCGACGAACGCCTTGGGTTCGTTGGTGGCGATCGCGTTGTTGACCAGGCCGTGGACGGCGCCGAAGGCGTCGACCGCGGCGGCCACGATGCGTTGGGCGCTGTCCGGGTCGCGCAGGTCGGCGGTCAGCTTCTCGACGGGGCCCATCGAGGAGAGCTCCGCCGTTGTCGTGCCGAGCAACTCGTGCTGAATGTCGACCAGCAGCACCGCGGCGCCGCGTTCCAGCAGGGCGGCGGCGACACCCTTGCCGACGCCCTGGGCGGCGCCGGTGACGACGGCGACGTGGCCCTGCATCGAGGAGGGGTGCGAGTAGGTCATTCGGCCGGCCCCAGCCGCAGCGGTACCCCGCGGTGCATCTCGTAGGTGCTGCGGGCACCGTCGGGGAGTTCGATGAACTCGACCGCCGTCCCATCCGGGTCCTTGACGAAAAACATTCGCACCCCGCCGATTTCGAATGGCTCTTGGTCGGGCGTGTAGCCCGCCGCGGTGACGCGCCGGTGGGTGTCGTCGAGATCGGTCACCGACAGGGAAAAGTTGTGGATGCCGGTGACGCCTCGACGCGCCGGCTTCTGGTCGGGAGGGCCGGCACCCAACGACAGCAATTCGACCATCAGCCCGCCCAGCAGGCCGCCCACCACCCGACCCTCCTGCTTGCGGGTGGCGTGCAGGGCCGCATCGAACGGCTCACCGGAGATGAGGGTTTCGAACACGACCTCCATCCCGAGCAGGTCCCGGTAGAAGGCCAGGGCGCGCTCCATGTCGGTCACACCGACCACGAGGTGACAGAACGAGACGTCGCCGAGGACGCCGGTCATGACGTGGTGAGGCCGGGAGCCGGGCGCCCGGCGAACAGGGGCAGATCGAGGTAGGTCTTGATGCCGGGCTCTGCGGCGCAGACGTCGGGAATGGCATTGACGCAATGGTTGGCCGTGGCCACCACGCCCGGATTCTTCACCAGGCCTTCGGCGATCGTTTCGGGCTGCAGGCCCTTGAAGGTGAGGCTCACGGTCGGATCGCCGGTGATCTCGACCTCGAAGCGTTCGCCGCGCCCGCCGAAATCCCAGCCGGGATCCAGGTTTTCCTCCCCCATCAGCCAGTTGACGGCCGCCGTGATGATGGGTTCGCCGTCGACGAGTGCCTGCCAGCGGAAGCGGCGCGCCGCCACCTTTCCTGTGGTGATCGGGAACGGCGCGTAGTCGATGTCGGCGGTCGCCACGGCGACGTCCTGAATGGTCCGGATGTTCGGGTCGATGCGGAATCCAATGTGATCGGCGATCATTCGCACCGACTGCTTGAAGCCCGCCTCGAGCAGGCCGGCCATCGGGCCCTGCATGGCCTCCTCGGGCGTGCCGCCGAACCCCATGATGTGGCGCACGACATCCGGGGCGTTGTAGGTCCGGATGTCGGAGAACTCCTCGGCGCGGATGTGGGTGACGGCCGAGGAAAGCGAGGACAGCATGAGCGGGAATCGTTCCGTGATGCCCCCGGGGTGGATCCCCGAACCGTGCAGGGTCACTCCGGCGTCGGCCGCGGCTTCGGCGACGGCCCTGTGCCGCGAGTTGTTCGGGTCGGGGTACACCCAACCGACGGGGGTGACCACATTCTTGCCGGACCGCAGGATCGCGATGACTTCGTCGTCGTTGGGCACCAACGGGCTGTACACCACACAGTCTGCATCCAGCGCCAGGATCTCGTCGGCGCTGGACGTGGCGGTGACGCCCAGGTCGTGAGTGCCCAGGATCCGTCCGACGTCGAGGCCGTTCTTCTCGGCGCTGTGTACCCAACAGCCGGCCAGCTCCAGCTCGGGATGATTCAGGACGCAAGCGATGGCCGCCTTGCCGACTCCTCCGGTCGCCCATTGGATGACGCGCAGCTTGGACGGACTACTCATCGCCTGACCTCCGATGCTTTACACGCCGATGACCGAAATGGCACAGTATGACCCGCTGGCAGTGACTGTCAACAATGGCTTCGGGTAGGAAGGCCTGCGCATGAGTGTCCTGGACGGCAAGGTCGCGGTCGTCACCGGAACCAGCCGCGGCGTGGGCGTCGGGATCGCCCACGAACTGCTCCGGGCCGGAGCCACCGTCGTCGGCTGTTCGCGCTCACCCCTCGGCGCCATTCCCGGTGTGGAGCCGGACTGGGCGGACCGGGCCTTCCAGAAGGTGTGCGACCAAGGCGACTACCGCGCGATCGACTCATTCGTCTCCGATGTCGTCGCCGAGCATGGCCGGATCGACATCCTGGTGAACAACGCCGGCGGAACGGTGCCGGCGCCGCACGTCGAGAGCATTCCCGAACTGGTGCAACGCATTCAGGGCGCCCCCGGCAGCGACGACGAGTATGAGCGCACGGCGCTGTTCCACGCGTTCGCGGTCCAGATGAACCTGATCAGCCCGCTGTGGTTCGCCATCCGCGCCTACCGGCAAATGCGCACCCAGGACGGCGTCGGCTGCATCATCAACATCTCCAGCGGGGCAGGGCATCCTGCGGGATCACCGACGCTGGTTTCCTATGGCGCGGCCAAGAGCGGCCTCAACCACCTCACCCGCTCGCTGGCCGAAGAGTGGGGCCCCAAGGTGCGGGTCAACTGCATCGCGCTCGGACCGACGATGACCGAGAACTTCCGGTCCTTCGTGCTGCCCAAGGACGATCCAACGGGCGCAAAGTATTTCGCGGCCGTCCCGCTGCGCCGTGCGGGTGAGCCCGCGGAGGTGGGCAGGGTGTGCGTTTTCCTGGCCGGCGGGGAGGCCGACTTCGTCAACGGCACCACCATCGAGCACGACGGCGGGATGCTGCCGGGCGTGCTGTACGACGCCGGCCTCAAGACCATTACGGATCTGCTCTAATCGTGGCCACGAGCAATCCGCTGGAGCCGACCGCCGAGCAGTTCGCCGCCCTGGCCGCGCGTCCGGCGAATGAACCGGTGGTGATGGTCAACCTGTTGAAGTTCAAGACCCCCGGCGGGGTGGGGGCCTACCAGCGCTACGGCGTGGCGGTGATACCGCACCTGGAGCACGCGGGCGCCGTCGTCCGCTACGCCGGGACAGCACCGACCGTCGTGACCGGCGAGGGCGAACGGCCTTGGTGGGACGCCATTCTCATCGTCGAGTACCCGACTCCGCAGGCGTTCATCGATATGGTGACCGACCCGGGATATCTCCAGGCCCACGAGCACCGTATCGAGGCGCTGGAGCGCGGCGACCTGATCGCGACCTCGACGTGGTCGCTTACGCTCGACTGAGCGGGCCCACGAGACTGCTGAGACCTCAGAGCTTGTAACCGATCGCGCGCAGTAGAGCGTGGCGCTCGGCCACGTCACGATCACCTTCCACCGCGACGGGAGTCTGCCCGTCGATGACGCCGATGATGCCGCGACCGCGCGGAGACACCGCAACGATGACATCGACCGGATTGGCTGTGGCGCAGTAGATCCCGCAGACCTCCGGAACCGCCTTCACCGGATTGAGGACATTCACCGGAAAGCCGTCACGCAGAAAGACCACGAAGCTGTGCCCGGCCGCGATCGCCAGCGCGGTGCGCGTCGCCAGTTCGACCAGGTCGGCGTCGTTGCCGCTGCGGCGAACCAACCGCGGCCCGGAAGCCTCGCAGAAAGCCACTCCGAACCGTAGCGACGGGCTCACCCCGGCCAGCGCCTCGTGCAGGTCTTCGACCGTCTTGATGAAGTGCGCCTGACCGATGATCACGTTGACATCGTCCGGCTTGTCAACGGCCACCACGTCCCACGTCAACGTTGTTGTCGCCACGAACTCATGCTGCCACCCCTGAGGTCCTGCCGGAAGGCGCGTCCGGCGGCAGCGCCCCTCGGCCCAACGGGGGTAGTCGGCGCACGCGACCCAACGGAGGACCAATGGCGGTCGTCGAGGGTCGAAAGACCCGCCCTAACGCCCCCGTTATTCGATAGCGTCGCTCTTCTACGGAACCCTTTCGGTGGGGGATCAGCGATGAAAACCTCGCTCAATTTCGTCGAGTCCAGACGTTCCTCGCGCGTCCCGCTTGACCAGAGCCGTCCCATCCGCGACGAAGCGCACAGTCTCCCCGCCGCAATTACTTTGACGAATTCGACCGGCCAAGGAGTATAGCGATGACCGTCTTGATGACCGGATTTCCCGGCTTTCTCGGCAGTGCATTGCTGCCGGGCATCCTCAAGCGCACCGGCGACTCGGCAATCTGTGTGGTGCAGCCCAAGTTCGGCGCACTGGCGCAGCGACGCGTGGCGGAATTGAGCTCGGCGGAACCCTTCCTCGAGGGGCGGATTCAGCTCGTGGAAGGCGACATCACCCAGCCGGGGCTCGGCATCGCCGCAGATAACCTCAACGAGGTCACCGAGGCGTGGCACCTGGCGGCTGCATACGACCTGGCGGTGCCCCGCGAGGTGGCGGTCCGGGTCAACGTCAACGGCACCCGAAACGTCCTGGGCGCGCTCGAGCACTGTCCCCGGTTGACGCGCTTGCACTACTTCAGCACCTGCTACGTCAGCGGCCGCTACGCCGGCCCGTTCGGCGAGGACGACCTCGAAGTCGGTGCGCCGTTCAACAACCACTACGAAGAGACCAAGCACCTCGCCGAGGCGGACGTGCGCTGGCACATGTCCGCGGGCATGCCCGCGACGATCTATCGGCCCGCGATCGTTGTCGGCGACAGCCATACCGGGCAGACCCAGAAATTCGACGGGCCCTACTTCGTCATGCAGTGGCTGCTGCGACAGCCCCGGTACGCGGTCCTCCCGATGGTGGGCGACCCCGCGACTACGCGCGTCAACGTGGTCCCGCGCGATTTCGTCGTTGACGCGGTCGGATATCTGAGCGGCCTGCCCGGCTCCGAGGGGCGCACCTATCAGCTGGCGGATCCGCGTCCGCTCACGGTCGAGGAGATGACGGATGCGCTGGCCCAGGCGACGGGCCGCGAACTCCTCAAGGTTTCGTTGCCCCTGAGAATGACCAAAGCCGCATTAGCACACGTCCCGGGGCTCTACCGCTTGATGCGAATTCCCCCCGAAGCAGTCGATTACTTCGTCCAACCCACCTTCTACCTGACCGATCATTGCCGGGCTGATCTCGCAGGCAGTGGTATCGAGGCGCCCGCGTTCGGCAGCTATGTCGATCGGCTCGTCGAATACATGCGTCGCCATCCGAACGTCGGCTCGGCCGCGATGTTCTGAAGAGCGCCTTCGTCCCGACGCCAGTCGCGGTCTAATTGGTGGATGGAACTGATGATGCCCACCGACGCGATATTCCTGCTGGGAGAGTCGCGGGAACATCCCATGCACGTCGGCGGCTTGCAATTGTTCGAGCTGCCGAGCGGCGCGGGCAGCGGCTTCGTCCGGGAGCTCTACGACCGTTTGGTGGCGCAGGATGATTTCCAGCCGACATTTCGCAAGCATCCGGCGACGTTCGTCGGCGGCATCGCCAACCTGGGCTGGTCCTACGACAAAGACGTCGACGTGGACTATCACGTCCGGCGTTCGGCGGTACCGTCGCCCGGGCGCATTCGTGAACTGCTCGAGCTGACTTCGCGGTGGCACAGCAGCCTGCTGGATCGTCACCGTCCGCTGTGGGAGACCCACATCATCGAGGGCCTCAAGGATGGCCGGTTCGCCATCTACACCAAGATCCACCACGCCCTGATCGACGGTGTCTCCGCGCAGAAACTCATGCAGCGCGCGCTGTCGACCGACCCCGACGACACCGAGATGCGCGCGCCCTGGAGCTTGCCCAAAAGCAAGCGCAAGAGCAGCCCGGTAAGCCCACTGCGCTCGGCGTTGAGTGCGGCGGGATCCATTGCGGCACTGGCCCCTTCATCGCTTTCGCTGGCGCGGGCGGCGCTGTTCGAGCAGCAGCTGACGTTGCCGTTCGGCGCCCCGCGCACCATGCTGAACGTCAAGATCGGCGGCGCTCGCCGCTGCGCCGCGCAGTCCTGGTCGCTGGACCGGATCAAAAGCGTCAAGAAGGCCGCCGGTGTGACGGTCAACGACGTCGTTTTGGCGATGTGTTCGGGCGCGCTGCGCTACTACCTGCTCGAGCAGAACGCGCTACCGGACACGCCGCTGATCGCGATGGTCCCGGTGAGCCTTCGCACCGAAGACGAGGCCGACGCAGGGGGCAACCTCGTCGGCGCCATCCTGTGCAACCTGGCCACCGACAGCGACGACCCCGCACAACGACTGCAGACCATCAGCGAGTCCATGCGGAGCAACAAGCAGGTGTTCTCGCAGCTGCCTCGGTTCCAGGCGCTGGCGCTGTCCGCGGCCAACACCTCCGCCCTGGCGTTGGCGGCGGTCCCGGGCTGGGTGGCGTCGACGTCGCCACCGTTCAACATCATCATTTCGAACGTCCCGGGGCCTACCCAGCCGATCTACTACGGGGGCGCCCGGCTCGACGGCAACTATCCCCTGTCCATCGCGCTGGACGGGCAGGCGCTGAACATCACGCTGGCCAACAACGCCGGCAACCTGGACTTCGGCCTGGTGGGATGCCGGCGCAGCGTCCCACACCTGCAGCGCTTGCTCGCGCATTTGGAGTCCTCCCTCAAAGACCTGGAACGCGCCGCCGGAGCCTGATCCGCCGATGCCGAAGTTCAGTGCGGGCGTGCTGTTGTACCGGACCCGCGTCGGCGTCGCCGAGGTCCTGATCGCGCACCCGGGCGGCCCCTTCTGGGCGCGAAAGGACAACGGCGCCTGGTCGATTCCCAAAGGGGAGTACGCCGATGGCGAGGATCCCTGGGCCGCCGCGCAACGCGAGTTCGCCGAGGAGCTCGGGCTTCCGGTGCCGTTCGGGGCCCGGCTGGACCTCGGCCAGCTGAAACAATCCGGTGGCAAGGTGGTCACCGCCTTCGCCGTCGGCGCCGACCTCGACGTGACCGAGGCGCGCAGCAACACCTTCGAACTGGAGTGGCCGAAGGGGTCGGGCAGGCTGCGCGAGTTCCCGGAAGTCGATCGGGTGGGCTGGTTTTCGGTGGCGCAGGCGCGCGTCAAGCTGCTGAAAGGGCAGCTCGCCTTCCTGGACCGGCTGATGGCGGATCCGCATCTGGCGGGATTACGCGAAGGCGCGTGACATGCGTGGAAATCGACAGGGCCCAACGACGGGCACAATGGCCGCATGACGACCGCACCGACCGAATCCCAGGGGCTGCTGCTGCAGCTGCTGGATCCGGCCAACCGGCCCGACCCGTATCGACTCTGTGCGCGGTTTCGCGACGGCGGAGCGCTGCAGTTGCCGGAGGCCAACCTGGCGGTGTTCTCCAGCTACCGCGATTGCGACGAGGTGTTGCGGCACCCCTTGTCAAGCAGCGACAACGTCAACTCGACGGTCGCCAAGCGGCAGGCCGAGGCCGGCACGGCCCCCCAGAGGCAGGGGCCGCCGGGGTTTTTGTTTCTCGATCCGCCCGATCACACGCGGCTGCGCAGGCTGGTCAGCAAGGCGTTTGCGCCGAAGGTGGTGAGCGCGCTGGAGCCCGACATTCGGTCGCTGGTCGACGGAATGCTCGATCGAATCGCGGAAAAGGGACGCTTTGACGTTGTCGAGGAGTACGCCTATCCGCTGCCGGTGGCGGTGATCTGCCGGCTGCTCGGCGTGCCGCTCGACGACGAGCCACAGTTCAGCCGGGCGTCGGCGTTGCTGGCCCAGGCACTGGACCCGTTTTCGACAATCACCGGCGTGCCACCGGACGTCGCGAACGAGCGGCAACAGGCCGGGGCGTGGCTGCGCGCATACTTTCACGACCTGATCGAGCGCCGTCGTTCACAACCCGGTGCCGACCTGCTGTCGGGTCTGATCGCGGTGGAGGAGTCCGGAGACCAACTGACCGAGGACGAGATCGTCGCGACCTGCAATCTCCTGTTGATCGCCGGACACGAGACCACGGTGAACCTCATCGGAAACGCCGTGTTGGCAATGCTGCGGAGTTCCATCGAGTGGACCGCTCTGGGCGCCGACCCATACCGAGCGTCGGCGATCGTGGAAGAAACCCTGCGTTACGACCCGCCGGTGCAACTGGTCGGCCGAATTGCCCTCGCCGACATGGCCATTGGCGGCTTAGAGGTGCCCGCGGGCGATGTCATGATGTTGTTGATCGCCGCCGCCCACCGCGACCCGGCGGAGTTCGACCGGCCCGACACCTTCGATCCGGACCGGACGCCCCTGCGGCACTTGGGCTTTGGTCGGGGAGCCCACTACTGCCTGGGAGCACCTCTGGCCCGGCTGGAAGCAGGCGTGGCGCTATCGGCTATTACGGCGCGATTCCCCAACGCAGGGCTGGACAGCGAGCCGGAGTATAAGGCCAACGTCACGCTGCGGGGATTGTCACGGCTCATGGTCACGGTCTGACCGCCGCGTCGCGCGCGAACCCAGGGCAAGTCATCGTGGCCGCACCTCGACCAAAACCGGATTATCGCGCGGCGGCATATCAATAGTCCTAAACTCCCCTGGTCAGCCGTATCACGACGCAGTCAAGCAGGTAACGGACATGACCAAAGAGAACGAAAAGGGCGACAGCACTTCCGGTCCCGGAAAGGGAGGCGGAAATGGATCAAACGGACCGGGTCCTCGTCTGGTTCCGATCACGCTCGCCGTCTACCGTGATTTGCGTGTCGGCATGGTGGTCATCATGGTGATGCTCGCCGCGGCCGTGATAATCGAAAGGCTTTCGGCCACGTGCTGGCAATTCGCCATCAGCGCTTACTATTACACCTCCGCGCACAGCATCGTCATCGCCGCGCTTCTGGCGCTCGGCGCCCTTTTCATCATGTACAAGGGAAGCAGCGACACCGAGGACGCTCTGTTGAGCTTGGCCGGGGTCTCCGCATTGATAGCAGCGATCGTGCCCCAAGGTCGGCCCTCGTCACTGTGCGGACGGGCTGACCTGCCGCCCGAATACAACGTCGACGCCGTCACTCGGCCCAACGTCTGGGCGGTGGTCATCGGACTGCTTTTGGGTTGGGGCATTGTTTTGTGGCAATCCCCGCGCAACCGCACCGAGCGGACAAGAAGCCCGGGCGGCGTACTGGCGCTGGGTTTGTTCTGGCTGACCATGGTGGTCGGCCTGCTCACCTTCATCTTCGATCACAAGTTTTTCTTGGCGCAGGCGCACGGCGCAGCCGGGTTCCTGCTCCTGTCGACATTCATCGCCACCGTGTTCTGCACCGGATACCTCGTCAAGCGAGAAGACGAGTCGAAATCATCCCATCACCGTGCCTACCGGCGGTTCTACCGAGGTATGGCGGTGGTGATGCTCGTGACGTTGATCGCAATCGTCACAGCACATCTCGTGCACCGCGGCTGGGAATTATGGGTGTTGCTGGTCGAGGCACTCCTGATCATCGAGTTCGCCATCTACTGGGTCGTGCAAACCATCGAGCTGTGGGACAGACCCGACCGAAGGGAGCGCCTGCCCGACGATGCCCAGCGGCGGATCGCCGACGCGAGGGCGAAAGGTGGTGGACTGGAGGGATTCAAGTCCGGGCTCGCCGATGTGACGAAGCCAGATGGGCCAGACCGGTTGCTGCCCTTCCTCTGACGGGCCGACCGCACAGCGGAGGTGCCGGCCGCCGTCCGGCGCTGGGGCACTTGGGCTTTGGTCGGGGCCGGTCTGCACTGCCCGGGCGCCCCCAAGGCCAGCCGGAAACCCAGGGCGGCCGATCGGCGATAGCGGTGCTCTGCCCCAACTCCAGGCCGACAGCGGGCCGGAAGCACCGACCGCCGTCGCGCTGCGGGGATCGTCGCGGCTCGCGGCGGCGGGAAAGCTCAGCCGCGCTCCCACGGCGGGCTCTCGCCCATCTTCTTGTAGTACTTGGCCAGGTGGCTCTTGACCCGGTCCACGTCCGTCTTCGGCAGGTCGATACCGCCGCGTGCACCGTCCATGATGGCGCCCGCTGCCATCACCCCGCGCGGCACCGCCTGGAGATCGCCACCCACGACATCGGCGATCAGCAACTTGTACGCCGTGAAGTTGTCCTTCTTCCCGTTGTCGTACCAGACATGGGCGTCGCGATACTTCTGGTTCGGCGCGTCTTCGGCTGCGGCCCACTTGCGCACCCGTTTCTCGGCCGCGTCACCGTCCCATTTGCGGTCGCGGTCGGCCAAGGGCAGATCCTGAAACGCTGTCACTGACATGTAGGTGCGCGTGCCCGCCCCGGCGGCCGTTAAACGTCCCACCTTGATTGGCCCGCCGAGCCGGCGGATAAGCGGTAGCGTCATTGGTGCTGGCTGTGCTGTCGGTGGTGTTTGCGCGACGCACCAGCGGCGATGTGAACGGGAGACCACCATGAAGCACTGCATCGTCGGAGGACTGGCCGCCGTGCTGACGGCCGGAGGTTTGATCGCCGTGGCGCCGCCGGCCAGCGCCGGCTGCCAGTACGGAGGATCGTTCCTCAGCAAATGCGATGGACCCGTCCAGCCAGATGGCACCTGGCAGCGTTGCGTGGGATTCACGCACCTGATCTGGAACGGCGCCAGCTCCTACCTGGTGCCGGATAAGCGCTGCGATCTGATGGGGCCTGACCAACACCCTGGAGATCTGGCCTTCGCCGACCCGCCGACGCACATCGACGGCTGAACCCAAAAGGCGGCGGATCGGCGTCAGCTAGCCAGACCCCAGGCCAGGCACGATGTCCCCGAGGCTGAAGGTGACCGGCTGTTCGAGTTGTTCGTAGGTGCACGAGCGCGGTTCCCGATCCGGACGCCACCGGTTGAACTGTGCGGTGTGCCGAAAGCGCCGGCCTTCCATGTGGTCGTAGCGGACCTCGACCACGCGTTCCGGCCGCAGCGGCACGAACGAAAGATCCTTGCCGGCGTTCCAGCGGGAGAATTCGTTCTTGCGCGGCGTTCGTTCGCCGGCCTCGTGGGCGGCCCAGTTCCACGGGTGACCGTCGAAATCGGTGACGAGCGGCTGCAATTCGGTGAATAGGCGTCGCCGCTCAGCCATCGGGAACGCGCCGATCACACCGACGGAGGCGAGCTGACCATCGTCCTGGTAGAGCCCGAGCAGCAGCGATCCGATCGCATCGCCGCCCGACTTGTGCACGCGATACCCGGCGACGACGCAATCGGCGGTGCGCTCGTGCTTGATCTTGAACATGACGCGCTTGTCGGGCTGATAGGTCACGGTCAGTGGCTTGGCGACGACACCGTCGAGGCCGGCCCCCTCGAATTCATCGAACCAACGCTGCGCGAGCTCGATGTCAGTGGTGGCCGGCGTGACATGGATCGACGGGCCCGAGCCCGCCAACGCGTCGACGAGGGCGGCGCGCCGCTCGGCAAACGGTCGCCGCGTGTAATCGTCGTCCCCCAGGGCGAGTAAGTCGAACGCGATGAACGACGCGGGCGTCGCCTCGGCAAGCATGCGCACCCGCGAATCCGCCGGATGGATCCGTTGTTGTAGCGCCTCGAAATCCAGGCCGTGCTCCGTGGCGATGACGATCTCACCGTCGATAACGCAGCGCTGGGGCAGCTCAGCACGCACCGCGGCCACCAGCTCGGGAAAATAGCGCGTCATCGGCCGCTCGTTGCGACTGCCCAGCTCCACTTCGTCGCGGTCACGGAAACAGATGGACCTGAATCCGTCCCATTTGGGTTCGTACGACGCATCCGGCGGGATCGATCGCACCGACTTGGCCAGCATTGGCGACACCGGGGGCATGACGGGTAAGTCCATAGGCCGATTGTGCTGGAATCGTTGGTATGGCTGCTGCAGAAGAGCTCGACGTCGACGGTGTCGCGGTGCGCCTGACCAATCCGGACAAGGTCTACTTCCCCAAGCTGGGCACCAAAGGCACCAAGCGGCGGCTCGTCGAGTACTACAGGGCCGTGGCGGGCGGCCCGATGCTGGACGCGCTCCGCGACCGGCCCACCCACCTGCAGCGCTTCCCGGACGGCATCGATGGCGAGGAGATCTACCAGAAGCGGATTCCGCAGCACCACCCCGACTACCTGCAGACCTGCCGGGTGACGTTCCCGTCCGGACGCACCGCCGACGCGCTGAGGGTGACCCACCCCTCGGCGATCGTGTGGGCGGCACAGATGGGCACCGTCACATTGCACCCGTGGCAGGTACGCTGCCCGGACACCGACCATCCCGACGAGTTGCGCATCGACCTCGACCCGCAACCCGGAGTCGCGTTCGAGCAGGCGCGGACGGTCGCGGTCGACGTGTTGCGGCCCCTGCTCGATGAGCTCGGTTTGGTCGGGTACCCCAAGACGTCCGGCGGCCGCGGCATTCACGTCTTTCTGCGGATCGCCACGGACTGGGATTTCGTCGAGGTGCGCCGAGCGGGGATCGCCCTGGCCCGTGAGGTGGAACGCCGCGCGCCCGAGGCCGTCACCACGTCGTGGTGGAAAGAAGAACGGGGCGAGCGCATCTTCATCGATTTCAACCAGAACGCTCGGGATCGAACCATGGCCTCCGCGTATTCGGTGCGGCGCACCCCGATAGCGACGGTGTCGACGCCGATGACGTGGGAAGAGCTGGCCGGCGCGGAACCGGACGACTACACGATGGCGACGGTTCCCGATCTGGTGAAGGACCGCCAGGACCCTTGGGCTGCAATGGATGACGTGGCGCAGTCGATCGCGCCCCTGCTCGAGATGGCCGACGCCGACGAAGATCGCGGCCTTGGGGACATGCCCTATCCGCCGAACTACCCCAAGATGCCCGGGGAGCCCAAACGTGTTCAGCCCAGCCGGGATACGGACTTGAAGAAAGACAACAAGTCGAAGTGACCTCGCTCGTGGAGCACTCCCATGCGATTTGTCACAGTGACGGCTGGGTGGTCCAAGCTCGTCCCAGCGCAGCTGGGTCTCTGGTCTTGGAACCTCTGCGAATTCAAGGCAGCCCGAATCGACTTGATGTGCAACAGTGCAAAACCGCCGTATGACTAAGCGCGCCGGTACGCGCTGACTGGCACGCCGATAGGCCCAAAAGTATTGCTTGCCAACTAAAGCGTGCCAGTCAGCGCGAAGACCACCTACGGTGTGCAGGTAATTCCGGTGGCCCCACCGCTACACGAGAAGGTAGGCAGCGTGCATCCGGAGCTCGTTAATGCGGTGGCGGCCAGTACCAAGCCGAGAACAACCTTGTACTTCAAACGAGACATAACCACTCCGTTCGTTGAGAAGAAATGCTTCGCCCGAGGAGGGTTATTCTACGTGAGCGAAATGCGGAACGCTATGGCGTTCAACATATTTGCGCTCATTTAAGTCCTCCTGTTGACGGCAGTGGATGGCCGCCTGTAAAACTTCCGACGCGCCTAGGCTGGATTATGTTGTGCCACAGCACCATAAGAAAGAACGCCGTGGCGCATTCAATGCCGACCAGATCGCAGTAGATCCCTCGCTGGAGGGGCCAGCTATTCAGCGCCGAAGGGTTTTGGTCATGACGACGCGCCTGATGTCGGACCTACGCTAGGGCGGCGGCTCGATTGACGCGATGCGTTCTCGCCAAAAGTGGGTGCGCGCCTGATGATCGTCCGCGACCGTCATGAAATCGCCTGAGCCGCGAGCGGTTTCATCTCCGTTGCGCCGCGAGGGCTGGGACGCGCTGACTGGCACGCTCGATACCGCTAATGATGCACTCGATAGGCCCATGGATGGCTCGTACCGAGTAGAGCGTGCCAGTAGCGCAACCCCCCGACGGTTGTCGGGCAGCTTTACGGCGTGCAGGTTAGTCCGGGGCCGCAATCAATGGTCACCGGAAACGTGCATCCGGAGGCTGCGGTAGCCGTGAAGGCCAGGACCAGGCCGAGAATAACCTTGTACTTCCAACGAGACATGAACCACTCCATCCCCTGAGGAGAAATGTTACGCCCGAGGAGGGTTATATTACGTGAGTGCAATGCGGAATGCTATGGCATTCACTAAATTTGCGGCGATCTACGTCAGCTGATTGAAGGGGGTCACGGGCCGCCGCCGAGCGGCGTCCTGGCGTGGGTTAATGCGTCGCCGGCGTCCGCTTTGCATTCATTCTCGAAATCGTCCCGCGGGCTCGGAACGCGCGATAATATGAGGACGCGCGCGATCCGACCTACATTTCAAACAATGCAGGGCGATGTGGAACGTGTTCGGGGGAACCGACATACGGCTCTAACCGATGGAACACGGCCTTCGTTCGTGTCTCCCGATATCGTCATGCCCGTTGCAATCCTGTCGGTGAGCTCGGTAAGCTGACTCAACGACCAACATTGACCGCGCCGGCGGATCCGCACGTGCCAATTCCGGGCCCCATTTACGAACCGCCAACGCTTTGAATGCATTTCACGCAACAGCGCCTGCGAGCGTTGCGGGCTTAAGATTCCAAACCCGGTCAACCCGACCGGGAAAAGTAGGCTTTGCCGCTGTACGGCTGGCGGCTCGCGTGTTGTGCGCGGCGTTGGCCCTTGCGCTTTCTGCCGCGGCCGGTGTCACCGCCGCAACCGTCGCACGCGCCCAGCCGGTTGGCGGTGACGCCGGCGACCGCCTGGTCGGATGGGACACCTACCGTCGGCTGGATCTGTTGCCCTATCTGCGCACCGGCACGCAGGCGTTGCAGCTGTCGAGCTTCGACCGCAGCGGCGGTGATTTCGACTTCTCCACCGGCAACCGCAACGGCACCGGCGGATGTTTGGCGTCGGGCGGCGCGGGCTGCGTCGTCGCGGAGGATCGCGGTGCCGGCGAGGTGGATTCGATCTGGTTCACCCGCGACGGCGGCAAGGTGACCCGGATCGGAAGCATCCGTGTCGAGCTCGACGGCCGGACGGTATTGGACGCGCCCTTGCAATCGGTGGTTGATGGCGCGCTGGGTGCGCCGTTCGAATGGCCGCTGGTGGCCAACGCGGCGCAGTCGCCGGGCGGGGTGTATATCAAGGTGCCGATGCCCTACCGCGAATCGATGCGTATCAGCGTCACATCCAATCTCGAGTACTACCACGTCGACTATCGCCAATTCTCGACCGCCGAGGGCGTCACCACCTTCTCACCCGCCGATCGCGCAATCGACGTGCTGACCACACTGCGCGCGGCGGGCACCGCCGATCCCAAACCCTCGGCGGCGAGTCCGGTTCACGACAACCGGGTTGTCGATCTTCTCCCCGGTGCCGCGGCGACCATCGCGGAATCTGCAGGCCCGGGCAGCATCTCGGCGTTGCAGCTGCAGCTGCCGGAACCGACCGATCAGCTCCTGAACGGCGTGCGGCTGCAGATGGAATTCGATGGCCGGACCATGGTCGACTCCCCGCTCGGGGAGTTCTTCGGGGCCGGGTTGGGCGCCGTGACGGTACGGTCGCTGATGTTCTCCGCGGTTCCGCAACCCGGGGGATCGCTGTCGCTGTCCGCGTGGTGGCCGATGCCATTCGCGCATGCGGCTCGCATCACGCTCGTGAACACCACCGGCGACCCCGTGGCCAAAATTGGCAGCGACGTGGCAACCGAGCCCGACCCCGAGTGGGAGTCCGCGTTGGCGGGCGGACGCGCCGGCTACTTCACCGCCCGCTCCCACGCCGCGCCGACCACCTTCGGCCAGGACTGGTTGTTCGCCGACGAACAGGGCCACGGGAAGTTCGTCGGCGTCAGCCACACCATTCGCGGTTCCCGAATCAAAACCGCGTTCAGTGACAGCGCCCCATACTTCCTCGAAGGGGCGGAGCGTGTCTACACCGACGGTGCCGCGTCGCCCCAGTGGTACGGCACCGGCACCGAGGACCTTTACGAGGGCGGCTGGTATTTCAAGGACGGCACTCGATTCAGTGACCCGCTCACGGGTCAACCCGACCAACGCACGGTGGCCGGCGGCTGCGCCGACTATTGCGTCGCCGTCTACCGGCTCATGTTGGCCGACGCCGTCGACTACCACTCCGCGATCCGCTTCGGCATCGAGCACGGCAAGCGGAACATGGTCCAACCCGATTACAGCTCAACCGCTTTCCTTTACACGCAACCCAACGACGCCCTGACCGCCGGGGACGATGTCCGACCCAGCGATCCGGTCAGCCGACTGCTGCACGGCTACGCTGACGCCGACGCCGCCGATCAACTACTGGTCAGCGAATACGAGGGCAGCGAAGACACCCGTCCGGTCATCGGGTCGGTGCGCGCCGCCGCGGCCGCGATCACGTTCCACGTCGAAACCGACCCGGACAACCGAGGCATCCTGCTGCGTCGCACATCCGACCAAGCGAACGGATTCCAACGCGCGGACGTCGCGGTCGACGGCGTCCCCGTCGGGACCTGGCTTCAGCCGCGGAACAACGGTATTCACCGCTGGCTCGACGACACCTACCTCTTGCCGCCACCGGTGACTGCCGGCAAGGCGCAACTGACCCTCACCCTTACGCCCGCGCCCGATTCCCCGCCCTGGACGGCGAGCCGCTACCAGGTCGAAACGGTGACCGGTTGATCACTAGGCGGCGGTAGGCCGCATCACCCTGGCGGCCAGGAGCGAGGCGATCAAGACACCCGTCAATCCGGCGACGGGAGCCACCGACGACGACCATCCCGACAACACGAAATAGCCGAAGGCGGCGCCGACGGCCAGCAGGGTCGCGTGCACGGGCGTCCAGTGCTCGATGGACGGCAACCAAAACGCCAACCCCATGCCAAGGAGCAGCGCCAGAACGTGACCGAACGCGGTGAAATCCGCGTCGAGCGTCGCCATCAACGCGACGCCGAGCCACCACCCGATCCAGGCCGGGCGCCAGCGGGCCGGTATCGATGCGGTCAGGGCGCCCAGCACGCACACCGCGCCGTAGCTGATCCCGACGTCGGTGGCGCGCGCCACCGAGAACGGGAGCCATCCCGTTTCCACCGCGGCCACCAGCCCCACCGCGACGATCACGGTGGCGCCGATGTGGCCGACGGCAAAGGTGATCAGCAAACCTCGCCCGCGCCAGATGAGTTCACCCAGCGCCAGCAGGCACACCAGGCCCGGCAGCCAGAGGAAGACATCGCCGCCGTCGCTGACGAACGCGCTGCCGACCAGGCTGCCCAGGTTGCCGTGCGCCAGGTTGTGCAGGTTGGTGCTCATATCCCTTACCACCGCGGCGCGGGTGTGCCCACCCAGCGCCGACAGGGTGACCGAGACGGCGAGCAGCATGACGGTATACGCCGCCGTGACGCGCAGCCGGTCGGGGCGCGCACGAAGGTCCGTGCGGGACACCATCACTGACCGGTCCAGCCCCGGTCGCGCGCCAGCAGGTCGGCGACGGTTTCTCTACGCACAAGTTCACGCGACTTGCCACCGGAGACCGCGACCAGGGGCGGGCGGCCCACCATGCTGTGGCTCGGCACCATCGAGTGCTGGTAGGCACCGGTGCACGCGACGGCCAGCAGATCTCCCGGGCGGATGTCCGCGGGCAGCTCGACGTCGCGGGCGATTTCGCGACCGTCGCCATGCCGGCCGACGACGGTGACCGGTGCGGTGACGCTTGGACGGTGCCGATTGGCCAGCGCCACCGTGTATTTCGCGCCGGGCCGCTCCATGCCGTGGATGTCACTCGACCCGCCGTCCACCGCGACGAAGGTGTGCCCTCCGGGCTGACGTTTTACGGCGATCACCCGGCAGAGCATCATCCCGGCCCGCGCGGCGATGGCGCGGCCCGGCTCGATCACTATTCGCGGGCGAGGGAATTCGTGCTCGCCACAAGCCGATTCCAGCGCACCGTCGATGACGGTTCCCAGCGCACGTACGTCGAGTTCGGGGTCGCCCGGGAGGTACGGGACTGCATGCCCACCGCCCAGATTGAGTTCACTGAGCACGACCTGATGGCGGTCGCGGACCTCGGCCATCACACCGATCATCTGGCGGATCGCCTCACCGTAGAGCGAGGCGTCGGTGAGCTGTGACCCGAGCCGGCAGTGCAGCCCCACCAAATCCAGCCACGGCTGATCCAGGACACGCCTCAGCGCGCCGGCAGCCTGGCCGCCGGATAGCGCGAAGCCGAATTTCTGGTCGATCGCCCCAACGTCGGGGATGACCCCCACCAGGACGCGCTGACGGTGACGCACCCGGCAGGCCAGGAGTGAGACCTCGCTGGGCGTATCGATGACGATCCGTCCGACACCGGCGGCGATCGCGTCGCACAGCTCGGCCGCGGTGATCACCCCATCCAGGATGATCTGCGACGGGGGGACGTCGGCGGCCACGGCGGTGGCCAGCTCGCCGGCCGAGGCGACGTTCACGCCGGCCCCTTCGTCCGCGGCCCAGCGGGCCACGTCGACGCTCAACAGCGCCTTCCCGGCGTAGATCAGCTCGGCGTCGGGCAGTGTCGCGCGATAGCCCCGAATCCGGGCCCGGAAATCCTCTTCGTCCACCACGTACGCGGGCGTGCCGAATTCGGCGGCGAGGTCGTCGGCGGCCACGTCGCCCACGCAGAGCCGGCCCAGGTCGTCAACGTAGGCGCTCAGCGGCCAGATCGCGCGATCGAGATGCGGGTTCAGCCCGTGCCTCAGCGACGGAAGCAGCTCGAAGAGCGTCATGCCTCTACGGTGCCGGTCCGGCCCGGCGCGTGCCGCGTTCTTAACGAAGCCTTCACACCCGTGCGGCAAATCTTCACAGATTCGGAACACTGGCCGCGATCGAGGCGATCACCTCGTCCGCGGACACGATCGCGGTCGCGTAATTCGGAATGTTGACCTCGAGTGCGGCGCGCATCTCGACCTCCGAGTAGTCCGCCGTCCCGTCGCGCACCACCGTTACCTCGTACCCGAGCTCCGCGCCGTAGCGAACCGTGGCTTCGAGGCAGGTGTGGGCGATGAGTCCCATGACGATGAGCCGATGAACGCCGTGCCTCTTGAGCTGCAGGTCCAGGTCGGTGTTGGCGAAACCGCTCGAACACCAATGCTCGTGGGCGACGACGTCACCGGGCTGCGGCTCGAACCCGGTGCGAAGCTCACCGCCCCAGGTGCCGAATTCGAAGGTCTTGCGTGACCACGCCGCCTTCTGCACCGGCGCGATGTGTTTCCACGTCTCGTAATCGCCGGGGCGGTATCGGCGATGCAGCGCATAAAAGACGCGGATGTCCGCCCCGCGGGCCGCGTCGAGCACCCGCTTCATGTGGGTGACGCAGCCGTTGCCCTCGATGACGCCTTTCAGGCGTTCCCAGACCTTGCCGCCCGGGGAGATGAAGTCGTTGTACGGATCGATCAACACCAGCCCGGTCGTGTCCTTGCTGTACGTCACGCGGTCATCATCCCTCGTGGACGCCTTGACTGACCGATCTGCCTGCTGCTACACATGGGTGCGCCACAAATTTGGGCGATCGCCCAAAAGGCGGCGCTTGGAGGTGACGATGGGCCGGATGGACGGCAAGGTCGCGTTCGTGACCGGTGCGGCGCGCGGACAGGGCAGGAGTCACGCCGTCCGGCTCGCGCGCGAGGGCGCGGACATCATCGCCGTCGACATCTGCCGCAAGTTCGAGGCGTCACCCGTGGAGGGCGCCACCCCCGAGGATCTCGACGAGACCGCCGGCTTGGTCAAGGACGCCGGAGGCCGGATCGTCACCGCCGAAGTCGACGTCCGCGATTTCGACGGGCTGCGCGCCGCGGTGGACAGCGGCGTCGAACAGCTGGGACGCCTCGATGTCATAGTCGCCAACGCCGGCATCGGGACGACGGCGGGAAAGCTGCACAAGACCCCTGAGCCGCTGTGGCAGGAGATGATCGACGTCAACCTCAGCGGCGTCTGGAAGACGGTGAAGGCAGGGGTTCCGCACGTCCTGAACGGTGGCCGCGGGGGCTCCATCGTCCTGACGTCGTCGGTGGCGGGGGCCAAGGCCTACCCACACGTCGGCCACTACGTCGCGGCCAAACATGGGGTCATCGGCCTGATGCGTTCGTTCGCAGTCGAATTGGGCCAGCACATGATCAGGGTCAACGCCGTCCTCCCGACCCACACGAGCTCGCCCCTGCTGCTGAACGAGGCCACGTACCGCGCTTTCCGGCCCGAACTGGAGAACCCCGGACCCGACGACCTCGCGCCGGTGTGCCAGAGCTTCCACTACCTGCCCATCCCTTGGGTGACGCCCGAGGACATCAGCAACGCCGTGCTGTTCCTGGCCTCCGACGAAGCGCGCTACATCACCGGCGTCGCGCTGCCGGTGGATGCCGGCAGCTGCCTGAAATAGAGGAACGAATGATCGTCACCAGCGAGACGTCCGTCTACTACGACCCTTACGACACCGGCATCATCGCCGATCCGTATCCGACCTACGCGCGGCTGCGCGACGAGGCGCCCATCTATTACAACGACCGCTACGACTTCTGGGCGCTGTCAAGGCATTCCGACGTCGAACGGGCGCTGGCCAACTGGGAGGCGTTCTCCAACCGGCGCAGCGACATCCTCGAGCTGATCCAGTCGAAATTCGAGATGCCCGGCGGGGTCATGATGTTCCAGGATCCGCCCGAACACACACGGTTGCGCGGACTGATGTCTCGCGTGTTCACGCCCCGCCGGATGGCCGAACTCGAGGACCAGATCCGGCAATACTGCGTGCGGTGCCTGGACCCGCTCGTCGGCTCGTCGAGCTTCGACATCATCGCGGAGCTGGCCTCGATGATGCCGATGCGGGTGATCGGGATGCTGCTGGGAATCCCGGAATCCGAACAGGTCTCGGTGCGCGACGCGAACGACGCCAACCTGCGAACCAAGCCGGGCGCTCCGTTGAAGGTCGCCGACGCCGACTCGATCGCTGACGGCCGGATCTACGCCGACTACGTGGAATGGCGGTCCAAGCACCCGTCCGATGACCTGATGACGACGTTGCTCAACGTTGAGTTCGACGACGAGGACGGGGTGCACCGCAAACTGACGCGCAAGGAGGTGCTGCATTACACGCAGGTGGTCGCCGGCGCCGGCAACGAGACGACCGGCCGGCTGATCGGCTGGCTGGCCAAGGTGCTCGCCGAGCATCCCGACCAGCGCCGCGCGGTCTATGAGGACAGGTCGCTGTTGACCCGCACCGTCGACGAGACGCTGCGATTCGAACCGACGGGACCGCACGTCGCGCGTTGGATGGCCAGGGATTTCGAGTGCTACGGCACGACGGTTCCGGCGGGCAGTGCCATGCTGCTGCTCTTCGGCGCCGCCAATCGCGACCCCCGCCGCTACGCCGACCCGGACAGCTACGACATCCGGCGGGACAACATCTCGCACATCACGTTCGGGAAGGGTGTGCACTACTGCCTCGGCGCCAATCTCGCCCGTCTCGAGGGCCGAGTCGCGCTGGACGAGATGCTCAACCGCTGGCCCGAATGGGGAATCGACTACGAGACAGCGAAACTCGCACCGACCTCGACGGTGCGCGGTTGGGAGCGGCTAGAGGTGGTGCTGCCCTGAGTCAGGCGCCTCGAACCGGTCGATGAGCCGGCTGACGAGCGCGATGGCCTCGTCGTGGCCGCGCGTCGCGCCGAGGGAACCTTCCATGATGAGGGTCTGGCCGACGGCGGCAATAACAACCGCGAGGCCGGCGGGCGGGAATTCCGCGACATCCAGCGCATTCTCGCGGACAACCTGGTTGAGTGCGGCGATCTGCCGGCTCCGCCACCGTTCGGACCACGCCGCGATCTCGGCCCGAATGTCCTTGCGGTGGTTGGCCAGGCCCATGAACTCCTGCAGCAGCCGGGCGTCCTTCGGCTCGATGAGGGTTCGCCACAGGGCATGCAGGGGACGGTCGGAGGCCAGCGCCTGATCTTGGCGCTCGAGATAGGCCGCCGCGCCGCGGCGGAACACGTCGAGGTACAGCTCGTCCATGGAGGGGAAGTAGTAATGCACCAGGGCCGGTTTCACGCCGGCCTTTGCCGCCACCCGGCGCGAAGTCGCCGCCGCATAGCCCTCGTCGACCATGACCTGGATCGTTGCGTCGATGAGCAAGTCGCGGGTCGTCGAGTCCCTGGCCATCACCGGACCCTAAGTTGGGCGGTCACCGGGAATCAACAACGCCCATGATTAGAAGATGGAGCGGCGGGGAACTGTTTGACCGAACATTTCAGAAAGTGAAGGATCACAGCGTGGCCGCCAGCTTCCGGGACATCATCCAGTCCAAGTACCTGCTCCTGACGACGTTCACCAAGGACGGCCGCCCGAAACCGACGGCGATCTGGGGTGTGCCAGAAGGCGACAAGCTTCTGGTCATCACCGACGACGGCTCCTGGAAGGTCAAGCGGATCAACAACACGCCGCGGGTGACGATCGCCAGGAGCGGATCGCTCGGCAAGCCGAAGAGCGAACCGGTCGAGGGCGTGGCCCGGGTCCTGCCGAAGTCCGAGACGCGGCGCGTCTACAACGCCGTGCTCAAACGGTACTGGTATCACGCCTGGTGGTTCTATGCCCATTCGATCGTGCGGGGCGGCATCGACAAGGTGCACGTCGGCCTGGAAATCAGGCCGGCCGCTTAGCGTCGCTCTTGGGATCGATCAGGATCTTCGCGTGCGCCTCGGGGTCACCGAGCGCGTCGAACGCGGCCTCGACGCCCGACAGCCCGACCGTCCCGGTGATCAGCGGCTCGACGTTGACCTTGCCGTCGGCGAGCATATGCAACGTATCGCGGAACTCGAGCGGCGTGTAGCCGAGCACGAACCGCAGGTCTATCTCTTTGTTGATCGCCATCGCCGGACGGATGTGGTCGGCACCCATACAGACGCCGACGACGACGACGCGCGAAAACAGCGGCGCGCCGGCGATGATGCCGTCGATAATCCCGGGCACGCCGACGCACTCGAAGATGACGGGATGCTTGGGCGTCGCGGCGCCGGCGGCCTCGGCGGCGCGCCAGAGATGCCACCACGGCAGCCGCAGGCGCTGCAGCCGTTCGATCGTTCCGACCGCAAGATCGAACGCCTCCAGGATGCCGTGCAGGTGTTTGCGGCCCGCGTCCGTGGCATATGGCGACTCCTGTGCGGGGTCGACGACGATATCTGCCCCGCAGGCCGTCGCCAGCGCCCGGCGGCCAGGTGAGAAGTCGCTCGCGATCACGGTGCGTACACCGTGCGACTTGAGCATGCAGATCACCGCGAGACCGATTGGCCCGCAACCGATGACGATCGCGACGTCGCCTTTGCCCACCTCGCCGCGCCGGACGGCGTGCCAGGCGACGGCCATCGGCTCGGTCAGCGCGGCGACGTCGGGGGACAGCCCGTTGGGGACGGCGAACGTCAACGACCGCTCAACGAGCAACTGTTCGGCGTAGGCGCCGGGCGCCATCGTCGAGAGTCCGATCCCGTGTACCTCTTTGCCGCGCCGCAGCAGCGGCAGGGCCACGACCCGTGTGCCGGGCCGTGGGGCCTTCCGGGTGCCGGGTCCGTAATCGAGTACCTCGCCGCAGAATTCATGACCGAACACGACGCGCTGATCCGACCGCATGAACGCGTCGTACCCGGACTCGGCCATCACGTCGGCGAGCTCGTCGCAGTGGCGGCGGGCGTGCAAGTCGGATCCGCAGATGCCACACCTGAGCACCTCGAGCAATAGCTGCCCCTTGGCGGGGGTCGGCGTCGGGACGTCGACCACGTCGAGCTTGGCGTTGGTGCACGTGACGCTCTTCATTCTTCGATCCTGCTACACGGTCGCCGATCTAGGACCAACCGGTTGCAGTCCTGCCGCCTGTTTCAACTCGTCGTAGGCCCGCCGGGTGCACCGGGAAAGGTGGGGCATGTCGTCGAGTGCCGCGGCATTGGCGACGAAGCCGAAGTCCATGCTGTCGTGATAGGACGCGAAAGTGGCGTTGAGTCCGATCGAGGCGGCGATGGCGGAAATCGGATAGATGCCGAGCAGGCGCGCACCGTTGAGGTACCGGATCTCCCTGGCCCCCGCCACGTTCGAAATGACGAGGTTGCATGCCGGACGGGCGACACGGTCGAGGTGCGTCGAGGCCCCCAGGCCGGCGAGCGCAACCAACCCGACCGCGTAGGTCATAGCGGCCTCGTTGGACATGCGGGCGAGTTCCTTCTTGCAGAGGGCGACCGAGTCCACGACCTGATGGATCCGTTCCGCCATGCTCGCCCCCGGCTCTCCGAGGCGTGGGAACAGGGCCGACACTCGGGTGCCTATCGCCGTGTCCTCGGCGTCGCGCAGCGACACCGGACACATCGCGATGAAGGGGTGCGCGAAGTCCCGGCCGGTCTCCCGGAGATAGGCGTGCAGCCCGCCGTCGACGACGGTCACCGCCACGTCGTTCAGGGTCGCCCCGAGCCGCCGGCCGATCTCATGCATCTCTTCCAGCGGCAAGGAAAGCGTCGCGAAGCTCCGCCCGATCTGCAACGGGGCATTGGTCGGTGCGTGCTGGGCCGTAAACGGCAGGCTGCCCTCGAGATGCGTTCGGAAACGGCTCGCGAGCACCTTGCGCAGCGCGCCGACCGAAAGCTGGTTCAACACCCCGACCTGCGTGATCGCCCCGCGAATCGAATCGACCACGCGCGCCGTGACGGGCGTCGGTGGGTGCTGTTTGGTCGGTGGCGCGCCGAGCGCAAAGGCGGGTGCGGGGACGACGCGTTCCCCCGTCATGCTCAACCCGGCATACAGAAGCCTCAGACCGGACTCGCCGTCGATGATCGAGTGATGAGTCTTGGTGTAGATCGCGAACATGCCGCCCGGCACCCCATCGATCACCCAACACCGGAAAAGCGGGCGGTCGCGGTCGAGTTGTGGCTCGTGCAGATCGGCGACGAGTCGCAGCAGGTCGTCGTAGGAGGAGCCGGCGGGCAGGGCCAGGTGTCCGACGTGGTAGTGCGGGTCCCACTGCGTCATCTCCCGGAACCGGGGGGCGCCCCGGCCGAGCAGCTCCGGAATGTAGTTGAAGGGCGGCGCCGGCGTGCACGCACGGTACGCCTCCACGATTTCGCGCACTATGGGCGCGCGGCCGGCCGGCTTCTTGAACAACAGCATCGCGCCGACGTGCGTCGTGCCGGAGGGCGACTCGATCAACAGCCATGAAAGGTCCAGCGGCGGAATCGGTTTGGTCATGCCGTACCTCCGATCGGATGTCCCGTCACCCGGCTTGGGTGCGCGGAAGCCCGAATATTACGGCGATGTTCTCTCCGTGGACCACGGCCGACGAGGGCACTAGGGCCCCGGTATGGCAGCCGTTAGTCCCTCAGCTCTGACACGCGGCGCCCCGCTCAGCTCACGGCACGAAGGGCTTCGAACGTGTCAGCCAGAGTCTCCTGCGGATCCCGGTAGGTAATGCCGAGTTCCCGCTCGCTCGGTGAATCGTCGGACGCCGGCATCTGCGTGTAGTACTGCATCCCGGCCCACGTGAAGGGCGTATCGAAGGGTACGAACCGGCTGGCGCGATCCATCACCGCGCCGGCGACGCGCAGGGCGGTATCGGGGATCGGAACCGAGACCATCGCCGACCCGGACACCTCGCCGAGCATTTTCGCCAACTCTGCCGCCGGAACGCGATGGCCGCCCGCCATGTACCGGCGCGGGCCGCGGCCGGGTTCGAGGAGCGCCGCGTGCAACGCTGCCAAATCGCGCACATCGACGATCAACCAGGCCCCGCTCCGGCCCGGGATCACATGCATCTGCAGGGCGGCCCTGACGCCTTCGCCGGCCTCACCGAACTGGTCACCCACCGGCGGACCGATGACCATGCCCGGGTAGGTGATGTTCACCGGCGCGCCCGCGTCCTGCAGACCGCGGGCATAGATCTCGACCTGCGCCTTGGACGTCCCGTAACCGTCCGCCCCTCCGACGACCGGCAGGTCCGCCGACAGCTCTTCCAGGCCCGCATGGAAGAGCGCGCTGAAACTGGACACGTGGACGATCGGGTCCAGGCCGAGTTCGACGGCCTGACCCAAGACGTTCTGGGCCCCCTGCATATTGGTGGTGAGCATCTGCGCGGTCTGGCGCGGGTCGGTGGCCACCAGGGCCGCGCTGTGCACGACGGCTTCGCAGCCGTCCAGCGCCTGGCGCACCGCCATGCGGTCCGTGATGTCGGCGACGGCATAGTCCGACACGTCGACACCCAACTCGGCCACCGAAGTCTTCAGCTTGGCGGGGGTGCGCACCAGAAACCGGATGTCGTGGCCGGCGTCGGCTATGGCCTTGGCCGTCCAGCCGCCGACGAATCCCGTACCGCCTGTGATCAGAACGCGCATGGTGGAATCTTTGCAGGACCGGGTGGCCTACAGGTGACTGGAGGCGAAGTTGGCGGCTTGACCCGTCATCCCGTTCATTCCGTAGGAGGTGTGCGCGGCGAAGCCGTCGCCGCCGGCGCTGCCGCATATCGGATCGCCCTGGGCGCAGAGCTCCAGCGTCTTCGGCTGATACAGCGGGCCGATGGCGAGCGGCGGGGCGTGGTACTTCTGCAGGAAGTCACCCGACGGCGTCCCGAACAGGGTGACCGCGGCGACGTGGTTGGCGACGTCCGCCGGCATGGGCGGCGGCACGGCCGACGCGGGCACGCCCGCCGGAACGGCCGCCGACGTCACATACCCGGCTAGCGCGGCGCCCTGCGAATACCCGCCGAGCACCTCGCGGGTGTTGGGGCAGTTCTTCGCCGTGGCCTCGACGTGCGAGCTGGCGTCACGGATGCCGTCGACCACGGTCTGGGGAAAGTTCGGATTTGAAAAGTCGGTGCTCGCAGGGTAATTGACCGCATACACGCCGAGCGATCGGGATCCGATCTGCGAACGCAGCGCGTCCACGAACGACCCGCCGATGCCCCCGACGCCGGGCGGCTCGCCCGACCCGCGCGCGAATACCACCTCCACGTCGGGACACGCCGGATCCGCGGACGCCGACGGGCTGGGCGCGCTGGCCACCAGGGCGCCGGCCGCCAGTGCCGCCAGTCCAGCGAGCACCGACAGCCGGCGCAGCCCGGAACGCCTGATCACTTCTTGAACGCGTCTTTCACCTTTTCACCGGCGTCCTTGAGGCTGGACTTCGCCTGGTCCGCCCGGCCCTCGTCCCTGGTCTCGTGGTCGCCGGTCGCCTTGCCGATGGCCTCCTTGGCGCGGCCGCCCAGGTCCTCGATCTTGTTCTTCAGCTTGTCTTCGTTGCTCATGCCGCTGTGGCTACCCCGCTTTGCCACAGGTTGAAACCCCGCCCTGCCATGATGGAGGTCGTGAGCGCCGCAATCGTGGTCGCAATAGTCGTGGGGCTGATGCTCCTCGGCATCGGCATGGTGGTCAATCAGCTGCTCCGGTTGCGGCGGTATCTGCGGGACTCGCCGACCGCGCCCCCACCCGGCCCCGAGCCGCCGGACGGGCTCAGCTAGCGGAAACGGGACCGTTGCGCGGGGCCGGCTGATAGCTTCGTCCTCGTGGTAGCGGGGCGGCGCGGCACCGTGAAACCGTCAGTGCTTCTGGTCACCGACGACGGCCTGCCGCGCGGCGTCTCCGGCGCCGCCGATCCACACTTCGCCAACGTCGTGAAATTGTTCGCGCAGCTGTTCCCCGGCCGCCGGTTCGGTGGCGGGGCGCTGAGCGTCTATGTCGACGGCGTGCCCGTGGTCGACGTCTGGACCGGATGGTCGGACCGGGCCGGCAACCAGCGCTGGACCGCCGACACCGGGGCGATGGTGTTCTCGGCGACCAAGGGTGTCGCCTCGACCGTGATCCACCGGCTGGCCGACCGCGGCCTGCTGTCGTACGACGAGCCCGTCGCCGAATATTGGCCCGAGTTCGCGGCCAACGGCAAGGAAGAGATCACCGTGCGTGACGTCCTGCGGCACCGCTCCGGGTTGTCGCATCTGCGCGGCGTCACGAAGGCCCAGTTGATGGACCACGCGCTGATGGAGGAGCGCCTCGCCGCCGCGCCCGTCGACCACTTGCGGGGCGTCCAGGCCTATCACGCTTTGACCTACGGCTGGCTGCTGTCCGGGCTGGCCAGGGCGGTGACCGGCAAGGGCATGCGGGAGCTGATCCGCCAGGAGGTCGCCCGGCCCCTCAACACCGACGGCTTACACCTCGGCCGGCCTCCGGAAGGCTCGCCGACCCGGGCCGCGGAAATCTTGATTCCGCAGGGCCGGCTGCGCGCCCCGGTGTTCAACTTCATCGCCCCCAAGATGGCCGGCCTCCCGTTCTCCGGCGCCCTGGGCGCGATGTACTTCCCCGGTGTCGTCTCCCTGATCAAGGGTGACACCCCCTTCCTCGACGGTGAGGTTCCGGCCGCCAACGGCGTGGTAACCGGCCGCGGGCTGGCGAAGATGTATGCCGTGCTGGCCAACGACGGCCGCATCGACGGCAAGAAGTATCTGTCCGAGGAGCTGACGCGCGGCCTGGCGGGGCAGGCCCGGCGGAAGTGGCCCGACGCGAACATGGTGGTGCCCATGCCGTTTCACCTCGGCTACCACGAGTCGCCGGTGCCGGGCTTGCTGCGCGGATTCGGCCATGTCGGCCTCGGGGGAACGCTGGGCTGGGCCGACCCCGAGGCGGGCGGCTCCTTCGGCTTCGTGCACAACCGGTTGCTCACGCCGCTGCTGTTCGACATGGGATCCTTTGCGGGACTTGCCCGCCCGCTGCGCAACGCCATCCTGGCCGCCCGCGACCAGGGTCCGCTGCCGGTGCCGCAGCTGGGCGCCGCCTACGCCAAGGCCGCCCGGCGCAAGGCGGCCCTATAGCCGGGCGGCGACGAAGTTCGCGGCTTGAGCCGTCATCCCCGACTGGACGTACGAGCCGTGCGCCAACACGTTGCCACCGCCGGAGCACGCGGGGTCACCGTCGGCGCACTCGTCGATGGTCTTGGCGCTGTACGGCGGGCCGATCGGCGGGAACACCGTACCGGCGAGGGTGCCGGCCAGTGGGCTGGTCGGGTTGCCGAAAACTGCGATCGCCGCGACGTGGTCTGCCGCTTGCGGCGGTAGGGCCTTGGTGGCCAGGTCCATCACACCCGCCCCCTGAGAAAACCCGCCGAGCACCAACCGCGTGTTGGGGCACCGGGCGATCATGTCCTGCACGTGAGCGACCGTGTCGTCGGCACCGGCTTGGGCACTCGTCGCGAAAGCCGTTGTCGCCGGGTAGTTCACCGCGTAAACGCCCATCGACCGCCCGGCGAGCTGCGCACCCAGGGAGTCGATGAACGCCTGGCCCACCTGGCCGACGCCGGAGGACTGTCCCGTGCCGCGGGCGAACACCACCTCCACGGCCGGGCACGGATCGGCCTCGACGGAAGGAATGCCGATGGGCCCGCTCAGCAGAGCCGCACACACCGGGACCGCGAGACCGGCGACGCGAAAGATGCGCTCCCCGATCACCGCTCCATGCTGACATAGGCGTTTCCACGCGGCAGCGTCAGCGGAAGGTCGGCGTAGGTGACGATGCCCGGCGCCGCGGCGACGACGGCCGGGATCGCGTTGATCGCGGGCATCGCGGTCATGATGTGGCCGAGGTCCATGAACTCCTCGAGCGTGGTGGCCGCAAAGTACGGCGGCGGAAGGAAGCCCACCTTCGTGGTCACCGTCGGTTGCCCGTCGATCTGGATGACCCAGCCGTCTTGTTCGATCTTCCAGTCGGGCTCGAGCGTCTGGCCCTTGCGCCACCGCACGTTCAGGTCGATCAACGTGGTGTCGCCGACGATACCCTGCCAGCTGATGTACACGCCCGCTACGCATCCCGCGGGGATGGTCCACGAAGTCATCTCGAGGTCCGCGGTGGTCTGGGCGAACTCGGCGACGCACTTCACCTCGTCGAGCTCGACGCCGAGCGCGTCACCCACCAGCCGGACGGCCTCCCCGAAGATCGCCGTCCCCTTTTCCGCCATCGCCTGCAGGTCCGGGTGGTCGATCGGCTGGCCGAAGCCGACCGGCTTCTCGGTCTCCGGTGAGTCATAGAAGGTGGTGTCGGCGGCCTCGTTGACCGTGACCTTGTCGATCCGGTTGCACACCATCGCCGACACGATGGCCAGTAGCTCGGCGAAGCCCGGGCTGACGCCGGACCCGAAGATGGTCGAGCCGCCCTTGGCGCAGGCCTCCGAAATCTTCTCGCGGCCGTTGCCGAGATTGTGCCCCGTGATGAACGACGCCGTGGTCACCACGTTGACGCCCGCCGACAGAATGCGGACCAGCTCGTCGACGTCGATCCACATCGGGTTGTAGACCACGCAGTCGGGTTTGAGCGCGAGCAGTGCGTCGGCGTCGGCGGTGGCCGCCACGCCGAGCGGTGCGATGCCGACGAGGTCGCCGGCGTCGCGCCCCACCTTCTCGGCTGACCAGGCGTAGCAACCCACCAACTCCAGGGTGGGGTTGGTGACTATCGACTTCAGCGAGCTCTTGCCGACATTGCCGGTGTTCCACTGAACCACGCGATAGGTGTTTGGCACTCGCTCAGCATAGGGAATCGCGCCCCGGGTTAGTAGGCGGATTCGGCCGCCAATATCTCGGCGAGAAAGGCGTCGTCCGCCGGCCGGTCCAGCCGCGCCCGCGCCCACCGGCGCACCCGCTCGCGGGTGTCGGCCGACTCCGCGTTCTCGGCCCCGATGAGCACGGAGGCCGCCGACCAATCGTGATCCCAGGCCGCCGACTCCGAAAGGGGCCATTGCCCGGCCTCGGCCAGGGGGAGGGTCGCGCGGCCGTCGGCGTCGAGGGCGCCGGTGCCGGAAATCGATCCCGAGCGCAGCCGCACCCCGATGCCGGTGGCTGGGTCCGGGCCGATGACGGCCACCCGCACGTGGGCGACGACCGCGGTTCCGGCCGCCTCGATCGTCCAGTCGACGGTGTTCTCGCCGGCGTCGAAGATCCCGGGCGGAACCCCGCCCCAGTGGACTGACCCGACGCCGCGGGCGATCGGGGCCGTGGAGGGCCTGCCCGCGTCCGCGCCGGCGGCCAGCGCGTAGTCGTCGCGGCGGCCGCTCGGAAAGACCAACACCGCAGCCGAATCGTCAAGCGCGGCAAACAGTTCGGGCCAGCCGGGGCCGTCCACACCCAATTCGTCGGCCAGGCCGGCGCCGGCTCGCACCAGATCCACCGCGCGCGGATCACCGTCCGCGACATGCGCGGCCAGGGCGGTGGCGTGCGGCGCCAGCAAGCCGGCGACGTCGGAATCCAGGGTGTCATCGGCGAAGAAGCCTTGCGCGCCGGCGGTCAACACCGCGACCTCGAGGTCCAGCAGCGCGCGATCGAGGCCGGCGATGCCGTCCTGTCGACTCGCGGGCCACCAGCGCCGCAGCCAGTGGCCCACGGCCAACCGGCGTAGCGGCCCGACCGACCCCGGCAGGATGTCCACCCCGGCGAGGTCGATGCTGCTTGGCTCGTCCGCCCCGCCCACCGCGGAAGCGAGTGCGACATGCCCGGATTCGCCGAGCACCCGCCAGAGCCAGTCGGCACGGCCGAAATCGGTGAATGTGATGTGGGCCTTGGCGTCGTTGGGGTCGTCCAGGGTCCACGACAGCACCGCGCCGCTGACCTCGAGCACCGCGGCCAGAGGAGTCGTCTCGGTGGTGGGGCCGGTAGTCCACAGACCGGAATCGGCGACCAATCTCATCCCGCCACCTGCAATTCCAGCATCGACTTGATTCGCTGCCGGTGATCCAGACTCACCGACCGCGCGACCCCCTCGAGCAGCGACCGCACGTCATCGACATCGTCGCAGGGCTCCTGCCAGACGTCGCGCCCGTGCAGCCGCGCCCACAGCCGGCTCAGGTAGGGCTGCGCGTACGCGGCGAGGTCGTCGACCACCTGCCGCTGGCGTGGATGGATCGGGCCGCCCTCGGCGAGGTAACGGCGGGCGTGCAGCACGTAGGCTTCCCTGCGCAGCCGCGCCTGGATCTGCGCCGCGAGGGCGTAGCGGCTGGCGACGGACGGGTCCAGCGGAGCCAACTCCGTCGCGATCTCGATGCCCGCGACGAGCGTGGCCTGTTTGTCCTCCGACAGCAGGCCCCAGGGCGCGCAGGCCCGGTCGACTTCCTCCTCGCAGAGCAGGGGAATGTCGGGCAGCGCGTCGCGGTCCAGGGCGCGGCGCAGGGTGGCGCGCACCCGGTCCACCACGCTGCGGTCGAGCGGCCGGTCGCTGTCGGCCCCGCCGGCCACGCGCGGTCGTTGTTGCGGCGCAACCGAACTCAGCCCCAGCTCGATTATCGACCACGGCAGTTGCGCCGCCTCGACGCGGGCCAGCGCGCCCAGGTTGTAGGGCGTCGCGTCGGCGATCATCGCCGACCAGACGCGCTGCCGGGCCGTCGTGGTGCGGTGGCTGTTGGCCGGTCCCAGGACGGTGGCGAGTTCGGCCAGGAACGGGCCGGTGACGGTGGCGCCCGCCCGCACGTCGCGCCAGCTGCGGTCGAGCTGGTCGGCCAACTTGGCCACCGCCTCGGGGTCGGCCAGGTACTGATGCAGCACCTCGATCGCGGTGCGGTCGCGACCCTGGTGGACGTCTTCCAGCACCGCGGCCGCCGTCTCTTGATCCTCGGCCGCCGGTTGGCCTTTCGTCACCGCGAGCTCGAAGCACACCGGGAAGTACAGTTCCTGGGCGTTTCCGGTGCGGATGCGCCGCCGCCGCCGCTCCATCTTGAGTACCTCGAACCAGGCAGCGGCCGAACGCAATTCGGCTGCGCTGCCGACGATCAGCTCCCGCATCGCATCGGCCGTCTCCGGGGTGACGACCGGTGCCGAATACTGCGGGTTGGAACGCAACCGGAGCACCAGCGGGTCGATGATGCGTTTGACGGTGCGGCTCAGCGGGCCGCCGTCGTCGCTGCTGAGCACCTCCACACCGGGGCCGATCGCCCGCCACGCCGCGTCGATCACCGACCGGCGGGGGTGGCCGACCGCGACGGCCAGCTGTGAATCCGCGCTCATCTGCCCAGAATAGGGGCTTCGCGTCGAACGCGGCAGCCGAAAACTTGGGTTCGGTAGCCGGCCGCCGGCCGCACGCTGGTGGCATGAAGAAGCTGTCAGTGCTGGTCGACCGGGTCCGGTCCGCCCGGCGTCGGGGCGGAGGGGACCGCGCCGTCGGGGTCGGCACCGTGCGCGCGGTCGAGCGACAGGTTTTCATCGAGGTGGTCGCCGTCTCCGGTGAGACGTTCATCGGCAAGTTGGCCCGGTGCGGCGACGATCTCGACCTCTCGGTGCTGCGGCCCGGTCTGGTGGTCCTGGTGGCCTTCGATCCCGCTGCACGGGAGAGCCTTTCGCTGCCCGACGATGTGCTTGCGGTGCACGCGGCGTGGGTGGCGTCGCTGTGAGCGCTACCGGGCGCCGTCCACCGCGAAGCTGACGACGGCGCCCCAATACAGCGGGCTGGCCGTGGTATCGCCGTCGCGCCAGCGCCGCATCTGTTCGCGCTGCCACCGGTTCACCGCGCACCCGGCGTCCCCGTCGGCGCCATGGGCGCGATCCACGGCGACAACGACACCGGCCATCGGATCGGCGGTGGCCGTGGTGAACTGGCGATATGCCGCGGACGTGGGTAGCGACCACAGGGTGGCCGTCACCAACTGGGCGCCGCCCAGGATCATCGCCGCCACCAGCCCGGTCGCCTCGTCGAATTGGTAGTCCCCACCCGAGCCGCAGGCGAGCAGGGCCACCCGCGGCGGCATCGGCAGCGCTAAGGACATCAGGTCCGAGGCGGTCAGCGGGCGGTGATCGCCGATAGCCTCGGCGTCGCCGGGTATCTCGGCGGTGTCGGCGAGGTGCAGCGCGGCCCGATCGGCCTGGCCGTCGGCCGAACTGGCGTGGCCCACATACAGCAGCCTGCTCGGCGCAAGGGTCAACAGCTTGGCCAGCCACGTGCGGTCGGCATCCTGGCGACGGAACAATTCGACCGCGGCGTCCACGGACGGCAGCACCGGCCGGTGCTCCAGCACGTCGGTGAAGTATTGTGCCAATGGCGTTGCAGGCGAGGGCCTGCCGAGCACCGAGCCCAGCGCCGAGTCGGGGCGCTGTCCCGGCACCCGGGGATCGAGCACCAGGAGCGGCGGACCGTCCTTCCTCGCGCCCCAGGAGACCGTCACCCGCGGCGAGTGCACGATATTCGGCGGGACCGCCAGCAACACGTCGACCAGTTCCATCAGCCGGTGACCGTCGGTGTGCTTTTCGATATCGGCGAGCTGCCACGGGATTCGGGCCGCCGTCCGGCCGCTTGCGGTGATGGCATCCTGGCGCGCGCGCACCAATTCTTCCTTGCTGGGCCCCGATTTCGGCAACGCCAGCAGTCCCCAGGGAACCCGAGCCAGCCGCGCGCTGGGCGAGACGAACAGCACCGCCCGCGGCTGGGTCACGCACTCGGTCAACAGCTGCCAGCCGGGGGAGCCGATCAACAGCACCCCGAGGATGTAGGCGAGCGTCAGCTCTCTGTCCGGCGCCGCGAAGGGCCCGGTGGTCAGCGCGCGCTCGATGGCGTCGCGCCGTCCCTCGGTGCCGTACGGCTCGGGCAGGGCGCTCACCAGTTCGTCGAGCGCGGCCAGCAGCAGCGGCTCTTCGATGACCCAGTTGACGGTCCGCGACGGCTCCCCGACGACCCGCAAGCTGGCGTAGGTGGCGATCCCGACGTCGGCATACCTCAGGATCAGCGTGGTTCGATCGGTCTCGCTCATGGCCACGTCGACCAGGCCGCCTCGGCCGCGGTGACCGCGCGGCCGTAGCGCTGGAGAGCCAGCTCACGATACTGGCTCAGGATCGGCTCCGCTTCGGGCTGCATGCGCAGCGGCGGCAACGGCCCGAGCCGGGTCAGCGATGCGCCACCGGTAGCCGGCGAGCCGGCCGCCGCCAGCGCGGGCGCGGGCTCCAGATCGGGATCGACCGGGACCGCTGGGGTGGCCGTCGATGCCCATTCGCCGGTGCGCGGCCGCTGGTCACCGGTATCGAAAGTCCCGCGCGCGCTGTGGTATTCGACCAGTTGGCTGATCAGCTCGGTGTTCTCCCATTCCCAGGCGACGGCGAAGGCGCCGGCCAGGACGGGGCCGGAAACGGTGGTGGCCCAGCGGGATCTCGCGTCGGCGTCGGCGATCGAATACCGCACCGAGTCAACGGCCAGCGCTGCGGGAACCTTGAGCTCGGCGGCCTGCTGGAGTTTGGTCATGCCGCGCCGGTATTTTTCGGTGCCGACCTCGCCGTGGAGGATTCCGAGCCCCTCCGCCTGGCGCGCCTCCGTCTCCTGCAGCGTCTCGTCGGGATCGCCCGAGCTGTCGAAGCCGAGGTCGGCCAACGCGTCCGCGCGCCACACGGTTCCGAGATGATTGTCGAGCAGCGCGTACTGTAGCCAGCTGCTGCGCGGCGACGAGTCGAGCAGTTCACGGGCCTGGGCGATCAGCTCGACCGCGTCGGCGAAGCGGCTCCAGAAGATCGCTATCCAGCTACGTTGCAACAGGATACGGTGCAGATACAGCGGCTTTCCCAATTCCCGCCAGTGCCGCTCGGCGTGTCCCCAGCATTCGTCGGCGGCTTCCAGCTTGCCGGCCCCCAGTCGGGTGAGTCCCATGAAAAGCCAGCAGCGGGCGGCGTCGTGGGCCCGGTCGTGACGGGCGATGACGGGGTAGGCCTCGGAAACCAGTTGCTCGGTGCCGGCGTGGTTGTTGGCCGCCCAGCACGCCGCCGCCCGCTCCAATTGCGCTCGCGCCGTGGCAAGCTCCCAGCCGTTGGCCTGGGCCCGGGCTTCCGCGCGGCGCAGCCAGGGATCCGCTTCCGATAGCCGGCCGGTTTCGACGCAGAACCTTCCGTAGCCGGTACCGGCGACGACCCGAACGTGGTCAGCGTCCGCGCCCGTACCGTTGTAGTCTTCCATGGCGCCAACGACGTTCTGCCACAGCGGAACCGACCGGACATGTAGGTCGTCGTCGCAGAGCGCCGTCGCGCACAGGACCCGGGCATGGATGCGCAGGCGCGCGTGTTCGTCGGCCAGGTCGGGAAGGTCCGCGTCCGAGCCGTCGTCGTCCAGCGTGGCCAACGCCGCGGCCGCGCCTTCGTGGTCGCCGATCGCCGCGGCCAGGCCGGCCTGCAGAAACTGAGCCCGCCGTGAGTACCGACGGATCATGTGCGTGATGCCGGCGTCGGCGGGCATGCTCGCATAGATCGATACGCAGTCTTGAATGCGCCGGATGGATTCGCGCACGCCGTCATTCGCGCCACGGTCGAGATAGATCTCGCCGAGCTGGGCAAGGACTTCCAGCATCAGATCGTCCCGGTCTTCCCGCTCGATGCGCGGTATCAAGGACAGCAACAGATCACGGGCCCCGGCTTCGTCGGCCGCGTACGCCAGGCGGCGCGCGTTGTCCAATTCGTCGGGGATCGACACGGCTGCATCATAAGTCCGCGGATGTGGTCCGGGCAGGGAAAGCGGCGAGCGGCGGACGCGTGAGTGAGCACGTCCGCCGCCCGGTCGCGACCGATCAGCCGCAGGTCACCTTGATGTTGAAGTCCTTGGTGATCATTCCGGCCATCGGATTCTTCAGGTCGGCGCCCTGCGCCTGGCCCGTGATGGTGTAGGTCTTACCGTCCACCGCCACGTCTGCCGAGCCGACCTTCGCACCCATGTTGTTGCTGACCGACAGCGCGTTGCCGTCGACAACCATTGCCAGCGACTCGACCTTCGGGGTGGACTCGTCGGTCATCACGACGGCGAGCGCCTGCCGTCCGCCGCTGGAACCACTGCCGATGTTGATCTTGCCGCCGGTCTTCACGCAGGTCACCGAAGCCGGGTCCAGGCCCGCCAGGTCGGTGCCGCCCACCTTGACCTGCGCCCCGCCGCCGTGGGCGACGCTGGGTGCCGTGCTCGATGCCGGGCTGGCCGTGTGGCCGCCGCTGGAACACCCCACGAGCACCGATGCGGCGCCCAGTGTCCCAATCGCAGCCGCGAGAAGTCGTTTCACTTTGCGATTTCCTTCCTCCATGCGCCGCCCCGATGGCGTCGTCATGGCGCAAGTACAGACCCCCGGATTCGCTACCGATCCCAAATTTCGCGGCGTCGAGCCGGTAGGCTGCGTCGGGGTCGGCGCTGACAAAAGGGAGGCACGCGATGCTGAGCGTGAAGTGGCTGGAAAAGCCTGAGGCCCATGACTTTCCGGCGGCCGCGGACTACCTCACCATGCTCGCGGACCCCGCGACCGTGAAAAAGGTGATCAAAAAGTTGAAGGCCGGCACGGTCACGCACCGGAAGGCCAAGGACATCCTGCGTGCGGCACGCCTGGGCCTACTGCCCGTCGACAATCCGCACGTCGCGGCCGACCTCACCAAAATCGAGAAGGGGCAACCGCTGTCGCCCATCCTGCTGGTGCGCGGCGACTTCCCGACCGGTGCCCCGTTGCAGATCGCCGACGGCTACCACCGCGTGTGCGCCAGCTACCACACCGACGAGAACACCGACATTCCGGTCGTCATCGCGGCCGTGAGCCGCTGACCGAGGATGTGACGATGATCGACATCGAGACCGTCGAATCCGTGCGGGTGCTGACCATGTCCTCGGGTCCCGTCAACGCCCAGGACGTCGAGCTGCTCGAGGCGCTGACCTCGGCGGTCCGCGACCTGGGCCGTTCGGACCCCGGCGCGCTGGTTGTCACCGGGGCGGGCCGGGCGTTCAGTGCCGGGGTCGACCTCAACCGCGTGGTCGACGGGGGCGCCGCCTACACCGATCGGCTGGTCCCGGCGCTGTCCGCGGCGTTCGAGGCGGTGTTCGCCTATCCGGGACCGACCGTCGCGGCGATCAACGGCGCCGCCATCGCGGGCGGGTGCGTGCTCGCGTGTGCCTGCGACCGCCGCCTCATCGGGCCCGAGGCGCCCATCGGAGCGGCCGAGGTGCGCGTCGGCGTGCCGTTCCCGGTCGCGGCGCTGGAGGTGATGCGCTACGCGTGCGGGGACCACACCGAGGAAGTGCTGCTGGTTGGACGCAACTATCGGGGGCCGGAGGCCGTCGCTCGTGGACTCGCCCATCGCGTCGTCGCCGACAATCTCCTCGAGGAGGCTGTGGCCGAGGCCTCGGATCTAGGCGGCATCCCCGCCGCCGCCTACCGCCGGACCAAGACCCAGCTGCGGGCCCCGGCGATGGCGCGGATCCGCGAGGGTGGCGCTGTCGACGACGAGGTCCGCCAGATGTGGGGCGCGGACGAGACCCGGCAACGCATCGCCGCCTACGTGGAGCGCCTGCGGCGGCGCGACTGATCAGGTCCGGCTATTCCTCATCGAGGGCGACCCCGCCCCTGGTGCGCCGGCGCCGCATCCGGTGCGACCCCTTCCCCGTCGGGCGACGGTTGCGCAACCTGGCCGGGCCTTCCTCGGTCTCCTCGGCGGGCTCTTCGGTCGCAGCCTGGGGTTCCGCCGTGGCGTCGGGCTCGGCGGCCGTGGAGCTCTCGGCCGTGACGGTCTCGGCCTCCTCCGGCTCGCCGGCCTCGGCTTCTTCGGTCTCGGCTTCTTCGGTCTCGGCCGCGGTGTCTTCGTCGGCGGCTTCGGTGTCTTCGTCGGTTTCGGCCTCGTCGGACTTCTTGCCGCGCAGCCGGCGCTTCTTGGGTTCCTTCACCTTGATCGGTTTCGGCGGTGGGGGCGGCAACTCGGCGACGAACGAAAGGTAGAACGCGAAGAAACCGAGCAGCGCGATCGCCGCGGCCGCCCCATAAATGGCGAACAGATACTGTCCCGCGGTGTCCAGGCTCAGCCAGATCTCGCTGATCGCCGTTCCGATGATCAGTACACCCGCCAGCACATGGCAGACGATCGAGGCGACCCGCAGCGTCAGGGCGAGCCGAGGCGTCCCCAGCTCCGGCTTGCGCACCCGCAGCAGGTTGAAAACGACAGGCAGCGCGGCCAAGGCGATCAGCGCACCCGTCGTGATACGCAGCGCCGTTCCCAACGAATGCGTGGTGTCACCCATCAGCTCCGGCCAACGGGGCAACACGAAAAAGAAGTACAGGGCGCCGGCGACGAGGGAGAACAGCAGGTGCCACGGCACGGCAATCTTGCGCCCCATACCCCTCCTCGTGCTGTTGAGTTCACGCCAGCCTAAAGGCGGCCAACCCGAATCCATACCAATTCGTGCTTTGTCCGCATGGCGGACCAATTGCGGAGGATGCGGGATTTGAACCCGCGAGGGCTGTTAACCCAACCCGCGTTCCAGGCGAGCGCCATAGGCCACTAGGCGAATCCTCCGTGGCCATGGTAACCGAGGCCGCCATAGCGGCCACCACGCGCTCCGCGCCAGGTATTACACTCGCGGTGGACCCCGCGCGGCGTCTATCCTGTGAACTCCCCCAGGGCCGGAAGGCAGCAAGGGTCAATGGGCTCTGTCGGGTGCGCGGGGTCCCCTATGTCCATTGAGTGGCAGACCCGCTTCGCCCGGCTCCGCCGCGCTTGCGATCGCCGCCAGGTTTGATGAGTGGCGACCCGCTGCGCCCGGCTTAGCCGCGCGTGCGATCGCCGCCAGGAACAGCGAAAGGGTCCGCCGTGTCGCTGGATTCCCTCAGCCCGGAAGAGCTCGCCGCCGCGCACGCGCGCAACCAGCAGGATTACGCGGCTCTGCAGGCCAAGAAGTTGGCCCTCGACCTGACCCGCGGCAAACCGGCGCCGGAGCAACTCGACCTGTCCAACCAGCTGCTGAGCCTGCCCGGCGACGACTACCGCGACAGCGAGGGCACCGACACCCGCAACTACGGCGGTCTGCACGGCCTGCCCGAGCTGCGCGCCATCTTCGGCGAGCTGCTCGGTATCCCGGTGCCCAACCTGATCGCCGGCAACAACTCCAGCCTGGAGCTGATGCACGACCTGGTCGCCTTCTCGATGCTGTACGGCGGCGTCGACTCGCAGCGCCCCTGGAAGGACGAGGCGAGCGTCAAGTTCTTGTGCCCCGTTCCCGGCTACGACCGGCACTTCGCCATCACCGAGACGATGGGCATCGAGATGATCCCCGTCCCGATGCTGGCCGACGGGCCCGACGTCGACCTCATCGAGGAGCTGGTGGTCGCCGATCCGGCGATCAAGGGCATGTGGTCGGTGCCGGTGTTCGGCAACCCCACCGGCATCACCTACTCGTGGGAAACCGTGCGCCGGCTGGTGCAGATGCGCACGGCCGCGCCGGACTTCCGGCTGTTCTGGGACAACGCCTACGCGGTGCACACCCTGACGCACGACTTCATCCGGCAGGTCGACGTGCTCGGGCTGGCGGCCAAGGCCGGCAACCCGAACCGGCCCTACGTCTTCGCGTCCACCTCCAAGATCACCTTCGCCGGCGCCGGCGTCAGCTTCCTGGGCGGCTCGCTGGGCAACATCGCGTGGTACCTGCAATACGCGGGCAAGAAGTCGATCGGCCCGGACAAGGTCAACCAGCTGAGGCACCTGCGCTTCTTCCGCGACGCCGACGGCGTGCGCCTGCACATGCTGCGGCACCAGCAGATACTTTCGCCCAAATTCGAGCTGGCGCTGGACATCCTGGACAAGCGGCTGGGCGATTCCAAGATCGCCACGTGGACCGAACCCCAGGGTGGCTACTTCATCAGCCTCGACGTGTGGCCCGGGACGGCGCGCCGGACCGTGGCGCTGGCGAAGGACGCGGGCATCGCGGTGACCGAGGCGGGGGCGTCGTTCCCCTACCGGAAAGACCCGGAGGACAAGAACATCCGGATCGCGCCGACATTCCCGTCGCTGCCCGACCTGCGCGACGCGGTCGACGGGCTGGCCACCTGCGCGCTGCTGGCGGCCTCGGAGTCGCTGCTCGTCTCCGCCGCATCGAGTGTGAGCTGAGGGCGACGACACGCCGAGCCGGATCGCCCAGGGCTCACACCGAAAGCCGCTGATGCACACTCAAAGCCCGTCGCGCTCTAGTCACCGGGCCTACTGTCCGGCGTCTCAGCGGGCCCTGCCGTGCCCGCATCGTGGTCGGACCGCGCCGGTAGCCTGCTGACCGTGGCCCTCTACCGCAAGTACCGTCCGGCAACCTTCGCCGAAGTGGTGGGGCAGGAGCATGTCACCGAACCGCTGTCGATCGCCCTGGAGGCCGGCCGGATAAACCACGCCTACCTGTTTTCCGGCCCCCGGGGCTGCGGGAAGACGTCCTCGGCGCGCATCCTGGCCCGGTCGCTGAACTGCGCGCAGGGTCCCACCGCCAACCCGTGCGGGGTCTGCGAATCGTGCACGGCGCTGGCCCCGAACGCCCCCGGCAGCATCGACGTGGTCGAGCTGGACGCCGCCAGCCACGGCGGGGTGGACGACACGCGCGAACTACGGGACCGCGCGTTCTACGCGCCGGCGCAGTCGCGCTATCGGGTGTTCATCATCGACGAGGCGCACATGGTGACCACCGCGGGTTTCAACGCCCTGCTCAAGATCGTCGAAGAACCGCCCGAGCACCTCATCTTCATCTTCGCCACCACCGAACCGGAGAAGGTGTTGCCGACGATCCGGTCGCGCACCCACCACTATCCGTTCCGGCTGCTACCCCCGAAGACCATGCGGGCGTTGATCGGCCGGATCTGCGAACAGGAGGGCGTCGTCGTCGACGACGCGGTGTACCCGCTGGTGATCCGTGCCGGCGGTGGCTCACCGCGCGACACGCTCTCGGTGCTCGATCAGCTGCTGGCGGGCTCTGAGACTGGTCCCGGGGGGCCCCACGTCACCTACCAACGCGCGCTCGGACTGCTGGGGGCCACCGACGTCGCGCTGATCGACGACGCGGTGGACGCCCTGGCCGCGTCGGACGCCGCGGCCCTGTTCGGCGCGGTGGAATCGGTGATCGACGCGGGCCACGACCCGCGGCGCTTCGCGACCGACCTGCTGGAGCGGTTCCGCGACCTCCTCGTGCTCCAAGCCGTTCCGGACGCCGTCAGCCGCGGCGTGGTGGACGCCCCCGAGGACGTGCTCGACCGGATGCGCGACCAGGCGACCCGCCTCGGGTCGGCTACCCTGACCCGCTACGCCGAGGTCGTGCAGGCCGGGCTGGGCGAGATGCGGGGGGCGACGGCCCCGCGCCTGCTGCTGGAGGTCGTCTGCGCGCGGCTGCTGCTGCCCTCGGCCAGCGACACCGAGTCGGCCCTGCTGCAGCGCGTCGAGCGGATCGAGACCCGGCTTGACATGTCCATTCCCGCCTCCGAGGCCGCCGTCGCGCACCCGCCGCCGGTCGCCGCTCCAGTGCGGCCGCGCAGGGAGGCCGCCCGGCCCCGGGACGCAGCCCCGCCCAGGTCGGCGCCGCCCGTACCCATGCCGGAGGCCGTCCCCGAACCGGTCCCGGCGCCCGCGGTCCCCGAGCCGGTCCCGGCGCCGCCTGTCGCCGAACCGGTGGCCGCGCCGGGCGAACTCAACGCCGCCGCGGTGCGAACCATGTGGCCGACCGTGCGCGAAAAGGTGCGTCAGCGCAGCCGCACCACCGAGGTGATGCTGGCGGGCGCGACCGTCCGGGCGATCGAGGAAAACACGCTGGTGCTGACGCATTCGTCGGCGCCGCTGGCCAAGCGGCTGTGCGAACAGCGCAACGCCGACGTCATCGCCGAAGCGCTCAAGGATGCCCTGGGCGTCAACTGGCGGGTGCGCTGCGAGGTGGGCGCCGCGACACCGGTCGAGTCGGCGCCGCCGGCACCGCCGGCCGCCGAGCCCCCGCCCGACCTGGCCCAGCGCGACGAAGAGGAGCACATGCTCGCCGAAGCCGGCCGCACGGAGGCGTCGGAGCCGCGCCGCGACCCCGAGGAGGTCGCGCTCGAGCTGCTACAGAACGAGCTGGGCGCGCGCCGGATCGATAACGCCTGACGCCGGCTAGCGGCGATCGCAAGCGCGGCGGGGCCGGGCGGAGGGTCGCCGCCAGAAGGCTAGGGCGCCCACCAGGGCCGCAGCGGCAGGTGATCGTCGCCGCACGCGTCGACGTTGGCCGCCAGCACGTGGTGCAGCTGCAGGTTGTTCTGCTCAAAGGCCACCCGCGAGGCCGCCATGTACAGGCCCCACACCTTGGCGGTGGCCAGGCCGACCTCGTCGACGGCTTCGTCCCAGTGCTCGACCAGGTTGCGGCACCAGTCCCGCAGCGTCATCGCGTAGTGGTGCCGGAAGTTCTCCTCGTGCAGCACCTCGAAGCCCACGTCCTGGACCTCGGTGATGATGCGGCCCGAGCCGGTCAGCTCGCCGTCCGGGAAGACGTAGCGGTCGGTGAAACCACCCGCGAACGACGTCGACTTGTTGTCGTGGCGGGTGATGCAGTGGTTGAGCAGCAGGCCGCCGGTGCGCAGCTTCGACTTCAGGAACCCGAAGTAGGCCGGGTAGTTCTTCACGCCGATGTGTTCGGTCAGCCCGATCGAGGACACTGCGTCGAACCCGCCTTCGGCGATGTCGCGGTAGTCGGAATGGCGGACCTCGGCGAGGCCCGCGAGTCCCTCCTCGTCGATCGCCCGCTGCGCCCACCTGGCCTGCTCACTCGACAGGGTGGCGCCGATCACCCGGACGCCGCGTCGGGCGGCGAAGCGGACCATGCCGCCCCACCCGCAGCCGACGTCGAGCAGCCGGTCGCCCGGCTGCAGCCTCAACTTCTCGAAGACCAGCCGGTACTTGTTGTCCTGGGCCTCCTCCAGCGTCGCGTCGGCGTCGGGGTAGACCGCGCACGTGTACGTCATCGACGGGCCGAGCACCCACTCGTAGAAGGTGTTGGAGACGTCGTAGTGGTGGTGGATGGCCTCGGCGTCGCGGGTCTTGGTGTGCATCAGCCCGTCGGCAATCCGGCGCCACCGGGGTGGCGTCTCCTGCGGCGGCGGGGCGACCGGCACCAGCCGCTCGAGCCCCATCGAACGCACCACGTTCGCGAGGACGCGAGCCGGCGGCCGCTTGAATTGGACGCGGTCGGTGAGCGTCTTGAGCAGCTGGTAGGGATCACCGGCGTGGACGCCGTAGAGGTCCAGGTCGCCCGCCACATACGCGCGGGCGAGGCCGAGTTCGCCTGGAGCGGTGGCCAAGTAGGTGGCGCCGCGCGGGGTTCGCAGGTCCAGGCCCAGTTCGGCGTCCGCACTGCCCGCGATGCTGCCGTCGTAGGCCGTGAACTTCAGGGGATGGTGCCCGGTCGCGGCGAAGATCTCCAGGATCTCCGCCATGCTGAGCTTGCCGGTGGTGCGGTGGGGTTCTTTGATCGTCGTCATCGCCGTTGTACCGCCTTTGCGTAGAGGTCGAGGAGACGGGAATCGGGATCGTAGGTTTTCTTGACCGTGTTGTAGGCCTCGCCGCCGTACAACTCGTCGAATTCCTCGCGGGCGTAGTACGAGTCGGAATATAGCGACTTGTGCCCGTCGAATTCGCTCACCTTCGCTTCGATCTTCCGGTTGGTTCCACCTTCCGTGGTGCCCGCCGGCACCGAAGACCAAAAGCCGATATTGACGTACGTGTGGTCGGGCCGCATCGGATACAGCGGCCAGCCCTCGTGGTCGCGCAGCCGCAGCGGGCACAGCCAGAGGGGGGTGATGGGCACGTTGCCCAGGAACCACTCCAAGAATTCGCAGGTCCGCTCGACGGGAACCTCCACGTCTTGGACCACCCGCTCCCGCGGCGGACGCCCCTTGCGTTTCTCGATCCGATCGGCGATACCGAACCGCTGGTCCATGGCGACGAGCTTCGAGTAGACGCTGCTGCGCCGGTAGCGGCGCGGCCACCAGCGCCGCAATCGGGGGTTCTGCACACCGAATGCCCGCGAGCACCAGAACCAGTCGGTGTCCCAGCGCCAGAAGTAATCGTGCATCGTCAGCCGGTCGTCCTTGGTGGCTTCCACGCCTGGGAAGTCGTGCCGAATCGATTGGTAGTAGATGTTTTTCCCGGTGTAATCGCTCACCGGCCCCGGGTTGGTGGTTCGCCGGCCCACGCACAGGTAGCTTTCGTCCGCGCTGAACACCACGCCGTCGAGATAGTCGACGGGTGTGCCGCCCTGGCCGCCGGTGTCGATGATGCGTTCCATGGCCGCGACCAGCTCGGGCAACGAGCGGAAGCGCACATGCCGCAACGCCACAAACGGCGCGACGGGCTCCAGCTCGATCCGCAGCCGGGTCGAATACCCGAGCGTCCCATAGGAATTGGGAAAGGCGCGAAAGAGATCGGCGTGCTCTGTGCGGGAGGCGGTCAGCAATTCGCCGGCACCGGTGAGGATGTCCATCTCCAGCACCGATTCGTGCGGCAGGCCATTGCGGAACGACGCCGACTCGATGCCCAAGCCGCTGACCGCCCCGCCCAGCGTGATGGTCTTCAGCTGCGGGACGACCAGCGGCGAAAGGCCAAAAGGCAAGGTCGCGGCGACCAGGTCCTCATAGGTGCACATGCCGGCGACGTCGGCGGTGCGGGATTCGGGATCCACACCCAGCACGCCGGTCAGCCCCGATGTGTCCAGGCCCGGGGCGTCACGTTTGGTGCGGGCGCGGAACAGATTTGACGTTGGTTTGGCGAGCCGGACGGCGGACGTCGCGGGGATGGATCGATAACTCGCCATCAACCGGTCAACGCCCGACTTGTGCGCCGACAGTGCAGATCCAGGGACAGGCACCACATATACCCTAGTCTTCGACCACAGCCCGTGCACCCGAGCGCGGGCGGGCATAGCTTCAGGAGTTGTTTTGGGACAGGTGAGTGCTGCCAGCACGATTTTGGTCAATGTGGAGCCGGCCGCCACCTTGGCGGCGGTTGCGGACTATGAGACGGTCCGTCCGAAAATTCTGTCCCCGCAGTACAGCGGCTACCAGGTGTTACAGGGCGGCCAGGGGGCCGGCACGGTCGCCAAGTGGAAGTTGCAGGCCACCAAGTCCCGAGTCCGCGACGTGCAGGTCAACGTCGACGTCGCCGGCCACTCGGTCATCGAGAAGGACGCGAACTCGTCGATGATCATCAACTGGACCGTGGCGCCCGCCGGGCCCGGCTCGAGCGTCACCGTGAAGACCACCTGGACCGGCGCGGGCGGCGTCAAGGGATTCTTCGAGAAGACGTTTGCACCATTGGGACTGAAGAGGATTCAGGGCGAGGTCTTGGCCAACCTCAAGCGGGAATTGGAGGGCTAGGCGCGGCTGGCGACCGCCACCGTCGGCCCGAGCGCCCGAGTGCGGAACTCGACATTGATCGACGGATCCGCATGCCTTGCGAGCGCCGTCAGCGCCGACGGGCTGTACGCCCGCAACGAGCTGATGACCCCGTCGTGTGCCAACGGGATCAGCCGAGTGAACGGGAGCACCGCCGCCAGCACCATGACGTGGAGCGGCGCCGGAGGCCTGCGGAGGTCGATGATCAGCAACTTCTTCGCGGCGCGGGTTCCCTCGGCGAACACCCGGGCGGCCTGCTCGGGGGGTAAATGGTGCAGCGACAGCGCGAACAGCGCGAGGTCGTAGTGGCCGTCCGGGGCGTCGATCGCGGTGGCGTCCATCTGCCGCACCGTCGCCCGCGGGTGTGCGCCCAGGTCGCCGGCGGCGACCTCGGCGACGAACGCGGGATCGACGTCGGTGACCGTGACATGCGCCGTGGGGTGGTTGGCCAGCAGCCTGCGCGACAGACCGCCGAATCCGGCCCCGAGTTCGAGGATCTTCGGGGAGGGCACGTCGGCCACCTCGGCGAGCGCCACCCGGGCCAACCCCTCGTGCGCGCGCGACCGTCGTCGTTCGGCGCGGTCGAGCGCGGCGATCACCCTGCGCTTGAGATCGTCGACGTCGTCGCGGTCCAGGTATTCAAGCCGGTCGGTTTGTAACCTCCGGTCCAGCCAGGAGGCGTCCGGCCCGCCCCGGGGCATGCGCGCAAAGTCGACCGAATCAACCGTTTGCCGTTTCTTCACCGTCACCGCCTCGCGTTCTCCAGAGCAAATTTGAGGTGCTCGCCATACATGTTGAGCGACGCGGTGCTCAGCATGTCGTAGTGCGAGCAGTCGATCGAGTATGCCGTGAAGGCACCGGCGGTATGCGATTTCCACTTCTTCAGCCGCGACCTGGCCGCCAGGTGAGTTCCCATCTTGTGCATTTGCGCCAATAGCGTTGGGTCGCCGCCATTTCGGTGTCCGTTGCGGGCGGCGGAGAACACGACCATGTCGCCGTCGAACACCTCCGGCACGTGCTCGGCCAGGAACGATTGGCTGGCGTTGGCGCTTTTGACCATGAACTCCAACAGCTCTTTCGGCGGCAGGATGGAGCCGCCCAGCTTCTGGCGAATCAATTCTTCGGCGCGCTGATAGGTGAGGGGACCCGGCTGAGCGTCTATGCCGTTGGCGCGGAGAATTCGCTGAAGGATCTGACTCTCGGCCGATGCGCGAATCTTGTTGGCGCCGAGCCTGGTTACGCCCTTGGTAGCCGAATAGGGAGCGTCGAGCAACACCAGGCTTTGGACCACGCATCCGCGTCTCTGGAGCTCGATCGCGAGTTCCTGGGCGACGACGCCGCCGAAGGACCAGCCCAGCAGCTTGTACGGCCCGTCGGGATAGAGCGCTTGGAGCGTGTCGGCGTATCTGGCCGCCATCGCCCGAATCGATTCGGGTTCGCCCTCGCCGTTTTGTGGGACGCGGTTGATTCCGATGACTGGGCAATCCAGGTACCGGCCCAACGCTCGGTACGGCCAGCTGAGTCCGAAGCCGTCATGGATGCACCACAGTGGTACACCGCTGCCCTCGTTGAGGGTCTCGACGGGCACCAACTCCTCGGCGCTCGCGGGCGTGCCCAGTTGCCGGCTCAGGCGCCGAACGGACGGCGCGTAGAACAGGGTGCGCACCGCCAGGCCCGCGCCCAGGGCCGCATTGATCGCCGCGGTTGCCCGCATCGCCGAAATGCTGTCACCACCCAGGTCGAAGAACGAGTCGTCGACCCCGACTCGTTCCACACCGAGCACCTGCGCGTAAATGTCAGCCAGGACCTTCTCGACCGAATTCGCCGGGGCCCGGTACCGGTCGCCGTCCGCGTACCGGGGCGCCGGCAGCGCCCGCGTGTTCAGCTTGCCGTTGACGGTCAGGGGCAGCGCCTGCAGTGCCATGACCGAGGCCGGGACCATATGGGCCGGTAGCCGTCGGGCCAGTTCCGCGCGCACGGCGGCCGGGTCGGCGGTGCCGGTGATGTAACCGACCAAGCGCCTTTCGCCGGGGCGGTCCTCGCGGGCGATCACGGCCGCGTGCTCGACGCCCTCGAGTTCGGCTAGCGCGGTGCGGATTTCGCCGAGTTCGACCCGGTAGCCGCGGATCTTGACCTGATCGTCGGTGCGCCCGAGATACTCGAGTTGCCCGTCGGCGCGCCAGCGCACCCTATCCCCCGTGCGATACATCCGCGTTCCGGGCGGCCCGAACGGGCACGCCACAAACCGCGAAGCCGACAGTCCTGGCCGACGCCAATAGCCGACTCCGACACCGCGTCCGGCCACGTAGAGTTCGCCGACGACACCGGCCGAGACCGGGCGCAGCCAGCCGTCGAGCACGACGAGCGCGGCGCCGGGCACCGGCGCACCGATCGGTACGACATCCGATCCCGCTGTAAGGGGCGCGCTTAAGGTCACCCACATCGTTGTCTCGGTCGGGCCGTATTCGTTGATCATCACCCGGCCGGGTGCCCACCGCTCCACGACGTCGGGCGGGCAGGGCTCACCGCCGACCAGCAACGCCACCGACTCCAATCCTTCGGGCGCGAGCGTGCTGACCGCCGTCGGCGTTTGGCACAACACCGTGACCTCTTCGGTGACCAGGAGCTGGTGGAAGTCGGCCGGGGATGCGGCCACCGACTCCGGCACCACGACCAGCCGTCCGCCATTGAGCAGGGCGCCGAATATCTCCCAGCCCGAGATGTCGAAGCTGTAGGAGTGCCATTGCGTCCATACCTGTTGTGGCGCGGCCAGATCGGGATCGAGCGACCCGACCAGCTGCGTCACGTTGTGGTGGGTGATCGACACGCCTTTGGGTACGCCGGTCGTTCCCGAGGTGTAGATGATGTAGGCGAGCTCATCGGGATCCGGCAGCTGCAGGGCGGTGATGGGGCATGTCGAGACCCGGGGGTCGTTGACGTCGATGACCGGCAGCGCGGACCCGTCCAGCCGGTCTGCCGAGCCTCCGGTCGTGATCGCGGCGACCGGTGCCGCATCGGCGATCATGAACTCGATCCGGTCCCGCGGCAGCGCCGGGTCGATCGGCAGATAGGCCGCACCGGCCTTCAACACCGCGAGGATGCCGACGATCGCGTCCGCCGTGCGGGCGGACAGCAGCGCCACGCACCGTCCGGGCCCCGCCCCCCGTTCGGTCAACAGGTGCGCCAAGCGGTTCGCCGACGCGTCGAGTTCGCGGTAGGACATCGAGCGACCGGCGCAGGTGACCGCCACGGCATCGGGGGTGCGCGCGACCTGAGCGGCGAAGGACGCCGGAATGGAGACCGGTGTCGCGGGCCGTTCCAACGTTGCCAGGTTGCCCCAGTCACGGAGGCGGGCGTGTTCCGGCTCGTCGAGTAGGTCGAAGGTGGACAGTCGGGCGGTCGGGTCGGCGGTCATGGCCTTCAGCACGCGTTCCAGCTGCGTGATGAGTATGTGGATGGTGTCGGCGTCGAAGATGCCGGTGTCGTATTCCAGGCGCACGCCGAGCTGCTCACCCGTGCGAGCTTCCAATGTCAGTGGGTAATGGGTGGATTCGTGTGTGGTCATGTCGGTGACCGCGAACTCACGGGCACCCGCCATCGCGCTGGTGTCGACGGGATAGTTCTCGTAGACGAAGAGCGTGTCGAACAATTGGTCGTGGCCGGTGATGTGGTGGATCGCCGTGAGCGCCAGGTGCTGGTGATCCAGCGTCTGGTTGTGGGCCTGCTGGAGGTGGTGCAACAACTGCGTGGTGGTGGTGTCCGCGCCGATGGTGGCGCGCACCGGCACCGTGTTGATCAACAGCCCGACAACCGATTCCGCGCCGGGAAGCTCGGTCGGGCGTCCGGAGACCGCGGCGCCGAAGACGACGTCGTGTTGGCCGGTCAGCCACATCAGCAGTTGCGCCCAACCGGCCTGCAACACGGTGTTGACGGTGGTGTGATGCGAGCGCGCCAGTTCGGTGAGCGCGTGAGTCGTCCGCTCCGAGAACCGATACGAGGCCTCGCCTCGGCGCCCGGGCCCCGTCCTGTTTGCGGAGCCGACGAGGGTGGGGGTTTCGAATCCGGTGAGAACCTCGCGCCATGCGGTGTGGGCGGCATCGAGGTCGCGATCGGCCAGCCAGGTGACGAACCTGCGATACGAGGTGGACGCCGGGAGCCGCTGCCCGTAGTAGGCGGCGAACATCTCCTGCAACAGGATCGACGTCGACCAGCCGTCGAGCACGATGTGGTGATTGGTGACCACGATCCGATGCCGGTCCGGTGCCGTGCGGATGAGCGCCACCCGGAAGGCCGGCGGATTCGCCAGGTCACAGACGGCGACGCGCTCGGCCGTGCACAGCTGCCGGATTCGGGTATCGGTGTCGTCGATGTTGTCCAGTTCGACGTACTGCCATGCCGCCGCGGGATCGGCAGGGATGAGTTGAACCGGTTCGCCTTGGGTGCAGAAGCGGGCCGCAAGGTTGGGGTGGCGATCGACCACGGTCTGTACCGCGGCGCGCATCCGGTCGGGGTCCAGCGGCCCGGTCACGGTGAAATCCAGTTGGACGGAATAGAGTTCGGCCAGATCGTCGAGACCCTGGGTGGTGCTGGCATGGAACAACAGGCCCTGCTGCAGCGGGGTGAGCGGCAGAATGTCGGCGACCGAATACTGCTGTTGGAGGGCGTCGATCTCCCGCTGGGTGAGCCGCGCGGGTGCGATGTCGGAGGGGGTCAGACCGCCGCCACCCCGCGCGACGTGGGCGCAGACGCCGGCCAGGGCCTCGAACCACAACCGGTTGAGTCGGCTGACGCCGGCGTGGTCGAGCGCTGAGGGCGCCCAGGTCCAGGTGGCGTTCAGCGCAGGGCCGGAATCGGTTTCGACGGCGACGGCGCTGAGCTCTACGGTGTGCATCATCGGCATGTTCACCGCAGACGCGGCCGCGGTGAACGCAGATCCGTCCGCGCTGATCAGCCACAGATCGTCCGACGGCTCGGAGCCGTGTGCGCCAAGACGTCCCAGATAGTTGAATCCGATCGTGGGTTCGGCGCCCATGAGCGTGGTGTCGAGGTAGCGCAGCAGCCCATAGGTCAGGGGATCGGGGAGCGCGCGGAGTTGTTCCTTGGCGCGCTTGATGATCGGGCCGAGGTCGGCGTCGCCGGCCACCACCAGCGCCCAGGGCAGCGCGCCGGAGCTCAGCGCGACGGGGTATTTGGTGGTGAACCAGCCCACGGTGCGGGACAGGTCCACGTCGGCGGCCAGCTCTTCGTCGCGGCCATGGCCTTCGACGTCGAGAGCGATCGCGGCGTCGCCGGTGCCCAGGAACTCGGCGCAGGCCAATGCGAACGCGATCAGGAGGATGTCCTGGATTCCCGCGTGGAACGCCGCGGGCACGTCGCTCATCAGCTGGCGGGCGGTCTCACCGTCCAGCGACGCGGTCAGGTGCCCGGCGTTCGCGTAGGTGTCTGGCGCCTCCGGCAGGGCGGGTCGCGCCGCCAATACCTGCTGCCAGGCTTCGCTCTGCGCCAATACCGTTGGGTCGTCGGCATGTTGGGCGAGGAGTGCGGCCCACCGTTGGAATGACGTCATCACCGGGGGGAGGGCTATCGGGTGCCCGCTGTGGTGTTGGGCCCAGGCGATGTTGATGTCTTCG